>NZ_JAGSPN010000018.1 GCF_018139685.1 Cognatundibacterium luofuense
ACGCCAGCCGGGTCATCGCCGGCTGGATCGGGTTCTACAACAACCAGCGTCCACATCAGGCGCTGGGGATGAAAACACCCGCTGAGGCATTTGCTTTAGCAGCCTAAGTTGAGCAGGAATCGCTGGGGCATTAC
The DNA here is from genome assembly GCF_018139685.1 of Cognatundibacterium luofuense. Taxonomy (GTDB): domain Bacteria; phylum Pseudomonadota; class Gammaproteobacteria; order Burkholderiales; family Burkholderiaceae_D; genus Undibacterium; species Undibacterium luofuense. The sequence continues at coordinate 135 of NZ_JAGSPN010000018.1, forward strand.
AATTCCTCAATAGCAGCAAGTGATGCTTCAACAGAACCGCTATCATTCGCAAGAATTTCCAATAAACTCATTTGAAAGAGCCCCGCACTTCCACGACATTTCGGCTCTGATTGCCTGGTGTGGGACGGAAGTGAGGGGCTGCAAAAAGAACTATACGCGATTCGGTTTGGACACGTCCCGATAGGCGATGAACTTATACACGGCTTTTGGTCAGTAGTGAATCACTGCAGTGGTCACCTAAACAATCTCTGCGCCATCTGACGTGATCCTTGCTTCAGCCACGATGGTGCTCCCTGCCGTAATCATCAAAATCTCCCCTGAAGGCGGAAGTCTTCCTTCCATTTCTTCGGCAAGTGCATATATCTTCGCTTTGTTCCATGCGCCCGAGCATCCAGCACTCCTAGAAAATTTCACATAGACGCTAAATAGGTCGTCGCGTCCGAGAGCCTGCCGAAACGCGGTAAGACCTGCGCTAGGTTGGTTCGTCGGATCGGAAATTAACCATTTCAAATCGGCTATTACAAAGCGGCGCGGCTTGGTCACAGGACTCATTTCAATACACTCCCATTCAAGGCATCAATGCGACCGCGACGGTTGATCTCATCAAGAAGTTTGGCATCCGCCGACCTAGCCGGGCCAATACCATCCAACCTAGGATCCCTCATCATTTTTGAAGTCAAGTCATTCGGGACTCTAACCCGAATGGTGAAGACCGCTTCCTTATCAAATCCAAAGAATTTCTTACCCCAAGCAGCCGCATCTGCCGCTGATTCGGCAAACCACTTGTTCCCCATAGAGCCACCACTTGGCGTGAACTTCCCGAGATTAGCTATGCTCTCCAGCTCTGCACGCGAAACTGCTCGGTATAAGGTGGTGTATTCCGACGCAGCACCTCCAAGCGGCAACGCCGACAACAAACCAGTCTTCGCAAGCTCTGGATAATAACTATTTCCTGCTTCCGCCACACCTTGCGCGGCACCTTGCATAAGGCCGTAAGGCGTATCCCGCACTGCGAAGGGCGCATTGCAATGCGCCAAACCTTATTATTTTACTATTTCAACATCAAAATGCGGTGTTCAGCATAGCGATCTGACGGTCGTCGGCAGAAAATCTGGGCTTGTGGAAAATTGAAATGACGATATTTGCACAGATGTCAGAACCAACCGCCGTTTTGCATTTTTAGTCGCAGCCCGGCATCATTCTCATTCGGCGCATTGCAATGCGCCCTACGAGGTAAGGGATACGCCTTACGACCCTACCTGGCTGATGGGTGACCCCGCGCTTTCTTCGCTCTTCGTTACGGCCTTAAAGCGCCCAAGAGTTTCGATGCATCTTGATAAGTAACGCTATCCGGATCCGACTTGCGCATGCATTCCTGTAATAGCTCTATTACATTCTTTTGATCCGAATCTTTCGCCGTTCCTGACCGAACCACTTCTCCATATTTCAAAGCCACCCGACATAATATCAAATCGTCATCTGCGCGCTTAACGTAAAAGGTTCTAACGAGTTCCAAATTTATGGGGCCGCAATACCCACCAAGATAAAAATACATGGCCTCAAGTGACATTGCTTGCGGGTCTTTAGCTACCACATCTGACAGAATTTTTTCAGCGGATCGAGGTGAAAATTGCTTCCCATCCCCGCATTCATCCAGTGCTCGTGACACCGCCCGTCTGTCGCCGCGCTCGGCTGCGGTGCGCAACCAATCATTGGACTTCACTGGATCACGGCCCTCAAAATATAGCGCCAGATTATAAGCAGAACCCGGATCGCCTTTTTCAGCATTTTGCTCATTGCACTTGACGCAATATGGGCTGTAATCATATGCCAGCTGGTCTTGACATCTTTCGAATCCGAAATAGTACCCAGCAAAAACAATCGCAATTAGCAGGGATAAGAAGATCGTTTTCTTTTGCATGATTATTTACCAGGCGGTGTAGGAGTTTGTGAAACCACAGAGCCATCTGACCCAAAGGTCCTCCATGGCATCTGGTTGAAAATATTGGGAATGGCTTGACCAAGTACGTTCTCATAAGATCCGGTGCCACTGGTTAAACCACCGAATAATCCAACAGTGTAATTCCAAATAAATGACGTAGGCGCGGTCAAATAAACACCAAGTCTCTATGCAATTTAACTGCCAATTCCATTCGAGTCTCGGCCAGCGTTACAGGCGTCAATGATAATGGGCATATACTTTTGCCATGCACCTGAATTGGACGCCAAATCTGCGACACCATTCGCATTCATTCCGATCGGAAAAGCCCCTCTCTTTTGCAAGGCTGTAAGGCTGCATAGGGCGCATTGCAATGCGCCAAACCTTATTATTTTACTTTTTCAACATCAAAATGCGGTGTTCAGCATAGCGATCTGACGGTCGTCGGCAGAAAGTCTCGGCTTGTAGAAAATTGATATGACGATATTTGCACATATTTCAGCACCAACCATTTTTTTGCATTTTTTAGTCGCGGCCCGGCATCATTCCCATTCGGCGCATTTCAATGCGCCTTACGAGGTAAGGGATACGCCTTACGGCCTTGGCGCAAGTAGATGAACACTGGCAGCGAACCACGGCTAGTTTTAGGCTGGAAGGCCGCCACGCAACCAAGTGCGACGCGTTTATTTGGCGTCGCACTGATTTGCTCATACTTGATTAGATTTGCTGGGTATCTCTTCGGCCGGAATGGTGAAATAGATGATGCCCATTACACCTTACCAATTCATTCCGCCTTACAGATTTAACTTCAAATCCACACTTTGTTGATTTTTTATAGCAATACCTATAGCGTCTTTCCAATCTTCCCAGATTGCTGGATCAACAGGTAAGCCATCATTCAACATACTCATGCTTGAGAGTAACTGACCAATATCTTCTGATTTAGTCAAATCAAAATATCGATCTAAAAACACAAACATTGCTCTATATGCCAAGACCTCATTGAATAATTCCATGATTCTTATCTTTTTCAAAAGAAATACACGTTACCAACGGCGAATTGATTTAAGGCCATAAGGCGTATCCTGCAATGCGCCAAATCTTATTATTTTACCTTTTTAACATCAAATTGCGGTGTTCAGCATAGCGATCTGACGGTCGTCGGCAGAAAGTCTGGGCTTGTGGAAAATTGAGATGACGATATTTGCACATATTTCAGAACCAACCGCCGTTTTGCATTTTTAGTCGCAGCCCGGCATCATTCTCATTCGGCGCATTGCAATGCGCCCTACGAGGTAAGGGATACGCCTTACGGCCTTAGAAAGCCTTGCGGAGATAGGCCGATAAGTCATTCTCCGGCGTAAAGGGTAGCGAGAGAAATGGCGCTTCTATTGCAAGCGTGTAGACATCGGCGCCGGGCACAATCGTGAGTTGATCCCCGCTGCCCGTGCGCATGGAAAAACCGCATTCCGCCTCATAATCATCTGAGGTGTAGACAAGCTTTTGTACTTCCCTCACATCTAACCAAGATGACGGCAAGCTAATCAATTCCGGCACACCCTCTGCGTTGGCCAATTCAAACGTGAGTGTGCCAATTTCCTCCCAGGCGCCGAGGTCATGCATATCTACACCAACTCTGAGTGTCCGGCCGTCACCCAATCGCAACCATAATGTCGCAGGCGACCCAACTCCAGGGACATTCACCGAGTAGGCAGTTAAGCCGCTGCTCAATCCGGCAGCCAATGAGGGTACGGAAGCCACGCCAAGACACAACACTGCTTTGCGACTGTTTTCATTCAGTAGTGTCAGTACCATTTTATGTTCCACTAAGAAGCATGATGGGCTGATTATGCTGTCAAGCCATCAAAAGGGAGAGCAAACTTTGCTGCCACGATCTGAATTACGTCTCCGGATTGCATTTCAATTTTCAGCTGCTTGAGCCCTGATGGAAGCTCTTCAATTTCGTGAACATCATTAACACTCACGCTTGACCCCCATGCATTATTCCGTGGGACAGATAACTCCGTCACTCCATCGGCTACCAATGTCCTTACAGCTGAAACCGAGTCATTTAATTCAAGTACGACCCGTGCCAATTCCCACTCAAAGTTGACGTTCTTAAGTGTCCAGTCATGCATTAGCAACCTCAATTCTATTTTTTGACGCCAATTGGAAGGTGTTTCGCTGGCGATTCGGCAGACACCCAATTCCCATCAATACCCAGTCGGTTCCCTGAAGAATAGATTACGTTGACATAGTAAATCGTGATGCCATCCGGGCGGGTCTGACAGAGACTGGTCAGCGAACCCTGCTCCACCACTTCGCGTGCATAAAAAATGCGCTGTTTTCGTATAAGGAAAACAGCGCATTTCAGAACCAGGTCAGCCCGGCGAATAACCAGGCTACATCAGGGGCAAGCCGGATTACAGCTTCACAGAGCGCAGATACTCGGCGAACTCTTCGCTGGTTTCTTTGTGTTTCAGACCCAGTGCCACACTGGCTTTCAGATAACCCAGCTTAGAGCCGCAATCGTAACGCGTTGCCGCTGCACGGTAGGCATAGACAGGGAAATCCTGCAGCATTGCGGCAATACCGTCAGTCAGCTGAATTTCGCCACCGGAACCTTTACCAAGATTTTCCAGATACGAGAAAATACGGCCTGACAGAATATAACGTCCAACGACCGCCAGTGTGGATGGAGCATCTTCCGGTTTCGGTTTCTCAATAATACCGCGTACTTTTTCAAGGCGATCCTGATATGGTGCGCCGCTGACAATACCGTACTGCTTGGTGAATTCGCGCGGCACATCCTGCACCGCCACGATACTGCCACCTTCGCGTTCATAGACATCCGCCATTTGCGCGATGACCGATTTATAGCCGGTATCTGCATCCATCAGATCATCTGCCAGCAACACGGCAAACGGATCATCACCGATAACAGGACGTGCGCACAGCACTGCATGTCCCAGACCCAGCGCAGCAGGCTGACGAATATAAATACAGTTAACATTTTTAGGAATCACGTTCCTGACCATGTTCAGCAATGCTTCTTTGCCTGCTGCTTCGAGTTCGCTTTCTAACTCGTAAGCTTTATCGAAATGATCTTCAATTGCCCGTTTGTTACGGCCGGTAATGAATACCATTTCCGTGATACCAGCTTCTACCGCTTCTTCAACGGCATACTGAATCAATGGCTTATCAACGATAGGCAGCATTTCCTTCGGTTGCGCTTTGGTCGCCGGCAAAAAGCGGCTGCCTAAGCCTGCTACAGGAAATACAGCTTTTTTAATTTTTCTCATCTGGGTTCCTCGAACATAACTGCACTAAACCTGCTTCGTCCAATACTGGCACGCCTAATTCATTTGCTTTAACGAGTTTACTACCTGCTTCCTCACCTGCGACAAGGTAATGCGTCTTCTTTGATACAGATCCTGATACTTTTCCACCCTTGGATTCAATCAGTTCCTTGGCCTGATCACGCCCCATGGTCGGCAGCGTTCCGGTCAGTACGAAAGTCAGCCCTGCCAGCGGCAAGTCTGCTGCAGACCGTTCCGCCTGCACAGGCCATTGAATACCAGCAGCGATTAACTGGCTGACCATTTCGCAATTGAGGGTATCAGCAAAATATTCGCGTACGGATTTTGCAACCACCGGGCCGACATCATTGACTTCCAGCAGAGCTTCTTCAGTCGCAGCCATCAGGGCATCGATATTGCCAAAAGACTGCGCGAGATCTTTCGCTGTTGACTCACCGACATGCCGGATACCCAGCGAATAAATGAAGCGGGCAAACGTCGTATGCTTCGATTGTTCCAGCGCGGTCAGAATATTGCCGGCAGATTTTTCTGCCATGCGATCTAAGGCAACCAGCGAACTCAGCCCCAGCTTATATAAATCAGCTGGCGTGGTAATGATTTGTTTTTCAACCAGTTGCTCAATCAGTTGTTCGCCCAGTCCCTCAACATTCATCGCTTTACGGGACACGAAATGGTTCAGCGCGCCTTTGCGCTGCGCCTTACATTTGATCGCGCCACCGGAACAACGGGCAACCGCTTCCCCTTCCGGTTTGGAAATCGGGGAACCACACACCGGGCAGGCTTGCGGCATCACAAATAATTGCGCGTCCGGCGGTCTGCGTTCTGCAACACTGCCTACGACTTCAGGAATCACATCACCGGCACGGCGTACGATGACGGTATCACCGATACGAACATCTTTGCGCTGAACTTCTTCTTCATTGTGCAGCGTTGCATTGGTCACGGTAACGCCACCGACAAACACGGGTTCCAGTCGGGCAACCGGCGTTATCGCTCCGGTGCGGCCAACCTGCACATCAATCGCAATGACTTTGGTTAATGCTTCCTGTGCCGGAAATTTATGCGCGATCGCGAAGCGCGGTGCTCGTGATACAAAGCCCAGCTGATCCTGAAACGCAAAACGATCGACCTTATAAACAATACCGTCGATCTCATAAGGTAAAGCATCGCGTTTCGCGGCAACCGCTTCGTAACGCGCCAGCAATCCTTCCGCACCGGACACCAGCGCCCCCTCATCACAGACCGGCAAACCGAGTGACTTAAACCAGGACATCAGTGCCTGATGCCCTTCAGGTTTGTCCGCGCCTTCCAGCACACCGATACCGTAAGCAAAGAAACGTAAATTTCGTTGCGCTGCAATTTTAGGATCAAGCTGGCGCAAACTACCGGCAGCGGCATTACGCGGATTAGCGAATTCTTTTGCACCCAGATCGCGCTGGCGCTGATTCAGTTTCTGAAAATCCGCTTTATACATCAGGACTTCGCCGCGCACATCCAGTACGGCAGGTGGTGTATCAGTGTGCAGTTTCAAAGGAATGCAACGGATGGTGCGGATATTTTCTGTCACGTCCTCGCCGGTATAACCGTCACCGCGCGTCGCAGCCTGCACCAGTATTCCGTCAACATAGCGAAGATTCATCGCCAGGCCATCGAACTTCAGGTCTACTGAATATTCGACGTTTTCATCGCGTTCCAGCCCTTCACGAATGCGCTGATCGAACGCCTGTACCTCTTCCGGTTCAAATGCGTTATTCAGCGACAACATCGGAATACCGTGCTGCACCTGAGAGAATTCCGGCAAAGGCGCACCGCCCACGCGGTGGGTCGGAGAGTCAGCGGTTTTCAGTTCAGGATGTTGCTGCTCTATGTCCTGCAACTCCCGAAAGAGCCGGTCATACTCACTGTCCGGTACCAGCGGCGCATCCAGTACGTAATACGCGTGCCCATAACGATGCAGTAAAGTATGCAGCTCTTCTGCTCTGATTTTCACAGCATCTTCCTGCGTGTTGGCTGCACTAAACAAATCTTCTTGCATACACAAACAGAATCAGCTGAACAAACGCAATGCGCGCGGAGAACCTGCAGGAATCTGCGCCTCTTCCATCGCTGCATAAAATTCCTGTACCTGCTGGGCAATTTCTTCCAGCGAACTGTCAGGAATACGGTGATGGCCATCGTCCACCACCACACCATTCAGACGCGCTGCCAGAGATTTTGCACAAGCCGTCATCGCGCCGAAAGCGTCACGAGCAGGAGCAACACATGGAACGTCCAACAACAGCGTCAGTTTGACTGTTTGTGTGTCACTGACTTCCGTATTCAGCGACAAGGTAAACAATGAGCCACCATCACCATCCGGCATCATCAGACGACCATCAGGACGCTGATCAAAGCCCATTTTTTCCAGCGCAGCCAGCAAAGTATGCAATGCCCACGGCGCGCCGGTCGTTACGACATTCACGCTCAGTTGCGCATCATGTTCCGCAACAAATTGCTGCAGCTCACGCGCGTTGTTGATGATGCGTGTCATGTCCGGCACATCAGGGTGCGCGCCAAGGTTGTCGGCAGCCGCGCGCAGCTTCATCACGAATTCAGAATATTCCAGTTCATTCAGCGGACCGCTGCGGCTGACAGTACGAATACCGGCAAGTACGGTGGTATATGCATGGGCAACAGAAATCAGATCTTTGTCCCCGTCAGCAGTAATACCGATGAAGTGCACCGGCTTTTTACCGACATAGCGCAATTCATGCAATTCCTGCAGAATTTTTTCACCTTTCACAGGATGATCAAATTCCAGCGGTACCACGCAATCGATTAATTCATCGACCGGTAAATCTTTCTTGCCGACTGGTTTTGCAACCGGAATTGCATCCGTTTCTTCAGAACTATCTTCACCTGTTTCAGTGCCGCGGACATCATCTGCAGTCACTGTATCCGCGTTATGCGAACTGACGTCAGCAGTCTGTTCAGACTTTTTCTGTCTGACCGGTTGCTGCTCCGCGGGCTCGTCCAGCGAAGGCTCCTGCCTTACTTCTGCCTGATCAGCTTTCAGTAAAACATCGTCATCGCCATCACCGAATGCGGTGTCCACGGTCTTTCTGGCTTTGTACTCCTGCCAGCGGTTATAGGCAAACAAACCCACGACCAGTGTGCCACCGATACCAAATAAACTTAACTGTAAGTCAGTCATGCTGCTTGAACCTCTGTCGCAAAATTCGCGGCGGCTTCCATGTCAACCGCCACAATACGGGAAACTCCCTGCTCTTGCATGGTCACGCCGATCAGCTGCTGCGCCATTTCCATTGCAATCTTATTATGGGAGATAAATAAAAACTGAGTATTCGACGACATACGCTGCACCATACGACAGAATCGTTCAGTGTTTGCATCGTCCAGCGGCGCGTCCACTTCGTCCAGCAAACAGAACGGTGCCGGATTCAGCTGGAACATCGCAAATACCAGTGCTGTTGCGGTCAGTGCTTTTTCACCACCCGACAACAAGTGAATCGTTGCATTTTTCTTACCCGGTGGCTGCGCCATCACCTGCACACCGGCATCGAGAATTTCATCGCCGGTCATAATCAGTTTTGCCTGACCACCGCCAAACAATGTCGGAAATAATTCACCGAATTGCTGATTAACCTTGTCAAAGGTTCCCTGCAGCAATTCGCGTGTTTCCATATCAATTTTTTGAATCGCATCCTGCAGCGTCGTAATCGCCGCCGTCAGATCCGCATGTTGCGCATCAAGGAAGGTTTTACGTTCCGTTGCCTGCGCAAGCTCGTCCAGTGCGGCAAGATTCACCGCACCTAAAGCCGCAATTGCATTCCCCAGACGCGTTACCTCGCCCTGCAGGTAAGAAGGTTTCAGATCCGCATGCAGTTTTTCTGCCAGCTGAGTTTCATCAACCTGGAAGTTACGCAATTGTTCTTCATATTGTTCCTGCGACAAGCGGGCAGCCTGCTCTTTGAGCTGCAGCTCCATAATCCGGTCGCGCTGGGGTTGCAAATTGCGTTCGATCTGATTTTTAGAATCTTCACACTGCCGTAATGCCAGCGAGATCTGATCGAGTTCGTGACGCGCGTTAGCAAGGGCCTTTTCCTGTTCGCTACGACGATCCAGCAAGTCCTGCAAGCCATCCTGCGCAGTTTCATCGGTCATCGTTTCGAGCTCAAGCTGGCCTTGTTCAACGCTGTGGAATAACTGTTCTGCCTGTTCTTCCGCGGTCTGAATATTGCGACGGATTTCTTCCATCCGCGCACGGTGGGATTTTTCTGCAAAAGCCGCTTCCTGCGCGGACAATTCCAGTTCACGAAATTGCTGCCTCGCCTGATTCAGGCGCGCCTCGCGCTCCAGATACGTGGTCTGCCCTGCTTCGTGCGCTTCCTGTAAACCGGCAAGTTCAATGTCCAGCATTTCAAAGCGTTGCTCAGATTCGGCCAGAGTTTGCTGCTGCTCTGCTTCCTGCGCTGCAATCTCGCTGAGATCTGTACCGATTTGCAAACTGCGCTGGTTATAGCGCTCCTGTACCTCTGCCAGCTTCATCGTTTCGATTTGCAACTGGTGGCATGCCTGCGTCAGAGTCGACGTTTTCTGGCGTAATTCATGTAACTGCTGGCTTAATTGCGTGCATGCAGCATCCAGACGCACGGAAGCTGCGCGGGTTTCTTCCGCCAGCACTTGCTTTGCACGTAATTGTTTACCGAGATTCTCGATCTCCTGCTGGCGCCCCAGCATACCTTCCTGCTCAGAATCCGCTGCGTAAAAACGCACGCCGGACCGCGTGATCATATGCCCCTGCCGGGTTAACAACACCCCGCCCTGCGGCAGCTTTGCGCGGTCAACAAAGGCTGTATGTAAGTCTTCTGCGATGAAGACATTGTGTAGCCAGTCCTGCAGCAAGCTGCGGACACCGGCTTCATTAATCTGAAGCAGAGAAATGAAAGGCTTGAAGCCTTCCGGCGCAGGCGTTTGTTCCGCATAAATCTGCGGACTGTAAATCGCTAACTTGGCAGGTGGCGCATCCTGAAAAAATGCCTTAGCCCAATCCAGATTGGACATTTCCAGCGCTGATGTACGCTCACGCAGCACGGATTCCAGCGCGGATTCCCAGCCGGATTCAATCTGAATTTTCTGCCATAGTTTCGGCAAACCGGATAATTCGTGTTTTGCCAGCCAGGGCTGCACTTTCCCCTGAGACGCAACTTTTTCCTGCAATTGTTTCAGCGTCTGCAGACGTGCTTCCAGTTGCGCGAGTTCTGCGGTGTCTTTGCTGACCTGCGCCTGCGCCTGACGACGCTGCATTTCCATTTCCGGTAATTTTGCAGCGGCGTCTTCAGACTGGAATTGCAATTCTTCGAGAATTTGCTTTTTCTCTTCCAGCTGGAAATTCAGGTTATCAAGATGAGCGGAATCAGGTTTACTTAGACCGTGTTTTTCCTGTTGCAAGCGTTCTTTACGCGCCGCAAGGCTGTTCAGTATCTGATTTGCGTTGCGCTGTTGCGCGGATTCCAGCTCAATTTGCTGTTGCAACTGCATGATGCGTGCGCGGGATTCTGTCGATTCCGACTGTGCATCACGCCAGGCTTTTTCCAGTTCAGGAATTTCATCCTGATGTTGCTGCGTCATTTCTGCGGCCTGCTCAGTCCGCATTGCCAGCTCTTCTACTTCCGTTTCTGCATCGCGTAAGGCATCCTGCAGATCACGTTGCTGACTCAGCCATTGTTCCCGCTGTCCTTTTAATGCCTGAATCTGATTCTGCAAACGGGTACGCGATTCGATCACAAAACGAATCTGCGCTTCCAGACTACCGATTTCGGCATTGGTCTGATACAAGTGACCTTGCGCCTGATGCATACGATCACCGACCGCATAATGGGTCTGGCGCATTTGTTCGAGCTCCAGCTCGATATGGCGGAGTTGCGCAGTCTGTGCTTCCAGCTCCAGCTGCGTTTTTTCGATTTCCGCGAAATGTTTCTTTTGCTCTGCTGCAGCTTCATTACGACGTAACAGCCACAACAGTTTTTGTTTTTCTTCCTGATCTGCCATCAGCTCGTGGTACTTGGTTGCGACCACAGCCTGCGCTTCCAGCTTTTCAAGATTGTTGTTCAGTTCACGCAGAATATCTTCGACACGCACCAGATTTTCTGTGGTGTCATGAATACGGTTTTCAGTTTCACGGCGGCGCTCTTTGTAACGCGACACGCCTGCGGCTTCTTCCAGAAAAATACGCAGCTCTTCCGGACGCGCTTCAATAATGCGCGAAATCATGCCCTGTCCGATAATCGCGTAGGCGCGCGGACCAAGACCGGTACCGAGGAAAATATCCTGAATATCGCGACGGCGTACTGCCTGACCATTAATAAAGTAACTGGATGTACCGTCGCGCGTCAGTGTGCGCTTGACGGCGATTTCAGCATACTGCCCCCACTGCCCCGCCGCTTTTCCCAGACTGTTGTCAAACACCAGTTCAACTGAAGCACGACCAGCAGGTTTGCGATGTGTGGAGCCGTTGAAAATAACGTCCTGCATCGATTCGCCGCGCAGCTCAGACGCTTTGGATTCACCCAGTACCCAGCGCACAGCATCTATGATGTTGGATTTGCCGCAGCCATTCGGCCCGACTACACCCACCAGCTGTCCGGGTACATGAAAATGTGTGGGATCGACAAACGATTTAAATCCCGACAATTTAATTGAGGTTAATCGCACTTGGCACTTTATTATCGTTAGAGGTTACATCCAGCGCTGATCGACGCCATTCCAGCCAGTGATAACGTGCATCACCGGTCAGGGTGGCATCATACCATTCAGAACGCAGCTTGTTGATCCGCAGCGCTTAGAATTTCACCAACACTCAGGATTTTTGCTGGTTTTTCGCGTATTTATTATCGGAATTACGCGACAACCCCAGTCTACGCAGAATGAGGCAAAGGATATAATATGTCTGCTCCTGAGTAAAACCTGTCATTCGGACAAAACGCTCCGACCGGCGGAATCTATACGGCTTCAATGTTACAGCGCCTTTGACGGCGCATGCCCATATGACTTTTCACCCATATCTGTCCAGATTACAGCCTTATCCGTTTGAAAAACTGAAACGCCTGTTCGCCGGTATCACGCCGAATCCTGCATATACGCCAATCAGCCTTGGCATCGGCGAACCGCGCCATCCGGCACCGCAACTGATTAAAGATGCCCTCTGCAACAGCTTACAGACATTATCGGCCTATCCGCTGACCGCCGGATCTGAAGCGCTGCGCAAAAGCATTGCGGGATGGATGGCAAATCGCTACGCCATTCCTGCACCGGATTTCGCCACTGAAATTCTGCCGGTAAATGGCTCGCGCGAAGCCCTGTTTTCGCTGGCGCAAACGATCATCAACCCATTGGTTGCAGAAAACGGACCACCGCTGGTGATGTGTCCGAACCCGTTTTATCAGATTTATGAAGGTGCGGCGTATTTGTCCGGCGCGGAACCTTATTTCGTGAATGCTGATCCGGCCCGCAATTATGCGCCGGACTACAGCACGGTTCCGGAATCCGTCTGGCAACGTGTTCAGTTATTGTTTGTCTGCTCTCCCGGCAACCCGACCGGTGCAGTACTGACACTGGAAGACTGGAAAGAGTTGTTTGAACTGTCTGATCGCTATGGCTTTGTGATCGCATCGGATGAATGCTATTCAGAAATTTACTTTACAGATGAGGCGCCGCTCGGTGGCTTGCAGGCAGCGCGTTTGCTGGGCCGCGACTACAGCCGCCTGATCATGCTGTCCAGCCTGTCCAAACGCTCCAATGTGCCCGGATTACGTTCGGGTTTTGTGGCCGGTGATGCAGAGATTATTCGCCAGTTCCTGTTGTATCGTACCTACCACGGCAGTGCAATGAATCCTATGGTGCAGGCCGCTTCGGTCGTTGCATGGCAGGATGAAGAGCACGTCAGAGAAAATCGTACTCAGTACCGTCAGAAATTTGAGAAAATCACGCCACTGCTGGCAGAAACGCTGGATGTGCAATTGCCGGACGCCGCCTTTTATCTTTGGGCAAAAGTCGATCATCTGGGCGGCATTTCTGACACTGAATTTGCGCGTGCACTGTATGAACGGTATCACGTCACTGTTTTGCCGGGCAGCTATCTTGCCCGCGATGCCCACGGCATTAATCCGGGCGCCAACCGGATCCGGATGGCGCTGGTGGCCGAAGTGGAAGAATGTCTCGAAGCTGCACAACGCATCGTCGCATTCTGTAAAGAACTGCAATCCTGAAGACAGGAATGCCTTTTTGTTAATTTGATTAAGTGAACAATCATGACTCAGCAACTGCAACAAATCATTGATCAGGCGTGGGAAAAACGTACCGAGTTTTCTCCGAAAGCAGCACCTGCAGAACTCCGCGATGCTGTCAGCCATGTGCTGGCAGAACTGGATGCAGGTACCCTGCGCGTTGCACAGAAAATCGATGGCAGCTGGCATGTTAACCAGTGGGTAAAGAAAGCCGTTTTGCTGTCTTTCCGTCTGGAAGACAACATCACCATGCCGTCCGGCGAGCACATGCAATTCTTTGACAAAGTGCCGACCAAATTCGCGAATTACACCGCTGAAGACTTCGCACGCGGTGGTTTCCGCGTTGTACCACCTGCTGTTGCACGTCGTGGCAGCTTCATTGGTAAAAATGTGGTGCTGATGCCTTCTTACGTGAATATCGGTGCTTATGTGGACGAAGGCGCTATGGTGGATACCTGGGCAACCGTTGGTTCCTGCGCGCAGATCGGTAAAAATGTTCACTTGTCCGGCGGCGTTGGTATCGGTGGTGTTCTGGAGCCTATGCAGGCAAATCCGACCATCATCGAAGATAACTGCTTCATCGGCGCACGTTCTGAAATCGTTGAAGGCGTGATCGTAGAAGAAAACTCCGTGATTTCCATGGGCGTGTACATCGGTCAGTCGACAAAAATCTATGACCGCGCCACCGGCGAAGTGACATACGGCCGTGTACCGGCAGGTTCCGTTGTTGTTTCCGGCAGCCTCCCGTCTGCTGATGGTTCCCACAGCCTGTACTGTGCTGTTATCGTGAAGCGTGTAGACGCGCAGACACGTTCTAAAACCAGTATTAACGAACTGCTGCGCGGCGCCTGAATCTGCGTATAACGATCGTTTTTAAAGGGAATCCATATGGGAGCAATGGAGCGGCTGTTTCAGCTCATGAAAGATAAACATGCGTCAGACATGTTCTTCGCAATTAACTCTCCGGTACATATCAAGATCAATGGCAATCTGATTCCTGTGAATCAGCAGCGCATGGACCATGCCAATATCATGGCGATGCTGGCAGAAGTCGTCGAGCAGGAAGATCTTGAGCGACTGGAACGCGAAAACGAACTGAACATTGGTATTGGCGTACCCGGGCTGGGCCGCTTCCGTTTATCCGCTTTCCGACAGCGCGGCACGATTTCTGCGGTTTTCCGTTACGTGCCGGGCGATATCCCGAAATTAAGCAGTCTGAATCTGCCGCCAGTGCTCAGCGAACTGATCATGGAAAAACGCGGTCTGATTCTGGTGGTGGGATCTACCGGTTCCGGTAAATCCACCACCATCGCTTCGATGCTGGATCACCGCAACGAAACCCGTACAGGCCATATTCTGACGCTGGAAGATCCGATCGAATTTCTGTTCCGCAGTAAGCGCTCCATTGTCAATCAGCGCGAAATCGGTACCGATTCTGAAAGTCTGAAAACAGCGCTGAAAAACTCGCTGCGTCAGGCACCTGACTGCATTCTGATCGGCGAGATCCGCGATCTGGAAACCATGATGGCAGCGATCGCTTATGCGCAATCCGGCCATCTGGTACTGGCAACGCTGCATGCAAACAACAGTTATCAGGCGCTGAACCGGATTATCAGCTTCTTCCCGATGGAAAACCGTACAGCATTGCTGCTGGATCTGGCTTCATCGATTCGTGCCGTCATTTCACAACGCCTGATCAAAGCCGTCAGCGGTGGACGCTGTCCGGCTGTGGAAGTCATGCTGAATACCCGTTACGTATCGGAACTGATTGAAAAAGGCGACATTTTTGCGATTCGCGAAGCGATCGAAAAATCGCTCTCGCCTGGTTCGCAAACCTTTGAAAAAGCGCTGTTCCATCTGATCAGCGAAGGCCTGATTTCAAAAGAAGAAGGTCTGGCCAATGCAGACTCGGCGAATAACCTGCTGTGGCTGCTGAACAATGAAGTCAGCCCGGCTTCCGCGCCTCCGCCGGAACCCGAACCTGAAGAAAAACGTGAAGAAGCTTCCTTCACAGAATTTACCCTGAATTTATAAGCAATACCTCATGACACACATTACTGTTTTTGGCATTCCTAACTGCGACACCGTCAAAAAAGCGCGTACCTGGCTGGCAGATCAGCAAATCAGCTTTGTTTTTCACGATTTCAAAAAACAAGGCCTGACAGCAGAACAAATTACGCTGTGGCTGGAACATACCGATCTGGCAACGCTGATCAACCGCAAAGGAACAACATGGCGCGCACTGAGCGATGACCAGAAACAGTCCGCTGACAATGTGTCGGAGGCGATTGCACTGATGGTGCAAAACCCGTCGCTGATTAAGCGTCCGGTTTTGCAAATTCAGAACAATGACCAGATCACCCGCCTGCAAACCGGTTTTCAGCCGGATCTGTACGCAGGCATTTTCTCCGACACACCATGAGTAAAACCCTTGCCCTGACCGAGCAGCTGATTGCGCTCGATTCCGTTACGCCTGAAGACAAAGGCTGCCAGCAAACCCTGATTTCCCTGCTGGAGCCACTGGGTTTCCGCTGCGAAAGCATGCCATCCGGCGATGTCACCAATTTGTGGGCACGTCGCGGTACTGAGCAGCCGCTGCTGGTATTTGCAGGACACACCGACGTGGTGCCAACCGGCCCGGTTGCTCAATGGCAGTCTGCGCCGTTTGCGCCAACCCACCGTGACGGCAAGCTGTATGGCCGTGGTGCGGCGGATATGAAAACTTCGATTGCCGCGTTTGTTGTTGCCACCGAAGAATTCGTCGCAGCCCACCCTGACCACAAAGGTTCAATCGGCTTTCTGATTACCAGTGATGAAGAAGGCCCTGCCACCGATGGTACTGTGATCGTTTGCAATCGCCTCAAAGAACGCGGCGAACAACTGGATTACTGCATTGTCGGCGAACCGACTTCCACCGCAAAACTCGGCGACACCATCAAAAACGGTCGTCGCGGCACGATGTCAGGCCGTCTGACCGTCAAAGGTATTCAGGGTCATATCGCCTATCCGCATCTGGCGCTGAATCCTGTGCATGTACTGGCACCGGCATTAAGCGAACTGACGCAGGAAGTCTGGGACGAAGGCAATGAATACTATCTGCCGACCTCCTGGCAGGTATCGAACATCCACGCTGGTACAGGTGCATCGAATGTGATTCCGGGTGAATGCGTAGTGGATTTCAATTTCCGATTCTCCACTGCCAGCACCGCCGAAGGTTTGCAACAGCGTGTACACGCGATTCTGGATAAACACGGCCTGAACTACGACCTGAAATGGACAGTCGGCGGTCATCCTTTCCTGACACCAAAAGGTACGCTCAGCGATGCCATGGCCAAAGCGATTCTGGATGAAACCGGTGTAACGACGGAATTATCGACTACCGGCGGCACTTCCGACGGCCGTTTTATTGCCAGAATCTGCCCGCAGGTGGTAGAGTTCGGCCCTCCGAACGCGAGCATCCATAAGATCGACGAGCATATTGCTCTGGATGACATCGAGCCTCTCAAAAACATCTATCGCCGCGCCCTGGAAAACCTTTTACTGTGATCCGGACGGCAACCAAGACCATGAGTACACCTGCAAGCACTTTTCAGACTTTCCGCGACCTGCTGCGTTATGCGGTTTCCCGCTTCCAGCGCGAGAAAGTTTTCTTCGGCCACGGCAGCGCCAATGCGCTGGATGAAGCCGCCTACCTGATTCTGCATACGCTGCATCTGCCGCTGGATAAAATCGATCCGTTTCTGGATGCACGTCTGCTACCGGAAGAAATCGAAGCCGTGCTGGCGATGATAGAACGCCGCGTGACAGACCGCGTACCGGCATCGTATCTGACCAATGAAGCATGGCTGGGCACTTACAATTTCTACGTGGATGAGCGCGTCATCGTCCCGCGCTCTTTCATCGCGGAACTGATTCCTGAGCGCTTCTCGCCGTGGGTTAGCGATGCGGATTCCGTCACCCGCATTCTGGAACTGTGTACCGGTTCCGGCTGCCTCGCCATCATGATGGCGGACGCATTTGACAATGCGCAGGTGGATGCGGTGGATATTTCTGCGGATGCACTGGCAGTGGCTGCGCGCAATGTGGCGACTTACGAATTGCAGGACCGCGTCAATCTGATTCAGTCGGATCTGTACCAGAACGTACCGGCTGGTCAGTATGATCTGATCATTACCAACCCGCCGTATGTGAACTCCGGTTCTATGGCAACTTTGCCAAAAGAATATCTGCACGAGCCGCAAATTGCGCTGGCTGGTGGTGATGACGGTATGGATCTGGTTCGCACTATCGTGCGCGAAGCGGCAGACCGCCTGACCGAAGACGGTATTCTGATGGTGGAAATCGGTAATGAACGCGCTTTTGCCGAAGCCGCATTTGAAGGCTTGCCGATGACCTGGGTATCGACCAGTGCCGGTGACGACATGGTCTTCCTGGTACAGGCGCAGGATCTGCGTGACTGGCTGAACTAAGCCGCGCGCCCTGCCAGCCCGTCAGCATATTGTCTGACGGGCTTTTTGTTTTTTCTGCGCCGCCCTGTTCAGGTCGCCGGCGCACAGTCTGAATTACTCTGATACGGAAGTTTTATGATTCGTTTGCAGCAAATTTCGCTGTTACGCGGCAACAAGAGCTTGTTTGAACAGGCGGATGTCACCTTAAATCCCGGTGAACGCATCGGTCTGATCGGCTCCAACGGTACCGGCAAATCGACCCTGTTTGCGATGCTGCGGCAAGAGCTGCATCCGGATCAGGGCAATATCGACATTCCGGCCAGCTGGCAAATGGCATCGGTCGCGCAGGAAACCCCGGCGCTGGACCGCCCTGCCATCGATTATGCGCTGGATGGTGACACCCGTCTGCGTGGTCTGGAAGCGCGTCTGGCGGAACTGGAAAGTCGTGAGCACGACGAGCAAACCGGTCTGGCGATGGCGGAAGTGCATGCTGCGCTGGCGGATGCCGATGCCTACACCGCCCGCTCCCGCGCCGAACAATTGCTGACCGGTCTGGGTTTCCGCCCTGAACAATTCATACTGCCGGTAGCCAGTTTTTCCGGTGGCTGGCGTATGCGTCTGAATCTGGCGCAGGCGCTGATGTGCCGCTCTGACCTGTTGCTGCTCGATGAACCGACCAACCATCTGGATCTGGACGCGATTATCTGGCTGGAAGACTGGCTGCGCCGCTACCCTGGCACGCTGATTATCATTTCGCATGACCGCGATTTTCTGGATGGCATCGTCAATGTGATCGTGCATATCGACGATAAAAAACTGCGCCGTTACAGCGGCAACTATTCCGGTTTTGAACGTCAGCGCGCCGCGCAAATCGTGCTGGCACAAGCTATGATCGAAAAGCAAACCCGCCAGCGCGCGCATTTGCAATCTTTCATTGACCGCTTTAAAGCCAAAGCCACCAAAGCCCGTCAGGCACAAAGCCGGATGAAAGCACTGGCGCGTATGGAAGAAATCGCGCCGCTGCGGGCTGCAGCCGAATTTACGTTTGAATTCCGCGAACCGGCCAGCGCACCGAATCCTATGCTGGTGCTGGACAGCGTGGACTGCGGCTATCCGGTGGAAGACGGCTTGCCGAAACGCATTGTCGGCGGCATCGATTTTTCGCTGCAGATCGGCCAGCGTATCGGCCTGCTCGGTGAAAACGGTGCGGGTAAATCGACGCTGATCAAAACCCTGGTTGGCGATCTGGCACCACTGAACGGCAAAATTCTCAGCGGCAAAGGCCTGAGTATCGGTTACTTCGCCCAGCATCAGATTGAAATGCTGCGCCACGAAGAATCACCGCTGTGGCATTTAAGCCGTATTGCACCGGATGTGCGCGAACAGGATTTGCGCAACTTCCTCGGCAGCTTCAACTTCCCCGGCACTATGGTCACATCGCCGGTCGGCCCGTTCTCCGGTGGTGAAAAAGCCCGCCTTGCGCTGGCGATGATCGTCTGGCAACGCCCTAACCTGCTGCTGCTCGATGAACCGACCAACCATCTGGATCTGGAAACCCGCGAAGCACTGACCGAAGCGCTGGCGCAGTTTGAAGGCACCTTGCTGGTGGTATCGCATGACCGCCATCTGCTGCGCGCCACCACCGACCAGTTCCTGATCGTCAGCCACGGCCAGTTGCGTCCGTTTGATGGCGATCTGGATGATTACAAACAATGGCTGCTGGAAACCAAAGCCGCTGCCGCCGCCCCTTCAGCGTCTGCTGCAGCAAAAGCGGACAATGGCGTCGCGTTTGTCTCTAAAGTCGATCAGAAAGAACAGCGCCGTAAAGATGCGGAAGAACGCCAGCGCCTGTCCGGCTTGCGCAAACCGATAGAAAACCGCATCCGCAAACTGGAAGACCAGATGGACAAAACCGGCAAACTGAAAGCCGACATCGACCGCCAGCTGGAAGACAGCGAGATTTACAGCGACGCCAACAAAGAAAAACTGAAAGCCCTGCTGCTGGATCAGGCCAAGCTAACCAAGGAGCTGGAACAACTGGAAGGCGATTGGCTGGAACAACAGGAAGCGCTGGAAGCAATCGTCTGAGCGACACTGCCAGACCTCGTCACCGGATCAAACGGCCTGCACTGCGGGCCGTTTGCTTTTTGCGGATGCTGTGGCGGCCGCAAAACAGTCCTCTCACCATGCCAGACACGGCAATACAGCGACGCAGTTCATCACACGGGCAAACAACGAAAGGTCTGAAAGCCATCCCTGACTGCCGGCCCCCCCCAAAAAAACCGCCCGAAAACACTCCAAATGCGGACTACTGCACAGCGATCCGGCGGTCGTCGGCAGAAAGTCCGGCTCTCCGGAAATCACAAATGACGATAATTGCACAATGCCGCGCAAATCCACCTGAGATTGACTGTACCAATCGAACCCGTCGATCAGACTGCAGCGAAACGCCCGATGCGCGCAGTCCACACCAAATGCCTCAATGTTTCAGGACTGCGCCGTGATCGGAAACCACTTGTCGTAAGCGATATTGAAGAAGAATGCGTACACCGTGTACGCCACCGCCAGCCCGATATCCGCAATCAGCACTTCCCACCAGCCCATGCCAGTCCACGCCGCGATTATCGGCAGGCTGACCAGCAACAAACCGGTTTCAAAGCCGGTGGCGTGCAGAATCCGTAACTTCAACGGCCGCTGATCTGCCGCCCGCCCTGTCAGTCTGTGCTCCAGCCAGTCAAATCCGGTGTTGTACGCCGCATTCCAGACTGCCGCGATCAGCGCCACCATCGCCAGCAACAAAAACGAATCCACCACCGCCACCCCGCTGAGCCAGATAAACGGCGGTGTAATCAGCAATAAGCCGCCAGTTTCAAACATGGCGACCTGACGAATCCGGTCAGGTACGGAACGGAGTTTGGAAGAAGATGAAGACATAAAAAAGCAGGCCGCGACCGCAGAGCGCTGCGGTTCAGGCGGGAAATTCAGGAAAGGCGCTATTGTAGGTGAGGCGGCCAACTTCTGCTCCCGCGCACCTCTTCCCGCCAAACCGGCATACGGTCAGAGAACACAAGCCACCCCGCCTCGGAATCTGGCAAAAGCACCCTTCCACCACCCCTTTATTGCTTTTTGCATAATCTCTGTTTATGCTGCGCAGGTTCGTTTTCAGTAATCTGCCCATTCGCCACGGCATGACGGTGAAAGGCGGGATTCTGGAAGCGTCCGGATTACCTCACCCCAACTCTGCCAACTCACTCCACGCATTTCCCATGAAAAAACTCAGCCTCGTTTTATGCCTGATGGCAGCGCTCACCGCTTGCCAGAAGAAAACTGATACCGCGAAAACGCCGGATGCTGCGAGCAGTGCTTCCGCTGCAGCTTCTGCATCAGCCCAAAACGCAAGCGCCGCCGCGCCTGCAGCAGAAAGCAAGCCAGCGCCGTTTGATTTGCAATCGGTACCGGTTTCCACTGTCAATTTGCCGGCCTTTCCGTATCTCGACTATTCGGAAAAACTGGAAAGCGGTTACCGCAGCGATAAAAAACCGCAGTTTGATGAGGTGTATCTGATTGCAGGCAAAGAATTGCGGCGCGTTGAAGGTCAGGTGCTGGTGCGTCATTTTCCGCATACATCGCTGAACATGTCGGCGCTGGAATCGCAGCGCAATTATGAAAATCTGATCAAATCTCTGGGTGGCGTGAAAGTCAGCCAGCTGATGCCAGCGGATGCCGAGTTCAAACGCCTGTATCCGGAAAATGAAAGTGTGCTGGAAAAGAAATTGCGCGTTCTCGGCATCAATAACGGCGGCAAAAATTATCAGGTGTATTTGCTGCGCACACCGCAAAAAAATATCTGGTTCGGCCTGAGTATTTACGACGATGACAGCGGCACCTGGCTGATGACAGTGGAAGAAAAAGCCTTTGAACAAACGGTATCGCTGACCAAAGCGGAAGCGATGGCCGATGATCTGAAAAAATCCGGCGAAGTGACTTTGTATCTGGCTTTCGATACCGACAGCGCGTCAATCAAAGAGGAAAGCAAACCGGTACTGGCGGAAATCGCGAAGTTACTCAAAAACGATCAAAGCCTGCAATTGAAAGTGGAAGGTCATACCGATAATCAGGGCACCGCCGCGCATAACAAAAAACTGTCAGAATCCCGCGCCCAGTCGGTGGTACAAGCGGTAACGGCGCTGGGTATTGATGCGAAGCGTTTGCAGGCCGCAGGTTATGGTCAGGATAAACCGGTTGCCGACAATGGCACCGAAGCCGGCCGCGCTAAGAACCGCCGTGTCATGCTGGTCAAGGCAAATTAAGCCATCGCTTTTTGAATCATCGATTCACCGGGTTTTGCGGACTTTGCTGGCTAGTCCGCAAAACAGCCCGGCAAACGTCAAAACACCCCTCAATATGCCCTGAATGCGGACTCTGGCACAGCGATATGGCTATCGTCGGCAGAAAGTCAGGCTCTCCTGAAATCACAAATGACGATATTTGCACAGCGCCGCGCAAATCCGCCTGATATTGCCTGATGCAGGCAAAACCCGCAGATCAAAAAGCAGCGAAGTGCCGGATGAGCGCCAGCGACACCGAATGCCTCAGCGCTTCAAGAACGCGCCTTAATCGGAAACCACTTGTCATAGCCACCCCGCTGAGCCAGATGAGCTGCGGTGTAATCAGCAATAAACCACCGGGTTCAAACATGGTGCCCCGACGAATCAGGTAAGGCATGGAATGGAGTTTGAAAGAAGACGAAGACATAAGAAAACAAGCTGCAACCGCAGAGATCTGCGATTCAGGCAGGAAATTCAGGAAAGGCGCTATTGGCAAAGATGAGTTGAATAAGCTCAGGATATCGTCATGCTATGCTTTACTAAATGCTATGTAGCGAGAAACATTCCTTAAAAAAGAAGGCAAATTTACGATTCGATATGATTGACCCACTCAAAATAATTCAGGCAAGAAAATATGGTGAAGTCCGATATGCGGTGATTTCTGATACCAGCGGAAAATTGAATCAGGTTTTAAAAAAATTCGGACTGGAGCCAGATGCGGACTCCCTGATTGAACATGACCGCGACTCGGCCAGTCTGATTTTACGTGCCCTGCTCTGGAAAGACATGGCATATGATGACGAATGCATGCCAGTTACCCAAGCAGAATACTTTGCGGAACAGGTACTTTTACAGTTCTCTGAACCAGCAAGCCGATACTTTTCCAACGGCAACTGGGCAAACAAGGAAAGTTGGAATCCATTGACGGAATCCACGTTTGACGGTGGCATCATCATTAGTAACCCGACAGGGCAATACTTCTGTATCTGGTTTCAGGACGAGGATTAGTCCTGAAACCAGATACAGAAGTATTTAACACGCTTACATCCATCGTCTTAGATAAGCGCCAATTATTAGCATTCCACCGACTAACTTAACAAATGGAAGTCTTCAACTTCCCATCGGCGTACACAATTCCACCAGCGTGCCATCCGGGCAGCGGACGTAAGACACGGTCTGGCCCCAGGGTTTGGCGGCGGGGGCGCTGAGGGATGTTGCACCGGTGGCGACGGCTTTGGCGTGGGCGGCTTCGACTTCCGGTGTGACCAGTGCGATTTCCATGCCCAGCGGGCGCGGGCTGTCGGCGGCGGCCAGTACGCCATCGGCAAAGTGCATTTTGCCCAGATTCAGCGAGGCAAACGCCAGCGTGGTTGCGCCGGTTTCCAGTTCGCCGTATTCACCGGATTCATGCAGAAAGCGGCGTTGCAGGCCGAATGCGGTTTCAAAGAATGTCAGTGATGCGGCAACGTTTGCGACGTAAATGATGGTGTAGCCGAATTTCATATTTTTCCTGTCCCAGTGTTCGAGCGTTAGTCAGCGTCTGCGCTGATACCTTGATTGCCGGATGCGTGGCCGGTGATGATGGCGACAAAATGTCTGTCATTGCTGGTTAGCAAGCTCAACGTCCCCAAATTGCCATTAAAACACCAAAATGCGGAATTCGGCACAGATTTTTGAGCGATTTTGGCGGTTGTCGGCAGAAACACTGGGCGAGCGGGCAGCCTGTTTTTTGTCTGAATGCGGATTTCTGCACAAAAGGCGGATGTTTAACTTACAACGCCCTGCTCTCCGCCTGCCAGTACCCGCGTGATGGATACGTGCAAATGTGGCTGCCGTAGAGGTAGCAAATACCTTCCCCTCCTCCTTGTTGCAGACGATGTCTGAATTTCGGATAGCGTTGCTTAGTACCGTGATCATTTTTTCGGTTTTGCAATCAAAAATCATCCGTTAGTTAAATATTTGAAATTCAGGCTGAGCCGGACTGAAAGAGATCGTTCCTTGCGGGTGATAGGTGTTTGTTCGGAACGGCGCTCTTACCGGTTTCCGTTGAAGGGTTTCCTTTTAAGGCTTTCCGTTTCAGCTTTTGTGCTTCAGGATTTGCGTTTGGCGAATGCAGGATGTGTTTGCTGCGATTGCCGTTCTGAAAACCGAATGAAGGCGAACAAGCCCCAACGCTATTGGGTTCATCACCCGCCCTGCAAACCCGATAACGGCAGCTTAAAACCCCGCCCATTCGCGGGGGTCTACATGGTAAAACTGACGCAGCAAGCGGAACAGATCGGGAAACTCTGCGCTCAGGCCGTGCGGATTGGTGAAGAAGGTTTCGGTGCTGACGGCAAAAAATTCGGCCGGATTGGTTTGTCCGTATTCATCAATGGTGCTGTGTTCTCCGTGCGCCAGCATCTGCGCGTGGCGACGGTAGCAAGCGCGCATGACGCGCGACCAGACCTGATAGCGTTGCTGCGAGCCGAGATCCGGCGCGCCATCCACTACACCGTCTTCGCCATCTAACTGGTGCGCAAATTCGTGCATCACCACATCATGTCCGGGCATCTGCCCTTCCGGTGGCAACACCTGATCCCACGCCAGCAACACCCTGCCGTCACTCCAGGATTCACCGCTGAGCACTTGCCGCGATTCCACGGTCAGGCCGTCTTCGGTACGGAATTCCCGCGGCACGACGAAAACACTGGGATAAATCAGGATGTGACTGAGGCCGGGATAAACTTCGGTTTCGCGGTTCAGCAACAGCATGCAGGCGCGCGCGGCGATCAGCACCCGCATCTGGTCGGTGACTTCCAGCCCTGCGCAGCCAACGAAGGTTTTTTCAAACAGAAATTGTTGTATGCGTTTTTTGAGCTGCCATTGCAGATCCGGCGCTAAGTGGCGGTATTGCGGCAGATCACGCCGCAAAATGGCGGAATACGCGAGCGGAAAGGCTTTGTGCACCGCACGCCGCACCCGCCAGCGCGGCACGACCAGCATACCAACGATCAGTAATCCTGCGATTCCCAGTAACACTGCAAACTGCGCCAGCATGGCATCTCCTGTTCAGATCACCGCATCATGCGGTGCGACTGGCTGAACGTGGGGCTGAAACAGGCTAACTCAAGTGTAAGGGTGCGTCAGCGCACGGCTTGCCAGATCAGGCTGCAGCCGGGCAACCAGCGTTCTTCGTCGGCGCTGCAAAACTGGCGTGTCGTGGCTGGAAAATAGCTGACAACATCAACTTCAGGCAACTGGCACAGTTCTGCATGCAATTGCAGGCATTGATCGTCACTTAGTGAAGAATCATTCTCTTTGCGACGACTGAACCACGGGATGATCAGTAAACCGGCGGGTTGCCACAATGGTGGCAACTGCAGCTGTTGTAATGTCTGCCGCAGCTGCTGTAATTCGTTGCGGATCATCTGTTGTTTATCCTGTCGCCGCCAGTCCAGCCATTGCTGACTGGCCTGGATTGCGTGGATCTGTCCATGAAATTGTAACCAAACGTCAAGCCTGCCCTGCCAGCTATCTGCCGTTTTACCGCGCACTGCGGTGTTCAGCGTCTGAAAATCCTGCACGGCACAGCCACCGGCACGCGCCACTGCCTGCGCCAGCAAGCTCAGATTGCCGGTTTTCGCTTGCCAGAATGCAGGTTCATGATGCACTTGCAGAAATGTTTGCTGCAGACTTTCCCAAGCTTGCCAGCAAGGCTGCCAGACGACGCGCTGTGCGTCGTCACTGAAATGACACTGCAAATCCGTCATTCTTCGGCAGCATCAGGGGTATCAGAAGCAGCGGCAACCGGACTCTTTGCCTGCGCAGATGCGGGCGCAGCGGCGCTTGCCGCTTTTCTGTCGGCGGCCAGTTGCTGAAAGAAGCGCAATACATCCGGCTCCAGACGGGTACGTGCAAAACCGGGCAGGCTTTGCCAGATACGGCGACCATAAGGTTTATCGATCAGACGCGGGTCACAAATCATCAGCACGCCGCGATCGTTTTCATCGCGAATCAGACGTCCAGCCCCCTGCTTCAGGTTAATGATGGCGGATGGCAGCTGATGATGAACAAAGCCATTCATACCCTTCTTTTCCATCGCCGCGATACGTGCCGCGAGCACAGGATCATCCGGCGGCGAAAATGGCAGTTTGTCGATAATCACGAGCGATAAAGCATCGCCGCGCACGTCCACGCCTTCCCAGAAACTCTGGCTGCCGATCAGCACGCCATTACCGGCGGCACGGAATCGATCCAGTAATTCGGTACGTCCGGCTTCGCCCTGCACAAACAAAGGAAACGGCCAGCCACGGTCTTCAAATTCGGTACGCAGCCGTTCTGCGACGTGCTTTACCGCACGCAAAGTCGTACAAAGGAAGAAGGTCTTGCCACCCGCAGCGCCAATCACCGGCAAGGCTTTTTCAAGCACTGCATCGGTGTAATCGCGGGAATTCGGGTCTGGCATACCGGAAGGTACGTACAGATAGCCTTGTTCCTGATAATTGAACGGACTTGGCCAGGTGTGCGCTGGTTCATTCCACAAGCCCATTTGCGCTACGTAGTGGGTGAAATCATTTTTCACCGCCATCGTGGCGGAAGTGAAAATCCACGCACGCGGCGTCCCTTCGCGCTGCTTATTGAAAATCGGTGCAATTGATAAAGGCGTGCGGTGCAATTGCAGGGAAACTGAGAAAGCTTCTACCCACAACACGTAATCGCCCTCTTTTTCATCTTTCGGCGGTTCCAGCCAGTTTTCATACTGCTCTTGCAGCAAAATGGCGCGGGCACGGCATTGCTCCAGCGTTTCGGCGCGTACCGCCTGCTTTTCCAGTACTGCGATCATGTCGTTGAAAGCCGCAATCAGCGCATCCAGCGCTTCAAAGAAAGGACCGTCGGCATCAATTTGTTCAACGCCCAGACGCACCATATCCTGCGGGAACGCCAGCCGCATATCACGTGCGGCACGTTCCACCGGAGCTACCAGCTTGGCCCAGTCAGCGCCGTCACGCGCAAATGACAAGCCTTCGGCCAGCACATCGCGGCACAGTTCCAGCACCTGCGAAGTGGAAACCGTATCGCCGAAGAACAAACTGGCGGTTTCCGGCAACTGATGGGCTTCGTCAAAGATCACAGTGTTGGCTGAAGGCAACAATTCAGCAATGCCGGTATCTTTCAGTGCGACGTCAGCAAAAAATAAATGATGGTTGACCACTACCACGTCAGCCTGCTGCGCTTCCTTACGCGCTTTCATCACAAAGCAATCCTGATGGTACTGACAATCCGAACCCAGACAGTTGTCTTTGGTCGACGTCACCAGACTCCAGATACCGGCGGTTTCCGGCACACGGGCCAGCTCGGCCTTATCGCCGCTATTGGTAGTTTTGATGAAGCGGGAAATATCGCGCAGATAGACGACATCATCACGGCTGGTTAAACGTCCGTTTTGCAGTGTACGTTCCAGATGATAATGACAGACGTAATTGGCGCGCCCCTTCAGCAGCGCAACGGATACCGGCGCTCTGAGCGTACGTTTAATCGTCGGAATATCGCGCAGAAACAGCTGATCCTGTAAGTTCTTCGTTCCGGTAGAAACGATAACTTTGCCGCCCCACAGCAGAGCCGGAATCAGATATGCATAGGTTTTACCGGTGCCGGTACCGGCTTCCGCCAGCAGTGTCGTTTGTCCGGCAATGGCATCCGCGACAGCTTTCGCCATTTCGATTTGTGCGCGGCGCGGCTTATAACCGCCCAAAGCCTGCGCCAGCGGACCTTCCATGCCGAACAGATGTTCTACTTCACCGGCATAGCGGTCTTTGATAAATACTGAGTCCTGATCACTCAAAATGTTACAACCTTCCCGGTACGTTTCGTGGTACAACAGCCATCAAGCCGGAACGTCCGGAGTGAGTTGCATTTTTAACAGAGTTATGTGATCTTTCAGCTGCAATTTGCGCTTTTTTAAACGCCTGAGCTGTAATTCGTCGTAGCCAGATTCCTGAATCAGGGTCGCAATCACCTGATCCAGGTCCCGGTGCTCCACTTCCAGCTCAATGATGCGCTGTCGTACTTGTTCAGGGTGGCTCATAGCCTTCAGCTTAAAGTAAAATAATGTAAATTCTGGGAAAGCCACAATTCAGACTTTCCGATAGTTTAATCTACCAAGACGTATGAGCCAATATAAGATCGAAGCAGGCACCGGGCAACACATCGGTGACCGCCAAGAGCAGCAAGACAGAGTCGCGCTGTTCGCGGCTCCGCACGCGCCCGGATACATGATGGCTGTTGTGGCCGACGGGATGGGTGGTAAAAGCGGTGGTGCTCTCGCCGCCGAACAGGTAATCCGTACCGCAAAACATTTGTTTGATGATTTTTATCCGGGTGGCGATGTCCGCCAGTTACTGGAAAACATCGTTCAGGAAGCTCACACCGTGATCCAGCTGACTGCTGTATCATCCGAAAAAGAACCACACAGCACCTTTGTCGCACTGGTTATCACGCCACAGAAAGAAGCCATCTGGGCACATGCCGGTGATTCCCGTCTGTACCGTTTCAGTGGCCCGAATTTCGCAGAAAAAACCCGTGACCACTCTTACGTGGAAAGACTGGTCGACGAAGGCAAAATCCGCCCGGAAGAAGCCAAGCATCACCGTCTGTCAAACATCCTGACCAACGTCCTTGGTTCGCACACGACACCGCCCTTCATTACGATTGGCGAACACCGCAATCTGGAAGCCGGTGATTATTTCCTGCTGTGCTCCGATGGTTTGTGGCATTACTTTGAAGATGCGGAATTATCAGCAGCCGTTGCGGCAAACACACCGCGTCAGGCTGCTGAACTGCTGATTCGTAAAGCACGTGATCGCGGCGCACCACGCGGCGATAACTGTACATTCGCCATTGTGAAACTGATTGAACCACCGCCGGAAGTCAAAAACTATAAAGTCGAAAAAATCCGCCGCGCTGTATGAGGCCTGCTACTTAGCACCAAAAGCCCGCAACGAAAAAAGGAAGCGAAAGCTTCCTTTTTTATTGCTGACTAACCAAAACAACTGCGCCTCAATAAAAGCGCTGCCGGGATGATTGTTAAGTTATGGATTATTTCGGTTCATCAGACTTGCGGAAATCATAGACCTCAAAATCAATCAAATTGCCATTATCAGGCTCCGGCTCAGACTGAGGCATTACCTGCGCCATCGGGTCTTTCGGTAACTGACGTGGCGGCAACGTAGATGCATGTAAAGGTGGCAATCCGCCATGCGCACGGGATTTTTCCAGCTCATGCGCAATCGAAATCAGCAACAGAATATCGCGGTACACCGGCAATTCAAAACCCATACGCTTGCCGTCACGATCATCAATCAGAAGACTTTCGAGGAACGGGATCGCTTCATTGGTATCCCAGATCGAGCAGATACGCTTCACCAAATGCTCAAAATCATCCAGATGACGTGCGCTCAGCGTTGAGGGATCGGTTTCAAACTCTGGAATATTCGCATTGAAAAAGACGACGAAACGATCGCGTAACTCATCGTATTCTTCTTTCTTATTCACCATGCGATACAGATCCAGCAGATACAGCCACGGAACCGGTGAATCCGGGTGATCCACATCGAGTTGCGGTTCAAGAATTTCAATTGCACGTTCCGGATCATTTACCGACATCCAGAATTCAGCTTCCTGTGTCACATCGGAAATTTCTTCAACCTTCAGCGTGTTTCCTTTTGGCGTCGCAAAGAAATTGAAGGTGCTGCTGTTGGTATCTTCGAGACTAGGAGAATAAGTCCGCCCGAACACAGAATGCGTTTCCAGATTTCCCAGATCCTGCTCTTTTGGCTGAGATAAGGTTCGCAAACGGGAATCCGTCTTTGGCGTACTGACCTGAGACTGCATTTCCGGCAAGGCCGCAACATCGGTTAAATGCGGCTCGGTTGCATAAGCAGCCTGAACACTGTTCACCAGTTCTTCTATGTTCTTACGCGATTCCGGCTCAGTTTTTGCCGGTGTTTGTTCCCACCAGCTAGCCGAATGCGTGCGGTGCAAACGACGCACATAGGCATACAACAGACCGGAAGATGCCAGTGCAGCCGCCAGTAACCCGCCCAGCGCCCACATCCAGCTTTCAGACACAGAATTTTCACGCAACTCTTCCAACTGCGCTTTTTCCAGCTGCAATTGCTTTTTCAGTTGTCCCGCCTCTTTTTGCAGGGTTTCTGCGCGGCTCTGGTCTGCCTTGGAGGCAGTTTGCACCTCAGCAGGCGCTACTGCTTCTCCGCGCAGCATCGCTGCAAAATGTGCCTGCGCCTGACGTAACTCTTCAACATCTTGCGCACCGGACTTATTATTTGCAGCGCCCAGTGACAAAGACTGCGACATCTTCATGCCTTGTGCAATCATCTCAACCTGATCAGACAACTTCAGCGCATCCTGTACCGGTGCAGGTTTTGGCGTCCGCTCGGTTTTAGCTTTTTTGGATTCTGATGCTTTCGGCTGATTCCGCTGACTGACGATTTCTGACTTTGCACCGTTACCCTCTGCTGCAGCGCCTGCTTTCATCTTTGCAGAAGGACGTTCCGCTGCAACCTGCTGACGCACAGTTTGCCCGCCAGCGACTACTGCAGACGATTCAGCAGCATTACCACCCGGATCCAGCAGCAGCAAATACTCGCGGCTGAGCTGAACCTCACATGCGACTTTAATCACCAGCTTGATTGCCGGTTCGTGTATCAGTTTGCGACTTTGGAAAGAAACACTGACAGCATTGCTACGCTGCGTTAAGGAAATACTGACCGGGGAGATAAAAATGCCATCCGGTGTCTCAACCTGCGCCTGCAGACAAGAGCTGTCCAGCATCAGCGCATCCGGCCCGGTCATTTCAAGCTGGCCTTTAAACGGCTGACCAAGATAAGACTGCGTCCGCAAGCCACTGAGCGCAACGG
The DNA here is from genome assembly GCF_018139685.1 of Cognatundibacterium luofuense. Lineage (GTDB taxonomy): Bacteria > Pseudomonadota > Gammaproteobacteria > Burkholderiales > Burkholderiaceae_D > Undibacterium > Undibacterium luofuense. The sequence continues at coordinate 31,373 of NZ_JAGSPN010000018.1, forward strand.
CTCCGGCCTCTTCAGCTGCCATCAGTCCGATCAATCCGGACAACAGCAAGGTCAGCGTTGATTTGCGAAACGGAATAATGATGAGGTCCTTTACTTGAAAACATCCGGCGGACAGAAACCCACCGCTACAAAACTCCGTATTTATATCAAAGTTGCAATGACCATGAAAATGGCAGATGAGCAATGTTTTCCATTATTGCAACATTATTTATCATTTGTTTGCAACTTATGCAGTAAACTTAAGAATACCTAATTCCGATTGAAATGATCGAGTATTTTTTTTGATATTCCTCGAACAATATTAACTTCTTCAGTCTCCAAACCGCTGCGTGCAAACATGCGTTTAATTCTCGGCATCAGTTTTTTCGGGTTATCCGGATCCAGAAAGCCGATTGCCACCAGCGCCTGCTGTAAATGTGCATACATGCCATCGATTTGCTCCGCCGTGGCCGGCAAATTCAAAATTTCAGCAGCAGGTTTTGTTTTTGTTTCAGAAACGTCGGTAATCGCCTGACGTAACTCGTACGCAACAACCTGAATTGCCTGCGCCAGATTCAGTGACGAATATTCGGGATTTGCCGGGATATTAATGAGCTGCTGACTATTGATCACAATCTCATTCGGTAAGCCATAACGCTCATTGCCGAAAATCACAGCGACATCTCCACTCAGTGCAGCAGCATGGCTGGCAAAAGCGCGCGGCGTTACCACCGGCGGCGAGTATTCGCGCAAGCGCGCACTGACGGATGCCATATGCACCACGCCTTCCAGCGCTTCGGCAATATCACTCACAATTGTTGCGGACGCGAGAATATCGGTTGCGCCGCTGGCAAACGCAACTGCTTCCGGGTGGGTCAGCACGTCAGCAAACCGGGGATTGACAATATACAGTTGATGAAAACCCATGGTTTTCATGGCACGTGCGGCGGCCCCGACATTGCCGGGCTGACTGGTTTCGACCAGAATAAATCGGACTTTTGCGTACGGGCTGGTATCAGTTTGTTCGGACTTCATTTAAAATACGTGGTTATCGCGCTTTGCGCCTGTTCTTTTTCACTCTATATCATGACATGTTGCACGGTTTTCAGACCGGCGCAATGTGTTTCGTCATTTTATCGGAATATCTATGCACCCAATGCTCAACACAGCCATTAAGGCTGCTCGCCGTGGCGCCGCGGTTATCAACCGCGCTACTTTCGACCTGGATCGTGTCGGCGTAACTGAAAAATACTTCAACGACTTCGTCACCGACGTCGACAAATCTGCTGAAGCAGCGATTATCGAAGTTCTCAAAACCGCTTACCCTGACCACGCGATTCTGGCTGAAGAGTCCGGTGCATCCGCTAATCTGCATGATGAAAATGAGTACGTCTGGATCATCGATCCGCTGGACGGCACTACCAACTTTATCCACGGCTACCCGCAATACTGCGTATCCATCGCCCTGCAACACAAAGGCATCATCACTCAGGCCGTGGTGTACGACCCAACCCGCAATGAAATGTTCACCGCCAGCAAAGGCGCAGGCGCGTTCCTGAACGAAAAACGTGTTCGCGTGACCCGTTGCGACAAAATCTCTGCTGCGCTGATCGGCACCGGCTTCCCATCCCGTGATCTGTCCGGTCTGGATCAGTACATGGAAATGTTCAAAGTCATGACACCGAAATGCCAGGGTCTGCGTCGCGCAGGTTCTGCTGCACTGGATCTGGCGTACGTGGCTGTTGGCCGTTTCGATGGCTTCTTTGAAAAAGGTCTGGCACCGTGGGATATCGCTGCAGGCTCCCTGCTGGTAACAGAAGCCGGTGGTATCGTCGGTAACTTCTCCGGCGAAGCCGACTACCTGCACAAAGGTGACGTACTGGCTGGCACACCAAAAGTATTCGGCCAGATGGTTCACTTGCTGAGCCCGTTTGCCGCCAGCGCCAAATCTGCCTGATTCCCTACCGGTTTTCAGCGCATCACAACGCCGGATTAGCCTCGCTGATCCGGCGTTTTAGTTCCGGCAAGCCAATGTGCCCTGCCACCGTAGTCCGCAATCCAATTTTCGCTGCAGAAGATGACAAAAGACACCAGCAAACACACGCCAATGATGCAGCAGTATCTCCGCATCAAGGACGACCATCCGCATACCCTCGTGTTTTACCGTATGGGAGATTTTTACGAACTGTTTTTTGAAGACGCAGAAAAAGTCTCGCGTCTGCTCGGTATTACCCTGACACAGCGCGGCAGCTCCGGTGGTGAACCGATCAAAATGGCAGGTGTGCCGTTTCATTCGCTGGATGGCTATCTGGCGAAACTGGTCAAGATGGGCGAATCCGCCGCAATTTGTGAGCAGATTGGTGATCCCGCCACCTCCAAAGGCCCGGTTGAACGCAAAGTGATGCGTATCGTAACACCCGGCACGCTGACGGACTCTGATCTGTTACCGGAAAAATCCGAACGCCCGCTGCTGGCAGTCTGCCTGCAGCAAACCCGCAAAACGGTGCAAGCCGGTCTGGCATGGTTATCGCTGGCCAGCGGAAATTTGCGCCTGATGGAAATTTCTTCTGATGAAAAAAATATTCAGAAGCTGTTGCTGCAGGAATTAGAACGCATTTCTCCGGCGGAAATTCTGGTTTCCGCAGGGACGCTGTTCACCGAAGAATTCACCACCCAGGTCAGCGGTAAACTGACGGATGTACCGGACTGGCATTTCGATATCAAGCAAGGCGAAGCTGCCTTAAAAACCCAGCTCTGCACCACCAGCCTGACCGGCTTCGGTATTGAAAACCTGCAGGCAGCGCTTGGTGCCAGCGGTGCGATTCTGCGCTACGCGGAAAACACGCAAGGCAAGGGCTTGCGCCATGTGAATCAGGTGCATGTGGAAACCGAAGATGCCTACATCGGCATCGACAGCGCCACCCGCCGCAATCTGGAAATCACCGAAACCCTGCGCGGTCAGGAATCGCCAACGCTGTTTTCGCTGCTCGATCATTGCAAAACAGCGATGGGTTCGCGCCTGCTGCGCCACTGGCTGCATCATCCTTTACGCAATCAGGCGACGGCGACTGAACGTCAGCAAGCCATTTCTTCGCTGATGCAGTCCGATCAGGCAGATGCTATCCGCAATGCCCTGAACATGATTCCGGACGTCGAACGCATCACCACCCGCATCGCCCTGCAATCTGCCCGTCCGCGTGATTTGTCAGCACTGCGCGATGGTCTGCGCCATTTGCCTGCACTGAAAGAAACCCTGCAAATCAGCAGCTCAGTCGCACCGGCCACGATGCTCGATACCCTGAGCGAAGGATTGTCCTCGCCGGAAGCCTGCGAAAGCCTGCTGCAGCGTGCATTGCTGGAAACACCGGCAACGCTGGTGCGCGACGGCGGCGTGATTGCAAATGGTTACGACAGCGAACTGGACGAATTACGCGCCCTGTCTGAAAACGCCGGTCAGTTCCTGACCGAACTGGAAGCCAGCGAACGCGAGCGCACCGGCATCGCCAATCTGCGGGTGGAATACAACCGCGTGCATGGCTTCTATATTGAAGTTACCAATGGTCAGGCCGATAAAGTCCCGGAAAACTACCGCCGCCGTCAGACCCTGAAAAACGCCGAACGCTATATCACGCCGGAACTGAAAGCCTTTGAAGACAAAGCACTGTCAGCACAAGAACGCGCCCTGTCCCGCGAAAAATTCCTGTACGAACAATTACTGCAGGAACTGATCCCGCATATCCGTCAGTTACAGGAAATCGCCCGTGCCATCGCCAGCACCGACGTACTGGTCGCACTGGCCAGCCATGCGGCACGCCATCAGTGGTGTCGTCCGCAACTGGTGGCGCAGCCTTCGCTGCAAATTCATCAGGGCCGTCATCCCGTGGTCGAACAGCAGATCGAACGCTTCATCGCCAACGATTGCTTACTCAGCCCGGAAAAACGTTTCCTGCTGATTACCGGCCCGAACATGGGCGGTAAATCCACCTTTATGCGTCAGGTTGCGCTGATCACCCTGCTCGCCTACATCGGCAGTTATGTGCCAGCCGACAGCGCCACCATTGGACCGATCGACCGCATCTACACCCGTATCGGTGCAGCCGACGATCTGGCAGGCGGCCGCTCTACCTTCATGGTGGAAATGACCGAATCCGCCGCGATTCTGAACGGCGCGACCGAACACTCGCTGGTGCTGATGGATGAAGTCGGCCGTGGCACATCCACGTTCGATGGTCTGGCACTGGCATGGGCAATCAGCCGCCACCTGATCCAGCACACCCGCAGCTTCACTCTGTTTGCGACGCATTATTTTGAACTGACGCAATTGCCGGACACCCACAGCAGCGCCAGCAATGTGCATCTGGCTGCGGTGGAACACAAAGAAAGCATCGTGTTCCTGCACGCGGTACAACCCGGCCCCGCATCGCAAAGCTACGGCTTGCAAGTCGCCCAGCTTGCCGGCATTCCGCAAAGCGTGATCAAAAACGCCCGCAAACATCTGGCCGAACTGGAGGCACACGCCGTCCACAGCAACAACCAGTTCGACCTGTTCGCCGCTGCCGCCGTGGCCGATGCTGACGAACCGGACGAGCAATCCAGCGCACCACAACTCAGCGACGAAGAATTACAGGCACTGGACTTACTGAAAAACAGCGACCCCGACAGCCTCACCCCGCGACAGGCACTGGACTTGCTGTATCAGCTGAAAAAAGACCTGTAAAACGTCTTTCGCAACGCTTAGCTGCCCGCTGGTCAGTCAGCACAGCTTTGCTGTGATCGCTGACCGCGAAGAAAAAAGCCCCGCTTCTCTCACAGAAAAGCGGGGCTTTTTGTTATCAGTACCGACAGATAATCTTATATCCTGCGAGGTGCTCTCATGACGCTTAAAATGCATCAAATGCGGTGTTCAGCACAGCAATCTGGCTGTCGTCGGCAGAAAATCTGGACTTGCGGGGAATTGAAATGACGATATTTGCATATATATCAGAACCAACCGCCGTTTTACGTTTTTTAGCCGCAACCCGGTATCGCTCCCAAATCGGCGCATTGCAAGGCGCCCTACTGCCTTAAATGGTACACCTTACGGCCCTGCGCACAGCCTTCACGGTAGGCATACAAAAAACCATTTTGTACGCACATCTGGCATCCTGTCCGGGAGTTTTACCGTTTTTGAGTTGATGGTTTGGTTGATACTTTGGTGGTTGGATTGGTTGCCCGTTTTACGGGTGGTCGAAGTAATGCATCGGCGCAGCTACACGCTCCTGAGTGGGCTATTTTTGTGAAACCAAACCATCATTTCCTGCACTAATGTCACGACTTGTCCTGAATTTTTCTCAACCACAAAAATTACAGGACCATCCATGAGGTTTCCACTCGGTGTGTATACATCAAATACGGCCCCCCATTCGTTAGGCCACTTTTCGTCAATGCTAATCCCTACGAACTCATATTGATACCCACGAAGATCAAGGCTGGCGACGTAAGCCATTGCAAGCTCTTTCGCCTGCTCTCTAGAAATAGCCATTACCATAACCCCCCAACTTTATCGATATACCAACGAGCATGGCCAATCTGTTCTGGCGTAAGACTTTCCCATCGCTTAGGCATCGACTCAAGCTTGTCAAACACGTGCTGTTCTTTCAATAATCGTGTTTGAGCAGTGTAAGCCTCTTCTCCAAGAGACCGATATTGCTGGTAATAAGTTAATTCGTGCCACACTTCGTAATTGGTCGGTTCGCTACGTAATACCAGTGATTTCTCGCCTGCACTGAAACCGCCGGCATAGCCAGGAGGCAGATACTCATCCCCGACCTTCAACGAAATACCGCATTTTTCAAGATAGGAACCAAGGCTTGTGAGTTTCTCAGTGCCATAGAGCTTCCCACCAAGCCGACCTGTTTCCTCCATCGCATCGACTGTACTGTTTGCGACAGAAGTTCAACCACCCGTCATAAGCAAAGAACACATTGCAAGCAACAGAGCGCTCCGACACCAACAATACATAGACTCGTATTATTTTACCGTTTTAACATCAAAATGCGGTGTTCAGCATACCAACTCCGCTGTCGTCGGCAGAAAGTCCGGGCTTGCGGAAAATTGAAATGACGATATTTGCATAAATGTCAGAGCTGGCTCCGTTTTGCTTTTTTTAGCCGTAACCCGGTATCGCGCCAAATCGGCGCATTGCAATGCGCCCTACTGCCTTAAAGGGTACGCCTTACGGCCTTGCGCACAGCCTTCACGGTGGGCATACAAAAAACCATTTTGTACGCACATCTGGCATCCTGTCCGGGTGTTTTACTGTTTTTGAGTTAATGGTTTGGTTGATACTTTGGTGGGTGGATTGATTGCCCGTTTTACGGGTGGCCGAGGTGATGCAACGGCGCAGCTACTCGCTCCTGAGCTGGCTATTTTTTGTAAAAACCAAACCATCATTTCCTGCTCTAAGAGCCGGAAACCCGACCGAGACCGAACCGCAGATCTAAAAAAGCCCGCCAGATCGGCGGGCAGATTTTGGTTCGTATGTTCTACAGTCCAGGAAAGTTTTCATCAACAAATTGTGCTACGAATTGGTTCGGATCAGACTTGAGTCCTTGCCGTGTTACATATTCAGAATAGCCCTTCCAGATATCTTGTAATTGTTCATTCAACTCGAGAGGAAAATCCATCTGCTCCGCAACAATATCAACCCAAGAGCCATCCGTTTTGTAAACTTCTCTCAACTTTGGCTCCATTCGTTGCAATGCCAAGCGTTGGCCCTCATCAAGCTGTCCAATCGCGTTTAGTAGATAACATTCCAAGAGTCTAAGGAATGGCTTCCCTGCGTATCTATCCACTATTCCCCCGCATTAAATGAAGTCAGGATTCGCTCTCAAGCTATTGATGAAACTTTCAAAGCTCTCTGCAATTTTAATTTTTTTCATACCTTGATCATGCAAAGCAATCCACACCGTTTCCGAACCAGAACTCATATCTAAAAAAATCTGGTTTCCTCCACCATCCCTACCGATTGGCAGGGTACGTTCGCCAAGGAAAGGTGTCCACTTCTCAATTACGTCCTGAATGCGCTCAACAGCCAAATTATCGAACGCATAGAAGTAGTCAATTTCAAACATATTTTCATCATCAGCCCCGATTGGAGAGAAACACCCAATCTCTGGATGCCCCCCATCTGCGGTGTGTATCAATTCGAGGTAAGAAGGTGGCAATGGAACGCCCACCAACAAGGCAACTTGGTCAAACACACTCACATCCCCTTGATACCCACAGGATGGTAGTCCACCAATGTTAATGTTCAAACGCGCCAAGTCCATCGAATATCCTTTAGTTTTTAGGTGCGCCGCAGGAATCGCCCACTCAGAATACCCACCTGCCGCTCCAGCATTCGGGTGTAGCACACGGCAGAAAGAAGAACCCGGAGTGTGCTGTGCAGTCGGTACTAATCTCATAACCCCAAACTGTCCATTGGCAGTTGAAGAAGATGCGTGTTCCCACGTCCAGTTCAAAGGGTTGCACGTCCACCGACTGATGACACCGAAGATTGAACCCCTGGGATCAAGTCATCCATCATGGTCGCAAACTGTGCGTCACTCTTTAACGCTGTGTCCAGCACGGCATTGGCTCGATTGAAGTGAACTGATCTACTCTTTCCGAAATCGGCAGGATTTAGCTTCATTTCAAAAGCAACGCTATATGCCGTTGGATTTTCAGGAACGACAGCACCTCCCCTGTTTGCGACAGAAGTTCAACCACGCGTCATAAGCAAAGAACGCATTGCAAGCAACAGAGCGCTCCGACACAAACAATACTCCAACTCCTGTTATTTTACCGTTTTAACATCAAAATGCGGTGTTCGGCATACCAACTCCGCTGTCGTCGGCAGAAAGTCCGGGCTTGCGGGAATGCCAGATGACGATGCCTGCACAGCGCGGATGCAGGAAACGGGTCGGCTTGTGTTGTGGTTGCGGAGGACAAATGCCGGCTTTGTCGGCGAAACGGGGAATGAAGCGGGTGAAAAAAGCAGGCGCTTCGGGAAGGTATGAAGACGGGAAGACATCAGGCAGACCGTGTTTGCTGGTCTGCCTGATGTGTGGATTGCCGGATTACTGCGCGGCTTTGACGCGGGCGGCGTGGAGTTTTTTGTAGCTGTCGAGCAGGCGCTGGTGGCGGTCCAGGCCTTCGAGCTGCATGCTGGTTGGCGTCAGGCAGTAGAAACGCACGCTGCCATCGACGGAGCCGAGAACGGCATCCATGCGGGCATCACCGAACATGCGACGGAAGTTGGCGACGTAATCGTCCAGTTCCATATCGTCGCTGAGGATGATTTCCAGCACGGCGCTCATGGCCTGATAGAACAGACCGCGGTCAACGGTGTTGTCGTTGTATTGCAGGAAGGCGCCGACCAGTTCCTGCGCTTCTTCAAAGTCTTGCAGGGCAAGATTGATCAGCAGACGCAGTTCCAGCACGGTCAGCTGGCCCCAGACGGTGTTTTCATCGAATTCGATGCCAATCAGGGATGCAACATCGCCGTAATCATCGAGTTCATTGTTTTCCAGACGTTCCAGCAGTGCTTCCAGCTGTTCGTCGTCAAGGCGATGGATATTCAGCACATCTTCGCGGAACAGCAGGGATTTGTTGGTGTTATCCCAGATCAGATCTTCCACCGGATAGACTTCGGAATAACCCGGCACCAGAATACGGCAGGCTGTTGCGCCGAGCTGGTCGTAGACGGCGGTATACACTTCCTTGCCCATATCTTTGAGGATGCCGAGCAGCGTTGCGGCTTCGTCGGTATTCGAGTTTTCACCATGGCCGGAGAAATCCCACTCCACGAATTCATAATCGGCTTTGGCACTGAAGAAGCGCCATGACACGACGCCGCTGGAATCGATGAAGTGTTCAACGAAGTTATATGGCTCGGTCACGGCTTCGCTGGCGAAGGTCGGGCGCGGCAAATCGTTCAGGCCTTCAAAGCTGCGGCCCTGCATCAGTTCGGTCAGGCTGCGTTCCAGCGCGACTTCCAGACTAGGATGCGCACCGAACGAGGCAAACACGCCGCCGGTACGCGGGTTCATCAGCGTCACGCACATGACCGGATACTGACCGCCGAGCGACGCATCTTTAACCAGCACCGGAAAGCCCTGCTCTTCCAGCCCTTTGATGCCTTCCACGATGCCCGGATATTTCGCCAGCACGTCCTGCGGCACATCCGGCAAGGCGATTTCGCCTTCCAGAATTTCACGTTTGACGGCGCGTTCAAAAATTTCAGACAAGCATTGCACCTGCGCTTCCGCCAGCGTGTTACCGGCGCTCATACCGTTACTGGCGTACAGGTTTTCAATCAGGTTAGACGGGAAATAGACAGTCTTGCCGTCCGATTCACGCACAAACGGCAGCGAGCAAATGCCGCGCGCGGTGTTGCCGGAATTGGTATCAATCAGATGCGTGCCGCGCAGTTCGCCATCCGGATCATAAATGCCGCGTGTGTAGTCATCGAGAATTTCTTTCGGCAGCGCATCTTTGCGGCCGGGTTTGAACCATTGCTCATTCGGATAATGCACAAACGGCGCATTCGCGATTTCTTCGCCCCAGTATGCACCGGCGTAGAAATGGTTGTTGCTGATCCGCTCGATGTATTCACCCAGCGCTGACGCCAGCGCGCTTTCCTTAGTCGCGCCTTTGCCGTTGGTAAAGCACATCGGCGAATGCGCATCACGAATATGCAAAGACCAGACATTCGGCACGATATTGCGCCATGAAGCGATTTCAATTTTGATACCCAGATTCGCGAGCACGGAAGACATATTCGCGATGGTTTGCTCCAGTGGCAAATCTTTACCCGGAATATAGGTAGTGGCGCCGGCTTCCGGATTCAGGGTCAGCAAAGCTTGTGCGTCAGCGTCCAGACTGGCGACTTCTTCAATCACAAATTCCGGCCCGGTTTGCACTACTTTTTTTACCGTACAGCGGTCAATCGACCGCAAAATACCTTCGCGGTCTTTTTCTGAAATATCCGGTGGTAATTCGACCTGAATTTTAAATATTTGCTGATAACGGTTTTCCGGATCAACGATATTATTTTGCGATAAACGGATATTTTCTGTTGGAATATTGCGCGTATTGCAATACAGCTTCACAAAATAAGCCGCGCATAAAGCAGAGGAAGCCAGAAAATAGTCAAACGGCCCCGGCGCAGAACCATCGCCTTTATAACGGATAGGTTGATCTGCGATTACCGTGAAATCATCGAACTTGGCTTCGAGGCGAAGCTTATCGAGAAAGTTGACTTTAATTTCCATAAAAATAATTCCAAAAACTGTGTATTAAAAGAAGCGCTTAAGATTTGCCAGACTGGCCGACAGAAAATTATGCTTTTTTGAATTACAAAAAGATAATTTATTAAATCCGGCAAACGTTCTTTAAGGACAAAATAAACGGTGTTTGTTCCGCTCAACATCGCTCGATATGATCTTTTATCAACAGCAATGCGCACGAAAAACGGTGATCGGGTTTGGCATACAGCATAGCAGGTCAAATGCGCCAGTCAGATCGCAGACCCGGCAAAAAATCAGATTGCAGCGTCAACAGAATGAATTTCGATACCCGGACAACAAGAACTGAAGGGAAATCCGTCGATTTCCACGGCTGAAGAAAAATTCCGAGTGCGGATTATCCCATCATTGGCACCTGCCGTAAGAAAAAACCGTGAAAAATGAAGGTTTTTCACCAGAATCCCGAGAGATAACTGAACTTGCAGACGATGCCAGCGATTATCCTCGCCTGAAACATTCAGCTGCATCATTCTGCTGATTCATTCAAATGAATAAATGCAGAAATTGATGATGTCATTTAAACGACTGAAAATGTGATTCAGTCCGCATAATGACTATATTTTGTGCAATTCACATACTTTCAACAATATTTTTCAAATAAAGGGATAGCGATTTAAATTCTTTTTGTGTAACAATAGCACCTTCAGATTTATTTTTTACGAAAGAAAACCATGTCTACACTTGCTGATATTCAAGCACAAATCGCAGCACTGCAAATTCAGGCTGAAGAAATCAGAAAAGCAGAATTTGATTCTGTCGTTGCCGACATCAAACTGAAAATTTCGTCGTATGGTATTACTGCGAAAGATCTGGGTCTGGATGTTACTGCACCAGCAGGTAAAAAACGTGGCAGCGTAAAAGGTGAAGTCGCGGCTAAATATCAAAAAGGCGATGACACATGGTCTGGCCGTGGCAGAACACCACGTTTCATTCAGGACCATATCGCATCCGGTGGAACACTGGAAGATTTGCTGATCCAAAAATAATAATATTATTATTTAAATAAATACGCTTATTTCCCGGAATAAGCGCAGAAGCAGGTGAATTTCATTCTTTGAAATTCACCTGCTTTTTTATTCAGTAGCGCATATTTTCGATCTGATCAACCGCTGCTTATGCCGGAAATCGTCCAGATCTGGTTCAGCATCATTTCGCTGTGAGCCTGCGACAGTTGGTTGGCACCCGCTTGATAGCAGAGGTACAACTCCCCCAACCCAATGGATACGACAGCAATCGTTTGATCCGCTGATTGCCTGAAACGAGAAATTCACACCAAATTCCGCTTAAATGCGGAGTTTCGCACAGCACCCTGGCGCTCGTCGGCAGAAAGTCCCGACTTCTTCAAATGGCTGATGACGATCTCTGCATAGACAAAGCATTGTTAGCAATGAAAAGTAAGCGGAAATGGAAAAGAAAAAGCACCGCGCTAGCCGGGCGGTGCTTTTTGATGTCTGATCAGCGATAGCTACAAGAGCCAGGGCGACATCCCTGCTACGTCAGCAAGCAAATGCCCGCCGACAAGCCAGAGGTGTCCAGATCAGATCAGTGCAGATGCACTGTACGGTACTGGTCGTCCTCATCCGGGCCTTCGTCGCCATGATCATGACCATGCTCACCATGCACGTGGCCGTGTGCGATTTCTTCATCAGACGCTGCACGCACCGCTTCCACTTTCAGCGCGAAGCGTAGTGCCATACCAGCCAGCGGATGATTGCCGTCCAGCACCACTTTGCCTTCCTCGATATCTGTCACGGTAAAAATATGGGCTTCGCCTTCTGCCTCGTCTTCCGGCGTGCCTTCAAACTGCATACCAACTTCCAGACCTTCCGGGAAACGGTCACGCGCTTCGATTTTCAGCAGTTGCGCATCGTAGTCACCAAACGCATCTTCCGGTTCCAGCTGCACGCGGGTTTCAAAGCCGGCTTCTTTACCATCCAGGGCTTCTTCAATTTTAGGGAAAATGTTATCGTATCCCCCGTGAAGATAAACCATAGGCTCTTGACCTTCCTCAATCAGATTGTCTTCTGCGTCCGTTAATGTGTAGCGGACTGTAACAACCGAGTTTTTGACAATCTTCATAGCGTTTCCTTTAAATGAATTTGCGGACAGGCCGGATTATAACCTTCCGCCCTGTCTGCCGACTTTTCCTGATCAGAAGTTATGAAAAAAAAATCCCTGCCACTTACCCTCCTCGGCGGCCTGACCGTCGAACAATTTTTCAGCGAGTACTGGCACAAAAAACCTTTACTGATCCGGCAGGCAATTCCGGGCTTTAAGCCACTGTTAAGCAAAAAAGACCTGTTTACGCTAGCGGGTCGCGACGATGTGGAATCGCGCCTGATTTCTTCTTTTGGTAATCACTGGGAATTATCCAAAGGCCCGTTCGACCGCTTACCGGTAGAAGAGCCGAAAGAATGGACCGTACTGATTCAGGGCGTGAATCTGCACAATGAAAAAGCCGATGCACTGCTGCGCCAGTTTAATTTCGTGCCGTCCGCACGTCTGGATGATCTGATGATCAGCTATGCAGCCGATGGCGGCGGCGTTGGTCCGCATTTCGATTCATATGATGTCTTCCTGCTGCAAGCCCACGGTCAGCGCCGCTGGCGCATCGGCGCACAGAAAGATCTGAGCCTGATCGACGGTATGCCACTGAAAATTCTGCGTAACTTCAAACCGGAAGAAGAATACGTACTGGAACCTGGCGATATGCTGTACCTGCCACCGCACTATGCGCACGATGGTATCGCGGAAGGCGAATGCATGACCTATTCGATCGGTTTCCGTACACCGCATTATCAGGAACTGGCGGAAAGTTTCCTGAATTTCAAATCAGAAACGGTGGAACTGCCGGGGCGCTATGCTGACCCTGAACTCGAACCAGTCACGCGTCCGGCTGAATTGCAGGATGCGATGATTGATAAAGTGCTGGCAGAAATCGAGAAAATCCGTTTCTCACGCGAAGATATGACGCTGTTCCTGGGTGAGTACCTGACCGAACCAAAGCCTAGTGTCTTTTTTGATCCGCCACGCCGTCCGCACAGCCAGAAGAAATTTGCAGAACTGGCACGCGCCAATGGTGTCAAGCTGGCCCTGAAATCCATCATGCTATATCAGGGTAAGCATGTGTTTATCAACGGCGAAGCATTCAATGTCACAGCAAAAGATAAAACTTTACTGGCAAAATTAGCCGATCAGCGTGGACTGTCGGGCGAGGAAGTCTGTAAAGCGACGCCGGATGTACTGGATGCACTGTGTATCTGGTACGAGGATGGCTGGCTGGTGCTGAATAAATAAGTAGCGTTTTGACATGCCGAAAGCTGCATATTTTTGTGCAAAGCACCATTAGATGCTTTTCTCGGTGTAAATATTTCTCTTTTTGACCTTAATTTGCGGTGAATACCTATTCCATTGCCGGAAAAATCATTATAATCGTGGGCTAGGAAACTTTTTCTGTTGCTGAGCAGTCTACTGCACACTGACAGAACAGTCAGCCTACAGAGCGATAATTACCGGTAATTATTCATCGCATAATTTTGATCTGTTTTTTTGATATATTTTCAGAAAGTACAAACATGAAAAAATCTCTCTTGCTCGTTTCTATGTTGGCAATCGCTTTGGCTGCTTGCGGCAAAAAAGAAGAAGCAGCATCTGCTCCAGCAGCTTCCGCAGTAGCTCCAGCTCCAGCATCTGCACCAGCAGAAGCTCCAGCAGCAGCTCCAGCACCAGCAGCAGCATCTGACGCAGCAGCAGCTTCCGGCGCAGCTCCAGCAGCTTCCGCAACTGCAACTCCAGCATCTAAATAATCCCTGATTATTTGATTTGCTAAAAAGCCGGCGCAAGCCGGCTTTTTTATTGCCTGTTTTTGGCGATGCAGCAAAGCGGGGATTTCTGTCGCACAAGCAGTATGCGGAGCAACAGGTGTAAATCTGTTTTCTCTCAGTAAAGCCTTTCGGTATATGCGCCAATCAGCAATTTGCTGGCAAGCATAAAAAAACGCAGCTGATCAGCTGCGTTTTTTATCAGACAGAGCACTGCAATTACTTCAGTTGCTCATTCAACAAGGTCAGGATCTTCGCTGCGACCGGAGATGTTTCAACCTTGCCGTCGTCATTATGAACAGAAACGTGGCTGACTTCACCATTATCGCCGGCATTTTTCACAAGGATACGGAAGCGCGGCGTTTTGGAATCATCTTTGGAACCAAACGAGAACAGTCTGGAGAAGAAGCCTTCAGATGCACCTTTGGTTTTTGCATCCACATCCTGATCTACGTAGCGTACAAAATACACGCCTTGCGAACGGTCACGGTCTTCCACGGTGAAACCACCTCGGTCCAGTGCCAGACCAACACGACGCCATGAGCGGTCAAAAGCTTCATCGACTTCAACGTAAGTCATGTCGCCTTTTTTCAGCACTTTCGAACGGGCTTTCACTTCTGCTGCTGCGGTCACAGAGGATTTCGCAGTTTCAGGGTCAGCGCCCAGACGCGCCATCAGGCGAGACAGGAATTCTGCTTCCAGACCTGCATCCGAAGCACGCGCCTGCCAGACAGTACCGTCACGATTTGCACCGGTTACAACTTCTTGCGCACCACGATGGCTGATGAAAATTTCCACCTCGCCGTTTTGTCCGCGTTCGATACGGGTACGGAACTTGTCGCGCTCACCGGTCGAATACAAGGAGTCAATCACTTTACCCAGTGTGTTACGGATGATGTCTTGCGGGATTTTGGCGCGGTTTTCAGCCCAGTCTGTTTCCATCACACCGGCTTCAGGATTTTCTACATTGACCAGAAAACCCAGTTCCTGCCAGAAATCTTTCAGCTGCGGCCACAATGCTTCAGGGCTTTGCTTCACCACCAGCCAGCGCTGTGTACCATCTTTCATGATACGCATATCTTTCAGCTGCAAAGGTGCAACGGCAACGTTGCCGGACGCAGCTTTCTGGCCGGATTTTTCCAGATTGTAACCCGATGCAGTTGCCGTACTCTTGTTCGCATCCGGTACCGCAAAGCGACTGTCGCGGCGAATCTGGGTCAGATCAGGAGGAACTTCCAGGGATACTGTTGTTGCCTTACTGGCGCTTTTGTAATCAATTTTATTTGGTTCAACCAGGTTACTAATCGAACTGCATCCGGTCAGACCAATCAACGCTGCCGCGCCAATCACACTGTGTTTCGCAACAATGCTTTTTGCCATGAGAAAGTCCCTACGATGATGATGAATCAGATTTTTTCAGTCAGGGTCAGTAAAGACCCTGAAAAATGGTCGTTATTGTAATACACCTGCTTCACGCAATGCAGATTTCACCACATCGTGATATTGCGCAGACAGATTGACCAGTGGCAGGCGCAGACCGTGGGAGATCATTCCCATTTCTGCCAGCGCCCATTTCACAGGAACCGGATTAGGTTCAATGAACAGATTGGTGTGCAAACCAAATACTTTGTCGTTGATCGCACGTGCAGTCGCGATGTCACCTTTCATCGATGCAACGCATAATTCGTGCATTTCTTTTGGCGCAACGTTGGCTGTAACGGAAATATTGCCTTTACCGCCCACCAGCATCAGCGCCATGGCTGTTGCATCATCACCGGAGTAAACCGCAAAACTTTCCGGTACGCGACGAATCAGGTCGATACCGCGTGCGATATTGCCGGTTGCATCTTTCACACCGACGATACCCGGGACTTGTGCCAGACGCACAATCGTATCGTTGGACATATCCGCAACAGTACGGCCAGGCACGTTATACAGAATGACAGGAATATCCACTGCTTCAGCGATGGCTTTGAAATGCTGATACATGCCTTCCTGAGTCGGACGGTTGTAATAAGGCACGACTTGCAGGGAAGCATCTGCACCGGCTTCACGTGCAAAACGGGTCAGCGCGATTGCTTCAGCAGTAGAGTTACCACCGGAACCGGCGATGACCGGGATACGTTTATTGACGTGCTCAACCGCCACGCGGATCAGTTCGCAATGTTCTTCAACGGAAACCGTCGGAGATTCACCGGTAGTACCGACGATCACGATACCGTCTGTACCTTGCTCAATATGCCAGTCGATCAGCTTGCGCAATCCAGGCAGATCCAGACTGCCATCTGCGTGCATCGGGGTCACAATTGCAACCAGGCTACCCTGAATATTTGTCATGTTCGTGCAATAAGAAAATAAAACACTGATTGTAACGGAAGCGCCTGTGCTCTGGTAACACTTCCCTCGAATTTAGTCTCCAGACAGCAAGACTTTCTGATTCTGCGCATTCTGTGATAAACCGCTGACGCGGCGCGCCACAATGCGCTGAATCAGGGCGGGTGCGGGCGTTTTCACTTCACCGCACTCATACGCCACAATTTCCATTCCGTTTCCGGCCGCGCAAACTGACAGCAATTCACCATCATTCAGCAAAAACCGCGGACTGGAAGGACGTCCGAAGCGGGCATTGCCCGCCGCAAACGTTTCGTAAATCAATAAACCACCCGGCACCAGCGAACTCAGCAGGTAAGGAAACAATGGCCGGTGCAGATAGTTACAAACCACAATACCGGCAAATTCTGCTTCCTGAAAACACCATGCAGCCTGCTCTTCGGACGGTTCCAGATCAAACTGAACGACCTGAATCTGTTCACCACCGATTGCCTGCACTGCGCTGATATCTTTATCCAGTGCAACCACCTGCCTGCCGGAAGCTGCCAGAAAACGGGTATGCCGCCCCTGCCCGCACGCCAGATCCAGCACCTTACCATGCGGAATCTGACTGGCAAATCTTTCAACCCAGGTACTGATTTGCGCTACCACAGGAGGCTTAACCTAAAATCGCACGCAAAGGCGACAACAACAGATTCAACACTTCAATTTGTATGCGCATCAGTGGCTGCATCCAATACTGCAACAAATGCAAAATCGCCAAGCCCAATACGATAAGAAAGCCATACGGTTCAACTTTAGCGAACTGATAAGCCTGCCTGGAGGGCAGCAGGCTGAAAATGACCTGACCACCTGCCATTGGCAGAATCGGGATCAAATGAAATGCGAATAATGCAATGTTAACTTTCACGCCAGCTGAGGCCATTTCCACAAAAAAGCTTTCATTGACACGCATTACAATCAGAATAATGCTAAAAATTGCCCACAATACCGCCATCGAAAAGTTCGCTGCCGGCCCCGACAAAGCCAGCCATTTCAGATTTTTTTTCGGGTCACGCATTTGTCCCGGATTCAGAGGCAAGCGCTTCGCGTAGCCAAACAAAAAAGCACCGCCGGTTGCCAGATACAACACCGCCGGAAAAATAATTGTGCCGAGCGGATCGATATGGTTGATCGGGTTCAGCGTCAAGCGCCCTGCTGCTTCCGGCGTGGTATCACCGAAATAACGTGCAACATAAGCACGCGCACCTTCATGCACGGTAATCGCAAAAATAACAGGCAGTGCGTAGACCAGTACGGTCTGAAAAAGCTCATTCATAGATGCTTTCTGAAATCAGGGTAAATACAGAGAACGGTAAAACGATACAGGAGTTTTGCGGCACGGATCAGTCCTGATCATCCAGACCAAACACGCGCGGATCACCACGCCCCCGGCGTACCAGCACAGGATCGTCAGATGTCATATCGATGACCGTGGTCGGCGTCATGGTGCAGGCCTCACCGTCGATGACCAGTTCAATTTGCTTTTCGAGGGCGTCGCGGATGGTTTCAGCATCATTCAGCGGCTCATCGTGATCCGGCAAAATCAGTGTTGTACCAAGCAAAGCCTGCCCCAGCTCTTCCAGTAAGGCATTCGCAATTTTGTGTTCCGGCACACGCAAACCGATGGTTTTACGGGAAGGATGGCTAAGGCGACGCGGCACTTCTTTGGTTGCTTCCAGAATCACAGTAAATGGCCCCGGCGTCGCTGCCTTCAGTACACGGTACTGACGGTTATCGACTTTGGCGTAATTGGCGATTTCCGATAAGTCGCGGCACAGCAAGGTCAGATGGTGTTTTTCATCGACGCCACGGATACGGCGCAGACGTGTGACCGCATCCTTATCATCCAGATGACAAACCAGCGCGTAGCAAGAGTCTGTTGGCAAAGCGACGATGCCGCCCTGATGAATAATCTGGGCAGCCTGTTTAATCAGTCTGGGTTGCGGGTTTTCCGGATGAATTTGAAAAAACTGGCTCATACGCTAATTGGCGAATTCAAGGCACCTTATAAAGGCGCCATTATTTCAGATATCGGTACGTAAAGGGAAAAAGCAAGCGGTCTGCGCCACAAATCTGTGCAGCCGCTTACAGCAATTGCTGCCAGCGATGCCAGACCGGCGTCGCAGAAGGCTTGAGTGCAGGCAAAAAGCCGATGTCGACTTCGCAATCATCGGGCGAATGAAAATCGGAACCGCGCGAACTGTCGAACTGCATGCGGCGCGCAATATTATGAAACTCCGCATACTGATCCGGCGTATGGCTGCCGGTAACGGTTTCAATTGCCACGCCGCCGAGCTGTTTGAATTCATCCATCAGCGAAGTCAGCGCGAGTTCTGTCAGATCGTAACGTCCCGGATGCGCAATTACGGCAACGCCGCCCGCCTGCTGAATCCAGCCCAGCGCATCACTGAGCTTCGCCCAGCGGTGTGGCACAAAGCCTGGTTTTCCATCTGCCAGATAATGCTGAAACACCTCCGAAACCGACTTGCACACCCCTTTTTCAACCAGAAAGCGAGCGAAATGCGAGCGGGAAATCAGATCAGGATTGCCGACATATTGCATCGCGCCCTGATAAGCACCACGAATGCCTGCCGCTTTTTCGAGTTCCGCAGCAATATCCTGCGCGCGGCGCTCACGACCTGAGCGAGTCTGGCGCAGCCCCTCTTTTAACTCGCTATTGTTTTCATCAATACCAAGCCCGACGATATGCACGGTTTTACCGGCCCATGTGACCGACACTTCGACACCGGCGATAAACGGCATCCGTAAATCCGCCGCAGCTGCGCGCGCTTCGGCAATGCCGCTGACTTCATCATGATCCGTCAGCGCCCATAATTCGACACCGTTACGTTTGGCGCGTTCTGCCAGCGCGGAGGGAGTTAAAACACCATCCGAGCGGGTCGAATGGCTGTGCAAATCAGCGTTCAGGGAAGACAACATGATGCCAGTCAGAAAAAGAAACAACAGCGGCTATTGTACTCCTGCACGGATACTTGCGCCGCTGCTGCTCTGCTGCACTTAGATCTTCATTTAAATCTTCATTTCAAAGCGCAGGCTAAAGGTGGTGTAAGTTCGCGCTACGGTGTCGTCTTCGCGGTAAATACCACCAGTCGTCACCGTATTGCTGCTGATCGCATCACGCGGGCTCAGGTTATTCGCGGACAAACGTAGCTGCATAGTTGGCGAGAATTTCCATAACGCAAATACATCCATCTGACGTTTCACACCTGAGTACAAAAGCTGTGTATTGCTGCTCTGGGTGTAATACGCCGGTGTCCAGTTGATATTGCCGCCCAGCGTCAATGGAATGCCACTGACGCGGTAGTCCAGCCCGAAGTTCGCCGTTTGTGCTGGCTGAGAATCCAGACGATTGTTTGGCCCCTGAATATCATCCACCGAAGACCAGTAACGGCTGTAATTGGCGCGCACATCAATCGCCGGCCCGTCCGGAAAATATTCCTGCAAAGGGAATTTTGCATCCGCTTCAATACCCTTGGTGACCGCATGACCGATATTCACCGGCGACGATACCCAGCGCGGGCCAGTGGCTGTATCCGTCAGCACGGTACGGCGGCGTATCAGATCATCAATGCTGCGGATGAACACATTCACACTCATCACACCCGCACGGCTCAGATAATGCTCATACGCCAGATCCACACCACGTGACAATTCCGGTTTCAGCGCCGGATTTCCGGTACGGTCCGGGCGGGTTGCGCTGTTCTGATTTGAAATGCTTGGAATCGCGATCAGATCATTCAGCGCAGGAGCACGGTAAGTTGATGCGAAACTCAGACGTACCTGATCTTTGGTCTCAGGAATGCGCCAGACGCCGTGCAGCACCGGACTCCAGACCTTGCTGGTGTTATCCACCACGCGGCCGCTGCTGGTACTGTGGGTTTTGATGCCCTCCCAGCGCAAACCGGCGTAAGCGCCAAGCTGCGGCGTGATATCGAATTCATCCTGTACATACAAGGCCAGACGGCGCGTGCCTGCATCCAGATTGTCACCGGAATCCGCGTATTGCGGCTTGCCGTTATCCAGCGACGTTCTGACCTGAGAACGCTGACTGCCTTCCAGTTCCCAGCCAGCGGCGATGGTGTGCGACTCACCGAAAGGCTGCAGCCATTTACCGCTGTTGTTGAGGCTTTTGTCATGAGTGTTGTTAACATCCGTGATCAGATCCAGCAAATTGCCAGCGCGGTCAAACTGAAAACGCTGACTATTGCTATCCATACGCGCCAGACCGCCGCCGAAGCGCACTGTCAGCTTCGCGCCATCCGCAAAACGGTGCTGCCAGTTACCAAAACCGCGAATGAACCGGTTCTCAGCGCTGACGCTGGACGTGGCAGTCGCAAATCCGGCCGGGCCGAAATAATCCGGCGCACGGTAAATCTGGTCCACCACAGAATCCACGCCGGATTCACTGCGGCTCATCATCAGAAACGGTTGAAACATCAGCGTATCGCCATTATCAAAACGATAGTTGAAACGCGGACTCATATTGATGCTTTTCGTTTCACGGTGCGTCACATCGCGCTGACGCTGCACCAGCGTATCGACACCGGCTGTATTTTTTTCGTCCGAATCGGTCTGCACTTCATCATGCTGTTTATTACGCGATACCGTGATATTCAGCGCGTAGCTGAGATTCCCGATTTCACCCGGCACACTGACCGACACATTCGGTGCCAGCCTGCCCTGCTCGCTGGCCAGCGCCGCTTTGATTTCGGTATTTTTCTGTTTGTATTCTTCACGCAAAACGATATTGATCGTTCCGGCAATTGCCTGCGTACTGAACTCCGCCACTGCGCCACGTACGATTTCGATGCGCTCAACCTGATCCGGCGACAGCGAATCCATTGAAAATCCACGCGGTGCGCGTTCGCCGTTGATCAGAATCTGGGTATAACCATTGCCCATGCCACGCATCCGGATATCCCCGCCCCGCCCTGCGCGGCCACCGGTGGTCACACCCGGCAAGCGTTTCAGCACTTCGCCAATCGTGCTGTCGCCGTTACGATCCAGCTCTTCACGCCCGAAAATCATTTTGGCAGCTGTCGACTGACGGCGCTCTTCGACATCAGTACGACCACCGGAAATCGTCACTTTCTGCACACCGTCAGCAGGCTGGCCATCTTTTTTCAGCGCACGGGCTTTATCCGGCGTACGCGCTGCCGGTTTTTCAGCAGTTTTTTCCTGTGCTTTCTCAGACGTTTTTTCAGTCTGCTGCACTTCCTGCGCCAGCACCGTGGCCGGAAATGCGCCATAGGCAGTGGAAATTGCAATCATCAGCGGCAACATGCGCTGGTTTAATGGTGGATTCAACATGGGATAGGCTCAAAAATAAACAGTAGCTACACGATGGTGTAGCAGACAGAGCAAGACTGGCGACGCGTCAACGATGCTGGCTGCCCGTATTGTAGGGAATCTGACCGCCGCATCCGCCTTTTGTGCCCCGGAGTTTTGTATAGAAATGAAACAAAAACCTGCTCCGCAGCTACTTACCTGCCGCTTTTGAGCCGCCTGCGAGTCATTACACTGTGCAAAGTTCGTCATCCCGCATATACGGAGAACCAGACTTTCTGCCGACGACCGCCAGATCGCTGTGCCGGAATCCGCATTTGGGGTGTTTTTGGAGGAATTGGGGCAATTTTTGCTAATTCGGGGTCTTCCGATAACGGATATACCTCTTCCTTTGCCGCATTTTCTCAAGTTAAAGCATTTGCTGACAACCTTGGAAGCAATCCGGCGCATTCGGCTACTGCCCCCCCTGCTGATACCAGTGTCTGAAAAGATGGCATTACTCACACAATGCCAGCACTTCTGAAATTTCCCGCCACAGTGTCTGAAACTGAAGATGTACCGATGCCGACAACTTCGCCGCATCATCAAAGTCCGGCGCAGAAAGCAATGCAACCTCAAAAACCGAATATTCCGGCATCACTTCGGTATTCACCCACTTCGTTCCGCTGAGTTTTTTCCAGTAATGGCTTTGAATATCCCTCGTCTGCCCGAGTAGCCACAACTCAAAATTCGCGTTTTTGTGATTCAGCACCAGTGCCAGCTTGAGTTTTTTAGTTTTCAGAAAATCGTTCTGCAGATAGAAATACGTGAAATCGATGTAGCCATGCAGAACGTTTGCAACTGCAAATTCACCTTCGTACTTTTTTGAAAATTCCGTTCTGAGGTTCTGCACAATGCCAACCAGCGCCTGATAAGTTTGCTGGAGTTCACCGCTGGCAAAAGCATTTTTGTACGCTGGTATGCGTGCGTTCAGGCTTTGGTTTGGCATTCTGTATCCCTTCACGGAGTAACTTCAGCAGTAAAACGATGCCGGATTTTTTCATACGGCGACGACGAATTAAAACTCAGGGCAGCTAAGCAAACAATTCATTTAGCACTTTTTATTTACAAAAGAGACATAATAATTCGCGGTTTCATTCGATTCAGCGGCTTCGGTATGTCTTGCCGCTAGCCATCCCGACCTCCCCCGACTCGCGCTGTTCTGACTGCAAAAAAAGCGCAGACTATGCCAAAGTCCGCACTAAGCATTTTTGGACACCCGCAGTTTCCGCCGACGACAGCCGGATTGGTATGCCGGAATCCGCATTTGGGGTGTTTTTGAGGGTTTTACAGGCGTTGCGGGCAATGCATTCAGGTGTCCGGCGTGCAAATCCACCAACAGGCGATGCAAGGCCAGTGCTCCGCAGCGATCGCAGTTGGCAAGCGCAACAAAAGAAAATGCCGCTCAGTGTTCAGGCTGAGCGGCATTTGTTTATGCTGATTGCCGGAAGATGCCGGCGTTCAGGTTCAGTCCAGATTCGCGCGGTTCAGGTTCAGTGGCGAACGGATGGTGTCTTCTGTGTCGGCGCGCGGTGCTTTGCGGGAGGCTTCCAGTTTGTCCAGATAAGCTTCAGTGACGTCGCCGGTCACGTAGTAACCGTCGAAGCAGGAAGCTTCCACGCCTTTCAGGGACGGGTTCAGATCGAAAATCGATTTGCGCATCGCATCGACGTCCTGATACACCAGCGCATCGGCGGTAATTTCACGACAGACTTCTTCTTCGGTACGGCCATAAGCGATCAGTTCGCCACGGGTTGGCATGTCGATACCGTAGACGTTAGGGAATTTGACCGGTGGCGCTGCGGACGCGAAAATCACACGCTTCGCGCCGGATTCACGTGCCATCTGTACGATTTCACGGCTGGTGGTACCGCGCACGATGGAATCATCGACCAGCAAGACGCTTTTGCCTTTGAACTCAGAGCCGATCGCATTCAGTTTCTGGCGCACCGATTTTTTACGGGAAGCCTGACCAGGCATGATGAAGGTACGGCCGATGTAACGGTTTTTGATGAAGCCTTCGCGGTAATCCAGATTCAGATTCATCGCCAGTTCCATCGCGGCAGGACGGGAAGAATCCGGAATCGGCATGACGACGTCGATGTCGCCTGCGCCGAATTGCGATTTCATTTTTTCTGCCAGATATTCGCCCATTTTCAGACGGGACAGATACACGGATACGCCGTCGATCACGGAATCCGGACGCGCCAGATACACGTATTCAAACGCGCAAGGATTCAGTACCGGATTCACTGCGCATTGTTTAGCTGTCAGATTGCCGTCGATATCAATGAAAATCGCTTCGCCCGGCTGAACGTCGCGCATGAAGCGGAAGCCCAGGCCTTCGAGTGCAACGGATTCACTGGCCAGAATATATTCGCGGCCTTTTTCATTGTCGTTGTAGCCGATACACAGCGGACGGATACCGAACGGATCACGGAAGGCGAGCAAACCGTAACCGGCGATCTGCGCTACCACCGCGTAGGAACCACGTACACGCTGATGCACGACGGCTACTGCACGGAACAGTGCTTCCGGGTCCAGCGAGTAGCCGGAGGTTTCCTGCTGGATCTGGTGCGCCAGTACGTTCAGCAGCACTTCAGAATCAGAGTCGGTGTTCAGGTGGCGACGGTCGCGTTTGAACAATTCGGATTTCAGTTCCGGTGCATTGGTCAGATTACCGTTATGCGCCAGCACGATACCGAATGGTGCATTCACATAGAAAGGCTGCGCTTCTTCTTCACTGAAGCTGCCAGCGGTCGGATAACGTACCTGACCGATACCCATATTGCCCGGCAGCGAGCGCATGTTGCGGGTACGGAATACGTCTTTGACCAGACCGTTTGCTTTGTACATAGCAAACTTGTTGCCATAGCTGGTAGCGATACCAGCGGCATCCTGACCGCGGTGCTGCAGCAACAGCAGCGCGTCATAGATCAATTGATTAACCGGATTATTGGAAACTACACCTACGATGCCACACATGGTGGACTCCTAAAAAAGAAACAAATCAAAACTGTACATGGCTGGAAATCGACGGCGGCAGCCACGGCATCACCGTCTGCGCTGCGGTTTCAGCTAAAGGACTGAACATCGCGTTTTTCCAGAACGCTTGCTGCGGAAGCGAAGTCATGCCGCACACCATGACGGCGGCAATCACAAATAAACAACCACGGGCAAATCCGAATAAGCCGCCCAGACCGCGATCTGCCAGTGATAAACCACTGGCCTTGATGACCGCATCGACGGCAAGAGACACCAGCGCCATTAACAAGCGCACGGCAATGAATAAGGCGACAAAGGCAACAATGAGGCGGACGATTTGTCCGGGAACGACCGAAGGGAGCAGCTGGGCCAGCGCATCGCTGTAGGCATTCGCGACGACGAAGGCGATTACCCAGCTGGTAAGCGAAAGGATTTCTTTGACCAGTCCGCGCATCAGGCTGATGATAACGGAACACACCATAATCAGAATCACGATGTAATCAAAGAGCGTCACAGCAATCCCCGCGTCAGTTAGGTATCACAGTGGCATTCAGACCGAGGCCGGACAATTTTGCCTTCACCCTGTCTGCTTCTTCCTGCGAGGAAAACGGTCCTACCCTCACACGGATTTTGTCGCCCTGACTGGTCGACACTTTCTGCGTATACGATGAAACACCGGCGCTGCGCAGTTTTGCCTGCAATTCGTCTACTTTTTCCTGACTGGCAAGTGCTGCAACCTGCATCGTTACTTTACTGGCTGCCGGTTTGGCTGGCGCAGATTTTCCTTCCAGAATTGCCATTGCGCGTGCTGTTTCATCATCACTGGCACGCTTTTGCGCAGATTTTGATTCATCCTTTTTTTCAGGATGATCCGGCTTACGTTCGGCTTTAGCCGGTTCAGCTTTGGCGGTTTTGACTTCCTGCTTTACTTCCGGCTTGGGTTCCGGTTTTACTTCGGGCTTACGTTCCGGCTTGGGTTCTGTGCGGGTTTCCTGCTTAGGCTCTGGCTTACGCTCAGGTTTTGGCTCAGCCTTCGCCACCGGCTCCGGTGTTCTGGGTTTATCAATCACAACAGGTTTTACATCGTTCTGCGCGACCAGCGTACTGGTTGCAGGTTTGTTGTCAGCTGGTGTTGCGGCTTTTTTTTCTGCTGATCTGACAGGTGGCGCCGGTTCGATAATTTCTTCCGGCTCGTCAGTTTCCGGCAAAGGACGCGATTTTGATGGTGCTACCGGCTCTGCGACCAGTTCCGGTGCCTTGTCTTTGGATGGAATGCGGATTTGCACATCATCCGCAACCGGCTTCGGTTCGGTATCCAGCACCATGGGCAACACAACGGCTGCTGCGAGCGCCAGTGCTGCCGCACCGATCAGCCGCCGGCGCGCCCGTTTTTTTTCGGGTAGCAGCGGATCATCTGTGTTTCTGCTGCGACGTGCGGGCTGTTCCCGGTCTTTTTTCCCGCGCTGCCGTGTATCGAGACTGTCGAGTTCTGCACGCGAGCGGAATTCTCTGTCATCTGATCGTTCAGACGCATTATCTTTATTTTTTAATCGCGAGAACAAACCCATTTGCTGAATTATCCGAATAAAAACTGCGAACAAAGCCGGTTGGCCGAATACCCTGCAGATGCTTAACGAGCGCGACGCGCACGCATCGCACCTGCAACTGTCAGGAACGAGCCAAATACTACTATTCTATCATTTTCACCCGCTTTACTCACCGCTGAACGGTAAGCTTCTTCAGGCGAAGTAAAGCAGGACACGGTTTTTTCTGCTTCGTTCAGCGCGCCGCTGGCACGCAGTTTTTCTTCCAGCTGTTGCGCCGTCGCAGCGCGCGGCAATGGCAGATCAGTCACCAGCCAGTGATCAACTTTCGCACCCATGTGCGCCAGCACGCCGTCAATATCCTTATCCAGCATGGAACCAAACACGGCATAGGTGTAAGGATGAAAACCCATGTTATCCAGATTTTGTGCCAGCGCAGCAGCAGCATGCGGATTATGGGCGACATCCAGAATAATCGACGGACGACCCGGCAATACCTGGAAGCGGCCCGGCAATTCCACCATGACCAGACCGGAACGCACTTCCTGTGCGCCGACCGGCAAACGGTCTTTCAGTGCTTCCAGCGCGGCCAGCACTGCACTTGCATTCAGCAACTGATTCGCACCACGCAGACTCGGATAACCCAGCGAATTGCGGCGTTGATTGCGGCCACCGTAATTCCACTGTTGTTTATCGCCGTTGTAATTGAAGTCACGCCCGAACAGCCACAAATCCGCACCGGTTTTTTCTGCATGATCAATCAGCGATTGTGGCGGCGCAGGATCGCTGCATACGGCCACTTTGCCCGGACGGAAAATGCCGGCTTTTTCAAAACCGATCAGTTCGCGGGTGTCACCCAGATAATCAACGTGATCAATATCGATGCTGGTCACAATCGACACATCCGCATCCACCACATTCACTGCATCCAGACGTCCGCCCAGACCAACTTCCAGAATCACCACATCCAGTTGTGCATCTGCCAGCAAACGGCAAATCGCTAAGGTAGTAAATTCGAAATACGTCAGCGAGGTGTCCGCACGCGCGGTTTCCACTTTTTCAAAGGCATCCACCAGTTGCGCATCGCTGCAGTTTTCACCATTGATACGTGCACGTTCGTTGAAGTCGAGGAAATGCGGTTTGCTGTACAAACCAACACGATAACCGGCCTGCAACAAAATCGATTCCAGCATGGCGCAGGTCGATCCTTTGCCATTGGTGCCGCCGACCATAATGACCGGGCAATCGTATTGCAAACCCATACGGTCGCGCACTGCGCTGACGCGCGCGAGACCCATATCAATTTCTTTCGGATGACGCTGTTCCAGCAGAGACAGCCATTCTTGTAGTGTACGCGACATAATCTTTACTTACGGATACGAAAAAAGCCCATGCAGAAACTGCACGGGCTTTCGGAATGATACGCAAAAAATCAGGCAACCGCTTCGGCAGGCTGATTTTGCAGCAGCGCCAGCAAACGTGCCAGCTCTTCACGCATTTTGCGACGGTCTACGATCATATCGATCGCACCTTTTTGCAACAGGAATTCAGAACGCTGGAAGCCTTCAGGCAATTTCTCGCGAACAGTGTTTTCAATCACGCGCGGACCGGCAAAACCGATCAGTGCTTTCGGCTCACCGATGACCACATCACCCATGAAAGCGAACGATGCGGAAACACCACCCATGGTCGGGTCAGTCAGCACAGAAATAAACGGCAGTTTTTGTTCAGCCAGTTTTGTCAGCATGGAAGTGGTTTTTGCCATTTGCATCAGCGACAACAAACCTTCCTGCATACGTGCGCCACCGGTTGCGGTGAAGCAGATAAACGGCACTTTTTGCTCCAGCGCGGTTTGTGCGCCGCGTACAAAACGTTCACCAACAACAGAACCCATGGAACCGCCCATGAATTCAAACTCGAAGCAAGCCACAACGACCGGCACCGACATAATCGAGCCACCCATCACGATCAGCGCATCGGTTTCACCGGTGGTTTCCAGCGCGTCTTTCAGACGATCCGGATATTTTTTGCTGTCTTTAAATTTCAGGGAATCGACCGGCAGCACTTCCTGGCCGATTTCGTAACGGCCGCCTGCATCCAGCAACGCATCCATACGCTCACGCGCACGGATACGCATATGGTGGCTGCATTTCGGGCAAACATGAATATTCGCTTCCAGATCGGAACGGTACAGTACGGATTCGCAGGACGGGCATTTGACCCACAGACCTTCAGGAATCGATTTACGCGCACCGGATTCAGAACGCTGAATGCGTGGTGGTAACAGTTTTTCTAACCAGCTCATGTTTTCTCCTTTATGCAGCATATTGCTGCCGGGGTGTTTCGCAGTGGTCAGGCGTCGAGTGCCTGCCGTATCCCCGAAACAAATGATTTTACCGCAGCTGCCGCGCCTTCGGGACCTGCTTCTTCCATCAGCTGGATGATACGGGAACCGATCACCACACCATCTGACACAGAAGCAATCGCTTTGGCTGTTTCCGCATCACGGATACCAAAGCCGACACCAACCGGCACACTGACATGTTCACGGATACGCGGCATCATGTCTGCCACCGCACTCAGATCCAGATGACCCGAACCGGTAACGCCTTTCAGAGAGACATAATAGACGTAACCGGATGCAAGTTGTCCTACTTGCGCAATTCTTTCCGCAGTGGAAGTCGGCGCCAGCAGGAAAATTGCATCCATCTCAGCTGCACGCAGGGCAGCAGCAAATTCACTGCTTTCTTCCGGCGGATAATCAACGATGAGCACACCGTCAACACCGGCTTCAGACGCAGCAGAAATAAACGTTTCCACACCCATACGTTCTACCGGATTGGCGTAGCCCATCAGTACCACGGGGGTGTTTCGATTGTTTACTCTAAATTCGCGGACGCATTGTAATACATCCCGCAGCCCAACTCCAAATTTCAGCGCGCGCTCTGACGCACGCTGAATCACCGGGCCGTCTGCCATAGGATCAGAGAAAGGAACGCCAAGCTCGATAATATCGGCACCGCTTTCGACCAGCGTATGCATTAATGGCACTGTCAGTTGCGGAGACGGATCACCGGCAGTAATAAACGGGATCAGGGCTTTTTTACCCTGCGCTTGCAAATCGGATAAAGTTTTTTGAATTCTTGACATGATATTTTCCGGAAAGAGTCATGAACAACCACCCGTGATGCATCTGCATACGGGCGGCTGACGGCATCAGAAGCGCAGACCTGCGCGTTCCGCTACGGTATGCATATCCTTATCGCCGCGTCCGGACAAATTAATCAGGATAATTTTATCTTTCGGCAAGGTTGCCGCGAGTTTCACACCGTAAGCCAGTGCATGACTGGATTCCAGCGCCGGAATAATGCCTTCAATGCGACAGCAATCATGGAAAGCCTTCAGTGCTTCTTCATCGGTGATCGTCACATACTCTGCGCGACCAGTGTCTTTTAACCATGCATGCTCAGGACCGACGCCCGGATAATCCAGACCGGCAGATACCGAATGGGTTTCAATCACCTGCCCGTTTTCATCCTGCAACAGATAAGTACGGTTACCGTGCAGCACGCCCGGCGAACCCAGCGTCAGCGAAGCAGAATGGCGACCGGTTTCAACGCCGTCACCACCAGCCTCAACACCGATCAGGCGGGTTTGTTTTTCATCGATATACGGATAAAAAATCCCCATCGCATTTGAGCCACCACCCACGCAGGCAACCACCGCATCCGGCTGACGTCCGGTCAGCTCAGGCATTTGCCACAGGCATTCCTCACCGATCACGCTCTGGAAATCGCGCACCATCATCGGGTAAGGATGCGGACCCGCTACCGTGCCGATAATGTAAAAGGTGTTTTCAACATTCGTAACCCAGTCGCGCATCGCTTCGTTCAGCGCATCTTTCAGGGTTTTGGAACCGGATTCCACCGGCACCACGGTAGCGCCCAGCAATTTCATGCGGTACACGTTCTGCGCCTGACGCTTCACGTCTTCCGAACCCATATAGACCACGCATTCCAGACCAAAACGCGCGCAGATGGTGGCGGTTGCCACGCCATGCTGACCCGCGCCGGTTTCTGCAATCACACGCGGTTTGCCCATGCGCTTCGCCAGCAAGGCCTGACCAATCACATTATTGATTTTGTGTGCGCCAGTGTGGTTCAGATCTTCGCGTTTGAGAAAAATCTGGGCGCCACCGGCAATTTCAGACCAGCGCTGTGCGTGATACACAGGTGACGGGCGACCGACGAAGTATTTCAGTTCGCGGCGGAATTCTTCCAGAAATGCCGGATCATGCTGATAACGCGCGTAGGCTTTTTTCAGCTCCGATATCGCATGCGATAAGGTTTCTGACACAAAGGTGCCGCCGTAAGGACCGAAATGGCCGCGTGAATCGGGAAACTGGTAGGTTGCAGCCTGAAACATGGCTGCCGGTGCATTGACTGAGGATGCAGCAAATGCTGCACCTTCTGGGGTGATTTCTTTCATGATAGTCCTGTCTGTCGTATGCGCTGACAGAGGCATACGCCTCATGCAGTCGCAGTCTGATCGGCAATCCGCACCTGTTCGATAAAGGCGCGGACTTTCTGTTCGTCTTTCATTCCTTTGCTGCGCTCAACACCACTGCTGATGTCGACCGCAAACGGACGCAGTTGCTCAACAGCACCAGCGACATTTTGAACGCTCAAGCCACCACTCAAAACGACCCGAGGCGCGAGCTCTTTTGGAACGAGAGACCAATCGAATACCTTTCCACTGCCACCGTACCCTTCTACATGGGTATCCAGCAACAGACCATGACATAAACGGCTTTCCGAGCGAAAAGCCGAGTCTGATTGTAGCAAATCCTCCGGCCTTGTGTCAGGCCTGACGCGAAAAGCTTTCACAAACGGCAAGCCAGCTGCAGCAGCCAGCGCAGCGCACCGGGCCGGTGTTTCATCCCCATGAAACTGCAGTAACTGCAATGGCACCTGACGCACGACTTCCATCAATTCCTGTTCCGTCGGATTGACGAATAAACCGGTGACCGTCACATACGGCGGCATATCCTGCAGCAAATCTGCTGCCTGTTGCGCTGTCACAAAACGCGGGCTGGGCGGATAAAACACCAGTCCGATCGCATCGGCACCGGCCGCAATCACCATGTTCAGATTTTGTTTTTCAGTCAGTCCGCAAATTTTGATACGTGTGCGTTTCACTTCATTTCCTTTGAATTGTCAGGCATTTATCTCAGCATCATGCCATTGTTCAGCACGAAAAATAGCCTGTTCCCCGCTGATAAAGCGCAGAAAAGCACGCAGTTCTGAGATAATCGGGCAAACTTTCTTTGCAAACGATTATGAATCAGCCAGCCGTGCATTCACAGACTATCGATTTATTCGAATTATCCATCCGTACCGAGAATTTTGCGCAAGCGCACCGCAGTTTGCTGGACGCTGCAAAACAAGGCAGCGGGCGGCCGAAAGTTGTGGTGACACCGAACGTTGATCATATTGTGCGGCTGGATGCGCAGGTAGAATTCAAGCAACTGTACAAAACGGCTGATTATATTTTTGCTGACGGCATGCCGGTGGTCTGGGCCAGCCGTATGAGCAGCGCCCGTTTGCCGGAACGCGTAACCGGCGCGGATTTATTTGTCAGCCTGTGCCGCAGCGCGGTCACTGAAAAACTGCGTGTATTTGTGCTGGGCGGTATGCCGGGTCAGGAAGAAGAATTAAAAGCTGACTTTGCACGGATTTATCCCGGCCTGCAAATCAGTCTGCTCTGCCCTTCGATGCAATTTACTACCGATGGCGACGAAGCCAATGCCGCCATCCGTCAGATCATCGACTTACAGCCGCATTTCGTGTTCGTTTGCCTCGGCATGCCGAAACAGGAATATTTTGCGTTCCGCTTACGCAAGGAATTGCCTGCCGGTCTGCATGCACCGGTTGTGATGTGCGTTGGCGCTGCTATGGAATTTGCGCTGAATAAGAAAAAACGCGCACCGTTGTGGATGCAGAGAATTGGCTTTGAATGGCTGTGGCGCTTACTGTCAGAGCCACGCCGTCTGTGGCAGCGTTACACGGTACAAGGCAGTAAATACGGCGGCATTTTATTGCGTGAGCGTAAGCGCCAGCAGGCTTTGCGTCAGCAATAAGCAGAACTCATTTCGTAAATATGTTTATTGATAAAGATAATCGTCAGTAACCATATTCGCCGCTGATCATCAGCAACAAAAAAAACGGTGCCGCAGCACCGTTTTTTCTTTTTCACTGTCGCTCAGAGGGAGAGATTAAGCGACTTTTTTGCTATCGAAGAATTGTTCATCTTCGGTAGAACCGTGCAGCGCGGTCGTGGAAGACTGACCTTGCTGAATTGTCTGGGTTACTGCATCGAAGTAGCCTGTACCAACTTCACGCTGATGTTTAACCGCGGTAAAGCCTTTTTCCGCCGCTGCGAATTCGTTTTCCTGCAATTCAACGAAGGCAGACATCTGACGGCGTGCATAGCCGTGTGCCAGATTGAACATCGAGTAGTTCAGGGAGTGGAAGCCAGCCAGTGTGATGAACTGGAATTTGTAACCCATGGCGCCGAGTTCTTTCTGGAATTTTGCAATCGTTGCATCATCCAGATTTTTCTTCCAGTTAAACGATGGCGAGCAGTTGTACGCCAGCAGTTTGCCCGGGAATTTCGCATGGATCGCTTCTGCGAATTTACGTGCAAATTCCAGATCCGGTTTGCCGGTTTCACACCAGATCATGTCTGCATATTCAGCGTAAGCCAGACCACGGGAAATTGCCTGTTCCAGACCTGGTTTAGTACGGTAGAAGCCTTCGAATGTACGTTCACCGGTGCAGAAAGGACGGTCGTTTTCATCGACATCGGAAGTCAGCAAATCAGCGGCTTCTGCATCGGTACGTGCCAGAATCACGGTTGGCACACCCATGATGTCCGCTGCCAGACGCGCTGCATTCAGTTTTTCTACAGCTTCACGGGTAGGAACCAGTACTTTGCCGCCCATGTGGCCGCATTTTTTGACGGACGCCAGCTGATCTTCAAAGTGAACGCCGGAAGCGCCTGCTTCGATCATGGCTTTCATCAGTTCAAACGCATTCAGCACGCCACCGAAACCGGCTTCTGCATCTGCAACGATAGGTGCGAAGAAATCGATATCGTCTTTACCTTCAGACCATTGAATCTGATCAGCGCGGGTCAGTGTGTTGTTGATACGTTTAACCACTTGCGGTACTGAGTTTGCCGGATACAGAGACTGATCAGGATACATTTCACCCGCCAGATTCGCGTCACCCGCAACCTGCCAGCCGGACAGGTAAATCGCTTTCAGACCTGCTTTCACTTGCTGCATTGCCTGATTACCGGTCAGCGCGCCCAGTGCATTGATGAATGGCTCGTTATTGACCAGATCCCACAATTTCAGTGCGCCGTTTTTCGCCAGTGTGTGCTCAACCTGAACCGAGCCACGCAGACGGATCACGTCTTCTGCTGTGTAGTTGCGTTTTACGCCTTTCCAGCGTGGATTGGTGTCCCAGTCTTTTTGCAATTCAGCAACTTGTTGTTCGCGTGTCGTCATCATGTTCTCCAGAGGTAAGTGATGAAATGTGTGAGAAGAAATTCGAAAAATTTGCTAACCCGTTGAAACCATCATAGGAGAATTTTTGCGCAGCAACAAGGTCTTATATAAGACATCTTTAATTTTTTTATTCGTTTAAAATCAAATACTTAAACACGTCATTCCGTGATACGAAATCACCTTTCTGTCTGTGAGATATTTTTCTTGTGCGCGGCACCGCATAATTTCACGATATGAAACCGGCGTTTCACATCGCAACATTTGCCGCAAAAAACGGACTTACGACACCCGTTTTTTACGCACCGAATATGACATGCATGTTTTCGGCTGTCGTTTTTCCGGAAAAATGTCCTGCAAAACACACCGCAAACCGCGATTACACAGTCCAGCACAAAGCTGCTGTCGCAAAGCTGCAACAAGTCTGCTGGCGGCAGATTATTGCCGGTGCAAACCCGCAATCAGGCTTGCCAGAAACGGCCTGCATTTGATCTGTTTTGAAGGCAGCACCGCGACTCGCGGGAAATTTGCCTGAAATCCGGCCGAAAATGCCTCAAATGCGGATTTCAGCATGGCGATCTGGCGGTCGTCGGCAGAAAGTCCGGGGCTCCGGAAATCACAAATGACGATATTTGCACAACCATGCCCTTACTGACGGGAGCAATCCGCGCGATATTGCCCGCAATTGTTGTCTGTTTACCGGAATTCCCTCCCGACGGTACCTGCGATACCCGTAATACCTGCCACAGCGCGGCCAATAAAAAACCACCGGCAGCTTTCACTGACGGTGGTTTGTATACTTCGCGGCTTACAAATACTGGCTGCTAATGTTGCCTGTAGTATTTAAATACCGATTTTGCCCAGCATCGTACCGATTTCACGCAAGGCCGCATCCAGTGTCGGATGTTGCGCAGAGAAACGGGCGGATGCGGCAACCAGACGTTCACGCAGGGTTGCGTAGACCGGATCATCCTGCTGTTTTTCCGCATCCAGTACATCCTCGATATCCTCATGCAACTCTTCCAGCATGGAGCGGGCTTCATCGTCGAGGAAACGGGTCTGGTCGAGTTCGTTTTGCAACTGACCGAGTAATTGTTTTAATTGTTCACGTGGCATAGCGATCTCCTTAATATGTACAACAGGCCGGACTGTATATCGGGTTGAATACGCCGGTATCAATTGGCCAGAATCAGAACCACGGCTTCAGCAGCAATGCCTTCTTCGCGTCCCAGATAACCGAGTTTCTCATTGGTCTTGGCTTTGATATTGACCTGACTCAGATCAACCTGCAAGTCCACCGCAATATTTTCCACCATGCCCGGAATATGAGGTGCCAGCTTGGGTTTTTGCGCGATCACGGTCGCATCCAGATTGCCGACGCGGTAACCGGCGGCATGCAGGCGGCGCACCGCTTCACGCAACAACACGCGCGAATCTGCGCCTTTGAATTGCGGATCGGTATCCGGAAAATGGCGGCCGATATCACCCAGCGCCGCTGCGCCGAACAAGGCATCGGTAATCGCATGCAGTAATACGTCCGCATCGGAGTGACCCAGCAAACCCAGATGATGCGGGATCTTAACGCCGCCGATAATCAGATCGCGCTCAGCGACCAGTGCGTGACAGTCATAACCCTGACCAATGCGGAAAGGTAAAACCGGTTTATTCATCAGCAGAAACTCCTAAATACAAGGCCGCCAGCGCCAGATCTCCGGGCCGCGTCACTTTCAGATTGCAGGGATGGCCGGGCACACACAAAGGTGCCAGCCCCAGCGCTTCTACTGCGCTGGATTCGTCGGTCACGTCCGGACAGGCATCCAGCGCATGACACAGTAATTCATAACGGAACATTTGCGGCGTTTGCGCCAGCCACAAGCCGTCGCGCGGAATAGTTTCAACCTGCCCGCCTTCCACACGCTTAACTGTATCCACCACCGGCAGCGCCAGCAAACCACCGACAGCATGCTCTTTCAGCGCTGCGATCAGTGCATCAATCAGCGTCTGATTCAATCCGGGACGCGCAGCATCGTGTACCAGCACCCAGTCATCGCGACGTACCTGTGCGCGGATCGCTTCCAGACCATTACGCACCGAATCGGCACGGGTTTCGCCGCCGCAGCGTAATACCTGCAGGCGTGCATCCGGTTTCAGGGCTTCATCCACATAGGCATCGGCCGCACTGACGACCACTACGACCTGTGCAATGGTCGGATGCTGCAAAAATGCCTGCACCGTCCACGCCAGTATGCTTTGCTGACCGAGTTGCAGATACTGTTTCGGGCAAGCTGACTGCATGCGCGCACCAACGCCAGCCGCCGGAATCAACGCAATATAGCGCGGTGCAGGCGCAGACTGGCTTGCAGGATTTTCAGAATTTGTGAAAGACAAAAGACTCACCTTACCAACACATAAAAACGGGCGGAAGCCATGCCGCCGCCCTTGAACTATAATAGCCAACTCTCTTGCCACATTGTAACCGCGGACAGCAAACCGGCATACCCCGCGCAGCAAACTGCCCGAACCTGCCTGCTTCCGCCTGCATGTAAGAACCCAAACAGAATTTCTGCCGCGATGTCATCTTCTCCATTTTTCCCGCTCGCCAAACCCGGTCACCGTTTTGCCCTGCCTGCTTTGCATGGTTCTGCTGATGCACAAGTCCTGGCGGACTGCGCTGCGCAGTTGAAAGCCGACAAACGCATGCTGACCGTGCTGGTAGCGAACCCCGGCGACGCGCAGCGTTTGCTCGAAGAAATCCCGTGTTTTGCGCCGGAACTGCGCTGCCATTTGCTGCCGGACTGGGAAACCCTGCCCTACGATGCGTTTTCTCCGCATCAGGATCTGGTGTCTGAACGGCTGGCGACGCTGCATGAAATCCGCAGCGGACAATGCGATGTGTTGCTGGCGCCGGTAACGACGGCGCTGGTCCGCATGGCACCGCCCGGCTTTTTAGCGGCCTACACTTTTTTCTTCAAAAAAGGCGACCGGCTGGATGAAGCCAAGCTGCGCTCGCAATTGACGCTGGCTGGTTACAGCCATGTCGGGCAAGTGATGTCGCCGGGTGAATATTCGATACGCGGCGGGCTGATTGACTTATTCCCTATGGGTTCGGCGCTGCCTTACCGTCTGGATTTGTTCGATGACAGCATAGAAAGCATCAAAACTTTTGATGCCGATACGCAGCGCTCGCTGTTTCCGGTGCCG
Source organism: Cognatundibacterium luofuense (assembly GCF_018139685.1). Classification (GTDB taxonomy): domain Bacteria; phylum Pseudomonadota; class Gammaproteobacteria; order Burkholderiales; family Burkholderiaceae_D; genus Undibacterium; species Undibacterium luofuense. Next base: position 68,520 of record NZ_JAGSPN010000018.1, read on the forward strand.
GAAATCCGCTTGCTGCCGGGACGTGAATTCCCGATGGATGACAATGCACGCGCCTATTTCCGCAGCCGCTGGCGCGAATGTTTTGAAGGCGATCCTTCACGCAGCGCAATTTACAAAGACATGGGTAATGGCATTGCCGCTGCCGGTATTGAATATTATCTGCCACTGTTTTTTGAAGAAACCGCGACGCTGTTTGACTATGTGCCTGAGCACACTTACTTTGCGCTGTCCGGCGGTGTTGATGAAGCCATGCAGCGCTTCTGGTCAGATACCCGTTCGCGCTATCAGTTTTTAAAGAGTGACCGCGAACGGCCAGTGCTCGCACCGGAACAGGTTTTTCTGCGCGATGAAGATTTTTATACCTTGCTGAAACCGTTTGCACGCTGGGTATTACCCGCCGCAGATGCGGCAACGCCAGCGAATGAAGTCAGCGCACCGGTGCCGGATGTCGGTGTGAATCGTCGTGCCGATGATCCGCTGGTGAATCTGCGCAGCTTCCTGCTGAAAAAAGGCCAGCGCGTACTGATTTGCGCAGACAGCGCAGGTCGTCGTGAAACGCTGATGCAGTATTTCAATGAATTTCAGATTCAGCCGGTCGGCGCAGATAATTTTCAGGATTTCCTGACCGGCAGCGAAGCATTGCAACTGACCGTGATGCCGCTGCATCGCGGTTATACCAATCTGCAGCAAGGCATAACGCTGATTACCGAAGCGGAACTGTACGCTGGCACACCGCGCCGCGCCGGACGCAAAAAACAGGAAGCCACCACACAGGTCGACCACATGGTGCGCGACCTGTCGGAACTCAAAATCGGCGATCCTGTGGTTCACAGCCAGCACGGCATCGGCCGCTACATGGGTCTGATCAGCATGGATCTGGGAGAAGGCGATACCGAATTCCTGCATCTGGAATACGCCAAAGAAACCAAGCTGTATGTGCCGGTTGCGCATCTGCATGTAATTTCGCGCTATTCCGGCGCTGCGCCGGACGATGCGCCACTGCACAGCCTGGGTTCAGGCCAGTGGGAAAAAGCCAAACGCAAAGCGGCGCAGCAAATCCGCGATACCGCCGCCGAATTGCTGAACCTGTATGCACGCCGCGCTGCGCGGCAAGGCCATGCGTTTGAATATTCTGCACGTGATTATGAAGCTTTCGCCGACAGTTTCGGTTTTGAAGAAACACCGGATCAGGCAGCAGCGATTCAGGCGGTGATTCAGGATATGACATCCGGTCGTCCGATGGACAGGCTGATTTGCGGCGATGTGGGCTTTGGTAAAACCGAAGTTGCACTGCGCGCTGCATTTGTCGCAGTCATGGGGGGCAAACAAGTCGCCATCCTCGCGCCAACCACGCTGCTGGCAGAACAACATGCACAGACATTTGCGGATCGCTTCGCAGACTGGCCGGTACGCATCGCCGAACTCTCGCGTTTCCGCACCGGCAAAGAAGTCACGCAAGCGATCAAAGGGCTGGCAGACGGCACGATCGATATCGTGATCGGCACGCACAAACTGCTATCCGACGATGTGAAATTCACCCGCCTCGGTCTTGTCATCATCGACGAAGAACACCGTTTCGGCGTGCGTCAGAAAGAAGCCCTCAAAAATCTGCGTGCTGAAGTCGATGTACTGACGCTGACTGCGACGCCGATTCCGCGTACGCTGGGCATGGCACTGGAAGGCTTGCGCGATTTCTCGGTTATTGCGACTGCGCCGCAAAAACGTCTGGCAATTAAAACCTTTGTACGCGGTGAGAACGATTCCGTGATCCGCGAAGCTTGTCTGCGCGAACTGAAGCGCGGCGGTCAGGTTTACTTCCTGCACAATGAAGTCGAAACCATTGCCAACCGCAAAGCCATGCTGGAAGCGCTGCTGCCGGAAGCGCGGGTGGTGATTGCACATGGTCAGATGCATGAGCGCGATCTGGAAAAAGTCATGCGTGATTTCGTCAGCCAGCGCTACAACATTCTGCTGTGTACCACGATTATCGAAACCGGTATCGACGTACCGACCGCCAACACCATCATCATGCACCGCGCCGACAAATTCGGTCTGGCGCAGTTGCATCAGTTGCGTGGCCGCGTTGGCCGTTCACACCATCAGGCTTATGCGTATCTGCTGGTGCATGATGTACAGGGCTTAACCAAGCAGGCTGAACGCCGTCTGGAAGCAATTCAGCAAATGGAAGAACTGGGCAGCGGCTTTTATCTGGCGATGCACGATCTGGAAATTCGCGGCGCCGGTGAAGTGCTCGGCGATAACCAGTCCGGCGAAATGCATGAAATCGGCTTCCAGATGTATTCCGACATGCTGAACGAAGCCGTGCGCGCCCTGAAAAACGGTAAAGAACCGGATCTGGCTGCGCCGCTGGCAACCACCACCGAAATCAATCTGCACATCCCTGCCCTGCTGCCGAATGAATATTGCGGCGACGTGCATGAACGCCTGTCTATCTACAAACGTCTGGCAAATTGCAGCAAGCCGGGGCAGCTGGATGATTTGCAGGAAGAATTAATCGACCGCTTCGGCCTGCTGCCGGAGCCGGTGAAATCCCTGTTAGAAACCCACCGCCTGCGGGTTGCCGCCAAACCGCTGGGCATTATGAAAATCGACGCACACGCTGAAGCCATCACCCTGCAGTTCGAACCGAATCCACCGGTCGATGCAATGCGGATTATCGAGCTGGTCCAAAAGAACAAGCATATCCGTCTGAATGGTCAGGACAAACTGCGCATCACCGCCAGCATGCCCGACCTCGCCAGCCGCGTGAATCAAATCAAACAAACGATGAAAGCATTGCACTGATATGAATTCCCCTCAGTTCCTGACCCTGCACAGCCCGCAAGCCCTGAACGCAGCGCAACTGGCCTGCGCAAATGCAATCGCGACGCAGGCCGGTGCCAGCCTGCAGACCTTGCATGACGCCGCCGTGCGTCTGCACACCAGCGCCAGCGACGAACAGATTGCCGCATGGCGCGCCATGGCCGAAGCGCAGCAACTGGATTTCGCCGCGCTGCCGGAACAACGCAGCCTGCAGGATTTCGGCCTGCTGGCGATGGATATGGATTCCACGCTGATCACGATTGAATGCATCGATGAAATTGCGGATATGCAAGGTTTGAAACCGCAGGTATCCGAAATCACCGAAGCCGCGATGCGCGGTGAACTGGATTTTCAGGAAAGCCTGAAACGCCGCGTCGCCTTGCTGAAAGGCTTAGATGCCAGCGCCCTGCAACGTGTGTATGAAGAGCGCCTGCAACTCTCACCCGGCGCAGAACGCCTGATCGCCGCCGCGCAAGCCGCCGGTCTGCGCACGCTGCTGGTGTCCGGCGGTTTCACCTTCTTTACCGAGCGCGTCAAAGAGCGTTTAAACCTGAGTTTCCATCATTCGAATGTGCTGGAAATTGAAGACGGCAAACTGACAGGCCGCGTCACCGGCGTGATTGTGGATGCAGAAGAGAAACGCCGTACCGTCGAATCCGTCTGCCAGCAACTGAACATCCCGACCAGCGCCGCCATCGTGATGGGCGACGGTGCCAACGACTTAAAAATGATGCACATCGCCGGCCTCTCCGTCGCCTTCCGCGCCAAACCCGTGGTACGCCAGCAAGCCAGCATCGCCCTGAATGTCTGCGGTCTGGATGGCGTACTGAACGTACTGCAAAGCTGAGCGGTGATTACAGGCGTTTGCAGGTTGAATGGCTAATGCTGTTCAGTTAAGGAACAAAAAGGCCACTTTGGATGACTCCGAAGTGGCCTTTTTATAGCGGCAGCCAAAATTGCACACACCTAAAATGAGCAATATCACGCTTAACTGAACTGCATTACGGCTGAGTGGCCGCTTTTTTATTGCAGAAAAGTTCCGCCGCCGTTTCAGAGTGCGCCGGTTGCCTTATTTGTCCTGAACAGGCTGTAAGTGACATGAAACAGGTTAAATCCCCCCAAAACACCCGAAATGCGGTGTTCTGCACAAGAAATCAGGCATTTTTCCCCTACGTCCGCGAAAACAGTGGCGCTCCGGGGTGGTGCAAAAAGTGCCAAATGGCGATGTCTGCACAAGACTTGCTCTGCGCTTGTTCTGTTTCGCCAATGCTGTGCCAGCCGCGGCGCTGCGATCTTGCTGCGATACCCCGCAAACAGGCGGCGGCACTCAGTGATTTTTTCAGCAATTTCTGAGCGGACAATCCTGCATCAGTTGTTCACTCAGTTGCTGTTTTAATTCCGCCAGCTGATTAATGCGGACGTCAATCTCACTGAGTTTTTGTTGCAGGATTTCGCGCATCTTGCTTTCCGGATGCACGCTTTGCCAGACTTCCGGCAGCCGCTGACCGATTTCCTGCAAACTGAATCCCAGCCCCTGCGCACGGCGTATATAAGTCACCAGCAACACGACTGCACTGTCGTAATCACGATAGCCATTGCTGCTGCGCCGCGCCTGCAATAAGCCCAGACTTTCATAAAAGCGCAGGGTTTCGCGACTGACGCCGGTCTGTTGCGCTAATTCACCAATTCGCATTTTTGCTCCGGATAAGGCTTGACCATGCAGTGTACTTCAGGGTTTACGCTGCCAGTTCTTCGACAATGAAAGGGATCGACATGATCAGTGAAACACGTTATCACGGCATTGTAAAAGCCAGCGCCTGGTTTGACTTACTGGTGACCTTGCCATTCATCACCCCGTGGACGATGGACATTCTGTACAGCATCCTCCGGCATCAGCACCATTACTGGCAATTTGCCGGACAAATGCATGATCTGAATACGGCGAACTATTTGTTTGCCAACCTGATGGGCAGCGTCATATTTGTATGGTCACTACTGCGCATCCTGCGAACCGACATAGTAACGGGACGGCTGGATGCAGTCGCCCGCTACCTTTTCTGCCTGTGGCAACTCTACGCCTGGCAACACGGTTTCTCCAGCCTGATTCTGATTTTCACTTTCTTTGAACTCAGTTTTGGCATAGCGCAGAGCTTGCCGGTACGGCGCAACGCTTCATCGTCAGAGCCAGTGCTGCGCCCTGCCAGCGCGTAACAGCGACACTGACCGCGACAGCAGGCTGAAATCAGCCAAAATGCGGCGTTCTGCACAAGAAAACAGGCATTTTTCCCAGACGTCCGCGAAAACAGTGGGCGTCCGGGGTGGTGTTTTTCTGAGCAAATGCGGATTCAGGCACAATTACAATCGATTAATCCATCAGCCTCAGGCAGGCAGCGGGGACGGAATCTGTCAGCCAGACGTCGTTTTCGCTGCAATAGAACAGGTGTCCGGCTGCCTGCATGGCCGGGCAATCTATCGTCAGCACCACTGGCTTTCCGTGGCGGCTGCCGACGGCAATGGCGGTATCGAGGCTGGCTGACAAATGCACGTGCTGGCGGCTTTGCTTTTGCAAGCCGTTTTGCAGAACGCTGTCCAGAAAGCGGCTGGCCGTGCCGTGATACAACGTGGCTGGCGGTGTTGCCGCTTGCAGGCCAAGCGAAACCCCGATGCTGTGTCCCTGACTGGCGCGGATACGCTGACCGCAATCACTGATGGCAAAACGCTTTTTCTCATTCGTAGCAACGATTTCCATCAGTGTTTCTTTGCTGAGCGGCGCGTGGTGTTGCGCCACGCCTTGCAGCAAGTCGTCGATATCACACCAGCCCTGTGCATCCAACTGTATTCCCGCTGCTTCCGGCTGATGGCGTAACACCAGACTTAAAAATTTACTGCTGTTGACTAGAACTCATTTCATCAATAGCCACGAGTGCGAACGCGAGGTGCCGGGATGCAGTGCGCGGCGTCGTTGCGCAGCACAGGCTGGTGCCTGTGCAAGCGACGCAACAAAGCAATGCGCCCGGCACC
>NZ_JAGSPN010000072.1 GCF_018139685.1 Cognatundibacterium luofuense
GCGCAAAATCAGTTTGTCGCCAATCTGATCAGCACTTATCAGCCCAGCCTCAGCATAGGCTACGACAAATGCGGTTATGGCTGTTCAGATCACGCTTCCTGGAACGCGCAGGGCTATGCGACATCCATGCCTTTTGAAACCGCATTCACCCAGGATAATCCCTATATTCATACCGAGAACGATACCTTCGCCAACAGCGGTGGGCAGGCAGATCACTCACTGAAATTTGCGCGTCTGGGTTTATCGTTTGCCGTAGAACTGGGTAGCGACGGTCCTGGCACACCGGGTAAACCACCCGTCACGGATAGCTATAGTGGCAGCCTGACGCAAAACCAGACCAAGAGCTTTGGTCCCTTCAAAGCGGCCTCTGGCAGTGTGACAGTAGCGACCACAGGCACCGGCGACGTGGATCTGTATGCACGTAAATCCAACCTGCCAACCACCACCACGTATGACTGCAAATCCGATGGTTCCACTGCGACCGAAAGCTGCAGCCTGAATCAGAGTGCCAACGGGGATGTCTATGTGTTACTCAAGGGTTATACCGCATCGACCTATAGCCTGAAAGTCACTTACACACCGCAATAAGCCT
>NZ_JAGSPN010000073.1 GCF_018139685.1 Cognatundibacterium luofuense
TGTCATTGTATTGTACAGTTTCATGCGGATCTATGCCGTTAGCATTCCGCAGGCTGGACTGGGTATAGCTGCGGATATCGCGATCCTGAATCTGTATGCTGCCGGATTGAATATCATAGAAGCGGAACAGCAATCGGGATAACGTCGATTTACCGGAACCGCTGTGTCCGACTACGGCTGTGGTACTACCTGCAGGTATCGTGAAGTCGACATCAAATAAAATCTGTCGCTTACTCTCGTAACTGAAATTCACTGCCTCAAAACGAATCGCGGCGCCCTGCTGTTCGGATATCTGCAAAGCCTGTGCATTCTCCTGATCAGCGACCTCTTTATTTTGCTCAAGAAGTGAAAACAGCTTTTCCATATCGGCCAGGCTTTGCTTGATTTCGCGGTACAAAACACCCAGGAAATTCAAAGGCACATATAGTTGCAGCATAAAGGAATTCACCAGCACCAGGTCACCCAGACTCATGCTGCCGTCGATCACACCCTGCGTCGCACGCCATAAAATCAGGGTCACGGCAGTCGCAATGATCAGCGACTGTCCGGTATTCAACAGCGACAGACTGCTCTGGGAACGGACTGCGGCGTT
>NZ_JAGSPN010000074.1 GCF_018139685.1 Cognatundibacterium luofuense
GCTCTGATCGTACCCACGCTTAGTTATCTGGTGCTGCGCAAGCTGGTGTCAGGCTTTGACGCGGCAGCGCTGGCAGCCACCTATGGCTCCGTCAGTGCGGTCACTTTTATCACCGCCACCCAATATCTGGAAAAACACGGACTCAGCTACGGCGGTCATATGTCGGCGGCAATGGCGCTGATGGAATCACCGGCCATCGTATTTGCCGTCTTACTTGCCAACACCTTGCGCCAGGCAGCGCCCGCATCCACTGTGAGCGCACAAACCGGGGTGGAGCCAAGACCCGCTGCATCTTCCAGCATAGGCAAAATCGTGCATGAATCGCTGACCGATGGCGCACAGTTGCTGCTGATCGGTGCCATGCTGGTTGGCATCCTGAGTGGTGACACGGGTAAGGCTGCGATGCAGCCTTTTTCCGGTGATCTGTTCAAGGGTATGCTGGCATTTTTCCTGCTCGACATGGGCCTGAAAACCGCACGTAGCCTGCCTGATCTGCGTGACAAGTCACCTTTGCTGCTGGCCTGGGCCGTGCTGGCACCGGTCTGTCACGCAGCACTGGCGCTGTGTCTGGCCTGGCTGTTACAGATCTCT
>NZ_JAGSPN010000075.1 GCF_018139685.1 Cognatundibacterium luofuense
CTTTCATAAACAGCACGACAGGGTTTTGGGTTACGGTTTCTTTGATCCAGCTTTGTACGTCGCTCATGGCAGTTTCCTTTAAAAACGAATGTTGCCATTATCCCAGATTTTGCATTTAGCCGTATCGCCTTCGTCACAATGCCTTGTCTGTATGGCAAACACGGGCAGAATAAAAAAGCGACCGACTGCGTGGCAATCAGCCGCTTTATATCTGACTAAGTTGGCCAGATCAGCCGCGTAATTTAGCAAATGCTGCTGCCATCGCATTGTTGGCCGGTGCGGCCGCCTGATTGCGTGACTGATGCTGATTCAAACGCTTCGCATCTTGCCGGTCACCACGTTGTTCCGGTTTGCTGCCGGCTTGCGGTGCGCTATCAGACAGGCGCATGGTGAGGGCGATACGCTGACGTTTGACATCCACTTCCAGCACTTTCACTTTCACCACCTGACCTGCCTTGACCACCGTGTGCGGATCTTTGACGAAGGTCGATGAGAGTGCAGAAATATGCACCAGTCCATCCTGATGCACGCCAATGTCGACGAAGGCGCCGAAGGCTGCCACATTCGTGACTACGCCT
>NZ_JAGSPN010000076.1 GCF_018139685.1 Cognatundibacterium luofuense
GTTCGGCAGCCCCAGCAACAAAGTCAGAAAACCAAACGAAACTAAAGCCGAGTACCAGGCCAGCTTGTTCCCGCCCAAGTATGACAAAATCATGCTGGCCGGCGCCATCCCAGATGGACTCAAACTGGCACAAGCCAGCTTGCCGGTGCTACCCGTCGCACAAGACACAGCAGAAACTGAAGACATTCAGCTCACACCTGCTGTAAAAGCCAAAGCCCAGGAACTCAACAACAACCCGGTACAAATCTATAACTGGGTCAGAAGCCGGTTGTGATGACGACGGGACCCGGCGTGATCATCGCTACTGCCACTGCGTCAACGAATTGCTTGTCGGTGAGCCAGTGATGCTCAGTGACGACACCACCGTATAGGAAGGGCACCACGGCCAGGCCTGAGCCGAACACAAAGGCGCCGGCTTTGGTGAAGAACAGTAATATCTGCAACAACAGATTGGCGTCGTTCCCCATCCACCCCAACAACGGCAAGGGCACCAGACCCAAATTGGTAGAGCCGAAGCGCGGCTTGGTGCGCACTAACCAGACCAGTGCACCGGCGGCGATGAACAGCCAGGCAATC
>NZ_JAGSPN010000019.1 GCF_018139685.1 Cognatundibacterium luofuense
GTTTAGCGCAACTTTGTGTTGCTGCATGATCCTATAACGCGATGACTCTTTATCCGGTTGACGACTTTTTTGAATTTTTTAAATATTTTTTTGATTTTATTAATTTTAATATTTACTTTATTTTCATAAAATAAAAAAGCGGAGATAAATCTCCGCTTTTTTGATCAGCGATCATTCGCTGAATGGTCAGACTAAATGCATTAGCCTGTATTATTTGGCGCTGGCAGATTTCTCTGCTTTTGCCGGTTCTGCTTTGTGCTCTTTCTTCACTTCAGCTTTGACTTCTGTTTTCGCTTCAGGCTTTACTTCTGCTTTCGTTTCGGCTTTAGGATCCGCTTTCATCATTGCTTTCGGCTCTGCCTTTGCTTCTGCTTTTACATCGTGCTTTGCTTCAGTTTTAGTATGAGCAGACGCTGCCTGATGTTTGCCTGTTGTTGCACTTGCACTGGCGGACGCAGAGGCACTTGCTACGCTGGCTTCCGGTGCTTTTGCCGGTGCTGGTGTTGTAGTTGCAAATGCAGAGCCTGCCATCATTGCGGTTGCCATCAGGGAGATGATCATTTTGTTCATGGTGTGCCTCTTCTTAAAAAATCAGTTAAGTATGTTCGCTTTATCTTGCGGCGCAGTGTGTTGCTGCGTGCTTCCTTAACGGGGCCGGAGACAAGGCGGTTGACGATTTTTTCTGAAAGAAGCCCGAACTGCAGAAAGCATCATTTTTCAGTACTGACGGTACGACACCAGCAGCTTTCAGGGGAGTAACGCAGATACGTATTGCGACAGACACAAGGCAATTAACCAGACAATGCATGTTGAGGACGTATTCTGAGCGCAAAGTAAAAACGACTGCAATTGCAGCCGTTCTTTATTTAGAACTCATTTCATAAATAGCCACGAGTGCGAACGCGGGGTGCCGGGAGGCAGTGCGCGGCGGCGTAGCAGGATAAATGGATTGCACCGCAATCCACCTGCGAAGCGACTTCCGCATATTTGCGGAAGGCTACACTCAGCAGCGCAGGCTGGTGCCTGTGCAAGCGACGCAACAAAGCAATGCGCCCGGCACCTCCGTTCCCGGAGGGTTTGCCTCATAGCGCACGCTGGACAGCGTTGGACGCGTTGTGAATAGCACCGCTATTCACTGCCTTGTCCCCTTGCAGGGCGCATGTGCGCTGGTAAGCGCACATCGTTACGCAGGCATGCAGCTTGGCTGCATGAATTCCCTGCTGCACCCTTGCCAGCCCGCGCTATGAGACAAACGCATCTCGCGGATATTTATGAAATGAGTTCTAATGTCTCGTGCTCTTACACAAGGCTATTGAGTTTTATCAGGGAGCACCGGTTTCCGTTTCGAAGTTTCCTGTGCGTTGCCACTGGTTGTTGCCTGACGCTGCTCTTTTGATGCAGCCACTGCGGCATGGTCTGTCGTCGGACGGGATGCAGGACTGATTCGGCCTGCGTGTTCCGCCACTGACTGAGGACGACGCGGTGACGGCACTTGCTCGGTTTGTCCGCTGGCAACTCTGGACAACTTACCGGTTTTCACGGTTTTACTGGTGCTGCCTGCATCCGCTTCCGGCAACGGCGTGACTGCCATTGCACTACCGCACTGAAATAACAAAGCAATTGCCAAAGTCACTATCTGTTTCATGATGCAGCCTTCTTCGTCACTGGGATAGCACACCAACGCTGGCAAGGCATAGCAGGTTGCCATGCAGTATCTGATTGCGGTGTATCGCCTGAAGCGGCATCAGAGCACATTTAAATATTGTTCACATTTCAAGACAAAAAGCAGACTTCGTCAACGGTTCCGGCGACATACAATACCTGAGTTCCATCTATTGTTTGCGTTGACAACGCCATGCCTGAAACTTCTATCCTTTTTGTCTGCATGGGCAATATCTGCCGTTCGCCAACGGCGGAGGCGGTGTTTCGCGCCAAAGCAAATGAAGCTGGCATGCTGGAACAGCTGACCATACACTCTGCAGGCACCCATGCCTATCATCAGGGTGAAGGACCCGACCCGCGGGCACGCATGTTCGCATCACGAAGAGGGTTTGATCTTTCAGCAATCCGCGCCCGTCAGGTAAAAGCCGCAGACTTCATGGAATTCGATTTTGTACTGGCGATGGATAAAAGTAATCTGACGCTGCTGCAGGCTGCCTGCCCGCAACAGTTTCAGCACAAGCTGGGTTTATTCATGGATTACGCCCGCCATTTCAGCGAGCGTGAAGTGCCGGATCCGTATTATGGTGGCAGCCAGGGCTTTGAAACCGTACTCGACTATATCGAAGATGCCAGCGAAGGTCTGATTCAGAAACTGCGTCAGAATATGCTGTCAGCCGGTTAAGCTGTTACGCTCCGGCTACCGTTCAGTCCCCGTTTTCCGCAGTTTATCCCCCCGTTTCTGCAACTTAGCAAGTTGCCACTTGTCTAATGCACTGTCGTCGCAGACACTGCAGCGTCCCCTTTTATTTCCCCCTCTCAGACGAGTGAGCGATCATGTTAAAACCAACCCTGATAGTTGTGGCTGTCGCTGCAGCCCTGTCCGCCTGCGGTAAGCCCGGTTCCGATGCCTCTGCCAGCGCATCTGCATCCGCGAAAACGGCGGCTGCGCCTAAACTCCTGATTGCGCCGGAAGATATTCTGAAAGTGGAATCCAGCCAGGTTGCCTCCGGCCCGGTCATTACGGGTTCAATTCAGCCGGAACGCAAGGCCGATTTGCGTGCAGAAGTGCAATCGGTGGTGATGCAGGTTCTGAAAGAAAACGGAGACAGCGTCAAACGCGGCGATATTCTGGTGAAGCTGGATGAAACTTCCATCCGCGACAATCTGACGTCGGCGCAGGAAGCCGCACGCAGCGCAGCCACAACACTGGAACAAGCAGAACGCAATCTGCAGCGTATGAAGACACTGCGCGCCTCCGGCATGACTTCCCTGCAGGCACTGGACGATGCCGAACTGAAGGTGGACTCCACACGCAGTGAACTCTCTGCCGCCAAAGCGCGTGTTGTTTCTGCCCAGCAACAAATTCAGCGCACGGTCGTTCGTGCCCCGTTTGACGGCGTGGTCAGCGACCGTAAAGTATCTGCCGGTGATACTGCCTCTATCGGCAAAGAATTACTGAAAGTCATCGATCCGGCCAGTATGCGTTTCAGCGGCCGTGTTTCCACAGACCGCATTGCACAAGTGAAAGTCGGACAAGCCGTCAGCTTCCGCGTCAATGGATACAGTGGCCAGCAATTTGAAGGCAAAGTGACCCGCGTCGATCCGGTTGCCAACGATGTAACCCGTCAGGTAGAAGTGCTGGTTGGTTTCAGCGGTGCTGAAAAACCGACGGTGTCCGGTTTGTATGCAGAGGGCAATATCAGTAGCACTGCCGTCAGTGCCCTGACGCTGCCGGAATCTGCCGTGATGCGCAGCGGTGACCTGACGTATGCCTGGCAGATCAATGGCAATGCCCTGCGTAAAAAGCCACTGCAAATTGGCAGCCGCGACCCGCGCTCCGGTAATTTCGAAATCCGCAGTGGTCTGGCGATGGGCGATATGGTCATGCGGAATCCGAACTCCAGCCTGCAGGACGGTCAGTCTGTCCAGATGGCACCGGCCAAACTGGCCGACAACACACAAAGCACCGCAGGGAGCCACTGATCATGTTTTTATCGAATTTCAGTATCCGCAATCCGCTGGCCACTGTGGTGCTGATCATCACGATGATGGTCATGGGTTTGCTGGCCTTATCCAAGCTCAAGGTCAATCAGAATCCGGACGTCGCCGTTCCGGGTTTGTCGGTGGTGATTCCTTATCCTGGCTCGTCTCCGGATACCTCTGAACGCGAAATCGTTAACCGTCTGGAAAAGCAACTGATGACGATTCCGGGCGTGAAAGACTTGTACTCCACTTCCGGTGAAGGCAGTGCGCAGTTTGACATCATGTTTGAATTCAGCAAAAACATGGTGGAAGCCACTGATGAAGTCCGCAATGCGATTTCCTCAGTGCGCTATAAATTGCCGTCAGAAATGCGCGAACCCTATATCGTGCGCTGGGACCCCTCCGCACAACCGGTGGTGAATATTGCGTTGTCGTCCAGCAAACTCAGTCATGCGGAAATTTCCCGCATGGCGGAAGATAAAATCGCCGACAAACTGCGCGCCATTCCCGGCGTGGCGAATGTCAAAGTCAACGGTACGCTGAAGCGCGAACTGTCGGTGTTGCTGCGCGCCGAAAAACTGCGTGAATTCAATGTCTCGGTCGGTGAAGTAGTCAATGCACTGCGTATGCAGAATGCCAATGCGCCGGTCGGTAAAATCAGCGGTGATCTGGAAGAAGAAAGTATTCGTCTGGTTGGACGGATCGAAACGCCTGAAGAATTCCAGAATGTCGTGATCAAGCGTAATGGCGATCAGATCGTTCGTCTGGGGCAGGTCGCCAGCATTCAGGATCACTTCGCTGATCTGAATTCGCTGAGTATCCGCAGCGGCAAACCGAACGTCAGTCTGCAAGTAACCAAGTCGCGCGAAGCCAGTGCGGTATCGGTGGCAAAACGGGTACGTGAGTACATCGAGACTGCGAATAAAGAGATGGAAAGCACCATGCCGGGCACCAAAATGGATGTCACGTTTGATGGTGGTAAGAATGCAAAAAGCAGTCTGAACAACGTGGTGGAATCGCTGATTTTCGGCGCGGTGCTGACGGTATTCGTGGTCTATGTGTTCCTGAATTCCTGGCGTTCGACACTGATTACGGCGCTCAGCCTGCCAACTTCGGTACTGGCAGCATTTATCGCAGTCTGGCTGTGCGGCTTCACACTGAACTTCATGACGCTGCTGGGCTTATCGCTGGCTATCGGCGTGCTGATTGATGATGCGATTGTGGTGCGGGAAAACATTGTGCGCCACATGCAAAACGGTTCCGACCGCCGTACCGCAGCGATGGAAGGTACAGCAGAAATTGGTCTGGCGGTGGCAGCCACCACATTCTCGATTGTGGCGGTGTTTGTACCGGTCGCCTTTATGGGCGGTATGCCGGGCGAATGGTTCCGTCCGTTTGCGCTGACGGTAACCTGTTCCGTGCTGGTCAGTCTGGTAATTTCCTTCACGCTGGACCCGATGCTGTCTGCTTACTGGGGTGATCCTGCCGATCATCACCATGCGCCGAAAGAAGGTATCAGCAAAGTATTGCAATCCTTCAATGACTGGTTCGATCATCAGGCCGACCGTTACGGCAAAGTGATTGCCTGGGCTTTGCATCACCGTCGCTGGATGGCTGTCATTGCCTTCGGCACGCTGATTGCCGCGTTTTTCCTGCAGGCAAAATTCGGTGGCACCAGCTTCCTGCCATCCACGGATGCCGGCAGTCTGATGATACAAGTGCGTACACCACCATCTTCATCGCTGGAATATGCTCGCCTGAAAATGGAACGAGCAGCAGCAATTGCCCGTGAATTGCCGGAAACCAAAGAAACCAACAGCAGCATCAGCCCCGCTGGTGGTCGTATTTATGTGGATATCGGCAAACGTCACGAACGTAAACGCTCAGCCAAAGAAATCGCTGCCGAATTACGCGGGCGCATCAGCAGTCTGGTGGGTGCGGAATACACGATTCAGGATGATGTGAATAATGGTGCCAATAAACCGGTGCAGATTGAATTCACCGGCCCGGATTCGCGCAAGCTGATGGAAATCACGTCCGAGTACATGGAAAAACTGGCCAAGATTCCGGGTGCTGTGGATATTGGTTTGTCGCAACAGGATCCTAAGCGTGAAATTAAGATTGAACTGAACCGCGGTCTTGCCAATTCGATGGGTGTTTCTGCCTCCGATGCAGCGCAAACCCTGCGCATTGCATTTGCCGGGATTGAAGCCGGTGACTGGGTCGATCCGACCGGTGAAACCCGCGATGTGGCAGTGCGTCTGCATCCGGATGACCGTGTCAGTAAATCGAATCTGGAACGTTTGCCGATTTCCGTTGGCGGTACGAATCAGATGGTTCCGCTCGATCAGATCGCTACCATTACCATGGGCAAGGGTCCTTCCACGATTGAACACACCAATGGCAAGCGTACGATTACCGTGTCTGCCAATGCGCAGGGCCGCTCCAGTGGTGAAGTCATTACTGATGCCAAGAAACTGGCAGAAAGCATGAACTTCCCTGCAGGCTATGGTCTGAACGTGGCCGGTGCCGGTCAGGATCAGGAAGAAGTATTCGGCGCGATGGGCATTGCCGTGCTGTCCGGTATCGGCCTGATGTATCTGATTCTGGTGATTCAGTTCGGCAGCTTTACTGCACCGCTGGGTGTGATGGCATCGCTGCCTTTATCGCTGATCGGCGTAGTGGTGGCACTGGTGGTGACCGGCAGCACGATCAATCTGATGAGTCTGATCGGAGTGATTATGCTGATGGGTCTGGTCGCCAAAAATGCGATTCTGTTGCTGGATGCTGCACGTAAATTTGAAGCCGAAGGCATGGACAGGGAAGATGCGCTGATGCAGGCAGGTCGTGTACGTCTGCGTCCGATTCTGATGACGACGTTTGCGCTGATTGCGGGTATGTTGCCGGTGGCTATCGGTGCCGGTGAAGGTGGCGATTTCTACCGTCCGCTGGCGATTGCGATTATCGGTGGCACGATCACATCGACTGTGCTGACGCTGCTGGTCGTACCGACTTTCTATGACAGTATTGAACTGAGCAAAGACAGTGCGTTACGGAAACTGAAAGCGCGCAGCGAACGTTACAACCCTGCCGTTGGTCTGATTGTGACTGCTTTAGAAGCATTGTGCGCAGTGACCGGACTACGCCTGATATTCAGAAGCTTGGTAAAATGTCGCACTGTGATACTCGGTCGTCGTCTGAAACAGACATGATTCAGACCTGATCGCTTACCACACCTCGAACCGGGGTCTATTCCTAAGTATCCTCC
This sequence comes from Cognatundibacterium luofuense, assembly GCF_018139685.1. GTDB lineage: Bacteria > Pseudomonadota > Gammaproteobacteria > Burkholderiales > Burkholderiaceae_D > Undibacterium > Undibacterium luofuense. Next base: position 6,914 of record NZ_JAGSPN010000019.1, read on the forward strand.
GGTATTTTCACCCGCAGGCCGAAAACCTGCGGGCTTTTTTTTGCCAGTTCCAATCGTCCTGACCTGCCTCGCATCATTCCGGGTCCGCAGGTATCACAAGTATGATAATGGCGCGATGAAGTCACTCAGCTCAGGGCGGGACGGACATTCGCAGACGCAGCCAGTTGCAGCGCGATTCCTTGCTGATGCACACGGAATTTCGCCACCATCTGACCGAGCACACTGGCCTGATGCTGCATAGATCCCGCCGCCGCAGCTGCTTCTTCCACCAGCGCCGCATTTTGTTGCGTGACCTGATCCATTTGCATAATCGCGCGGTTAATCTGCTCTATGCCACTGGTTTGCTCGCGGTTTGCATTTGCGATTTCATGGATCACGGTTGCCAGATTGCTGACAGACGACACGACGTCCAGCATGGTTGCCCCCGCCTGATCCACCAGTCCGGTACCGGCATTCACCCGTTCAACAGAATCGTGTATCAGTACCTTAATTTCTTTCGCAGCACTTGCCGAACGCTGTGCCAGACTGCGCACTTCGGACGCGACCACTGCAAATCCGCGTCCCTGCTCACCGGCTCTGGCCGCTTCTACCGCAGCATTTAATGCAAGGATATTGGTCTGAAATGCAATGCCGTCGATCACCGAAATAATGTCTTCGATTTTGGCAGAGGCGCTGTGAATATCACGCATCGTGTTGATGACTTCTTTGACGACAACACCACCTTTTTCTGCTACTGAAGAAGCTTGTCCGACCAGTGTCAGCGCCTGTTCGGTGTTGTCCAGATTTTGCTTCACATTGCTGGTCAGTTCTTCCATCGCCGCTGCAGTTTCTTCCAGCGAACCGGCCTGTTGCTCGGTACGCGACGACAGATCGAGATTACCGGCAGCAATTTCTGATGAAGCAGTGTTGATGGTTTCCGTACCGTTACGCACTTCGTGCACAATACTGACCAGGCTGCCTGTCATTTCCTTCAGCGCAAGCAGTAACTGACCAGCCTCATCCTTTGAGCCGGGAGGAATGCTGACATCCAGATTTCCGGCTGCTACTTCATGCGCGACATCCACCGCCTGCGTCAGCGGCCCGGTAATGGCACGGGAAATCCATACCGTCAGCAAAACCATGCCTGCGACAGCAAATACCGCCAGCGTCAGCGACAGGAAGATGGTTTTCTGAAACGCCGTTTTCATCAGTGAGAGTTGCTGATCTGCACGCTCTTTCGCATCCCGCTGTACCGATTCAACGATGCCGTCGATTTGTTTGGTTGGTGCGCGATCCATGCCTTTGACTTTGGCATCAACGATTTTTGCGCTGTCAGCCTGTTGCACATCGTAACTTTTCAGTGCTTCTGTGTACTGGCTGGTCAATCCCGCCAGTGCCTTTTGCGCACTGACAACCTCGTCGGTTTTCTGATCCAGTTGCTTCAGGGTTTGCTGCAAGGCATCCAGTGATTTTTGCACTTCGCCGCCCATGTTGACGAACTCTTTGCTGTACTTATCAAACGCCGCCTGATCATTGCCGCGCAACAAAGTATTCTTCCATTCCTGAATCTGAATTTTGAATTCGACCTGTGCTTTGCGCGCCTGATCGACAGCCTGCCGTTCCAGCTCCGCCTGCTGCATTGCGACTTCAGCCCTTTGCTGATTCTGATGAAGATTCCACCAGTCATGCGCCGACAATACCAGCATCAGCGTAAGCAGCAGCCCTGACAGAAACATGAGTTTCCTGGCGATTTTCCAGTCTGAGAAATGCATGATTTTCTCCGTTCCGATAAAACAGAAAAACAAAATCCCCGGTGCAAAATTTTTGTGCACTTACACTGTAGGACAGTTTCTGAAAATCAAAGTGTCAGACTATTAACTTGGTATACAAAATAGGGATTTTTTTCAGAAAAACCGTATTTGCATGGCTGGAAGACTCTTTGATTATGCAAATATCGTCATTTCACTTTTACGGAGGCCCGGACTTTCTGCCGACAACCGCCGGATCGCTGTGCGAAACTCCGCATTTGGGGTGATTTCGGGCAATTCTGGCGTTTTTTTCAGTGCCACCACAGATCCGGTCACTGTCCGGCTAGCGTACATGGCTACCCGCAAGAAAAAAGCACTGTCCGCGTGCAGCGCAACAGTGCTTTTACGGTGATGCTGCCTGCCGTACAAGCGCAGGCAGTACGGCTTACCAGATGCGTACCCGTTGTGCCGGTGTCAGGTAGAGACTTTGTCCCGGCTTCACATCGAATGCGTCATACCATGCATCCAGATTACGCACTGTCTGCACACGGAATTGCTCCGGTGCATGTTCATTGGTCAGGATGATTTTGCGCAGGGTTTCATCGCGGATCACGCCGCGGAAAGACTTCGCATACGACAGGAAAAATGCGCGGTCGGATTGTGCATCCGGTGTCTGGCCTTTACGCTGCATAGCCATCCGGTAAGCATCAAACGCTGCCTGCAAACCGGCCAGATCAGCAATGTTTTCACCCAGTGTCTGCTGACCTTTCACGGCCAGATCCGGAAACGGTTTGTAGCCGTCAAACTGACGCGCCAGCGCTTTCCCCGCTTGCCGGAAATGCGCCAGATCCGCCGCCGTCCACCAGTTACGCAGCGCACCTTTGGCATCGAACATCGCACCGGTATTGTCAAAGCTGTGGCTGATTTCATGGCCGATGGTCGCACCAATCGCGCCATAGTTCACCGCATCACTGGCTTCCGGGTCGAAATTCGGTGTCTGCAGGAAAGCTGCCGGGAAATTGACGGCATTCTGCAATGGCATATTCACCGCATTCACCAGTTGCGGATTCATACACCATTCCGTGCGGTCCACCGGTTTGCCGAATTTACTGAGCGCATACTGATACTGCCAGCGTTCAGCGCGCACGGCGTTGCCGTAAGCATCATCTGCCTTCACGTCGAGTGCGGAATAATCGCGCCACTGATCCGGATAACCGACGCCGACATAAGTATTTTTCAGCTTCGCCAGCGCTTCGCTGCGGGTCGCCGCTGACATCCAGCTCAGACGCTCCACGCGACCGGCAAATGCCTGCAGCAAATCATCCACCATCTGACGGATTTTCTGCTTAGCCTGTGGTGAGAAATGTTCTGCCACATACAGTTTACCGATCTCTTCACCCAGCGCATCATTGGTCGCACCGATCGCATATTTTTCACGGCTTTCCGGCTGGCTGACACCGCTGAGGGCTTTTTCCAGCGGGAAGTACAGATCAAACAAGGCTTGCGGCAATACCATCATGCGATGATGAATCGCGTGGAAACGCAGATAATCCTGCCAGCTTTCCAGCGGCACACTGGCCACCAGACCTGCACTGTGTTTCAGTGCACCCGGATGCCAGATGATCCATTCCGGCTGCTGATCCAGACCGGCTGCCTGCATGAATGCCTGCCAGTCCAGCCCCGGCGCTTTAGGGGCAAAATCTGCGCCCCGCCAGCTGTTATCGACCTTTTTCATATCGGACGATTCTTCGCGTTTCGCATGACCGCGTGCAATCTGCATTTCCAGCGCCAGCACCCGTGCGGCGGCTTTATCAGCATCGGCAATGCCGGCATAACGGAACACACCGGCAATGTATTGCTGATAGGTCTGACGCAGTTTTTTCATGTCCGCACTGTTCGTCACGTAATACTCGCGGTCAGGCAAACCAAGGCCGCCCTGCAACAGGTAAGGCTGATACTGATCCGGTTTGTGCAAACCCTGTGATACCCATAAACCGAACAAATGCGTGGTGTGCATTTGTGTCGCGTTGATCGGGTCCACATCGGCCCGCAGATATTTACCCAGATATGCGGCCAGTGCCTGCTTATCTTTCAGCGCGGTAATTTCTGCCAGCTGCGGCTGTACCGGTGCCATGCCGAGCTGATTAATGGTTTTCACATCTGCATATGCCGTAAAGAAATCACCGGGTTTGCGCTCCGCTGTTCCCGCTTGCGCCAGCATACTTTTCTGAATAATTTTCTTGACAGCCTGATCGGACTCTTCCGCCAGTGCATCAAACACACCGGTGCCAGCCTTGCTTGGCTCAATCACGGCTTGCTTCATCCAGACGCCGTTGGCATAACGGTTAAAATCATTGCCCGGTACGACTGTAGCATCGGTTGCGTCCGCTTTCACTGCACGGATTTGTTCCGGCGTCATATCCCTTGCCTGCACCGGTGCTGCTGTCCACGCCAGCCAGCAGGCTGCTGCGATAATGCTTAATCGATGTTGTGACCGCATCTGTTGTATCCCCTTCTCATTTATTTTTTCTGATTGCGCCAAACGGATCGCCCTGCCGCCAGACCGGCATGACAGCAGCGTTCGCAATATCCTGGCCCAGATTCAGGGTAAACATCGCTTGCTGCACCATGCCGGACAAATCCCAGGCCGGATCATATTCATCCGTCACCTGATGATAGCGTTTGCCGTAAGCACGGGCTTTTTCCAAAGAGGCAACAGGATTATGGACATAATCACGACCACTGCCAATCGAAAAAGCGGGGACACCGGCTTTGGCAAAGCTGAAATGATCACTGCGGAAATACCCGCCGCCGGTATCGGCGCGCGGCGCTGCCAGTTGCAGTTGCATGCGGTTTGCCGTCTGGCTGGTATGTTGCGCCAGCGAACTGCGCTCGCTGCCCTGCACTCCCATGTCGCGCGTGATGCCGACAAAATTCATCGCATCCAGATTCAGCGCGGCAGCGGTTTTTGCCAGTGGCCACAAGGGTTTTTCAACATAGGCCGCACTGCCGAGCAAGCCCTGCTCTTCGGCTGCCACCCATAAAAACATTTGTGTGCGTTTCGCCGGATGCTGCACCGCCGTTTTCGCCATCGCCAGCAAAGCTGCGGTGCCGCTGGCATTATCAATCGCGCCGTTATAAATCACGTCGCCACTGCCTTCGGTTTTGCCCAGATGATCCCAGTGTGCACTGTAAATCACCAGTTCATCACGCAATGCCGGATCGGTGCCCGGTACCAGTCCGGCAACATTGAATTGTTCGATTTGTCTGACCTGACTGTACAGTTCACCGCTGAGACGGGCATTCAGTTGCAGCGGCTGAAAATCTCTTTTTCCGGCGGCTTCCTGCAATTGTTCCAGACGCTGTCCGGCAGCAGCCAGCCACTGACGTGCGGCGTTTTCTGTCAGCCATCCCTGCAAGGGCGGCGCGTTATCTTTTCCGCCCAGCCGGAAATGTTCGTTAGTACCGCCATTTCTGACCACGCTCCAGCCATAGCCTGCACTCTGGTCGGTATGAATCAGCAAAGCACCGGCGGCACCGCAGCGTTTCGCCTGTTCGAATTTATAACTCCAGCGGCCGTAATACGTCAGTGAAGCACCGTCAAAACGTTGCGGCTCTGCTACCGTTGGTTGCGGCTCGTTGACCAGCATCAGCAGAATTTTGCCGTGACAATCCAGTCCTTTCAGATCATCCCAGTTTTCTTCCGGTGCCTGAATGCCATAGCCAACAAAGACTACCGGCGCATCGAAGGTCTGGCGCGCTTGCTGGTTGCCGCTCCACCAGACCCAGTCATCGCCGTATTTCCACGCGAATGCCTGATTGCCTGCATGCGTCTGCAGTTTGCTCTGCGCTGCCAGCGTGCGTACGCCGGTGATACTGACTGGCTGGCGATAGGATTTTCCGTTCGCTGGTTGCAAACCGGTCGCCATGGCCTGCGCTTCCAGATACGCCACGGTCAGATCGCCTCCGCGCTGCCCGGTGCCACGCCCCTCAAATAAATCGGATGCCAGCAGGGATAAATGTGCACGCAATGCCGGCTCGGAAACCGGCAGCAAGGTATCGGTGGTTTGTGCTGCGGCGTGATGCAGATGCGCACCAGCCAGCAGCGCCAGCATCAGTGCGGCATTACGGTGTCTGAACATGCTTTCTCCTGTGCGGACACCCTGCGGAATCAGGGTATCCGTTGGCGGTAAAAGCGGTTTTGAGTCAGACAGAAATGTTTGGTTCCCCGGCGGAAATTCAGGACTGCGCCTGCTTCGGTGCTCCCGCCACCAGCCAGGTTGCCAGCACCACCGCAGAGCCACCGGCCACCGTGCTCAGCGTGATATGTTCATTCAGGAACAAAGCGCCCCAGATCAGCGCAAATAAGGGAATCAGAAAAGTGACTGTCAGCGCCCGCGTCGGGCCGACATCTTTAATCAGGCGGAAATACAGCAAATACGCGAAAGCACTGCAAATCAGTGCCAGTGCCGCCATCGCCAGCGCAACATTCAGGGTCGGCGTGGCATGCAGCGGTGCGAATGGCAGAGCCGGCAGCAATACCACTGCAGCACCAAGCTGCGACGCCGTTGCGAGCAGGGTCGGACTACCGCTGACACTGAGTTTTTTGGTATAGACACCGGCCAGCGCATAACAAAGGGTGGCGACAGAACAGGCTGCCAGCGCTAGCAATACTTCGGTCGTCAGACTGACCGGCCCCAGTTTGACCAGTAAGGCCACACCCAGCACGCCGGTGAACATGCCGGCAAGCTTGCGTTGCGTGAGTTTTTCACCGAGGAACAGACTGGCCATCAGCGCGCCCCATAACGGCGTGGTGGCATTCATAATCGCTGAGTAACCCGCCGGTACATGCAGTGCAGCATACGAATACAACACCGCCGGAAAACCGGAACTCGCTGCGCCCAGTATCAGATACTGTTTCCATTGTCGCAAAGCCGGTAATTGTTCACGCAGGAACAGCATCCAGACGCACAGTGCCAGCCCGGCCAGCCCAACACGCAGTTCCGCAGTCCACAAGGCACCGAGCACCGGCGCAATCACGCGCATGAATAAAAAAGAAGCGCCCCAGACAGCAGCAAGTACCAGTAAGCGAATGAAATCAGCCTGACGCATAAACTCTGACCCGTATGCAAAAAACACCAGCATACAGGAAAGCGACCAGCTTACCCGCCGAAAACGGACATGATGACCGAATTATCCGTGGTACCGAAACACTGTGTATCAGCCAGCAGAGCTTTCCGTGCCACTTGATTCTGAAGAGGGCGTGGCGGCTTCCTGCGCCGCACGCTGCTGTTTGGCAATCCGGATAATGGTATTGCGGATGGAACTGAGTACCGCCACCGAGTTAAACGGCTTCACGATAAATCCGTGTACGCCGCGCTGTTGCGCAGTCTGCAGCGTGTTCGCATCGATTTTGGAAGACACCAGAAAAATCAGCGATTTGGGTAAATCCTTGCGCAACTGGTCGATCAGTGCAAACCCTTCATCGTTGGCATCGCCGATATCAATGCAAACAATCTGGGGCCGCAAACGCACCATTTTTGTCAGGCTGGCAGGCGCGATATTGGAGTCGCCCACCACTTCGTGCCCGCCGGATGTGAGTACGGAAGTCAGCAAATTGCGGGCGATGGCATTTCCATCGAGGATGACTGCTTTTAACATAAGCGCTCAGCGTAAGTATCAGAAAAATATCTTAATGCAAATCGTCCGCAAACGGCAAAGACATCATCAGTCTTTACCACCTGCTTCACCACGCGCATGACGCACATGGGTTTCCAGCCAGCGATCCTGCTCCCACAGCATATGCAGTATCGATTCCCGGGCACGGTAACTGTGACTCTCTGCCGGAAGCATGACCAGTTTTGACACGCCACCCAGTCCCTGAATTGCCTGGAACAGGCGTTCACTCTGCATCGGGAATGTGCCGCTGTTGTTATCCTGCTCACCATGAATCAGCAGAATCGGATCTTTGATCTGTTCAGCATAGTAAAAAGGCGACATTTCCATGTAGGTTTTTTTTGCCGCCCAGAAATTACGGCTCTCAGACTGGAAACCAAACGGCGTTAATGTCCGGTTGTAAGCACCGGAGCGCGCAATACCGGCGCGGAACAAGCGTGTGTGTGCCAGCAGATTCGCCACCATAAATGCACCATAGCTGTGGCCGCCGATCGCAATCCGGTTTTTATCTGCGACGCCGAGACGTACCACCTCATCGACAATCGCTTCCGCATTCATTTTTAACTGTTCGATGTAGCTGTCGTTCGGTTCGCGTCGCCCCTCCCCGATAATCGGCATGCCCGGCCCGTCGACCACCACGTAGCCGCGCGCCAGCATGACTTGCGGGCCGTTATACGAAATCCGATTAAAACGATACGGTGAACCGGTGACCTGACTGGCCGCTTCTGCAGATTTAAATTCGCGCGGATAAGCCCAGATCAGTACCGGACGTGGTCCGTCCCGTTTCGGGTCGTAGCCGGGCGGCAGGTACAGCGTCGCGTTCAGATCCACACCATCTTCACGTTCATACCGCAGTTGTTGTTTGCGCACACCACGGAATTGCGGCATAGGATGCGGAAAACTGGTCAGTGCGCGCGGTGCGTCAGCCGCCGCCAGATCACGCACCATAAAATTAGGACGCTCTTCTGCAGCCTCGCGGCTGGTAATAATCTGCGTTCCCTTATCGTTGAGCAGACCCACCACTTCTTCGTAATACGGTGCCTGTGAGCGGAACATGCGGACCGCCTGTTTTGTACTCAGATCGAAACGATCGAGGAAAGGCCGGTCACCTTCGGGACTGGCTCCGTTACCGCTCAGAAAAATCGCTTTGCCGTCAGGCGTGGTGCGCAATACCTGACGCCCCGATTCGTTGGTTGCCATCACCGGTGTACCGGGATTGGCGTACTGATCTTCGGTTTTACGGGCAAACAGTAATTCCGGCTTGCTGTCCGGCTGTCCGGGGCGGATACGCCAGGTACGTGTATCGCGTGTCTTTTGCCAGTTTTCCGTCACCAGCGCCAGCTGATCACTACTCCATTGCACGCCGGAAAAACGCCAGCCCAGCTCCATCAGTTTCTGCGGCGCGTGGTCCAGCGGCATTGCCTGCTGCATCAGTACGTCATGCACTTTGGCCGGTGCATCCGGATCGCCGCCAGCCTGCGCTTCCAGCCAGTACAGACTGGCCGGCTTATCGGCGCGCCATGCAAAATCACGCGGGCCTGCCTGTACCGCATCCTGTCCGGTTGGCATCCGTTCACGCAATGGCCGGTCAGCCAGCGTGCGGATCTTTTGCCCGTTATCATCCCAGACCTCGACCAGTTGTCCGAAACGCTCCCACGGTAACTGAGTGGAATACGGACGGCGCAATTGTGTGGTCAGTATCCAGTTGCCATCCGGCGACGCACTGGCACGGGCCAGTTTCATCACAGGGCCGGTGCGCTTCACCTCACCGTTTATACTGATGATCGCCAGCTGGGTTTGTAAAAACCAGTCGAATACATCGGCGTCATTGCCATTGCGCAGCATGTCGGGATAGGTGCGGTTTTGTGACGTTTTACCGCCGCGCGCTTCCAGCGTATTCGGCCCGGCCGGAATCAGCGGACTGGCAGGCATGGCACGCAGGTTACGCGGTACAAGGCGTACCAGCAGACTGTCTGAGCCGTGCATCCACTGAAAACCACTGCCCATCACTGCATTCAGCCTGTCTTTCAGCAAGCGGCGGGCGCTGCCCTGACGCACATCGGCAAGCCATAATTCGACGCCGCTGTCTGCCCACAGCGTGAACGCAATCCAGCGCTCATCCGGTGACCACTGCGTATCTGCGATACGGGTACGGGCAGGCAAACCTTTGACGTCTCTGATTTTTCCGGTTTGCACATCCAGCAATTGCAAATGATTGCCGAAATCAAACATGCTGGCTGCGTGCATACGCGGATTGATCCTGACACCGGCCAGCCGCAGTTCCGGCTGCGCCACTTCCTGTATGCCCGGCAAACCCGGCAAATGAATTAACAATGCGTTATGCCGTTGCGGCCCCAGCCGGAACAAAGGGCCGCGCGGTGCATCCACGACAGCCTGCAATTCCGGAGGTGGCAGGTGGTAACCGGCATCCGGTACAGCCGCATTACGGGCAGTCTGTCCTGCATTGACCGCCAGCGCAGGTACGCTGGCGGTGATCAGCAGAACGGAAATCAGGGAACTACGGATGAAATGATTTAGCTGAAACATATCGGTTCTGTTTGACACAAAAAAACGCCCGTCGTGTCCGGACGGGCGCTTTTGCTGAAGTCCAGGGGGTTACCGGCCCCCTGCCGCTGAATCAGACCATCAGGGTTTCACGGGCGCAAACCCGTCAGCGGAGATATCGAGCTCAGTAACACTGCCATAGTTTGCTGCGACAGCGCGGATTTGTTCCGCCTTGCCGATCAGCAGCATCTGCAGTTTATCGCGTGGAAAATGTTTGTCTACCAATTGTTTGGCTTTTTCCGGTGTCAGGCTGTCAACATCGCGCATAAAGTGATCAATTTGTTCACGTCCGAAGCCACTGACATACATATCGCCGAGCAATTCCGCCAGTTGGCGATTGGTTTCGAAGCGCGGCGGGAACTGACCTTTCACATAAGCTTTGGCCGATTCCAGCGCTGCCGCATCTATCCCTTTATCCCACAGACGCTGATAAGTTTTGACAGCAAGCGCCAGTGCCGCTTCGGTTTTCGCCGTTGCGGTAAAACTGGACACGGCAAAACTACCGCCTTTGGCCAGTGGGGCAAATGAAGAATTAGCACCGTAGGTTAAGCCTGAGTTGACCCGCAATTCATCATTCAGCCATGAAGTGAAACGCCCGCCGAGGATGGTGTTAATGACTTGCAGAGGAATGTAGTCAGGATCATTACGGGCTATGCCTTTACCGCCGAATACGAAGGTGGTTTCCACTGCATCCGCTTTGTTCACCAGCCAGACTCGTGCCTGATCAGGCTGGATTTGCCCTACCGGTGCGGCCGCTGGCATTGTGCCGGCTGCTTTCCAGCTACCGAACAGCTTTTCCAGTTCTTTGCGCATTACTGCAGGTTTGAAGTCACCGACCACGACCAGTGCTGCGTTGTCAGGGCGATACCAGGTCTGGTAAAAACCGGCGATATCTTTCTGTTCCAGTGCAGCAATACTTTGTACGGTTCCGGAAACCGGGTTGGCATACGCACCGTTGCCGAACAACATGGCACGGTAATATGCCTGCACCACGTTGCGCGGACTTTCCTTCATCTGACGCAACTCAGTCTGGGTACGGGAACGAAGTTTGGCAAATTCATCTTTGTCCCAGACCGGTGCCTGTAACACATCGGCCATCACCGGCAGCAATGCGGGCACATCATCAGTTGCGAAATCTGCCTGCAGCACGGTTGCATCCGCGCTGGTTGCTGCCGTCAGGCGAGCACCGCGAAAATCGAAGCGCTGATCAATCTCTTTTTTACTGAACTGGCGCGAGCCCAGCAGCAAGGCATCACCGGTCAGATTGGCAATCCCGGCTTGCTGACCGTCCGCAACCGCACCGGCACGCACCACAGCGCGCACGGCGACCAGCGGTACATCGTGCCTTTCCATCATGTAGACCGTCAGGCCATTTGATAATTTTGCGGTTTCATAGGCTGGCAAACGGAAGTCCGCAGCCTGTACCTGCATACTCATCACTGCACCTGCGCACAGCAAACTCAGTTGTTTTACAGATTTGAATGTCAGTTTCATCTTTATTCCTCCACTGCAGCCAGTACGCCAACGGTGCGCTGAGACTGGCGGAACAATTTCGCCGCAACGCGCTGAATATCGGCCGGTGTGACTTTTTTCATGTCAGCCGGTGCTTCAAACAGTTTCCGGTAATCACCGAAAAAGACTTCGTAATCGCCGAGTAATGCGGCTTTACCGTTAATGGTTTCCTGCTGACGATACAAATCAATCAGACGCTGATTTTTCACTTTTTGCAGTTCATCCGCTGTCACGCCTTCTTTCACGACTTTATCCAGCGCTGCCAGTAAAGCCGCTTCCAGCTGAGCCGGTTTTACCGCAATGGCACCGACGGCATACACACCGAACAGGGTAGGATCAAAAGAACGACCGTAATCCGCACCTGTAGCAGTTGCCAGACCTTTATCGACCAGCGCCTGATACAAACGCGAGGTTTTGCCATCGGCAAGAATGGATTTCAGCATCTGCAGTGCGTAGTAATCTTCATTGTTGCTGCGCGGCGCTTTGAAACCGATCAGCAGATTCGGCGTGGTCGCGGAAGCTTTCTGCACGAAAACGCGACGCTCTCCTTTTTGTTCCGGCTCAATTGTGCGCACCACCGGTGGTAAACCACGCTGCGGCAGACTGCCGAACACTGTTTCAATTTGTTTGCGGATATCTGCCGTTTTGAAATCCCCGACCACGACTGCGACGGCATTGTTCGGTGAGTAATAGGTACGGAAATACTGCTCTAAATCCTGCTGGGTCCAGGCTTTGATATCGGACTCATGGCCGATAGTCGGAATGTTATACGGATGCGCGGTAAATGCCGCTGCATAGACCGCCTCAAACAAAGGACGGAAGTTCGAGTTTTCCAGACCGGTGCTGCGTTCAGACAGTACGACCCCGCGCTCACTTTCAACCATTTTCGGATCAATCGATAAATGGCCGATCCGGTCACTTTCCAGATCAAAAATCACAGGTAAGGCAGAGGCAGGAAACCAGTCAGTGTAAACGGTCACATCTTTGTTGGTGTAAGCGTTATTCGCGCCGCCAGCTGCTTCCATGGTACGGTCGAACTGTTTTGGTCCGAATTTTTTCGAACCATTGAACATCATGTGTTCAAAAAAATGCGACAGTCCGGTAATGCCGGGCACTTCGTTACGCGAACCGACTTTCCAGTAGGTGTACATATTCGCATTCGGAATCGTATGGCTTTCCACCAGAATGAATTTCATGCCATTCGGCAGACTCAGTTGTGTCACTTCAGCTGCTTGCATAGCACTGGCACCGACGCTCAGTCCGGCCAGCAGCGCTGCTGCCAGCGTTTTTAATTTCCATGTCATAGAGATCTCCGTCGCAAAAACGTGGTTTGTACTTGTAGGATGTGCTGTAGCGAAAGGATTTTCTCAGGGCCACAATGATGCGTAACTGGTCTGCACCAGCCACCGCAATCCTGTTACCTTTCCCTGCACATCCGTGCATTACGGCTTGCGTAGACCATGCAGCACAAACATCAGTTCCCCGCTGGCTTAAAGCTTTTTTACGATCGTTGTATTCAGAGCGTGCCGGATGTTGCTGAAAATCAGCTTTTGTTCGCCAACTACCTATGGCACGGGTAATATGGGTACATTCTGTTGTTATAACGCCGATTAATGCACAGTAACGGTGCTTCCGGTGTTTGAACTGGTATTGGACTCTGAATGATGGCAACAACTCTGCGAACACGTTTTCAACGATACGGCCTGCGCGGCAAGATGCTGGCAGCTGTGCTGGCAATGGTAATTCTGGGCTTTTCAATCACGATTTTCGTACTGAGCATGCAGGCTGCACGTATGCAGTCCGCCACCTCAGATCAGTACGCAACTGAACTGGCACGCAATAACGCAAGCCAGATCAGTGAAAAACTGAATCAGGCGCTGTATGCCGGCCGTCATTTGGCCGCAGAATTGCTGGGTCTTAAACAGCGCCAGATGGCGAGCCGTGAAGTGGCTGACCAGTTAATACGCAGCGTACTCGAAGCACACCCGGAATTTACCGGCATCGGCACTGTGTGGGAAGCAAATGCTTTCGACGGCAAAGACAGTGAATATGCGGGCAAACCCGGACACGATGCCAGCGGACGCTATATTCCTTACTGGAACCGTGGTAACGGCACGGTGCAGGTGGAAGCACTGACCGACTATGAAAAAGAAGGTGCCGGCGACTACTATCTGGTGCCAAAGAAGACGGGTCAGGAATTCCTGATGGAACCTTACTTCTACAAAATTGCCGGTAAAGACGTGTTTATGACTACGATTGCGATTCCGGTCAAAGATCAGGGCAAGGTCATCGGCGCAGTCACTGTCGACTTGCCGGTTGCCAGTTTTCAGGACAGTGTCAGCAAAATCCGCCCTTATGAAACCGGCTATGCAACACTGAGCTCGCATCTGGGTGTGATTATCGGTACCGCCGACAGCTCGCTGGTCGGTAAGAAACTCAGCGAGCAATCCGGTAATCAGGCATTGTCGGATGCCATCCTGCAGGGCAAAGATTACGATGATGATGTGTACGACAGCCAGCTTGATACTACACTTTCTCGCATTTATGTGCCGGTAAAAGTTGGTAACACCACCACACCATGGTCATTCGGCATCAGCGTACCGGAAGATAAAATTCTGACCGGGGTCAGTCAGCTGCGCCGCCTTTCTCTGCTGATAGGACTGATCAGCGTTGCGGTGGTATCTGCCATGCTGCTGGCGGTGATTAACCGTCTGGTACTGCGCCCGCTGGGTGGCGAGCCGGAAGTTGCTGCAGCAATCGCGCATCAGGTTGCACAGGGAGACCTGACGACGGTGGTAAAACTGCGCTCCGGTGACAGTCACAGCCTGATGGCGGCACTGGCCAGCATGCAGCAGCAATTGCGGCAAATGGTCGCGGAAATCCGTGACAGTAGTGAATTTGTCTCGGACGCTTCCGGCGAAATTGCCAAAGGTAATCTGGATTTATCTCAGCGCACTGAAAATCAGGCGGCTTCGCTGGCAGAGACCGCCGCCAGCGTCGAACGCATGCATGACACGGTGCGTACGAATGCGGAACATGCAGAGAAAGCACGTGAGCTCAGCGTATCTGCTGCCGGCACTGCCCGTCAGGGTGGTCAGGAAGTACAGAAAGTGGTGCAGAGCATGGATGCGATCACGACTGAATCGCGCCGGATGGCAGATATCATCACAACGATTGAAGGCATTGCTTTCCAGACCAATATTCTGGCGCTGAATGCTGCAGTGGAAGCTGCACGGGCCGGAGAACAGGGGCGCGGGTTTGCTGTTGTGGCCAGCGAGGTGCGCAATCTGGCGCAGCGCAGTGCACAGGCTTCCAAAGAAATTAAGGCGCTGATTGACGCGTCGGTACAGAAAGTCAGCCTCGGCAGCGATGCCGTGCATCAGGCCGGCAACACCATGCACGAACTGCTGAGTACGGTCGAAAATCTGAGTGGCATCATGCAGGAAATTTCCAGTGCTTCACTGGTCCAGCGTGAAGGAATTGCCCGTATTAATCAGGAAATCGGGGCGATGGATCAGGCTACTCAGCAGAATGCTGCACTGGTGGAAGAGTCAGCCGCCGCTGCCGATTCTCTCAAAGATGAAGCCCACAAGTTGTGGCAGGCACTGAGTGTATTTAAGACCTGATTCATATCAGTACGCACCGGCTTTGTGCGAAATCTGCACAAAGCCGGTTTTCAGACAAGGAATGCGGCACAGTTGCAACACTCTGCCATTACCAAACTTCATTCTGAATGCAGCCGCCGAATTCCCGCTATCCGGGTGCTTCTTAAAGAGTAAGTACAAACAATCTTCGAAATCTGCCCACCTCCATTCCTTCGTGACCAGCACTCTGGCATACATTTTGCTGCGTTGCAGCATATCTCTTTCTGTCAGTTTTTTCTGTCGTGGTAATCTACGCCGCGAATTGCACCAATTCACATCATTTTGATATCAGCACTGAAAATATATTTTGCTGGTAAAAGTTGTCCAACAATTATCAAAAACGGAGAGCGGTTTGAATAATATTCAAAACACGGGGGCAAACACCATTCTCGGCCATCCCGAGAGCTTGTTTGTGCTGTTCTTCACAGAAATGTGGGAACGTTTTTCTTATTACGGTATGCGCGCGCTGCTGGTTCTGTTTCTGGTCACGGAAGCAGCCAAAGGCGGCTGGGGCTGGACCCGCGCTGATGCAACCAGCCTGTACGGTTCCTACACCATGCTGGTGTATTTCACCCCGATTCTCGGTGGCTACATCGCTGATAAATTCCTGGGCAGCCGCCGTTCAGTCGTGCTGGGTGGCTTTATCATCGCCGCCGGTCACGCTTCGTTGTTATTTGAAACTCAGCCTATGTTTTACCTGGGTCTGGGGCTGGTGATTCTCGGTACTGGTTTGTTCAAACCGAATATTTCCGCGATTGTCGGTCAGTTGTATAACAAAGAAAACGAACACCTGCGCGACTCCGGCTATACCCTGTTCTACATGGGCGTGAACTCCGGTGCGTTCTTCGGCATTCTGCTGTGCGGCTACATCGGTGAAAAAATTTCCTGGTCGTATGGCTTCGGTCTGGCTGGCTTGTTCATGATGCTGGGTGCAATCCAGTTCTATCTGGGTCAGGGTATTTTCGGTGACATCGGTCTCAGCAAAGCACAAAAAGCTGCTGCGGCAGTAGAAGTGGCTGTTGAAGAGCCACCACGCCATATCGTGATGGACCGTATCAAAGCCATCGGCGTATTCTCTTTCTTCACGATTTTCTTCTGGTTTGCATTTGAACAAGCCGGTGGTTCGATGACGATTTTCGCAGCAGACTACACCGACCGCACTCTGGTTGGCAGCGTTGGCACCACCTTTAAAATCGTCAACAGCCTGATGACGCTGATCCCGACAGTTATTCTGAGCGCCCTGTTGCTGAAGTTATTCTTCAACACAGCGAAGCGTTACCTGATGTCGAATATCCTGCTGGTGATTTGTATCGGTGTGATCTGGGCGCTGGTAATCTGGATGATCAAACGTGAATTTGATCTGTCCCAGTCTGAAGTACCAGCCACCTGGTTCGGCGTGCTGAATTCCTTCTTCCTGGTGATTCTGGCGCCGATGTTCTCCAAAATGTGGGACAAATACTGGGATCCTAGCGGTCCTGTGAAGTTCGGTACCGGTCTGATTCTGCTGGGCCTGGGCTTTGCAGCACTGGCTTACGGCTCTTCGTCGATTCCTGCTGGTGCGAAAACCGCATCGGTCAGCATGATTTTCCTGATCCTGGCTTATTTCTTCCACACCATGGGCGAGCTGTGCCTGTCGCCGGTTGGTCTGTCTTACATCAGTAAGCTGGCACCACCACGCTTGCTGGGTCTGATGTTTGGTCTGTGGTTCCTGAATACAGCGGTTGCGAATAAGCTGGCCGGCCTGACAGGTAGCTATATCGATGAAATTTCTAAAACCTACTCGATGTCGACATTCTTCCTGATCTTCACAATCATTCCGATTACTGCCGGTCTGATTCTGATGATGCTGAATAAATGGATGGCGAAAAAGATGCACGGCATTCATTAATGTTGCCATGCTCAACAAAAAAGCCGCGCTGTGCAAACAGCGCGGCTTTTTTACTGGTGAAAACAAGCATCAGCAGATGCTTGTTTCAGGCTGAATTACGGACGCTCAATAGCCAGCGCAACGCCCATACCGCCACCGATACACAGACTTGCCAGACCTTTCTTGGCATCGCGACGTATCATTTCATGGATCAGGGTCACCAGAATACGGCAGCCGGACGCACCAATAGGATGGCCGATTGCAATCGCACCACCATTCACGTTGATTTTGGAAGTATCCCAGCCCATTTCTTTGTTCACACCGATCGCCTGCGCAGCAAACGCTTCATTGATTTCCATCAGATCCACTTCTTCGTGCGTCCAGCCGGCTTTTTGCAGGCAGCGCTTGACTGCAGGAACAGGGCCCATACCCATAATAGTCGGATCGATACCGGCAGATGCATAAGCCTTGATACGTGCCAGTACCGGCAAACCCAGTTCCTGTGCTTTTTGCGCCGACATCATGATCACGGCTGCAGCACCGTCATTGATACCGGAAGCATTACCAGCGGTGACTGTGCCAGCCTTGTCAAATGCCGGACGCAGTGTGTTCAGCGCATCGATTGTGACACCCGGCTTAATGAATTCGTCAGTATCAAATACGATCGTGCCTTTTTTGCTGGCAATTTCTACCGGAATGATTTCATCTTTGAATTTACCGGCTACCTGAGCAGCTTCGGCTTTATTTTGCGAAGCAACGGCAAAAGCATCCTGCTCTTCACGGGTTACACCATATTTTTTCGCGACGTTTTCAGCAGTAATACCCATGTGGTACTGATTGTATGCATCCCACAAACCGTCAACGATCATGGTATCGACCAGTTTGGCATCACCCATACGGAAACCGTCACGCGAACCCTGCAGCACGTGCGGCGACGCACTCATATTTTCCTGACCACCTGCAATGATGATGTCCGCATCACCGGCTTTGATCGCTTGCGCGGCCAGATGCGTTGCTTTCAGGCCGCTGCCGCAGACTTTGTTGATCGTCATTGCTGGAACGATGTCCGGCAAACCGGCTTTGATCACCGCCTGACGTGCCGGATTCTGACCAACACCTGCCGTCAGTACCTGACCCAGCAATACTTCGCTGATTTGTTCGCCTTGCAGGCCTGTTTTGGCCAGCAATGCTTTGATTACCGTTGCTCCCAGCTCTGCAGCAGGCACTTTTGCCAGCGATCCACCAAATTTACCCACTGCGGTACGTCCGGCTGCCACAATCACCACGTCTTGCATTTGCATTCTCCTGTGAAAACAAGTTGGCTGAAAATTTCAATTCGACAATTGTACGCTGAAGCAGTATTGCACAGCGTCATGACATCAAAATACGTGTGGAAACAAAAAAAGCCCCCGGGGGAGTCGGGGGCTTTTGAAAACAACGAACACTCAGCTTACTTCTTTTTTGCAGTTGCTTTTTCAGCAGCCTGTGTGAATTGCTGTGTTGCTTTGTTCAGATTGTCTTCCAGTGTTTGCTGCGCTTGTTTCGCTGTTTTGCTCAGTTGTTCGTAACCGGCATTGATATTGCCAACAACAGTTTTCAGTGCAACAACAGCCTGCTCAGAACCAGCTGGCGCGTTTTTTGTTACTTCATCGATCAGACCGATTACTTTGGTATTAGTATCAGCGATGTGTGTTTCAACAGCTTTAGTGAACTCCTGTTGTGTCGCTGTTGCGATACTTGTCAGGTGACGGCTGTAAGCCAGCACTTTTTCAGCAGCAGGCTGTACCTGTGCAGATGTCAGGTTGAAAAACTCTTGCGGATCTTTTGCGTTCAGCAATTGTTTTGCTGCTGCAGTGCTTTCTTCCAGACTGGCTTTGGCTGCGTTCACATTCAGTGTCATCAGTTGTTCCAGACCTTCGAATGCTTTTTTGTTCAGTGCTGCTACTGAAGCGAACTGAGCTTCCAGATTAGCTTTGGTTGCAGCGATAAATTGTTCTGGGGTAGTAGTCATGGTTTTCTCCGTCGGTGAGATTGCAAAAGTAGCAGCGACATCCGTGAAGCCCTTCTTATGACGCACCGCAACAATCCGGATTCTACGCTCCCTTTTTTTTCCAGGTCAAGCACTTTTTGTGCATCGCAACAAAATGATATAAATGTTATTGCTTATGATTTTTGCAAATTCATTTGAAATCATTGACTTATGCCTTATTTCACAAAAATTTCTGCTGAATTATTCAGCAAACAACTGTTGGTTAGATGCTTCAAATTTAAGCAAAAATGCTTTATTTTCCAGCCCGCCGGCATAGCCGGTTAAACGCCCGTCCGATGCAATCACCCGGTGACAAGGCAACAGAATAGAAAACGGATTTCTGCCGTTAGCAGCGCCAACCGCACGCACAGCCTTCGGGTTCGCGAGTTTTTCAGCTAACCCCGCATAGGATAAGGTTTTGCCATAGGGAATTTCTGCCAGTAAACGCCATACCTGCTGCTGAAACACCGTACCGGCACTCAGATCAAGCGGTACAGAAAAGCTGCTGCGCTTGCCTGCAAAATATTCCGTCAGTTGTTCTCTGAGCATGCCAAACACCGGCAGGTCATCAGCACGTTGCATCTTTGCCATCCCCTGAAAGTGCGCATGGCGCTCAAAAAACACCCCTCCCAGAGCGCGCTCCGTAGCCACCAGTGTCAGCACGCCAACGGGGGTGGAAAATTCTGAAAAAAACTTCTGCATGATTGACTCTGCCTTTCACCATTATTCAGCCGAATTGCCACAGCAACATGGCGGCATACGCCCGCCACGGACGCCAGAGCTCCGCTGCTGCCAGCGTTTGAGCTGCACTGCATTTCGGCACGACTGACTCACTGCCATCCTGTTTCTGCAATTGCGCCAGTGCCTTCTGTAAGCCGAGATCCCCTTCGGGGAACGCATCGGTAAATCGTAAAGCCCGCATGGCGATGTAATGAGCTGTCCACGGGCCAATTCCGGGTAACTCGCACAGTCTTGCTGTACAGGATTCCAGCGTATCTCCCGGCTTGCGTATCAACCCGCCGTCACAGGCAAACTGTGCCAGTGCGATCAGTGTTTGCGCACGTTTGCCCGGCATCCCCAGTTCAGCAATATCACTGACCGTTAACCCGCAAATGACTTGCGGTGACGGAAATAAAAACTGCGTTTGATGCTGATCCAGCGGCGTCCCGAAGCGCTGAACCAGTCTGCCGGCAATCGTGGTTGCACCGGCAACGCTGATTTGCTGTCCGAGCACTGCTCTGACCGCCAGCTCAAAATGATCAAAGGCCCCCGGCACCCGCCATCCCGGGTGCGCACTGACCAGTGATGCGATCAGCGGATCGCTCCCCAGATTGTCTGCAATTTGCAGCGGACTGGCTTCCAGATCAAATTGTTCGCGGACACGCGCCATCAGCGGGAACAACACCGGAGTCAGGGTATTTGTCACTTCCAGTATCAGTTGCGATTTTGCAGCGTCATGCGTCACACCAATGCTGCCATGATGCCCGGCCAGACTGACAGTTCTGCGATATACGCTGCTTTCACCGCTGACCGTCACCATTTCCACACCCGGAATCGCCCTGAATGCCAGGTAACGGATGACTGCCTCCCAGTCATAAGGCGGACGATAGGCAAGACGCAACACAATACTTTCCGTGCTGTGCTGTCTTGCCCTGCGCACAGACCCCGGTGTCATCTGATAACGCTCTGCAAATAAAGCATTCAAACGTCGCAAGCTACCGAATCCGGCGGCGAAAGCAATGTCCGTGACCGGCATATCGGTTTCCTGCAACAGTTTCTTTGCAAACAACAAGCGCTGGGTCTGCGCCAGTTCTACAGGTGATACGCCAAACTCCTGCAATAAAACACGACGGATCTGACGTGAAGACAAGCCAGCCTTTGCAGCGTAAGCTTCCAGCGATTGTTGGTTCAAGGCACCTTCCGCGATCTGATGCCAGATCCGGTGCGCCAGATTTTGCTGCAAAGCATAAGGAGCCAGCTCGGGACGGCAACGCAGACAGGGGCGAAAACCGGCATGTTCTGCGGCGGCGGCGCTGTTAAAAAAGCGGCATGAAGAAGCACGCGGCGTTTTGACGCCGCATACCGGACGGCAATAAATGCCGGTAGTCAGTACACCGGTAAAAAAAACGCCGTCGAAACGCCGGTCGCGGGCGCAGAGTGCTTTGTAGTATTGCTGACCGCGCGCCTGCTCAGGATGCACGCCGTTTTCGGGATGCATTGCAGTTTGGCGGGTCTCCGTTTTTTCATTCATCGCATTTACTCAAAGTTCAGCTTGTGAAGTGCAGTCAGATCATCATAACGGCGGAACAGCAACAGGACTCGCCATATTCGGACAAGATGGCAAGTGGCGGGTTCAGGCACAGCAATTGTCATGGTCAGTTCACCAGTCCACGGGTTTTGCAGCTTTCGAGTAGACTGCACAGAACTCTGCATCTTACTGACATCATGACTGAACGAAACCTCCCTGATTTAAAAGCGGTTCTGATTGCCACCGGCCTGATTCTGACCCTGGCAATGGGCATTCGTCACGGCTTTGGCTTCTGGCTGCAACCGTTATCTGCCGCACACGGCTGGACCCGCGAAACCTATTCCTCAGCGATGGCCTGGCAAAATCTGATGTGGGGTGCATTCGGGCCTCTGGCAGGCATCGCGATTGAACGGTTCGGTACGATGAAAGTCGTTATCTTCGGTGCCTGTTGTTATGCCGGCGGATTGCTATGGATGGCCACGGTAAGTCATCCGGTGCTGTTTATCGCCGGCTCAGGCGTATTACTCGGAGCGGCGCTGGCGTGCACGGCTTTTGGCGCGGTCAGCGGCATTATCGGGCGTACTGCCCCGCTGGAAAAGCGTTCCTGGGCTTTCGGCATTTCCTCCGCCGCCAGTTCGTTCGGACAATTCATGATGATGCCTGTGGAACAGTCCCTGATTACGCAGGCAGGCTGGCAAAATGCCTTTTTTCTGCTCGCGGCTGTTGTGATGATGCTCATGGTGCCAATGGCACTGCGCTTGCGTGAAGCACCGCGTGCTGCCAGTACCGGCAACGAGCAAAGCATCAGCGCTGCTATTCGTGAAGCCTTCGGGCACCGTTCATTTTTGCTGCTGACAGCGGGGTATTTTGTCTGCGGCTTTCAGGTTGTATTTATCGGTGTGCATATGCCGTCGTATCTTAAAGATCAGGGCATCACTGATGGCAGTATCGCGGTGACGGCACTGGCGCTGATCGGCTTGTTTAATATTTTCGGGTCGTATTACGCAGGTAAGCTCGGCGGTATCTATAAAAAGCCCTACCTGCTGTCCGGCATATACAGCGCGCGTACTGCAGTCATTGCACTGTTTTTACTGGCTCCGCTGACTTCTTATTCCGTATATTTATTTTCTGCAGCGATGGGCTTACTGTGGCTGTCAACCGTACCGCTGACCAATGGCGTGATTGCCGGTATTTTCGGTGTGCGGTATTTATCAATGCTGTCCGGCTTTGTGTTCTTTTCGCATCAGCTGGGAAGTTTTTCCGGTGTCTGGCTCGGCGGTTATTTATACACCCGTTTTGGTTCATACAATGTGGTGTGGGGAATTACTCTGGCGCTGGGTATTTTCGCCGCCCTGATTAATCTGCCAGTCAGTGAAAAACCCTTATCGCGTATGAATGCTGCGCCGCAAAACTCCTGACAGTTCAATTTTATTGTAACGGTATGCGCCCGCTCCTGTTTCGCTTGCTGCTTGCTTTACTGACGGCTTCATTGCTGATAATGATTTTTTGCGCTTATCTGCGTCCGGAATTTTTGCTGGATACCGTGAACCGGTTTATGATGTGCTGATTTCCTCACCAGAAAAAGTTCCGGCAAAAAATTATCATTTAATATATTATTTACACTTGATTTTTCCATGAAAAAAAACCTGCTCATGCTTGTCTGCTCCGCACTGGCTGTTCAATCCGGCATTGCTGCCGATGCCCCGAAGGGACCTGTGAATACAGGGCGGCTTGCTGCGACCAGCACCAAAGCGAATCCTCTGCTGGCGGCAAGCCGTCTGCCATATGGTTTTCCTGAATTTGACAAAATCCGCAATGAGCATTTCGCACCTGCATTTGAAATTGGCTTAAAGCAACACAGCGCAGAAATCCGCCAGATCGCGGAAAACAAAGTCAGCCCGTCATTTGAAAACACCATCGTTGCGCTGGAACGTTCCGGTCGCTTGCTGACACGGGTGGAATCCATCTTCTCGAATCTGACGGCAACCAACACCAATCCGGTGCTGGAGCAATTATCCGTAGAACTGGCACCGAAGCTGTCTGCGCATCAGGATCAGATCACCTTAAACGGCAAACTGTTTGAACGTATCGCCGCGCTGTATCAGCAACGCGAACAATTGGGGCTGGACGCTGAATCTCTGCGTTTGCTGGAGCGTTATTACACCGACTTCGTACGCGCCGGTGCAAAACTGAATGCGGAACAAAAAGAAAAACTGAAGTCCCTGAACAGCCAGCTGGCAACGCTGGGCACCCGCTTCAGCCAGAACGTGCTGAAAGAAACCAACGCGTCTGCGCTGGTGGTGGATACCCGTGAAGAACTGAAAGGCTTGTCTGATTCTGAAATCCAGACTGCCGCTGCGACTGCTAAAAGCCGCGGACTGGATGGCAAATTCGTCATTCCTCTGATGAACACCACCGGCCAGCCTTTGCTGGCAACGCTGGAAAACCGCCAGACCCGTCAGCGTCTGTACGAAGCTTCCGTGAATCGTGGCAGCCACGGCGGCAGCTTTGATAACCGTCAGGTGGCGATTGATCTGGCAAAACTGCGTGCCGAACGTGCGCAATTACTGGGTTATCCGAATTACGCAGCCTATGGTCTGCAATCTGAAACGGCAAAAACACCGGAAGCTGTCAACAATATGCTGGGCCAGCTGGCACCGGCAGCGGTGAAAAATGCCCGTGCAGAAGCTGCAGAACTGCAAAAACTGATCGATGCGCAACAGGGTGGTTTTCAGCTGGCAGCCTGGGACTGGGCGTATTACACCGAGCAGTTACGTAAAGCACGCTATGCTTTCGATGACAGTCAGCTGCGTCCGTATTTCGAGCTGAACAATGTGCTGGAAAACGGTGTGTTCTTTGCCGCGACCAAGCTGTACGGCATCACCTTCAAAGAGCGCAAAGACTTACCGGTCTACCATCCGAGCGTCCGCGTATATGAAATTTCTGACCGCGACGGCAAACCGATGGCGCTGTTCATCGCAGACATGTATGCCCGCGACAGCAAACGCGGTGGCGCGTGGATGAACAGTTACGCCGAACAAGCCGATCTGTTTGGTTATAAGCCGATTATTGCGAACCATCTCAATATTCCGCAGCCACCGGCAGGCGAAGCAACACTGCTGACCATGGATGAAGTACGTACTGCCTTCCACGAATTCGGTCATGCACTGCACGGTTTGTTCTCGAAAGTCCGTTATCCGCGCTTCTCCGGCACCAATGTACCGCGTGACTTTGTAGAATACCCTTCGCAAGTCAATGAAATGTGGGCGACCTGGCCGGAAGTGCTGACCAATTACGCCAAGCATTATCAGAGCGGGCAAGTGATTCCGCAAAACCTGCTGGATAAAGTCAGTGCTGCCTCGCGCTTCAATCAGGGGTTTGCAACTACGGAATACATCGCAGCCTCGCTGCTGGATCAGCGCTGGCATCAGATCAGCGCCGATGCCATTCCTTCGGATGCACTGGCGTTTGAACAGCAGGCACTGAAGCAAATGGGCGCGGATTTCGCACCGGTGCCACCACGCTACCGCACCACTTATTTCTCGCACATTTTCGGCGGCGGCTATTCTGCCGGCTATTACGCCTATCTGTGGAGTGAAGTGCTGGATGCCGACACGGTCGAATGGTTCAAGGAAAACGGTGGCCTGACCCGTAAAAACGGTGACTGGTTCCGTGAAAAACTGTTGTCACGCGGTGGCAGCATCGACCCGATGGAATCATTCCGTCAGTTCCGTGGACGTGATCCGAAAATCCAGCCATTGCTGGAACGCCGCGGTCTGCAATAAGCCGCGCGCTGCGCCGCAGATGCGCAGTGAAAAGGCAAGCAAGGGAGAGCAAATGCTCTCCCTTTTTATTTTCAGCAGCCATCCGGCGATGCTGCCCTCTCCCGCTCGCCAACACCGGCAAGTCAGCCTTCACCCTCTGGTAACGGACAACACAACACCCGTCATTATGCAGCTATCCGCATTTGCATTTTACGGAGAGCCGGACTTTCTGCCGACGACTGCCGGATCGCTATGCCAGAATCCGCATTCAGGGCTTTTTGGGACCTGAAAATGGCCATTCATGCTGCCAGCAGCGCTTGTCCCGCCACCAGCGAAACACAAGTACGCCTAACCGCAATACAGCCCCGCAAAGGCACACAACAGCCCGCTGGGCTTTTTTTCGATGCGGACAAGGGTTTTTCTACTGAGTCGCAGAAGCAAGCTGAAAAGGCGGCTTTGATGAACTGATCACGGACTTGTCTGCAAAAAGCAAAACGCCCGGCAGATACCGGGCGTTTCCACTGATCCTGCAGCATCGCACCGGCTATACCAGTGCAATGCCATTCACCGGATTACTCCAGTTTCCAGACGAAATCCACTTTCGTCCACATTTGCTCTGCTTTGCCGTCTTTCGTACCCGGCTTGAATTTACACTGGCTCAGTGCCTGCAGCGCAGCTTTGTCCAGACTCTTGGAGCCACTGCTTTTGTCAACGCGTGACTCAGACACTTTACCGTCAGTACCCACCAGAAAACCCATGGTGACAGTACCTGTTTCTTCATTCATCAGCGCCGCTTTCGGATATTTCGGCGGATCGCAGGATTTGTTATCCATCACTGGCGACGTTTCCGCTGCCATAACAGAACCTGCAGCAACCAGTAATAAAGCTGAGAGTATGGAAGAGAGCATCGGTTTCATGATTCAGTTCTTTTCGTTAGCCATCAATCAAGTCAGGAAGGAATTACAGCTCAGAACTCTTCCCATTCATCATCTGCCTGCGCTTTTTTCGCAGCCGGCTTTGCCGCTGGCAGAGACCTTACAGTATCCGCCTTTGCCTTCGGACGAACAACAGGTTCTGCACGGCGTGTTGCGCTTGCAACAGACGGTGCCGGTGTACGGATCTGATGATCCGCAGCGCCCAGTTTAAACACGCTGACCACTTTCGCCAGTTCAGCGGCCTGATCCTGCAGACTTTGCGCAGCGGCTGCTGCTTCTTCCACCAGTGCCGCATTTTGCTGAGTCACACCATCCATCTCAATAATGGCATGGTTAACCTGTTCAATACCTGCGCTTTGCTCCTGACTCGCTGCAGTAATTTCCGCAATGATGTCTGTCACATGTTTAACGCTGCTGACAACCTGATCAATCGTCACACCGGCTTGTCCAACCAGTTTAGTACCGACTTCGACTTTCTCAACCGATGTATCGATCAGCGTCTTAATTTCTTTTGCCGCTGCTGCACTGCGTTGTGCCAGACTGCGGACTTCCGCCGCCACCACAGCAAATCCGCGACCTTGCTCACCGGCACGCGCAGCTTCCACCGCTGCGTTCAGCGCCAGAATATTGGTCTGGAACGCAATGCCGTCGATCACACTGATGATATCAACAATCTTTTTAGACGATTCGTTGATCGAGCCCATGGTTTCAACCACTTCAGCCACCACAACACCGCCCTGACGCGCCACTTCAGATGCCGAAGCAGCCAGCTGATTCGCTTCGCGTGCATTGTCCGCATTCTGTTTCACAGTGGAAGTCAGTTCGCGCATGGAAGATGTGGTTTTTTCCAGCGAGCTTGCCTGCTGTTCAGTGCGGGAAGACAAATCCAGGTTACCGGTGGCGATTTCGCTGGACGCGGTCGCGATGGTATCCGTACCCATACGAACCTGCGCAACGATATTCACCAGACTGTCGCGCATTTTTTTCATTTCGAAAATCAGGCTGCCCTGGTCGTTGTGCGCAACTTCGATCGGTGCAGTCAGTTCACCTGCAGCAATCTGGCCAGCAATTTGTGCTGCATATTCAGGTTCGCCGCCCAGCTGTTTCAGCAGACTGCGGCTGATCACATAAGCAGCTACTGCGCCACCGGCTACAGCCAGTGCGCCGAGAATCAGCATCATGATCGTGGCAGATTTGAATTCAGCACTGGCTTGTTCCGCCACGCTGGTGTTCAGTTTATCTTCCAGATCCACCAGCTCATCCAGAGAATCCAGCCACGCCTGCTGCACAGGACGCACTTTTTTGATCAGGGTGATGGTCGCAACTTCCGGATTATTTGCCAGCCCCAGTTCCTGGGCTTTTGCCGGCAGGGATGCAGCTGCAGATTCTTTTTCCTTCAGCTTATCCAGCAAGGCTTTCTTTTCCGGATGCGAAGAACCTTCGTTCTGAATCAGCTTGATCAGCTTATCGTTCGCTTCCGCGTATTTTTTGGTCTGATCTGCAATTTTTGCCAGATCTTTTTCCATGTCAGCAGCGTCATTCAGCAGCGTCAGGTTGCGCAGAGAGACCATGCGGTCATACACAATCGCGCGCATATCAATCGCGAGACGTGTCTCAACGTTACTGACATTCACAATGCGCTCCAGACGTCCCTGAATCTGGGACATACGCATAATGCCAACCACTGTCACTGCTACCAGAAAAGCTAATACCAGAGCAAATCCAAGCCCCAGACGCTTACTCACCGTCATATTCGAGAAATTCATGTACTTGACTGTTATGAAATAAGTTAAAACAAAATCCCGCTACCAAAGCGCGGTTGCTTACCATCGCTTTGTGTAAAACGCTATACCTGCAGAATAGGTTTTATATTGCGCTACCGGGAACAAGCAGAAATTGACAGGTACAGGTTGGAAATATACTTTAATTTTGCTCAACAGCAACGGGTTTTTCGGAAATTTCAACTGCTTTTACTTCTTTTCACAGAATATTGCCTTGCTGAATTTTCTGGCAGCGCATCATTAATAAAAAGAGATTTCCAAAACACAACAAAACATTTCGCTGCGAGCCGGAACTTCACAAAATTTAATTTGCAGACATGGCGCTTTTCAGGCATCTGCACACGGTTCACCGGACGATTGATAGCCTCTATCATATATTTGATATAGCGCAATCTTTTCAGGATGTTAGTCTTCCGTTATGAATAGTGCATTTCTGTCAGCAGTGCGCATACACAACACATTTCATCCGGAGTTGCGATGTCCGCCCCGATTCGGTTTTTCCATGCCAGCCAGTTACATACCGTCTCTGATCAGCCGGTAACCCGTACCCTATTACAATATCTGAGAGAAGACTCCCATTGCACTTCAGTCAAGGAAGGTTGTGCAGAAGGAGACTGCGGTGCCTGCACCGTGGTGGTCGGGGAACTCAGAAACGGCGCACTGCAGATGCGCTCCGCGAACGCCTGCCTGCTACCGCTGGCGTCGTTGCATGGCAAAGCCGTTTTCACGGCTGATCAGCTGGGCAGCCGCGAAGCGCCGCATCCGTTACAGGAAGCGATGGTCAGCTGTCACGGCTCGCAATGCGGATTCTGCACGCCGGGTTTCATGATGTCGATGTGGAGCATCTACCTGCAACGCGCAGACCGGGGAACACCGGCTACGCGCCCCGAAATTCAGCGCGCCTTGTCGGGAAATCTGTGCCGCTGTACAGGATACCGCCCGATTATTGATGCAATGCAAGTCGCAGAAAGCATGCCGGAGCGGTCATTTGACCGGCAAGCGCTGGCGACCAGGCTTGCTGGCATCGCGGAAGAAGATCACTTTCATTACAGCGCGCAACAGCAACACTGGCATGCACCGCGGACGCTGGATACCTTGTTAACGCTGCGCAAGGACATGCCGGATGCAACGCTGATCGCTGGCTCTACGGATATCGGCTTATGGATTACCAAGCAATTCCGCGCACTCGGCGATTTTATTTCCGTCGCAAACGTTGATGTTTTACATCAGTGCTGCCGCAAAGAAGACGAAATACAGATAGGCGCAGCAGTTTCTGTCGAACAGGCTTACCGTACCTGCCTGGATGAATATCCGGAACTGGCTGAGCTGGCCGACCGTTTTGCTTCTTTGCCAGTCAGAAATGCCGGTACGCTGGGCGGAAATATCGCCAACGGTTCGCCGATCGGAGACTCGATGCCATGGCTGATCGCATTAGGTGCCCGCATCGAACTCGCGAGTATTAACGGAACACGACAAATTCCGCTGGAAGCGTTTTATACCGGTTACCGGCAAAAAGATTTGCGTCCGGAAGAAGTCGTCACCCGGATTCTGATTCCGCTACGCGCAAAAGACCGTTTATTCCGGGTTTGGAAAATTTCCAAACGTATTGATCAGGACATTTCAGCAGTTTGTATCGCTCTTTCCGCAACACTGGCCGACGGACATTTGCATGATGTACGGATCGGCGCCGGTGGCGTCGCCGCAATTCCGGCACGGGCGCGACAGACCGAAGCTGTCATCGAAGGCAAGTTGTGGGACCAGGCAACACTGGAACAAGCCTGCACTGCCATTACCGATGAGTTCAGCCCGATTTCCGATATGCGGGCAAGTGCTGCTTATCGCCGTCAGTTGTGTGCAAATCTGCTCAGAAGATTCTGGCTGGAAACCAGTCCGTTTTCGGAAGCAAAAGACGCCGCATTGTCACTGACTGCCTATGCAGCCGCAGGAGAGCAGCAATGAACGACAACATGAATAAACCCGTGTTAGCTCAGCGTGTGCATGAATCGGCATGGGCGCATGTCAGCGGAACAGCCATTTACACCGACGATATTCCTGAGTTACACGGAACACTGCATGCGGCACTTGGACTGTCGCCGTATGCCCATGCGCGCCTCAGGCACATTGATCTGAGCAAAGTAAAAGCCAGTCCCGGTGTAATCGCTGTTTTTACCGCGGACGATATTCCCGGCGAGAACCAGTGCGGGCCAATTATTAAAGATGATCCGGTACTGGCCGACGGCGTACTGCAATACGCAGGTCAGCCTGTCTTTATTGTGGTTGCTGAAAGCCATGAACTGGCGCGCAAGGCGGCCCGGCTTGCCATTTTCGATGTTGAGGTACTGCCGGCAAACCTGAATCCCCGGGAAGCAGCAGCACAGGGGCAACTGGTGATTCCACCCATGCATTTGCAGCGCGGAGATGCAGAAACCCGCCTGACATCAGCACCGCATCGCATTCAGGGGCAATGGCAGGTTGGCGGGCAGGAACAGTTTTATCTGGAAGGGCAGATTGCCTATGCGTTACCGGGTGAATCCGGAAATATGCAGGTTTATTGCTCCACCCAGCATCCCAGCGAAATGCAGCACGTGGTTGCGCATGCATTACATATCGGCAGCCATCAGGTACAAGTCGTTTGTCGCCGTATGGGTGGCGGATTTGGCGGAAAAGAATCACAGTCTGCGTTATGGGCGGCCTCTGCAGCAATTGCTGCGGCGCGCCTGAAACGACCAGTCAAACTGCGCGCTGACCGCGATGATGACATGCTGGTCACCGGCAAGCGTCATGACTTTTATTATGACTACGATGCCGGATTTGATGAAAACGGCCGCTTACTGGGCTTATCTGTTCAAATGATCAGCCGCGCCGGCTTTTCTGCCGATCTCTCCGGCCCGGTCGCAACCCGCGCAGTCTGCCATCTGGATAATGCCTATTACCTGTCCGACGTCGATATCCGTGCGCTGTGTGCCAGAACCAATACGCAGTCGAATACTGCCTTCCGCGGCTTTGGCGGCCCTCAGGGCGCGCTGCTGATTGAATATCTGATGGACGATATTGCCCGACATCTCGGAAAAGATCCTTTCGATGTGCGGCGACATAACTTTTATGATCCTGATCCATCACAGGAACGCTGCGTCACCCATTATGGTCAGCCAGTCGCAGATAATATTCTAAAACCGCTGTCCGAACAGTTGTATCAGAATGCGGATTATCAAACCCGAAAAGCGGCGATTCAGGCATTTAACCGCCAGAGCCCCGTACTGAAAAAAGGACTTGCGCTGACCCCGGTGAAATTCGGCATTGCGTTCAATGTCACTCATCTGAATCAGGCTGGCGGGCTGGTACATATTTATCTGGATGGCACGGTGCTGGTGAATCACGGTGGCACAGAAATGGGACAGGGTATTCACACCAAGATTCTGCAGGTGGTTGCCCACGAGCTCGGAATTAGCGCCGATAAAGTGCATATTGCCGCAACAGATACCGGCAAAATCGCCAACACTTCTGCAACCGCTGCATCAACTGGCACAGATCTGAATGGAAAAGCTGTACAGGACGCCGCAATTCAGTTGCGCAATCGTCTGACCGCGCTGGCTGCACAACTGTCCGGCAGTGCGGAAGCAGACGTGGTGTTTTCGGAGAATGTTGTGAGTACTGGCAACTGGATGATGCCGTTCAGTGAACTCGTTCAGAAAGCTTACCTGCAACGAATTCAGCTCTGGTCCGACGGTTTCTATGCCACTCCGGGGATACACTGGAATTCCGCAAAAATGCAGGGTAGCCCGTTCCAGTATTTTGCTTACGGTGCAGCATTGTCAGAAGTCATTGTCGACACACTGACCGGTGAATGGAAATTGCTGGCGGCAGATCTGCTGTACGATGCGGGGCAATCTCTGAACCCTGCGATTGATCAGGGACAGGTGGAAGGTGGCTTCATTCAGGGAATGGGATGGCTGACGATGGAAGAGCTGGTCTGGAATCAGGATGGCAAGCTAAGCACGCACGCGCCATCTACCTATAAAATTCCGGCTGTTTCCGATTGCCCGGCACGTTTTAACACCCACCTGTTCAATAATATCAATGCAGCAGAGACGATACACCGCTCAAAAGCGGTCGGTGAACCGCCGCTACTGCTGGCATTTTCCGTATTTTTTGCAATCAGAGATGCGATTGCCGGTATCAATCCGGGCTACAGAGGGAATGTTCCTTTGTCTGCACCGGCAACACCGGAAGCGATTCTGAATGCAGTTCAAACTATGCAATCCACACTGACACAATGATGAATGTTACTCAGGCCTTTCGCGGCAGTATTTTGTATTTCACCGGTGATCCGCAATGTGATGATCAGGCCGTTGTCTGGCATGAAGATGGCTTGTTACTGTTGAATGGTGAAACGATTGTCGCCAGTGGTGCCTACGCCAGTCTGAGAGATAAGTTACCCGAACATATCAGCCTTACTGACTACAGTGGCAAACTGATTATGCCCGGGTTTGTTGATACCCATGTGCATTATCCGCAGACAGATATTATTGCATCGCCCGCAGAAGGATTATTACCCTGGCTGGAAACGTACACCTTCCCCGCAGAAAGTCAGTTTGGCGACCATGAATACGCACAGGAAGTAGCTGCATTTTTTCTCGATGAGTTACTGAAAAACGGTACCACCACTGCAATGGTCTACAGTACGGTACACAAAGAATCTGCAGATGCGTTTTTTGGTATCAGTCACCAGCGTAATTTACGTATGGTGACGGGCAAAGTATTAATGGACCGCAACTGCCCTGACTATCTGCAGGATACCGCTGAAAGCGGTGCACGTGACAGCGAAGATCTGATCAGAAAATGGCATGGCAGGGGACGTCAGTTATACGCGCTGACGCCGCGTTTTGCACCTTGCTCAACAAACGAGCAACTTGGACTGACCGGTGAACTGGCACGTCAGTATCCGGATACCTTTATTCAAACCCATGTCGCAGAAAATAAAGATGAATGCGCATGGGCCCGCAGCCTGTTTCCGTCAGCACGCAGCTATCTGGATATTTACGATCAGTTCGGGCTGATGCGTGAGCGTGCGATGTATGCACACTGTATCTGGCTGGATGAAACGGATACCCGGCGCATGGCCGAAACCGGCTCCGCCATTTCGGTATGCCCGACATCAAATTTGTTTCTGGGCAGCGGACTATTTGATTTCAGCAGTGCAGAGCAGCATCAGGTCCGACTGAGTATAGCAACAGATGTTGGTGGGGGCACTTCATTTTCCATGCTGCAAACCATGAATGAAATGCATAAAGTGGCGCGCATGGGTGGATATCATCTGAATGCATTGCGCATGTTTTACTATGCAACACTGGGCGGTGCAAAAGCCATGCAACTCGAACATCAGATCGGTACACTGCAAGCGGGTACCGAAGCAGATTTCATCGTTCTGAATCCGAAAGCGACACAATTACTCAGCCGCCGAACCGAAAATGCAGATTCATTGGAAGAAATGTTATTTGCAATTGCCATGCTGGGCGACGACCGGACGATTGAAGCCACTTACGCTGCCGGCATACGTCAGAAATAAACTCAGAAAATAATTATTCTGATTAATAAATAAAAAGGCTGCATCATTTCTGATGCAACCTTTTATTATTTCAGATCAAAATTCTGATCAGAAACGGTAGTTACCAGTCAGATAAATCTGACGGCCAAGCGCACTGGCGTATCGTGCATCATAGCCAATCTGATTACCGCCACCTTGCGTACGAATTGAGAATGGAGGATCGACATTGAACATATTTTTGACCCCAGCAGTCAGTGTCAGTGCTTTGTTAAACTGGTAGCGAGTCTGCCAGTCAAATGTGATGAACGGGCTCACATCGCGCTGGATTTTAACGTCGTTGCCATATGTTCCATCCGGGTTCATTTCTTTAACCCAGTTTTCCATATCGTGATAGCCAGATTTGTAGTTCATCGCCAGTGTGTGACTGAACTGACCATTTTGCTTCCAGGTTGTTGCCAGTCTGGAAATGATACGGAACACAACATTGTTATATGAATCAAAACGACCTACAGAACTCTCAAGTGTCTGACCAGGCAATGCATAGTCAGAATTCAGCATGTAAGTACCTGTCCAGTTGACAGTGAATTCACCAATACCTGTTTTCGCTTTATAGCTGTGATCCCAGTCCAGACCTTTATTGTAAGATTCAGCCAGGTTTTGAGTAGGCAGTAAGACTGCAATTTTCTTACGGCCACTGTTTTGGTCATCAATTACCTGAATCAGACTGCTGTATCGGGAAGGATCACCAAATACCATTGTTTCCGGCAAATCTGCCAACTGGTCTTTAATCTTCACCATCCACAGATCCATACCAAGCGACAGGCTGGATGTTGGCTCAACACGAAGCCCCAGAGTATATTGAGTCGACTTTTCTGGTTTCAGTGCATTCGCGCCGGTCAGCGCATTACCGCCAGACAACAGATCATACTGTGTTCGGCCTTTACAATATTGCGCACGCGGATCTGGTGCCTGAACAGGACATGGGTAAGCACCGGAAGTTACACCGTTATACTTCACCGGATCGGCGATACTGGTCATAGGCGCTACCTTAAAACCGGTTGCATAAGAGCCACGCAGCATCAGTGCATCAACAGGACGATAGGAAGCACCAATTTTATAGGTTGCTTTTGATTGCGCTTCACCTTGCTCCGCCGTACCAATCAGCTTCTTAGTTGCGTCAAAGACCGAATTATTGGTTACAGCAGAATAGCTGTCGTACCGTGCCGAAGTTGTAATATCCAGATTTTTTAAGACCGGAATAAATAATTCACCGAAAGTACCCCAGTTTTTACGCGATGCATCCGCTGGCAATGCACCGGCAGAGTCGCCTAAAGGTGAATCAGTGAAATCAGGCTGCTGCGGATTTTTGCCCTGATGAATTGCACTAGGGGCATAGACATAAGTCTGACGGCTAAAGTCAGCACCTGCACCAAATTGTACTGAACCAGCATTAACTTTGAACAATTCGCCGGAACCGCGTACGCTGACTGTGTCCAGTTTTACCTTAGTGACATCTTCAGTTTCATGTAAAACTGCCGGTGCCAGAATTGCAGATGAACTACCTGCGGCGGCAAACGGATCAAATGCTTTCGCTGCCAACAATGCGTTGTAGCGAACCTTGCTCATAAAACCACCAGCGTATTCAGAAGTATTTTTATTTTCTGAATGTACATATGAAACCGTGTAGTCAATATTACGGAATGATCCGTTGACGCCAATTGCGATGTGACGAGAGTCTGCAATATAGTTTCTGGTACGGCCTCCCGCATCCACGAAACGCATATTCATGCCAGCATCGGCAATATCTTCTGGTTTCAGGTTGTACTGAGCAAGGTATGGCAACACATTATTTTTGTACAGATCGCTATTCATATCCATACCGATAAACTGTGCTGCCGGCGCATAACGTGCCTTCATGTTATATCGTGATGCAACAGCTTCTGCAAACAGTGTCGTATCTTCGTTTAATTTATAGTTCAGGGAACCAAAAAAACTGTCACGTTTTGAGGATGGTTGCAGCATTACTGTGCCGGCATAATCGAACCAGCAAGACTCTGTAGAAGCATCCTTTACTAAAAAGGTGTTGGGGCCGCATTTTTTTTCGCGTGCATAATTTGGTGAAAATTCGAAATAACCACCATTTTTCAAATCCAAGCCTACAGATGCAGGGCTGGTATTGATTGCACCCTGGTACATAGAGTGCAATTTCCCATTATGCATAAACTTCGCCAGACCCGTTTTCCCGAACGCGCGCTGAGATGCATTCAACTCTTTTACTTCGTCATGCGCATAGGACAGCAAAACGTTATAGCCGTTTTCTTCCAGATTACCAAAACCTTTGGAGATAGAAGCGTTATAGCTTTGACCACCGCCTTGCGTCGTACCATTGTAAGTTGCATCGATCACGGCATCGGTTTGATTTTTCTTCAGGACAAAGTTCACCACACCTGCGATGGCGTCAGAACCATACAAAGCAGAAGCACCGTCTGTCAGTACTTCAACACGCTCCACTGCAGACATCGGAATGCTCGCCAGATTCACACTGCTACCAGAACCGAAAGGTGCCATACGACGACCATTCAGCAATACCAGCGTATAGCTTTCACCGATTCCATGCACCGATGCTGTCTGTACACCACCACCACTACCATTTACCGATGAAGAGGAGGCTGTAAAACCCTGCATTGCTGGCAAGTTCTGAATCAGGTCCTCAACGGTTTTTGCGCCTGTTTTCTGGATTTCTGCATTGCTCAGGGTTTGCACCGGCAACGCACCTTCTTTAGCGATACGCTTAATTGAGGAGCCCAGAATTTCTACTTTCTGCACTTCTTCTCCATAGGCTACTGTACTGGTCAGACCAGTAACCAATAAACCACTAGCGCACAAAACGC
The DNA here is from genome assembly GCF_018139685.1 of Cognatundibacterium luofuense. Lineage (GTDB taxonomy): Bacteria > Pseudomonadota > Gammaproteobacteria > Burkholderiales > Burkholderiaceae_D > Undibacterium > Undibacterium luofuense. The sequence continues at coordinate 43,098 of NZ_JAGSPN010000019.1, forward strand.
GCACAGTCTTAGCTAACTTCTTTTCGATCATTACTTATCTCCGGATTAGGTCATGTGACAGCTGCAAGATCTGCCACTAATTTCCACAATATATATTTTCAATATATTTGCAAGATATTTATGAGATCATCCGATTAGCATTTGTGTCAATATGTAAATTTTAAGATCCGCTTAAATACAACGGTTTTACGGCTTATTGAGCCTTTACTGTTGATCGATATAACTTCCTACCCCAGATATAGGCACTGAAGATTGCCAAAAACTCGCGGATCTTTAGCAAGAAGAAAGACGATCAAACTTCTGATTAAATACAGAGAATCAGTGAGAACTACAAAAATCCGACTGTCGCCCTACGGAGAACATGAAAGAAAATGGGGATACAGCAGGCTTACAGTCACTGTGAGGATGATGAAAAAGATGCAAAATTTCGATTTAGGTGCAGTAGTAACCTAACTCTCCAGAAGATGCGAACGTAAATCCATTGGGGGTGTTTGCATCTAATAAACAAGAAGATTTATCACGGGCCATTTGAATAAAAATCAAATTAATCAGCACTTTCCCGAAAAGTGTACTGACCAAATAGGCAACCAAAAGCTACGCCATCGGCTTCCAAAAAATTCAAAAAATCGCTACCTATCGCACTGAGCGTGTCAAACCACCGAGTAAAACGTCTACTCAGATTTTGCATTATCCTCGAGCAGACCTTATCGCGTTAAGGTCAAAATAATGGTTCCCCTGCTTCCGAAGCAATATAAACTTTGTCGATGCGACCACTTTTCTGTGAGGTGGTGACGGCCCACCTGGTATCGCGTTGCTTAATAACCTGAATCAAGAAAGATAATACCGCGTCTACTATTGCATCATAATCGTAGAAAGCGAAACGGATTTTTACGTCCCAACACAAGGGTTCATCACCTATTTCAGCTAGAAAACAAAAAGCCCCGCGTAGAAACACGGGGCTTTTTTCAAGTTCAGGCAAGAGCAACAACATATTGCCGCTCTTACCCAATTTCGCTCTGATGGATCAGAACTTGTGGTGATACTCAATGCGCAGTTTAGCCGAGCGTGGTGCAGCATACGCACGAACACGGTTGTAGCTCGCCTGGAGTGAGCCATCGCCACCGTCGAACTCTTCTTCACGTGTCAACTGAACCTGATTGTTGGTAACGTTGTAAACATCCAAACCAACAACCAGTCCTTTAGCAAACTGAGGTTTGTAGGTCAGGCTAAGGTCCAGACGTTTTTCCCATGGCATGCGACCCAGCGAACCACGTGGATTAGCCTTGCCATCACACCAGCCAAAATAAGAATTACCGTAACCAGTACCGCCGTAATCAGCACCCCATGGGCTCTTCAGGCCTTGCTCCGCATCCCCATCGGTACCAATACAAGATTTCGGACGACCAGATTGCAGCAGCAGGTTAGCACCCAATGTCCACTCACTGTTGAACTCATAGAAACCAAATGCCTTGATCTGATGTGTACGATCGTTTGGTAACAAGCCGTTAGCAAAGGTCATGAATTCCGGGAAATCCCACAGTGCTGTCGTACCAACGTCAGTTTGACCGGTATCCGAATTAGTCTGGCCTTCCATGTTACCCTTGGAGCGAGACCAAGTGTAATTCACTTTGCCATACCAATGATTGCGGAAAGGATGCTCTGCAAACAGGTCGACTGCTGTATACGTACGCTCTACTTTCGGGAAACCCATTTCTTTAGCTGTGAATGTGACCCAGCGACCCTGTCCAGGAATCACAGCACCGGTTGCATCATGACCATCCACCCAGATTGTGGCATCTTCCCCCGGATTGAAAATAAAGCATGGGCCGTAGTAACCACCATTAGCAGGAGTCTCACCACCCATAAACAGCTGAGGTAAACCCACTCGCTTGGAATAAGCCATTATTCCACGCATGTCGCAATTATCGTCGATACCTGCGCCGAGTTTGCGATAAGTTAGTTTTGCCCCCAGATTCAGACTTGGACTCATAGCGCGCTCAAAGCCCAGAGTAATTTCATCCTGGAAGTTTGGTTTCAGGTTTTTTGAAGCAACAGAACGCGGATCTTTCGCCTGATTGAATTCACCGTCCGGAGATGCTGGCGTATTAATAGGATTCAAGCCAGTTGGCTGGCCTTTATTGTCAATACCAGTGTAAGTGAAATCCTGACGAAGATAAGTAGAGCGGCTGGCAGCACGAGCAGCTACCTGTGTTGGCAACTGCAGGTAATAGCGACCGAGGCTACCGAATACCTTCATAGAAGAATCGCCATTCACATTCCAGGAAGCCGCCAGTCGTGGCGCCAGCTGATTTTTCATGTCGATGAACTTCTCACCATCACCATTCGAGTTGCTGTACTGATCATTACGCAAACCGCCAACAATCAGCAAATCTTTGGTTGCCTGCCAACGGTCTTCGATATACTGCGCCGATTGAGAAGATTTTGCATTTGTAATACTGCTGAATTCAAATTTTTGAACATAATATCCCTGTGGACCAAATCCGCCAAAGTTACCAACGACGCCCAAACGGCTATTAGACAAAGCTACGGGACTAAACTCTTGGCCGATCGGCACTTTTTTGTACGCCCAGTTGCCACCACCAGCGCGGAATACCCCTGCGTTCATTGCTTCGAGTTCGTTTTTGTCCAGACCACCACGGATCGTGTGGTCACCGAGCTTGTATTCCAGATCGAAACGGAAGGATTTAACAGTATCGTCGCCGGGTTTGGTAATATTTCCCGAGTATTTCTGATAATTTGTGTACAAACTCTTATCAAGAGTAGGTACGCGCGTCGACGGTGAAGAAGTGATCGACAGCAATGGCGCATTCACGTCGTAATCCTGATAGGACACATCGCGTTTAGCTTTTAGTACGCCATACAATGTGGTCAGCGTCAGGTTGTCGGTCAGCTGGCCAATGTATTTGAGCGCATTTGAACTGGATCCGGTCGAACCTGCGTTTTTCTGGTCGATTTGATTGTATAAAACGTTGTTGTGAGTGAGTGTCTTATCATCAAAACCAAAACGCTGAATGCGCTCTTTAGTATTATCACCCAGCGAGGTCAGCTCCAGACGATGATCATCAGTCAGATTCCAGTCGAATTTGGCCAGATAACGGATATTGTCACCGCGCGTATTGAACCAACCATCACGGCTCAGAGTTGTACTGTCCGTGTTATCGGGGCGCTCGTAGTCCGTTACTGTGCGATCAACCGCGACAAACATGAACAACTTATCCTTAATCAATGGACCGCCTACGTAGGCACCATATTGCTGCTCATCGACTGTGGATACACTCAGCTTACGATACAAAGTGCCATCAGTTTTTACGTTATTAGGATTGCCTGTCTTGTCGTAATAAATATCTAATGGCGTAGCACGCAAAGCGTTCGGTGACACGCTGTAGGTTGCTCCGGCTTCCCAGTTATTCGTACCGCTCTTGGTGGTTACGTTCATAACACCACCAATCGAACGTCCGAATTCGGCACCAAAGCCACCAGTGATCACGGAGACCTGTGCAATTGCGCCGAATGGCAACTGTGACGAACCCAGTTGGGTAAGCGGATTAGTTACTGGTAAGCCATTGATGTAAAACGAGTTTTCAGACACGCCACCACCACCGAAACTGGTTGCGTTACCGTAGGCTGAATCGCCACGTGTGGTATTCGGAGCCAGCAATGCGACCGAGCTGAGGTCTGTTTTTACTGGCATTCTGGCCAGCTCTTTGGCACTGAACACGGCGCCGTTGTTAGTGTTAGATACATCAATACGTGTACGTGCAGCTGTCACCTGAACAGTTTGTGCTGCTGCCGCAAATGATACGTTAACACCCTGACCAGCAATGACATCGGTTTCGTCCGTACGATCAACATTTCCATTACGAACCAGTTGTACTTTATAGTGGCCAATCGGCAATGCGGTAGCCTGGTAGCGACCCGATGCATCCGGGGTCACTGTTCGCTTGGCACCAGTCTCGGTATTTAAGATAACGACCGATGCACCAGAAGAATTATCGATTTGGCCATAAATAATACCTGCAGCCGTCGACTGTGCCATTACTTCCGGCACAAATCCGACAGTTGCAGCACCGACGCCAAATGCCACCATTAAGGCACGGGCAACCAGTGTCTTTTTAAACACAAGATTTTTTTTAGACATGTGAGTTCCTAAGTATCCAATTCAACATTGCAGCCGGAAATGAAGAATATTTCGTCATCCGGCAGCTTGTTTTTGTGAGTCTGTTAACGTTCCGGAATCTTTTGCTCCGGTAACGTTGCTTCAGTACTTACTACACCTCGTTCAATATTTCCGGTTCATCAGTTTTTGTGCGTTTGCACGATTTTGTTTTTTTACAGAAACAAACTTTTGTTTGTGCTGCAAATTAACGTTCCGAAAAATATTACCCATCATGGAAACATTTCAACATAGTCAGTGTCAATGAAGGGATTTAGCGGATTCCCTTAAATACAACACTTCAAAATGCTACAAAAACCGCATAAAAAATCAATGCTTCTATTTTGTGCAGAGCAATATTTAATTCCACTCAGAACAAGTTTTCTCGCATATATTTGGTCAAATTTAAGAAATCTGCACAATTTCCGAATTTCATTCTTATTCAGCTTGTTCTTTTCGATGTTTGTATTCTTTTGCAAAAACACAACATCATATTAATACCCACTTAACAGCACTGTTTTGGTGCATTCATGCAACAGCTTGTTGTTTTTTGGTGCGCAATGGTCAACAACAAGGTCTCGGGAAACTGAAGTCAACTGATTAAGCCAATATTTATTTTCAGATTACTAAGCCACGAACACGCTGGCCGGACATTCTCCTGTTACACAAGAAACAATGCTTACGTGCAAGCAGATTCGTGTAAAAGATATGCGTCAGAAGAGTTGCCTGATCCGCTGATCTTCAGGCGGAAGTGGGATTGAAGAGTCAGGCCTGCTCAATGCTGATAAGGCCTGCGACGCGGAAAATTGTCTGGTCTGATCTCCGTACAGATCGCACTGTTAAAAGATACACACAACAACAGCGCGGCACGGCTTGTGTCTGGCAGCATCAGAAAACACGCGTCCTTATGCAATTTTCGTCATTCGGTAAAAACGGACGTCCGGACTTTCTGCCGTGGAGCGGGCAGGTGCTGTGCTGAACGCCGCATTTCGGGTGTTTTTGAGCCAAAAACCGGCAGGTAACGGCACGACTGGGCTGTGAGAGTCACCGGGACAAGTCAGGAGATGACGTTTGTGAACCGCAGATTTTTAAGCGAACGCTGCAATTTGCAGGTGGAACGCATGCTGCGATACCGGGATAGCAGTGCCCGGACAGGAGAAGGGGAAAAAGAAAAGCACCGCGCTCTGTTCTGATTGCGGTGCTATTGCGGGTCAGGCTTTGCTGCGGAACAGCAGCGCTGCGAGGCAGCTGTGAAGACTTATTTTGCGGCTTCTTCTGCCGGCGCTTCTTTGACTTCCGGCTCTTTGAATTTTGCGCCACCGGCATTGGCCAGGTGAACGACTGCACGTGCCACTTCCACGTCGCTGAGATCCGCATTACCGCCTTTGGCCGGCATTGCGCGGATACCTTTGATGGCGTGGTCCAGCAGCGTATCGTAGCCTTGTGCAATACGGGCAGACCATGCACCGGCATCACCGAACTTCGGCGCACCAGCCGCACCGGTATCGTGGCAGGCAGAGCACACCATTTTGTAGACCGCGTCGCCAGCCATCAGCACTTTCGGGCCGCTGGCATCTTTGAAGGTATAGCCTTCATCCGCAACCGGTTGAATACGGTTTGCCACAGCTTCCGGCGACAAGGCACTGGAACCTGCCGGTTCTTTTTTACCGTTGGAGACAAACTGCACCAGCAGCATGATGGCGATGATGGGAACCAGGAAACCGGCAAGCACAGCGACAATCAGTTGTTTCGGGGTTTTGATCACGGATTCGTGTTGGTCGTGCGCGTCGCTCATAAATTCCTCATCAGATAATTTGAATTAAACAGTCAGATTGTTCTCATTCTCGGGCAGCTTTCACAAGCCGCAGGGTGGCGTCTGATTATAGAACTAATAAAATTCAATGGGAATGTGAGTGAATCTGAGCTGAAACAAGAAACCTGCACTTTATATAGCCGAAAAGAAAATTTCTTTAAGCGGATAGCATCGGCAAAATCGAATTTCGGGTAGAATACTGCGCTTGTTCTGCAGCGCGCCAGTAGCTCAGTTGGATAGAGTACAGCCCTCCGAAGGCTGGGGTCGCACGTTCGATTCGTGTCTGGCGCGCCACAATCTGTCTGTCATTCCCTCCCGCAATAATCTCTCCGGTTTTCTCTTCTGCTGCTGTCAAATAACGACAGTTCGTCGGCATTGTCATCGCCATTACACCATCGGAGCATACAATCAGCGGCATGCGCTGCTTCTCTTTATCATCCCTTTCACCGGCCTTGCTCTGTTTGTCCGTCCTGCTGTTCTGCAATACAGCCGGTGCCACGCAACTGCAGGTGCTGACAGAAAATCTGCCGCCGCTGAACTATCAGGAAAACGGCGTTGCGCAGGGCTACACCACAGAGCTGGTTCAAGCCGTGCTGAAGCAGGCGGATGTACAAGCTGACATTCAGTTTATGCCCTGGGTTCGCGCCTATCAGCAAGCCCTGTCGCAGCCGAATACCCTGATTTTTTCTGTGACGCGTACCCCTGAACGGGAAACGCAGTTTGAGTGGATCGGCCCCGTATCGCCGCGCCTCATCTATTTGTACAAATTACGCAGCCGTAACGATATCGTGGTCAAAACGCTGGCGGACTGTACCCGTTACCGCATCGGCGCAGTGCGGGAAATGGCATCGACCAAAGCCTTCGCCAAAGAAGCGGGGCTGACTGAAGCGCAGATGGAACTGGCACCCAGCGTGGAATCGAATTTCCGGAAGTTTCTGCTGGGGCGTGCAGATCTGGTCATTTCGCAGGACTGGAGCGCGGCTTTCATGATGAAATCGCTGCAACGCAAGCCGGATGAACTGGAGCCGGTTCTACTGCTGGAACAAAGCCACCAGTATTTTCTGGCGCTGAATAAACAGAGTGATCCAGCACTGGTGCAAAAGCTGAAACAGGCATTTGAAAAAGTGCAGCAATCGGGATTGCCGGAAAAACTGCGCAATAAATACATGCGCTGACCACACCCGGTCTGCCTAAAACAAAGGCATCTGCCCTTGCGGCAATTTATCCTGCAAACGCACACCCAGACCAATCAGGCGTACCGGACGGTTGCGACGGGCAAAACCTGTTTGCAGCAATTCCTGATACTGCTGCAAATCCGGTGCACTACCCACGCATTCCACAGTGGTGACTTTGAAATCTGAGAAACGCAGCTTGATATACAGCTTATGCACTTGCGGCAAGGCCTGACAACGCTCAGCACGCGCAATCAGCGCCTCGTACAACACCAGTAATTCCTGCAGGCAACTGGTGATATCCGGCAAATCTTCCGCATAGGTTTCTTCTACGCTCACCGATTTACGTTCGCTGTCCGGCTCCACTGCACGCTCATCCTGACCACGCGACAGCAGATACAGGCTGCGGCCCATTTTGCCGAATTGCTGCAGCAACTCCGGCAGACTGCGGGTGCGCAAATCCGCGCAGGTGCGGATGCCCAGCTGATGCAAACGCGCCGCTGTGACTTTGCCGACACCGAACAGGCGTTCCACCGGCAAATCTGCCACAAACGCGTCGACCTGCGCCGGCAAAATCACAAACATGCCATCGGGCTTTTGCCAGTCACTGGCAATCTTGGCGAGAAACTTATTCGGCGCGACACCAGCAGACACCGTCACGCCCACTTCATCCCTTACCCGCTGACGGATTTCCTGTGCAATACGGGTGGCACTGCCTTGCAGACGTTCGCAGGCACTGACATCCAGATACGCTTCATCCAGTGATAATGGTTCCACCAGCGCGGTGTAGTCGCGGTAAATCGCCATGATCTGCCGCGATACAGCGCGGTATTTTTCCATCGCAGGCGGCAGGATCAGTAATTCCGGACAGCGCCGCACTGCCTGCGACATCGGCATCGCCGAACGGATGCCGAAGGCGCGTGCTTCGTAATTGCAGGTGGCAACCACGCCGCGCTGATCAGGCTTGCCGCCGATCGCCAGCGGACGACCGCGCAATGAAGGATCATCCCGTATTTCAACCGATGCATAAAAGCAGTCGCAATCGCAGTGGATAATCTTTTTCAATGCGGACTTTCGGAAACTCTTTAAGAAACTGTGTATTTATACAGTATTTTATGCAGATTTCCTGTCCGGCGGCAATGCGCAGGATCAGAACTTGCAGGCAAACTTTTCCGGCTTGTGGCACTATGCACAACGAAACCGGCACAGACCAGCTGTGACCGCATCCATCATCTGCCAGGAAAGGGATTCACATGAAAAAACGTCATTTTTTAGCGACTATCGTCAGCGCAGGTTTGTTACTCAGCTCCGGTCTGAGTCTGGCAGCCGGTACACCTTATGATGAAACAGCAGATGCCCCTGCAGCTGTTGCACAGGCACGCAAACAAGCGGCGGCAGAACAGAAAAATGTGCTGGTGATTTTCGGTGCGAACTGGTGCAAGGATTGTCTGGAACTGGATAAATCCATGCATGGCAAAAGTGCGGAACTGATCAGCAAAAAATTTGTACTGGTCAAAGTGGATGTCGGCCAGTTTGATAAAAACAAAGATCTGGCAGAAGCCTATGGCAACCCGATCAAAAAGGGGATTCCGGCAGCCGTGGTACTGAAACCGGACAATACCGTGCTGTTTGCTTCCAAAGGCGGTGAATTGTCAAACGCACGCCGTATGAGCGAACAAGGCGTGTACGACTTCTTTAACCAGATCGTCAGCAAGTAAGCTTCCTCACTGGCAATTCAGCCGCCTGACGGCGGCGGTACTCTGCCGGACTGATGCTGTGTACACGCTGAAAAGCGCGGCGGAAGCTGCGCTCATCGGCATAGCCCAGTAAACCGGCAATGTCCTCACTGCCGCGCCCTTCCGCCAGTGCTGTTCTGGCTTTCTGCATACGGATCAGCTCAGTCTGATTCGCAAAGCGCACACCTTCACGTGCCAGCGCACGGTGGAATGCCCGCTCACTCATATGCACCTGATTCGCGACCTGTGCCGCCGTCATCACATCCCAGTGTTCTGCACTGATGCGTTGTAACAGCGTTGGTTTTTGCACGCCATCCAGTTGCCGGATCGCCATTTCACAACGCGCTCTGGCCTGCGTACCGGCAATACCTGGCGCAGCCTGCACTGCCTGCATCGCGACCGATGACGGTAATACGATACGGTTGTCATCCGCGCCGAACACAATACGGCAACCGAATACCTGCGCCAGCGCCGATTGTTCACTCAGATGGGTGCAGCGCAATTCCAGCCGCAGCGGTGCAATTGCGGCCCCGCCAAGCTGACGTGCCGTCATCAGTGCCGTTGTCAGATGGTCGAGCGCCAGAAAATCTTCCAGTTCAGGATCAGCAAACAAAGGCTGGGCGCTGATCAGCAAATGTTGTCCGCTGACAGCAGCAGTCAGACCGGTCATGGCTCCTGCCACGCGCTGAAACTGCATCGCAAACTGTAAGGCTTCACCCAGCGTTGCCTGCGCCAGCAAACCTTCGGCCAGATAACTCAGTTGCGGCAATGCTTTGCGGCTGCCAGACCACAGCGCAAGTCCACGTCCGTGGCGGACTTGCAGCATAGTGAGCACTTCCCTCGCCTGCTGATAACTGATCCTCTCTGCCGCATTTCCGGCTTCGGACGGCAATTGAAACTGCCAGCCCTGTTCACGCGACAAAGCCTGCAAGCCGGCAAAGGCGTGCACGGGAAATACCGGATCGCTGACAGAAAGCCACGGGGCAAGGCTGGGCATGATGCTGAAATTGGCAGAAATTGTCCTGTTTCTGGCCACATCCGGCCAGTAAGATCAGACACTACACGCGAGACCGGCGCACAGCAAGCCGGCTGCATGCAAACTGCAACAGGAGACAAAATGGACGCATGTGATTATCTGGTAATAGGAGGCGGTTCCGGCGGTTGCGCGGTTGCCGGGCGGCTCAGTGAAGATTCCGCGACGCAAGTCGCGGTGCTGGAAGCCGGTGGCAACGGTAACAGCTGGATCGTGAATACGCCTGCGGCGGTCATCGGCATGCTGCCTACCCGCATTAATAACTGGGCATTTGAAACCGTGCCGCAAGCCGGTCTGAATGGCAGACGCGGTTATCAGCCGCGCGGCAAAATGCTCGGCGGTTCTTCCGGCCTGAATGCGATGGTGTATATCCGGGGCCATCGCCGGGATTACGATCACTGGGCAGCGCTGGGGAATGAAGGCTGGTCGTTTGACGAAGTACTGCCCTACTTCATCCGCTCTGAAAATAATCAGCGTCTGGGCGATGCCTTCCACGGACAATCCGGCCCGCTGCATGTCAGCGATCTGGTCAGCGACAATCCGTTCCAGCAGCATTTTGTGCAGGCAGCGCGCGAAGCGGGTTTTCCGCTGAATGATGATTTCAACGGTGCAGAACAGGAAGGTCTGGGTGTGTATCAGGTCACCCAGTATCAGGGCCAGCGCTGGACGGCAGCCCATGCTTATCTGCGGCCGCATCTGCAACAGCGCCGCAATTTGCGGGTGGAAACCGGCTGCACCGTAACCCGTATTCTGTTTGAAAACCAGCGCGCTACCGGTGTGGAATATCTGCAAAACGGTCAGCGCAAAATCCTGAAAGCGCGGCGCGAAGTCATTCTCGCTGCCGGTGCATTTCAGACGCCGCAATTACTGCAACTCTCCGGTATTGGTGATGCCGCGCAACTGCAGGCTATGGGTATTCCGGTACAGCAACACTTGCCGGGTGTGGGCGAAAACCTGCAGGATCATCCGGATTTCGTGTTCCAGTACCGCTCCCGCAGTCTGGATTTACTCGGCATCTCGGCCGGTGGCACGGTCAGGCTGGCGAAAGAAGCGCTGCGTTATCAGCGCGAACGGCGCGGTTTGCTGAGTTCCAACGGTGCGGAATCCGGTGGATTTCTGAAAACCGATGCAGCCCTGCCCGCACCCGATATCCAGCTGCATTTTGTGATTGCGATGCTGGATGACCATGCGCGTAAGCTGCATACCGGCCACGGTTTCTCCTGCCACATGTGTTTGCTGCGTCCGAAAAGCCGTGGCAGCGTGCGACTGCAAAGCAAAGATCCGCTGGCAGCGCCACTGATCGATCCGGCATTTCTGGCAGAAGAAGAGGATCTGGAAGCGATGGTCAAAGGTTTCCGGCTCACGCAAAAACTGATGCAGGCACCATCTCTACGTGCATGGGCAGACAAAGATCTGCGAACCGCCAATGCGGACAGCGATGAAGCCATCCGCGCTTTGCTGCGCGCGCATACCGATACCGTGTATCACCCGGTGGGTACTTGCCGTATGGGACGCGATGCGATGGCGGTGGTCGATCCGCAGTTACGGGTGCATGGCATCCAGGGCTTGCGAATTGCTGATGCCTCGGTGATGCCAACACTGATCGGCGGCAACACCAATGCCCCGACCATGATGATCGGGGAAAAGCTGGCAGATTTACTGAAAACCGGTCACTGAGCAGCGACTTTCGCTTCCGGCAGTACCGGTGCCGGAAGTGCCGGTCTGGCGCGTTCAAACGCCGCGCCCAGTTGCAGTAAGCGATGTTCTGTCCACGCACCTGCGAAGAAAGACAGGCCCACCGGCAAACCACGCACCAGCCCCATCGGCACTGTCAGATGCGGATAACCGGCAACCGCTGCCGGTGTGCTGGCACTGCCTTCGATCACATCGCCGTTGGCATAATCAATCGGCCATGCGGGCCCTGTGGTCGGGGCGATCAGCGCATCCAGTTGATGGCGCTTTACCAGCGCATCAATGCCCTGTTTACCCGCCAGACGTTTGGCGCGTGCCAGTGCTTGCCGGTAGGCTGGATCACGCAAGCCTGCTGTAGCCTGCGCCTGCTCCATCAAATCCTGGGTAAAGTGCGGCATCACTTTTGCCGCATTCTGCTGATTAAAAGCAATCACATCCGCCATGCTGCGCGGTTTCACAGCAGATGGTGTGGTCGCCAGATAGGCATTCAGATCCGCTTTGAAATCGGTCAGCAATACCGGCAACTCATCTTTTTCGATGGCTTCCATATGCGGCATTTCCACCGGCACCAGTACCGCGCCCTGTGCTCTGAGCAGGCTCAGAGTTTGCTCGAACAGGGATTTGGTATCGGCGTCATAACCCTGCGACAGATTGGTCACGATACCGAGCCGCTTGCCTTTCAGCGTGGCTTTATCCAGTCCTTTGGTGTAATCCGCACTGCGGCGGCGGTCAGCCTGACGTGTCACCGGATCCTGCGGATCACTGCCTGCCATCGCATTGAGCAACAAAGCATTATCCAGCACCGTTAATGTCATCGGCCCTGCCGTATCCTGATTGTGACTGATCGGTACGATGCCGGTACGGCTGACCAGCCCTATGGTCGGCTTCAGCCCCACCAGACCATTCACCGAAGCCGGACACACCACCGAGCCATCCGTTTCCGTACCGATCGCAGCCGGAATCATACGCGCCGCCACCGCCGCGCCGGAACCGGAACTGGAACCGCAGGCGCTGCGCGCCGGATCATACGGATTACGCACCTGCGCACCGGCGCTGCTCCAGCCACTGGTGGAGCGGGTCGAGCGCAGATTGGCCCATTCACTGAGATTAGTTTTACCGGCGATGATCGCACCGGCTTTACGCAAACGCGCCACCACCGGCGCATCCTGCTGTTTCAGATTTTCTGCCAGCGCCAGCGAACCAGCTGTGGTAATCGTGCCTTGCGCATCGATATTATCTTTAATCAGCAAAGGCAAACCGGCCAGCGGCAGACTGAAATTTTTCTGCTGATCCGCCAGCAGCGCGGCTTGTTTTGCCTGCGGGTCCAGACTGATTACCGCACCGGTTTGCGGATTTTTTTGTGCGATTTGCTGTGTGTACCATTGCAGCAATTGCTGTGCGCTGAGGCTGCCGTTACGCAATGCCTGTTGTTGTTCCGCCAGTGTGGATGGTGGTGTTTGTGCTGCGGCATGGCCTGCCGTAAAAGCCATCAGTATCAGGCTGGCCAGTAAGCGGGTTTGCATACTTCCTCCGTTCAGAAATCAGCGAAGCCGGACGTACCGGCGTTCAGATCAGTGCAGAAACAGCCACGGCATCGCAGAATGAAAATGCGCTGCCGCCAGAATATACAGATAACAAACAATCGCCGTGACGCTGGCCAGCAAACGGCCCGCCACGGTTTTCGCGCGGCGCAATGCCATCGCACCGGCCACAATATAAATCAGCAGCGCCAGCACTTTGGCCGTCAGCCAGTGTTGCTGCAAAGGATATAAACCGGATAAATAAGCCAGCGTGATCGCTGAACCCAGCAAGACAGTATCAATCAGATGCGGCAACACTCTGACCCAGCCACGGTTTAAACGTGCAGGCTGCGTCCAGCGCCACCATAAACGCAGAAAAAACAGCAGGCCGGTCAGCACGGCGCAGGCCATATGCAAATGTTTGACAGCGAGGTAAGACATAAGCTCCCGTTTCAGAAATCAGACCAGTTCAGATCGGTTCAAATCAACAGCGCGCTTAGCATACTCTGAAATACCTGCGCTTGCTGCTGCGCTTTTGTGACTTGTGGCTTTGCTGTCATACAATAGCCGTTCAGAAAAATGCGTGACGATTTCAACACATAAAGGAAGCGGTTTTCTATGGAAAAGATCACAGTACGGGCTGCCGACGGCGCCAGCGTACACATTGCAGCACAAGGCGCCCACGTCTGTTCCTGGATACCGGCCGGTGGTCAGGAACAATTGTTTCTGAGCAAAACCAGCGAATGGCGCGAAGGCGCTGCAATCCGCGGCGGCGTGCCGGTGATCTTTCCGCAATTCGGCGGACTGGGACACTTACCGAAACACGGCTTTGCCCGCACCGCGCACTGGACACTGCAATCCTGCAGCAACGATGCACAGGGTAAAGGTATCGCGGTATTTGTACTCCAGGATAATGATGCAAGCCGTGCTGTGTGGCCGTATGCATTTACGGCGCAGCTGCGCGTGACGGTACATGCAGATCAGCTGACGATAGCGCTGGAAGTCAGCAATACCGGAACCGAAACCTTTTCCTTTACCGCTGCGCTGCATACCTATTTTGCAGTACAGGATATCGCTGCGGCCAGCCTGCACGGCTTACAGCACTGCCAGTACCGCGACAGCATGAACGGTGGGCAGTTATGCACCGAAACCGCTGACAGCCTGCAAATCACAGCAGAAACCGACAGAATTTACCTGAATACCCCGCCGGAATTACACCTGCAACAGCCGCAGCAAGTGATGCGGATCAAGGCCGAAGGCTTTGCGGATACGGTGGTATGGAACCCGGGAGCCACTGGCGCTGTCAAACTCAGCGATCTGGAGCCGGAAGGCCATCAGCGGATGTTATGCGTGGAAGCAGCAGCCATCGGTCAGCCGGTTGTTCTGGCAGCCGGACAAAGCTGGTGCGGACAACAACAACTGCAGGTGTTACCGGCTACAGACCAGAACTGACCGTCGCTGCAGGTGTTACAGGGACGACGGAACGATCCATTCCGATAATAAAGAAAGCGCAGACCACAAATCTGCCAGTCACAGACCAATACCAAGGACGAGTATGAAATTTTCGAATCTTTCTCTGAGCCCGGTGCTGCGCGCCATGGTGCTCGGCGGCGCCATTTTGTTCACCACCCCTTACAGCCTGGCGGAAAATCTGCCAAAAGGCGTGACGCAGGTCACCACAGTGGAAGGCATTACCGAATACCGCTTGCCGAATGGCCTGCGTGTGTTGCTGATGCCGGATGACAGCAAACCGACCGTGACTGTGAACATGACGTATCTGGTTGGTTCGCGTCACGAAAATTATGGCGAAACCGGGATGGCGCACTTGCTGGAACACTTACTGTTCAAAGGCACACCGAAGAACCAGCATATCGACGACGATTTCAACAAACGCGGTATGCGTTCCAACGGCACCACCAATCTGGACCGCACGAATTACTTTGAACTGTTTCAGGCCAGCGATGACAATCTGAAATGGGCGATTGAAATGGAAGCGGACCGCATGGTCAATTCCTACATCGCCAAGAAAGATCTGGACACCGAAATGACGGTGGTCCGCAATGAATACGAGCGCGGTGAAAATTCCCCGTTCGGCGTTCTGATGAAGCGTATGCAAAGCGTGGCTTACGACTGGCATAACTACGGCAATTCCACCATTGGTAACCGCAGCGATATCGAAAACGTCAAAATCGAAAACCTGCAAGCGTTTTACCGCACTTACTACCAGCCGGACAATGCTGTGCTGCTGGTTGCCGGTAAATTCCAGACTGCCAAAGTGCTGAACTGGATTTCTGATGCCTTCAGCAAAATTCCTAAACCAACCCGCGTACTGCCGAAGCTGTGGACTGTGGAACCAACGCAGGATGGTGAACGCAGTGTGATTGTGCGTCGTAAGGGAGATATTCAGATCGTGATGGTCGGCTATAAAGTGCCGTCCACACTGCATGAAGACCGCGATGCGATCGGTTTTGCCAACAGCGTGCTGACCAGCACTCCGCATGGCCGTCTGCATAAACAACTGGTGGAAACCGGTAAAGTAGCGCAGATTTTCTCTACCTCCGTCGGTAATGTCGATGGTGGCCTGAGCCTGATCGGTGCGGTCGTGAAAAAAGGGGAATCCGTCGAAGCAGCGCGTGATGCACTGCTGGCCGGTATCGAGAATTTCAAAGCTAATCCGCCGACGAAAGAAGAAATCGACCGTATCAAACGCGATTCGCTGAACGGCTTTGAAAAAATGCTCAATAACCACGAATCGATTGGCGTGGCGATGTCGGAATACATTTCCACCGGCGACTGGCGCACACTGTTCAAAGACCGTGACGACACAGAGAAAGTCACAGCAGATCAGGTCAGTGCCGCTGTGAAAAAATACTATGTGCGCGACAACCGCACGGTCGGTATGTTCCTTCCGGAAGACCAGTTACAGCGCGCAGAAATCCCGGCAGCACCGGCGATTGCCGATGTCATGAAAGACTTCAAACCAAAAGCGGCTGCGCTGAGTGGTGAAGCTTTCGATCCGTCTCCGGCGAATATCGATAAACGCACTGAAATCACACAAATCGGCCCGCTGAAAGTCGCGCTGCTGCCGAAGAAAAACCGTGGCGAAACGGTCAATGTATCGATCAGCCTGCACTGGGGTAACGAGCAGAGTCTGCAAGGTAAATCCACTGTCGCCGCGATGACCGGCAGCCTGCTGACCACCGGCACCAGCAAATACAGCCGTGCGCAATTGTCGGATGAAATGTCGCGTCTGAAAATGAGCGGTGGCCTGTACTCGTTCCAGACCACCAAAGAAAATCTGAGCAAGGCGCTGGAACTGGTATCGCATGTGCTGCGCGAAGCGAACTTCCCGGACAATGAATTTGAGCAAGCAAAAAAACGCGCGATTGTGAATCTGGAAGCGTCTGCGAATGAGCCATCGAGCATCGTCAGCCGTGCGATGAATCAGCATTTCAATCCGTATCCGAAAGGCGATATCCGCGCTTTCCGTTCACTGGAAGAATCGCTGGCCGATATCAAAGCACTGACGGTGGAACAGGTACGTGAGTATCACAAAGCGTTCTACGGCGCGTCTGCCGGTGAAATCAGTGTGGTTGGTGACATGGATGTAGCGGCCACCAAAGCAGCGATTGCCAGCGCCTTCGGTAACTGGGAAAGCAAAGCACCGTACCAGCGTCTGATCAGCAAACTGCCGGAAGCGCCTGCGGTCCGCAAAACCTTCAACACACCGGACAAAGAAAACGGCGTGGTCTCCGGCTCCATGAGCTTTGCGATGAATGAAGACCATCCGGATTACGCAGCACTGCGTGTTGCCAACTACATCTTCGGCGGTGCCGGTCTGAATTCGCGTCTGATGGAACGTATCCGCCAGAAAGACGGCCTGTCTTACGGCGGCGGCACCAGCGTCAGTGTGGATGAGCATGAACTGGTCGCACGCTTCTCGCTGTCTGCAACCGCTGCGCCGCAAAATCTGGCCAAGCTGGAAGCCGCGATCAAAGAAGAGCTGCAAAAAGCGCTGAAAGACGGCTTCACAGCGGAAGAACTGGCGAAAGCCAAATCCGGCATGCTGCAGCAACGCGTGCAGGGTCGCACTACAGATGGCGCGCTGGCCGGTGGCTGGAATGGCAATCTGGAACTGGGCCGTACCTGGGCATGGTCGAAAGGCATGGATGACAAGATCGGCGCACTGACTCTGGAACAGGTGAACGCTGCATTCCGCCGTTATATCCAGCCGGAACGCATCAGCTTCTTCATCGCCGGTGACGAAGCCAAGGCCGCTGCCGCAGCAGCTGCAACACCGGCAAAATAAGCCGGACGACGGATGCCGGTTGTGCAGAAATGCCCATCCGGCATTTCCTGAGGCCCGGACTTTCTGCCGACGACCGCCGGATCGCTGTGCTGAACACCGCATTTGAGCTGTTTTCGGAGGCTGGCAGGCAGTTGCAGGACATAAAAAAACCGCGATGCTGAGCATCGCGGTTTTTTGTTTATTTTGCTTTTTTATTGCTGATGCCGGCAACGGCAACAACAACAGCAATAACAGCCTCAGACTCAGCCCTTCCAGCTGCGCTGCAAACCGGTATCGGTATGAATCCAGCCGCCGTTCGAAGTCGCACGGTAGTAGAAACCGACACCTCCCTGACGGAAACTCTGTATCAGTTCGCCCAGCACTTCCTCATGCAGATTCGCAATCCGTATATCAGCCGCCTTGCCATCCATATGCAACGATTTCCGCGCTGCCGGTACGCCCTGCTCAATCAGATGGCGATTGGATTCCGGCGTACGGTAGCCGGACAGAATTTCCAGTGGTTTGGTCATGCCGAAGCGGGCGATATACGCTTGCGTCGCCCACAGGGTTTCCAGCAGCTTGGGATCAATCGGCGCGGATTTTTTGCCATTCACATCGCGCAGGATATGACACAGTTCCTGATACGCGCTGTCGATCACTTCACCGTCTTTCCAGTACAGCAGTTTGCTGCGTTCACCGGATTGCGGACGAATCAGATCCAGCGTGCGTGGTTTGACCCAGAAATCAATATCCAGCGCCTGAGAATCAAATAAATCCGGCGGCGGTGCAAGCTCACCGTTTTTAGGTTTGTCACCGGCAAACACGCGGGTCGTGAATAAACCGGCGGCGGTCAGTGTCAGCGTCTGACGAAGAATCTGGCGTCGTGATGGCATAGCAATCTGAAAGTAAAACAAAACATGCGTCAGTGACCGGTGCAGACCTGCTCCGCAGCGCGCCGGTTTGATGCAGAAAGTATACACGGACAATGCCACTGCCGCTGCGCGCTGGCAAGCATCTGAACCGCATTTTCACGGTATTTCTTCTGCGTTACAGGCTCATCGGCGCTATTTGCAGCTGAATCCGCCGTTTTTGCAATCTGTCGCAAGCCCCTATGCCTGTGCAGCATTTCTCCTTACACTGCAGGCATTAAATTATTATGAAAAGAGTCATCATGTTCAGACCTGTCTCTCTCATCGCCGTTGTCATGGTTTCCCTGCTGACCGCCTGCGAAGTCAAAATAAACGGGGAAGAATTAAAAACCAGCGGCAAAACCGTGACCCAGCCCCTGCAAGCCACCGGCTTTACCAGCGTACGCAATGAAACCTTTTTTGATGTCCGCATCACGCAGGGAACGGAAACGAAAGTGGATATTACCGGCGATGAATTGCTGGTACCGGAACTGGAAGTCAGCGTGGAAAACCAGCAGTTACGTCTGCGCCTGAAAAAGAAAAATTACTCCTTCCACTGGAAACAACGCCCGGGCACCATCAATGTCACCATGCCGGACATCCGCAGTCTGGTACAAGCCGGTTCCGGTGATATCGATCTGCGCAGTCTGAAAAATGAAAAACTGGAAGTCCGCACCGAAGGTTCCGGCGATGTGCGTCTGAGCGGTGAAACGGCAGAACTGGTGCTGACGCATGACAGCAGCAGCGACGTGGATGCTGATACGCTGGCCGTCAAAAAACTGATACTGGACAACAATGGTTCCGGCGATATGAGCCTGGGCACGGTCTCTGCGTCACTGGAAGTACGTAACAGTGGCAGCGGCGATATCACGATCCGCGATGCGCGTGAGATTCCGGCACGTATCACCATCAACGGTTCCGGCAAAGTGGAAGTCCGCGGCCCGTTGCGTACACTGGAATCCGAAACCAATGGTTCCGGCGACCTGCATCTGAACAATGTGAAACTGGACAGCGCACGTGTGCAGATGAACAGTTCCGGCGAGGGCTTTATCTCCGGCAATATTGCGCAGTTACAACTGACAGTCAGCGGTTCCGGTGACTTCCGCACTGAACAATCCGTACTGCAAACTGCCAGTGTCACCATCAACGGTTCCGGCAATGTGCAACTGGGTAATGTGCAGAGCAAGCTGAGCGCCAACATGCATGGTTCCGGCGATTTCACCAGCGCTGCTGATGCCAGCAGTGAACTGGATCTGACACTGACCGGCCCCGGTAACGCCCATTTGCAGGGACAGGCAAAAATCCTGAAGGCACAAATCAGCGGCAGCGGTGATCTGATCGCCAGCGACCTGATGCTGAATACCGCAAATGTGCGTGTTACCGGCAGCAGCGAAGCCCGCGTCAAAGTCCGTCAGGCCAATGGTGACAGCCGTAATGTCACCGTGACCCGCGACGGCGCAGTCTGATTTTTTCTCCCATACGCGCAGATCCGGCCGGATTTGCGCGTCCTTCCTGCAACAAACCCCGCCGCTGTTCCGCTTCCTGCGCCATTCGCACCGATTTTCTTCTACACTGGAACTGATTTACCGCCCATTATCAGGGTACTTTCGCCCGATTTTAGCCCGGTCAGCGCATGCGGAAATTCAGACTGATGCCCTGCAAGACGACACAGGACAGTACACATACAACGTCCTGGCGTCGTGCTGCGCGCTTCGTATTGCGTTCCGGCATCATCATCCTGTCCGGTATCGCAGCGTTTTCCGCTGTCACCGGCATCTACAGCGCGCCAGCCAGTGCAGGCAATCCGCCGGTCACGCTGCTGATCAGTGAAGAAGTGGATTTGCACGGACGGCCTTTGCCGACCTCACCTGCAACCGCGCAGTTGTTTCAGCGCCTCAGCGAAACGACCGGCCTGCAATTCCGTATTCAGCCCTATCCGTGGAAGCGTGCGCTGGAACAGGCGTATGAAGGAGAAGGATTGCTGTTTGGCGCATCCCCGACACCGGAACGCGAACGCAAGCTGCTGTTTTCCGATCCGGTGTATACCGAGCGGGTTTCTATCGTCACACTGTGCGATAAAACCTTTCCGTTCCGGCAGTTACGCGATCTGAAAGGGAAAACGCTGGGGGTGGTCAACGGTACCAGTTACGGCACCGAATTTGACCGGCTCAGCCACAGCCTGTTCACCGTAGAAAACGATACCAGCCGCCTGCCGGGACGCCTGATGAAGCTGACGCAGGGACGTATGGACGGCCTGGTGATCTACACCTACAGTCACGATCAGCAAACCATCGCGAAGCAAATCAATCTGCAGTTTCAGCGTGCGTTTCCATCGGGCCAGTCACCCGCTGCCCGGTTCTGTGTCTTACCGAATCCGGTATCGTCCGTCAGCATCCATTTTGCGATTCGTTATGAATCGGACCGCGGACTGATCCAGAACATCAATCAGGGTTTAAAAAAAATGCAGCAGCAAGGTGTGCTGCAGCAAATTTATCCCTGATCGCTTAACGCAAACCGCGTGCGCGGTAACTGTGGGCCAGCACTAAACGGGTACTGGCGATCAGGCTGTTCAAACCCATCAGCAAAGGCATCAGCTGGTCACCGGCGACCAGCCAGATTTGTCCGGCCGGTGCGCTCTGACGCGTAACGGCAGTCAGTACCGGTTGCACCCACGCTGCTTCCGGCGTCACATCCAGCAGAATATCGCCGTCGCCATTGGTATGCAGATACAGCTCGCCGCCGTGTACCAGCGTAAAGCACACGCCCTGCCCTTCGGATTGCCGCCCTTCCAGCGCTTGCTGTAATTCACGGTTATACAAATCCAGCCAGGCTTCGGCTTCGTTCCAGTCTTCCAGCGGTTGCCAGCGAATATCAGGGAATACTTTTTGTTGCAGGGTTTCAGGCAAAGTCATCTTATTTCACACGGGTAATACGATAGCCACGCTGACGCAGCAAATCCGGAATGCTGCGCGCACCGACCAGATGTCCGGCGCCGACCACCACCAGCACCTGACGACCGGACTGCACCAGCTGTTCAATTTTTTCTGTCATCGTGACATTGCGGTCATCCAGCAAACGCTTCAGCATTTTGTGCGAACCGGCATCACGGGCAGCGCTGGCGGCAAAAATCTGCGCCAGCTTTTGTTCATCACCGCGCACCCATGCCGTCAACAATTGTTCAGTTTCGCGCTTTGCGCTGCCGTCACGCAGGCTATCCAGCGTCTGACTCAGCATTTCATCGGCTTCGGCATCGCTCAGATCCACCAGTTGCTGTATCTGAAACGCCATGCTTTCCAGTTGCTGTAAATCTTTTTTATCTTCACGGGCACGGCGTATCACATACAAATCAATCCCTTGTGCCGCACTGAACTGATCTGAACTGAATAATTGAGAAATCAGTGCAGTCGCCACCACCGGCGCACGCATCATCTGAAAACCGGCAGTCTGCCCGCCGGTCTGCTGCTGCAGTTTTTTCCAGGTCGCCGGACGCAGATGCTGTTCCAGTTTTTCACTGCCCGGATACACCATCATCGGTGCGGCCTGCATCATTGCCTGTGTATCAGACGGATCCGTTTCCACAACGACGGTATCGGCAGCGCGGTAAGCCTGTTCAAAACTATCGGGTAAAGGATAAAAACTTTCACGCGCCAGATGCACGGAACCGAATAAATACAGGGTTTTCTCGCCGGACTGCGCTTTATACAGCACGCCTTTGGCCGGTGTATCCGGCACCGCAGCCTGCGCTGCGCTGAGCCATAAAAACGTCAGTAAAACAAAGCTGCGACGGATGGTTTGCCAGACAGGAGACATCAGTTTTCCTTTCCTTCAGGACGGGGTTGCGCCAGCAGCGCTTTCAGATTGGCCAGCCGCTGTTGCGGACTCAGCACTTCACTTTCTTTCGGAACGGCATCACCTTCATTCAGACGCATTTCTTTAATGAAACGCGAAGGATCGCAATTGATGGTGGTGCCGGCACGCTTACGGCGCTTGCACCAGCTGACATGCAGCGAACGCTGCGCGCGGGTAATGCCGACATACATCAGCCTGCGTTCTTCTTCGATGCGCGCCGCCAGCTTTTCCACCGGCTCATCTTCATCGCCCTTGTGCGGCAGTATGCCTTCTTCCACACCGACCAGAAACACATGCGGATATTCCAGCCCTTTGGATGCATGCAGCGTCGACATCCGCACCGCATCCAGCTCTTCATCTTTACCGTCCAGCATGGTCATCAGCGCCACCATCTGGGTCAGATCCAGCAGGCTGCGGTGATCTTCGTCGCCATCACGTCCGCCGCTGCCTTTGGTTTTCAGCCACTGCGTGAAATCCAGCACGTTCTGCCATTTGTTTTGCGCCGCGCGGTCATCGCCGTTGTCATACAAATGCGCTTCATAATCAATCGCTTCCAGCATCTGATCCAGTAATTCACCGGCATGGCCTTCGCGGTGTGCATGCGCTTCGATACGGTTGATGAATTCACAGAATTCACGCAAAGGCCGCAACTGACGTTCATTCAATTTCGCTTCCAGCCCGCCTTTCATGGCTGCAGCAAACAACGAACACTGCCATTGCCCGGCAAATTCACCGAGCACTTCCAGCGTGGCTTGTCCGACACCGCGTTTCGGCGTGGTAATCGCGCGGATAAACGCCGGATCATCATCTTCATTCGCAATCAGACGCAGATAAGCAATGATGTCTTTGATTTCAGCGCGGTCAAAAAAACTCTGTCCGCCGGAAATCGTGTAAGGAATACGTTCACGGCGCAGCGCCTGTTCTATCACCCGCGCCTGATGGTTGCCGCGATACAGAATCGCGTAATCTGAAAAATTCGCACGGCGTTCAAACTTGTGTGCTGACAACAGCATGGCGATGGTTTCCGCTTCCGCTTCATCATCATGCATGGATAAGACTTTGATCGGATCGCCGAGACCGTGTTCTGACCACAATGATTTTTCAAACAGTTTCGGGTTATTGCCGATGACTGCATTCGCCGCCTGCAGAATACGGGTGGTGGAACGGTAATTCTGTTCCAGTTTAATGATGCGCAGATCAGGAAAATCCACCTGCAGGGTTTTCAGGTTTTCGATGGTCGCGCCGCGCCATGCGTAAATCGCCTGATCATCGTCGCCAACAGCGGTGAACATCGGTTTTTTACCGATGCCGGTCACCAGCAGTTTCACCAGTTCATACTGGCAGGTATTGGTGTCCTGATATTCATCGACCAGCAGATAACGCAAGCGGCGCTGCCATTTATCGCGCACCGCTTCGTTGTGACGGAACAGTTCCACCGGCAGCCGGATCAGATCATCAAAATCCACCGCCTGATACGCTGCCAGCGTTGCCACATAGCTGCGGTAAATACGCGCCGCGCTGTCATCATCCTGACTGGTTGCTTCGCGCAGCGCACGCTCAGGATCGATCATCGCGTTTTTCCACAGCGAAATCTGATTCTGGATGCCGCGTATCACTTGCTTATCGGTGGTGAATGCCAGATCCTGCACCAGCGAAAAACAGTCGTCGCTGGCCATAATCGAAAAGCGGTCCTTCAGACCGAGCGCCTGCGCTTCCTGGCGCAAAATTTTCACGCCCAGCGAGTGAAAGGTCGAGACCGTTAACTGCTTGGCCTGACGCGGCTCTGCCAGCAGTTTGGCCACCCTTTCCTGCATTTCACGCGCCGCTTTATTGGTGAAAGTCAGCGCGGCAATATTGCGCGCATCGTAACCGTGCTTTTCGATCAGATCAGCGATTTTCTGCGTAATCACCCGCGTTTTTCCTGAGCCGGCACCGGCCAGCACCAGGCAAGGGCCATCCATATACTGTACTGCTTCGCGTTGCGGGGGATTGAGTCCGTGTGACATGCGTTTTCTCTCTGACAAGCGGCCTATTCTAGCCCATCCTCTGCGTTTCTCTGCAAAGCATTACAAGCGGCGGGAACTTGGCTGCAATCACAGGGACTAATGCAGCAATAAAGGAGACACCATGACCCGCACCCCGTTCACCCGCCGCCGTCTGTTGCAGAGCCTGAGCGCCGGCCTCGCACTCGGCCCGCTGGCCAGCCTGTCCGCACTGGCACAAAAACCCGTACCACCTGCCCCGCCCAGCCTGCGCGGCTTGTTCACCGCAGATGAAATGCACAGCGCCCACCAGTTGCGCGAGCTGGCCCTGCGTGATAACCGCAGCTACGAAATGCTGGAACGTCTGACCACCGAAGTCGGCGCGCGTCTGGCTGGCAGCGAAGCGGATTTACGTGCGGTGAACTGGGCGGTTGACTTCATGCAAAGTCTGAAGCTGGATAAAGTCTGGAAAGAACCGGTGCAGTATCCGGTCTGGGAACGCATCAGCGAAAGCGCCAGCGTCATCAGCCCGTTCCCGCACAAATTGCAGATTACTGCGCTCGGACACAGTATTTCCACGCCGGAACAAGGCATACAGGCGGACATACTGCGGGTTGCCGATCTGGCCGCTCTGAAAGCCCTGCCTGCCGGTGCGGCGCAGGGAAAAATCGTGTTTATCGACCATAAACTGCGCAAATCGTCGGAATACGGCGATGTGGCTTCCGGTCGTTCACGCGGCGCCTCCGAAGCGGCACGCAAAGGTGCCGTGGCGCTGATCATCCGTTCGGTCGGTACCGACAGCCACCGCCTGCCGCATACCGGCGTCATGCACTATGACGATGGCGCACCGCAGATTCCGGCGGCAGCCATGTCAAATCCGGATGCGGACTTACTGAACCGCATGCTGCAGCGCGGACAGCCGGTGAGACTGGATCTGCGTCTGCAAACCCGCAGCGCACCGGATTTCACTTCTTACAATGTGATCGGCGAATGGCGCGGCACCGAATTGCCGGATGAATATGTGCTGATCGGCGGTCATCTGGATTCCTGGGACCCGGGTACCGGTGCTTTAGATGACGGCGCCGGTTGCATGATCACAGCCGGTGCACTGGATTGTCTGGTCCGGCGCGGCATCCGTCCGCGCCGCAGTATCCGTCTGGTGTTTTATGCCAACGAAGAACAGGGCTTGCTCGGCGGCAAGGCTTACCACGCGGCGCATCAACAGGAAATCAGCCGGATTCAGGCTGCATCGGAAGCGGATTCCGGTCAGGGGCCGGTCAAACGTCTGCGTTCTTATGTACGGCCTGAAGCGCTGGGCATCGTGCGGCAAATGCAGGAAGTGCTGGCACCGCTGGGCGTTGCCGCCGGTGGCAATGACGGGCATCCGGGGCCGGACATGGGCGTGCTGCGCGATGCCGGTGCCGCCAGCTTCAGTCTGGATATGCAGGCCGATGACTATTTCGATTATCACCACACTGCCGACGATACTTTCGACAAAGTCGAACCGGCGCGTATCCGCCAATCCTGCGCTGTGTATGCCGTGTTTGCGTGGATGGCAGCGCAATCGCCGCTGCATTTCGGCTCTGGTCCGGCACTGAAGAAAAGCTGAACTGCGCAGACGGCAGCCAACAGAGTAAACTAGCGTCTTTACGGGTGCCGCGCTCAGGCGCACCCGCACTCTGAAAGGCGTTTATGAAATTCGAACATCTGGTCGCTATCAACGACCTCAGCAATCCTGCGATTCCGGTCATCAGCCGCGCCGAACTGTGGCGCGGTCTGGTGCTGCGTGCAGAAATGCCGAAACTGTTTATCCCGTATCTGGATGATGCACTGATCGAAGACAGAACCGAGGTCAGCATGCAGCGCCGTCTGCGTTACGGCGAACTGGTCGTCACCGATACCGTCACGCTGACGCATCAGCAGCATGTGCATTACGACGTACCGGCACAGGGTGAAATTCCGCCATCCACCATGCGCATGACCATCGAAGAACCGCAGCCACTGGCGCTGTTTGTGCGCTTTGTGTACGACGATCATTTGCCGGACAGCGATGATGCGGAACAGAAAATGATGAATGATTACCGTCGTTCCGCGTATCAGGCGGCGGATGTCGATACGGTGTCGCAGATTCGCCAGCTGGCGGAAAGCGGTCAGTTAGACGGTCATTTCAACGGTTAAGCCTGCGGTTTTCAGCGCAGCGATTTGCGGGTTTGCCTGCGTAAACCCGTGCCAGAGCGTCAGCGCTTCTGGGATAATGCACACACTTCCCCCCACAATCACAGGTGAGATATGGCACGCGCCTCTTCCAGTACCAAAGCAGCAAAACCAGCCGCAACCGCGAAAACCGGCAAAACCGTGAAAGCCGCCGCTCCGCGCAAAACCAAAGCCAAAGCTGTGGCACTGCCAGCGGCGCCGGAACCGTTTCAGGCCAACAGCTTGAAACGCAAACAATTTGCCACCACCGGCGATGCGCACATCCTCGGCGATGTGACGATCACCACGCAGTTAGTGGTCGGCGGCGATTTGCTGATTGACGGCGATCTGATCGCGGAAGAAGTATTTTGTTTGGGCAAGCTGACCGTCACCGGCGATATTCAGGTGCAGTCGCTGTACATCGGTCAGGCACTGGATGCCGGTGGTCATGTGGATGTGGAATTTCTGGTCAAAACCGGTTGCCAGCCGGAATGGATGGCGAATCTGCTGGCAGCGGAAGACAGCGATGACAGCGCGGAGCATTTGCTGGAAAAACTGGTGCATCCAGCGATTCTGGCGCGTCACAGCCATGCCGATGTGATCGGCGGTTTCGGCGATATTCAGTGTCTGGGCTATCTGGCCTGCGGCGATCTGGATTGTCAGGGCAGCGTGCAGCTGGATGAAGATCTGGAAGCCGGTGAAGTTCTGTTTATCGGTGGCCATCTGGCAGCCAGCGCCGTGCATGTGCGCGGTGACTGCAATGTACAGGGTGAGCTGTTTTCGGAATCCGATCTGGATGTAGCAGGCAGCCTGTATGCGGCTGAACTGCAGGCGCAGGGCAATATCCGCGCCGGCAGCTTAGGCACGCAGGGCGATGTGATTGCCTGGGGTTATATCCGTGCTGAAAACGAACTGAGCAGCCTGTTCGGCGAAATCCATGCCGGTCGCTGGATCGGCACCCGTGGCAATCTGTATGCCGCTAAATACATCAAAGCCGGTGAAGCGGTTGTGGCGGAAAAAGGTATGACTTGCGGCAGCGATTACGGCATTTTCGCGGGTTCCATCCTGCCGCGCTCCAAATGGGAAAAACAAGGCTTTATCTCCGCCAGCAGCAAACCGAAGCTGGTACTGTCCGGTGCGTGGGTGGAAAGCAAAAAACTGCGTCAGCTGGATACTGCCGAGAAAAAACGTGCGCCGGAACTGGACTGGGAAATCGCCCGTCAGGCTCGTCACGATATGCTGCAACAGGCTGACTGAGGCTGCGCCGGCTGGTCGCCGTGCAGTCATTCAGGCTGATTCACCTGATCCCAACTGGCCGGAACCGCAAGACAACAACACCGTTTGCGCCAAGCGCAGCGGTGTTTTTTTATTTGCCGTTCGCCAGACTGACCAAGACATCCTCCGCAGCACTGTTTTTTGCCTGAAAACACCTGAAATGCGGACTTAGGCACAGCCATGCGGCGCTCGTCGGCAGAAAGTCCGGACTTCTGAAAACACAGGATGACGATATTTGCACATTCACAGCCGGGACTCCGCAAGATCATGTGCAAAATGCAGGCTGTGAATAAACCGGAATTAATTCACAGGCTCGCAGGTATCAATCAAATCAGAACAGGAAATGATTGCTCAGCGCACACGGCTGGCACGGATCGCTTTGCGCAAGCGCGGGTTGTACAGCATGGCCGGACAATGCCAGACCGCATCGCCGTTTTGCCAGAAGCGCAGTTCCGGCTGGTCGGCAGGCAACACTGACCACAGGCTGTTATCCTGCAAAATCAGCAGCTCGCCATTCGGTGCAATGTTTTGCAGCCAGTAACCGGGGCGGCAGTCTGCAGGGGCTTCGGCATCGGCGGATGGCCGGTAACCGAGCGGTTTGCTATCCCAGATACGGCAGCGCTGGCCTTCGTTTGGCAACACGATTTCGGCACCGGGCGTCAGAAATGGTCCCGGCGACTGAATCATGACCGGACGACCGCGATAACGCCACAGCCCCGCACAACCGGTACCGTGCTCTATCTGAAACGCTTCATGGCTTTGCCGCACGATCACCAGCTTGTTTTCCCCCTGTGCTGCAGAATTCAGCGTGACCCATTCTTCATCCGCCCGCGCAGAACCGGCCAGCATCAGCAGCGACAGACACAACACAAACAAAGAATGCAGAGTGATAGCAGGCATAAGGGGGCAGGGTCGGGATCAGAAACAAAGGGAAAGCAAACAGAACAACGCCATGCTAACGCAGTGCAATCAACAGCGGTTGACCACGCCCGTATCGCCCGCAAACACCGGATAAGCGCCACGCCCTGCCACCAGCATCCGGCAAGCCCTGAACCGGCCTGAAATCCCCTGCAAACCACCCTAAATGCGGCATTCCGCACAGTTTTTCACGGACGTCCGCAGAAACAGTGGCTGTCCGGACAGGTGCTCTGACGAGATCTGCATAAAGCAGGCGATGGCTTTATGTCCGTACTGATCACTCTGAATGTGAGTCTTTGAGCACAGCCATAAAAAAACACCAGCCCGCAGGCTGGTGTTTTCGTTTGCTACCGGGTTTTCCGCTTTTCGTCAGAAGCCGAATCGCAGATCCACATTGAAGCTGTTGGCGCGGTAACCTTTGGCTCCCATCGATCCCAGCCAGCTTGCGTGTGCGACAAAGCCACGGCGGTTCTTCAGATACAACCCGAAGCCCAGCGACTGGATATCTTCCGGCAAGCCAATCACTACTACGTTGTAATTGGTGCTGCTGGCGCCCAGATCGGTGTAGTACATGCTCTGGTTCATCGAGCCGCTGGTGCGGTGACGCCACTGCAGTTTCATCGATGGCGTTAGCTGACCAAAGTCGAAATAGTAGTCTTTCGACAGTGTCAGTCCGCCTGTCACGGCTGTCATCGAGCTGCTGGCTTCATTCATCGTCAGTGCCAGTAAGCTGCCTGTTTCGTTGTACGCATGCAGACGGGTGTACATCCAGTCAAAGCGTCCGAACGGCTGTACATACAGGTCATTTGACAGTTTGACGTCGCGCAGCAGAGCCAGCGATACAAAGCGGGTTTCACCGGTTCTGTCACCTGTCAGCAGCTTCTGGTTCACCTCATCCCAGCGCTGGTTGTCGAAACTCACCTGACCACCACCTGCTGTCACGTCCACAAACCAGTCTTTTTCCGGTTTGTACACGCCGTACAGCGTACCGGACCACAGTCTGGATTTGCTTTCGCTGCCCAGATTGTCCATGGTGGTTTTATCGCGACCGTAACCAACCGATGCACCGACGATCAGTTTCGGATTCCACATCATATCCATACCCACGGTCAGACCGGAGCTGGAGAATTTGACGCGGTTATTGTTATCGCCATCGATACCACCGAAGTCGATATTGCCTGCTGTCCAGATGCCAACTGGTTTGCCACCGATACGGAACCATTCATTATGTTTTGGTTCGGCATTGTCGGCACCGTCTTCACCGGCACGGGCAGTTTCCGGTGTTGCGGCAGGACCGCGAACCGGATTGCTGCGGAATGCACCGCTGCTGCTGGTGTCTTCCGTGGAACCCAGATTGGCGGCAATCTTGTCAGCTGCCATACGGACCATGTTCAGGTTCGGTGCATTCAGGCCGATATCAAACCGGTTTCTGATCGCAAAGTCGTGGTGCAGAACCTGGAAGTGGCTGTGCATATTGGTCAGTTGTGCCTGTACAAAACGCTGGCTGGTGCTGACAGCGGATACTGCAGTGCTCTTCACGACGGCATTATTGGACGGATCCGGACGTTTGCCGACGGTAATGACTACTGCAGTACTGGTGCTGACATCGGTCGTGGCATCGCCGGAATAGCTGGCGGTGATGCTGTGACTGCCGACCGCAAGGTCTTTCGTTACAAAGCTGGCTGTACCGTTATTCAGCGGTACGGTGGCCAGTTTGACTGCGCCATCCATGAAGCTGATGCTGCCGGTGGAACTTGCAGGATTCACGCTGGCACTCAGGGTTACCGGAACGCTTTCCATTACCTGTGTCTGCGTTGCTGCCAGCGACACACTGGATACGGTCAGATTCTGTACCTGTATCGTGATGCTGCCGCTTGCTGCGTTGTAGGTTGCATCCGCCGCTTTGGTAGCAGTTACCACGCAGTTACCTGCTGTTGTACCTGCAGACAATACATTACCGGACAGGCTGCAGTTACCGGATGTCAGTGCCAGTGTGACCGCACCGCTGCCGGAACCGCCTGCAACACTGATCGTTGCTTTGCCGGTGTTTTTGTAAATCGCTGTCTTGTCTGCTGTCAGTACCAGTGCTGCCTGTACATTTTTAACCACGGTCAGGCTGTACGACTGGGTTGCCTGTACGTTCACACCGACTACCGCAGCTTGCGTTGCGGTGATGGTTACTGTGCCTGCAGAAACAGTGGTCACTTTACCTGCTGCATCGACAGTAGCAACCGCCGGATTGCTGCTGGTGTAGGTCACTGCACCGTAGCTGCCGCCGGTTAATGTGGAACTCACTGCATTCGTCAGGCTGTTGCCCAGAATGATTT
>NZ_JAGSPN010000001.1 GCF_018139685.1 Cognatundibacterium luofuense
GACCATAGCGAGTTGGTACCACCCCTTCCCATCCCGAACAGGACCGTGAAACGACTTAGCGCCGATGATAGTGCTGCAACCAGTGTGAAAGTAGGTCATCGTCAGGCTCCCTATAAGAAACCCCCGCCTCTCGACAGAGGCGGGGGTTTTGCTTTTTATTGAAAGCACGGTGTTTGGCGTAGTTTATTCAAATTAGAAAAAAATACGTGCAGATACTAGACAAGAAGCCGGAATTAAGTCATAATCTTGCTTCTTAAGACGTTTAGTGACAAACGCTAAACAACTTGGCTGACTAAGCAAAGAAATGGGTGCTTAGCTCAGTTGGTAGAGCGGCGCCCTTACAAGGCGTAGGTCGGGAGTTCGAGCCTCTCAGCACCCACCACAGCTAAGTTGTTTGAAAAAGTTTTAAGGTTTTGGAGCGGTAGTTCAGTTGGTTAGAATACCGGCCTGTCACGCCGGGGGTCGCGGGTTCGAGTCCCGTCCGCTCCGCCAGATAAAAAAGCCAGTCAGAATGACTGGCTTTTTTGCTTTTGTGTGCTGTGTCCTTCGTGTCTTTTATTATTCAGAAAACATCGTATGAACGGGCAATATAATGCCCGGATCTTTTGGCACTTGATAACCTGCTTTTTATCCCGGGTTCAGGTGAAATCAAATCTGTACTGTTAGCTTCTGATGCTGCAAGTTTTATCTGCGGCGGACTTCCTGTGAGCGAATAATCTGTCTGCGAGCTGTTTCCCAAGCGCATTCGCGTGCAAATGCTTCAAGAATTCCAGCGCATGAAGCGACTACCGGCGATTTTTTGTCTGACACGGCAAAACAGCTTGCTTTTTCCGTAAAAAATCCTGTATAATTTACGACCTTAAGACATCCGGATGTGAGTCCGGAAACTTAGCTGACTAAGCAAAGAAATGGGTGCTTAGCTCAGTTGGTAGAGCGGCGCCCTTACAAGGCGTAGGTCGGGAGTTCGAGCCTCTCAGCACCCACCACAGTTAAGTGGTCTTAAAAAATTCGGAGCGGTAGTTCAGTTGGTTAGAATACCGGCCTGTCACGCCGGGGGTCGCGGGTTCGAGTCCCGTCCGCTCCGCCAGAATTTGCAAAGCCAGTCCTTGTGACTGGCTTTTTGCTTTTCTGCTCTTCGTAATGGCAAACTTTTCTCCTGAGATGCTTTGTACGAATCGCTTTTATAATGGCGTAAGGATCTATCCTGTAAAGGAGCAGTCACGTGTCGCAGCCCTATCTGAGTAAGGTGCCGCCTGATAGCGGCTTATTGTCGCAATCAGCGGATGCCGATTTTTACGACAGCTGGTCGGTGCAGCCTGCTGATGCCGGTATCAGCACATTTGCAGCGTTGCAGGCGGTATTTCTGCGTTCACCGCGCTGGATTACACTGGCGATGACGATACGGAACAAACTGGTCAGGCTGGCCGGACTGAAAGATCTCGGTGGCTTCGGCAATATTGACCGTCGCAAACCGCTGAGTGCTTACCGTCCGGGAGACCGGTTAGGGATTTTTACGCTGATCAGCATTGCGGACAATGAAATCATCATGGGTGATGATGACAAGCACCTCAATGTACAGGTATCGGTATTCCGTGACTGGCAGCGCAACCTGGTGACGGTAACCACGGTAGTGCATACTAAAAACTGGCTTGGTCGTTTGTATATGATACCGGTGAAACCGGCGCACCAGCGTATCGTGCCAGCCAGTTTGCGGGTTTTAGCCTGACAACGATACCGGTTTGAACACCATCAGTCCGTACACGATCAGCATGGCGCTGAATGCCGGATAACCCAGCCATTCCCAGTAACGGGCATAACGCCAGTACAAAGGCGGCAGTTCGCAGTTTTCTGCCAGCGCATGTGCCGCCATATCACGCATACGAATTTGCAGCCATACCACCGGTAACCAGCAGGCACCTGCCATCAGATATAAGGCCGCACTCAGCCAGATCCATACACTGTTCAGCGGATAGCCTGCCATGTGCAGCATGATCGCGCCGCTCAGCGGCTGAATGATGACAGCCGGTGTGGTGAACCACCAGTCTGCTTTCACGACCAGCCGGCTGACTTGCGCGATACTGCTCAGATTACCGTGGCGGTGAATAAAAAACAGATAAAACGCGCTGCCGAAACCGGTTCCCACCATCAGTACCGACGACAAAATATGCAGTGTTTTCAGCATTAAATAGATCATGATGGTTCCGCCATATGTAAGTGCAGTAATAGACTCAGCACCGCCAGATTTTTCAGCACCGGCCCGAACGGATGCAGCCAGAATGCCGGTAAAAACAATCCGATCACAATGCTGTAAAACACAATCAGACCGGCTTGCATTCGCCACAGGCGTTTCCCCGGGCGCAGCAAAGTTGCCAGACCGAATCCTGCATCCAGCAATGCCGCTGCAAACAGCGCCAATACCGCGCTGTTACCGGATAAACCGAGCGGGCTGAGCAAAGCCAGACTGTCTTCCAGCGGCGTAAGACCGGCAGACAAACCAGCGGTTATCAGCCAGATCATCGCCAATACGATACGGTGAATACCCAGCACGCTTTTTTCCCTGACCTGTGCAGCCACGGCGCTGACGGTAGCGACCGGCAGAAAATCGCTCACCCTGCGTAAAGGACGCTTGCACAATGCGGGCAGCGCATTACGCTCAGTCGCACTGCCTTGCTGCAGCATTTGCCAGCTGTCCGGTGTCAGCGCGGAGGAAGGGAGCCACTGCGCACACCATGCGCCTGCTGCTGCAAGACCGGCAGGCAGCCGGATCACCGGTGCCGGTGCTTGTCCCAGCAGTGCGCGGTAGGCCAGCAATAAGCTTTCCACCGTTTTGCGTTCAGGGCCAGCCAGCTCTGCGATCGCAGGAACCTGTTCACTGCCACATAACTGCACGACGGCAGTACATAAATCATCGATGTGCAGTGGTTGCAAGCCGGCATCCGGTAAGTGCGGCACCACCAGCACCGGCAGACTGGCCAGTCCCATCAACAACTGGCTGGAAGCACCCTGCGCAGAAAAAATCAGCGAAGGCCGCAAGACCGTGCAGCGCAGCTGCGGGAAAGCCGGTGCAAGATATTCCAGCAGATAGCGGTCAGCTGCCAGTTTGCTGCGGAAATATGCAGTGCCGCCCAGATCTGCACCGAGCGCAGAAATCTGGATGATTTGCTGCACGCCTTGTTGTGCTGCGGCGAGAAACAGCGCCTGCGGTGCATCAGTGTGAATTGCGCTGAAGTCGCCACTTTGCTGTTCGCGCAGAATACCGACGGCATTGATCACTACATCGCAACCCTGCACCAAAGTTCGCCACTGTTCCGGACTGTGCTGAGCACGGAAATCAGTCAGCCGGTCGCTATCCAGACGCGGACGGCGAACGCCGCGCACAATCTGATGACCCGCCTGTGCTAACGCTGTGCTCAGTGCATGACCGACCATGCCGTCGGCGCCGCAAATCAGGATGCGCATATCAGGCTCCGTTCACCGCTGCCGCACCGCTTACTAATGGCTTTGCAGGCACGCCAGTTGCGGTCGCATTGCCCGGTATCATTTTCAGCAAACGCTGGGTGAAAAACAGCAGACCCAGCAATACCGCACTCAGACTCAGCAGCAGCGCGCGCTGCAATACTTCATCTGCGCCTGCCGTCATATCCGGATGTTCAAAATACAGACTCGCGAGCAGTGGCAACCCCAGTAATTGCAGATACAACACGCGGCACCAGAATGTGGTGCGCTGATGGCTGCCGCATAATTCACTGAGTAATTCGCGCAGCGGCTGACGGATCAGCAGAATAGCGCTGCCACCGGTGGCGAACGGAATCAGGACTTCCAGCATTAAACGCATGGTACTCATCACTCTCTCCTTTAATAACAGTTATTTCTGTAAAGACAGAAATTAACTTGCCGAAAAAAGGCGGACATTACTCCGCCGTGTTTCAGGTGACTGCGCGGGCAGCCGCCTGTTTGCTTACTCCTCTTTGCCGCTGCCGCGGAAAGTACGGCTCAGTTTCGCCGTCATCCCCAGTGTTTTCATCAGCGTATCCGGCTTCAGTCTCAGCATTTCATCGGCCAGCGTGCTCATAGTTTCGATGAATTCCAGTGTTTCCTGAATTCTGGTCTGCGTTCCTTCCGGTTCTGCCGCCAGATCCGGATGCGCCAGACAATCGCGCAGTGTGCTGATGGTCGGGTCGATTTCACGCTGACGCCGTCCGGCCACGATCAGCTTGAACAATTCCCACACATCGGTCGAGGTTTCAAAATGATCCCTGCGGTCGCCGCGCAAATGCACCACCCTCACCAGATTCCAGGATTGCAACTCTTTGAGGCTGTTACTCACATTCGAGCGCGCCACGCCCAGGGTTTCGGTAATTTCCTCCGCATCCATCGGCCGTCCGGCCAGATACAGCAAGGCATGAATTTGCGCCACAGTGCGGTTTACGCCCCAGCGGGAGCCCATTTCCCCCCAGTGGAGGACGAATCTTTCGGTAATCGGTGTCAGTTCCATAGCGTCAGTATAGATTTTCCGTTATTTCTGTCAAGACAGAAATTTGAGAATGTTGTGAAAACGGGAGAAGGCAGAAGCGGCGGCGGGACCGGCGCGGGCATGGTGGCGATTCATGGCAATGAATATGTGCCGCACTCTGGATTGCCGGTTCCGGAAATCAGCTTGCGTCGGAAACAGGCGAATTGTACGCACTCTGCAGTGCCTTCACTGCCGCTGAACTGGCCGGTTCCGCTGGTGGCACCGGACGCAACCGTAACGCAGCACTCAGAAGGCCATTTTTGCCATCAAATGCGCAATCCCGCACAAGAAAACAGCGATGTCCGCAGAAACAGTGGGCGAGCGGGCAGGTGGTTTTTTCAAAACGGCACAATCCTGTTTTGCTCAGGTGAGGAAAACGAAGGGGTATTCCGGCAGAGCGGCGCATGGGGTCACCGATCCATCACGGCCTTCCTTACTGCGTACCGTTGTTGTCCGGCTTTGTATTTCCGGCACGACATCCGCCTGAAAAGTGCTCTGTTGTCTGCAGGAATTTATTTGCAAAGAGATATGCAAATGTAATAATTTTGAAGTGTCTGTGATGCCGGACACCGGAATTCCTTTCCGTGCCGGATACAGCCTTTTACCCGAAAGATGGATATGCAAACCAGTCTCCCGTTCCGCCAGCCCTTGCGTTTCACACTTGCGCTGATCGTGCTGTTGGCTTTTCTGGCAATCACGCTTGCTGCGATGATGCCGCCGGGTGATTTCCATTACTGGACGGTTTCCGCACCGAAACTGGTGCTGACGATGGTGGTGTTGTCCGCCGCGCTGCTGTTGCAGATC
The DNA here is from genome assembly GCF_018139685.1 of Cognatundibacterium luofuense. Classification (GTDB taxonomy): domain Bacteria; phylum Pseudomonadota; class Gammaproteobacteria; order Burkholderiales; family Burkholderiaceae_D; genus Undibacterium; species Undibacterium luofuense. The sequence continues at coordinate 5,318 of NZ_JAGSPN010000001.1, forward strand.
ACGGGCCGTCTGGCTTTGCGCACGGCACTGGTACAGCGTTTGCCAGCACAGTTGCGGGTTCCGGTGGTCAGCGCAGCGCTGATCGCGGCCGCGGTGGCAGTGTATTTCACCGGCAGCTATTTCCATCTCGCCAGCATTACCGTCACCGTTTCCTGAGTCCGTCCGCAAGGCCGTTTTTGCCTTCAAATGCGCAATTCCGCACAAAAAAACAGCAATGTCCGCAGAAACAGTGGGCGAGCGGGCAGGTGGTTTTTTCAAAACGGCACATTCCTGTTTTTCACAGGTGAGGAAAACGAATAGCGATTTTTCGTAGCGGTGCGCAAAGTACGGACATGGCAGCGCTTGAAGCGTTTTACTGACGAAGGCACGAAGGGCGATGTTCCGTTGCAAGAGCCGTCAACGATCAGCGGAAGCTAAGGCAGTCAGACTGAACAGTCAGGGACAGAAAATCAGAGGAAGGAAAGTGTGTGGTGGGCAGCAGGGATGGCCGCAGCCATCCCTGAGCCGGATTAGGCGCTGGCCGGTTGCGCTTCGCCGTCGAGGGCGAATACCAGATCGTCGATCATGGTGGCCAGTTCGCCGGTCATCAGCGCGAAGTCGGTATCGAAACGTTCTTCTTCGTTGACGCCTTTGTCTTTGGCTTCATCCATTACATCCAGCGGCTTGATGCGCTTGATGGTCAGGTTATCGGTCAGCACAAAGCTGATGCGGTCATTCCAGGTCAGTGCCAGCTTGGTACACAGTTTGCCGGCAGCGATATGTTTCTGGATATCGTCCGGTTCCAGCGTGTGACGTACATAGCGCACGGTGGATTTGTCTTCATTCGCGCTTTTGAGCTCGGTATCCTGATCAATCGTGAAGCCTTTCGGTGCTTCATTGCCAGCCAGCCAGCCGGTCATCGCCGCTTGCGGACTGGATTTGGTGCGCAGCGCTTCCAGCGGCAGCTTGTCGCAGCATTTCAGCAACAGCTTGATCACTTCATCCGCTTTGGACGGGCTGGAGGCATCAATCACCAGCCAGCGATTGACCGGGTCGATCCAGACGAAAGTCTGGCGACGTACCGCAAATGCGCGCGGCAGCAATTCTTCGGTCACGCGCTCTTTCAGATCTTTCATCGCTTTGCGACCCGGCGCAAAACCCTGCTGCTCTTCCAGTTCCGCTGCGCGGGCTTTGGTGACCTGATTGATCACGCTGGATGGCAGCAGTTTTTTCTCGGTGGCCAGCGAAATCAGAAACTGGCGGTTGACGCTGTGTACCAGCAAGTCATTGCCGCGTGGCGAAATCCAGCCCTGACTCTGCATTTCACTGGAAGCACAGTCAGAAAACGCTATACGCGCCAGTTGCTGATGCAATTCTTCGGCCTGGATGTCCCATGCGCCGTTCAGACGAAAGATTTGTAAATTTTTAAACCACATAGTCTATCCAAACAAGCAAAAGCGCCATTCTACACGCTGGCAGCGCGCCGGACAGCCCGATTTGGGCGCGTTCCGCACCAACAGTTCGCGCCGTGCAGCGGTCGTTTCACGGCGGATTCCGGCAAGTGGTCGCAAGTGCCTCGCATCCCTGTGCCGCCCCCGCCATACTGGCTTCATCGCAGGACACAACACGAAACAACACATCAACATTCACAGGGAGATCATCATGCTGCAACAAATTCTGAGCAACACACCGGTCTGGGTCTGGGTATTACTGGCATTTCTGGTACAGCGCGGCGTGCAAGCCAGCCGCGACCGCGAAGTCAGTCTGCGCATGTTGCTGATTCTGCCGTTGGTGATGCTGGGGATTTCGCTGAACAGTCTGGCAAAACACTATGGTCTGGAAAGCTGGCCTGTGATGTTGTGGGGCAGCACAATGCTGCTGACCGGGTGGGTGGTGGCGCAGCGTATGCAGCCTGAGCAAATGGTGCGTATCAGTGCCGACCAGTACCGCCTGCAAGGCAGCTGGGTACCACTGGCGCTGATGATGACCATCTTCGTTGGTAAATATGCAGAAAACGTGGCGCTGGCAATCGTACCGGCACTCAGCCAGCAAAACACCTATGTCGCCATCAGCAGTCTGTTTTTCGGTGTACTGAACGGTGTGTTTTTTGCCCGTGTATGGCGTGTGCTGATGCTGTCGCAGTCTGCGAAACAAGTACAAATTGCCTGATGCGGGAATCTTCTGAAATGCGGTGTAAGTGTCTGCTTACACCGCATTCTGGTTTCCGCTGCCGAAATGTCTCAGGAAACCAGACAGGGCACGGGGCAGACAGTATAATGATTGCTGTCCCAATTCTGAAAAATTGCCAAAGTGCAATGATTTAAGTGCCATGTTAGCTCAGCAAAAACAAGAAATTCTGCAACTTTTACAGGCAGCGGTGGCACCGCTGCTGGCCGGTACCGAACTGCAACCTGTGATCGCGCTCGAACGTCCGCGCGATCCGGCGCACGGTGACGCCGCCTGCAATATCGCGATGCAGATCGCTAAACCGCTGCGCAAAAATCCGCGTGAAGTCGCCCAGCAAATTGCTGACAGCATCCTGGCACAGCAACATCCTATGATTGCCGCGGTCGAAATCGCCGGTCCGGGTTTCATCAATCTGCGCATCAGCACTGCCGCCAAACAAGCGGTGGCACAAATCATTCTGCGTCAGGGCAGCAACTATGGCCGCAGCCAGCGCGGCGCCGGTAAAAAAGTGGTGGTGGAATTTGTCTCCGCGAACCCGACTGGCCCGCTGCACGTAGGTCACGGCCGTCAGGCGGCACTCGGTGATGCGCTGTCCGCATTGCTGGATGCGCAGGGCTTTGCAGTCAGCCGCGAATTTTATTACAACGATGCCGGCGTACAGATCGGCAATCTGGCATTGTCGGTACAGGCACGTGCCAAAGGTTTCAAACCGGGTGAAGCCGGCTGGCCGGAATCGGCTTACAACGGTGATTACATCGCTGAAATCGCGGAAGATTTTCTGGCGAAGAAAACCACCGCCGCCAGCGATGGTCTGCCAGTCACGGCATCCGGCGATGTGAATGATATCGATTCTATCCGTGCATTTGCAGTTGCTTATCTGCGCCGCGAACAGGATACCGATCTGCAGGCATTCGGCGTGAAGTTCGATACCTATTATCTGGAATCCTCGCTGTACACCGACGGTAAAGTCGAAGGTGCTGTGAATGCGCTGATCGCTGCCGGTAAAACTTACGAGCAGGATGGCGCGCTGTGGCTGCGCACGACCGAATACAAAGATGATAAAGACCGCGTCATGCGTAAGACGGACGGTACTTACACTTACTTCGTACCGGATGTGGCTTACCACGTGACCAAATGGGAACGCGGCTATCAGCAGGCGATCAATATTCAGGGCAGCGATCATCACGGCACCATTGCCCGTGTGCGCGCTGGCTTGCAGGCACTGAACGTCGGTATTCCGCAAGGCTATCCTGACTACGTGCTGCACAAAATGGTCACCGTCATGAAAAACGGTGAAGAAGTCAAAATCTCTAAACGTGCCGGTTCGTATGTGACGGTGCGTGACCTGATCGAATGGTCGGGCAACGGCGACATCGTGAAAGGTCGTGATGCGGTGCGCTTCTTCCTGATTTCACGTAAAGCGGATACGGAATTCGTGTTCGATGTAGACGTGGCGCTGGCACAAACCGATGAAAATCCGGTTTACTACGTGCAGTATGCGCATGCCCGTATTTCCCGCGTACTGTCGCAATTCAGCAGCGATGACGCGGAACTGGCGAAACTGGCAGATACCGATCTGAGCCTGCTGACCGCACCGCGCGAAGCCAGTCTGCTGGCGAAACTGGCAGAGTATCCGGAAATGCTGGAAAAAGCGCTGGATGAACTCGGCCCGCATCAAGTGGCCTTCTATCTGCGTGATCTGGCTGGCGAATTGCACAGCTACTACAATGCCGAGCGTGTACTGGTGGATGATGAAGCCCTCAAACGTGCCCGTCTGGCGCTGTATCTGGCAACCCGTCAGGTCATCCGCAACGGTCTGTCCCTGATCGGCGTATCGGCACCGGAACAAATGTAATCCCGTAGCGGCCTGCGCAGCCAGTTCTGCTCAGGCCGTTTTCTTGTCTGTCACTTCCATGTCCGGAGACACATGAAATCACCACAAAGCTCTGCCGCCCAGCGTGGCAGCACTCTGACCGGCCTGATTATTGGTCTGGTCATCGGTCTGGGTATTGCGGTTGCCGTTGCCCTGCTGATCAATAAATCCTCCACGCCGTTTATGAACAAAGGCGTTAAAGACAAACCGGATCAGCCGGTCAGCCAGCTGGGTGATCCGAATAAGCCTTTATTCGGCGGTAAAGAACCTGCCAAAGACGCAATCGCCAAACCGGCAGAGACGCGTCCTGTTGAAACGCCGCCACAGGTTGCCGTGGTCAAAGCACCGGAAGTGAAAACCGAAGCGCCGAAAGAGAAACCGGCAGATGCCGCAAAAGCAGCGGAACCTGTGAAGGTGGAAGCAGCAGCCGATGACAAATACACGTATTATCTGCAGACTGGCGCGTTCAAAGAACAGGCTGATGCGGAAAGTGCGCGTGCACGGCTGGCGCTGATTGGTTTCGAAGCCAAGATCAGTGAAAAAACCAGCGATACCGGTACCTTGTACCGTGTACGCACCGGTCCGTATCCGAATGCAGAAGCGATGAACCGTCAGCGTGCCAAACTGTCTGAGAATGGTGTCGATGTCGCCATCGTCAAAACCCTGAAATAAACTGAGCCTTTGAAGGAAGTACAGATGCAGATCCGGAGACAATTTTTTCGCAAAACCCTGATGCTGGGCGCAGGCCTGTTACTGGCCGCCGGTGCAATCGCTGCACCGAACACACCGAAAGCCGGCGTCGAATACAAAGTGCTGGGCAAACCGCAGCCAACCGAAGCCGGTAAAAAAATCGAAGTCATCGAATTTTTCGGTTACTTCTGCCCGCACTGCAATGCGCTGGATCCGATGCTGGAAGCCTGGCTGAAAAAACAGGGCGATAAAATTGTGTTCAAACGTGTGCATGTCGGCTTTAGTGGCTTGGCGAATCAGCAAAAACTGTACGCAACACTGGATATCATGGGCAAACTCGGTACCCATCACGTCAAAGCCTTCAATGCGTATCATGTGGAGGGTAACCGTCTGAGATCCGAAGCCGATGTGATGAAATTCGTTGCGGCCTCGGGTCTGGATCAGCAAAAATTCAAAGAAGTATTTAACTCGTTTGGTGTGACCGGCAAAATCGGCCGCTATAACCAGTTACTCAACGATTATCAGATCGACAGCGTACCGACGATTGCGATTGATGGCCGCTTTGTGACCTCGCCGGTGCAGGCTGTATCCACCATTGGCCGCGTGACGGAAGATGAACAAAACCGTGCGGTGCTGGTGGTGATGGATCAGCTGGTCAACATGGTTGCCAAAGAAAAAGGTCTGAAATAACACAGTCTGCGCGGCGCAATCTGCGACGATGGCAGTATGCCGCCAGTCTCTGACTGGCGGTTTTTTTTTGAGAGAAGCTATGAATGTGTTTATTACCGGCGCATCGTCCGGACTCGGTGAAGCACTGGCGCGTGCCTATGCCGCTAGCGGCGCCAGTCTGGGTTTGCTCGGACGCCGTGCTGATGCTTTGCAAGCGTTGAAAGACAGTTTGCCGCATCCGGAAAAACATCAGATCTATGTCGCCGACGTCAATGATCATGCGGCATTGCATGCAGTGGCACAGGACTTTATCCGGCGCAGCGGCGAAGTGCATGTGGTGATTGCCAGCGCCGGTATATCAGCCGGAACGCTGACTGAACATGCGGAAGATCTGGCCATGATTCGCAAAGTCATGGACACTAATCTGCTGGCGACTGCTGCGACCTTTGCGCCGTTTATTCCGCATATGCAACAGCAAAAACGGCCGCAGGATTGCCGTCTGGTTGGTATTGCCAGCGTGGCCGGTATACGCGGCTTGCCGGGTGCAGAAGCTTACAGCGCATCCAAAGCGGCAGTCATCAGTTATTGCGAATCGCTGCGCCTTGAAATGCGCGCCAGCGGTATCCGCGTGGTCACGATTGCACCGGGCTATATCGATACGCCGATGACGAAGGTGAATACTTACGCTATGCCGTTTCTGATGCCAGCCGACCAGTTTGCTGCCCGCGCACTGCGCACCATTCAGGCAGGAACCTCGTATCGTGTGATCCCGTGGCAAATGGGCTGGGTCGCGCGCTTGCTGCGCATCCTGCCGAACTGGCTGTATGACTTCGCGTTCAGTCAGGCTCCGCGTAAAGGCCGCTTACCACCGGAATCTCAGCCATGAGCAGCGCATTTAGTACTGACGCCATCGGACAAAGTCATCCGCCTTTCGCGAAAGGTAGTGCCCGTATTGTCAGTCTGGTGCCATCGCTGACCGAATTAATTGTGGATCTGGGATTGGCGGATTCACTGGTTGGTCGTACCGGATTTTGTATTCACCCGCAGAACGTGGTGAAACCGATTCCCAAGGTTGGCGGTACCAAAGATGTGAATCTCGACAAAATCCGTAAGCTCGCACCAACCCACGTAGTGCTGAATATCGATGAAAACGAAAAGCCGGTGGCGGATGCGCTGGCGCAGTTCGTGCCGCATGTGATCGTCACCCATCCGCTGACCCTGCGTGACAATCTGGATGTCTATCGCCTGTTCGGGCAACTGTTCGGCGTGGAAGCTGCGGCGCAAGCCTTGTGCGATGAATTTGAAGCGGTTTACGCCCGTTTTGCGCAATCCGGCACAGAAAAACAGCAACCCCCGCTCGTTTACTGCATCTGGAAGGACCCCTGGATGACGATTTCGGCATCAACCTATATCGCGGACATGCTGCGCAGCAGTGGTCGTACCGTCTGGCATCCGTCCAGTGAACAGCGCTACCCGGCGTTCAGCTGGGAGGAGGCCTTACAGGCGGGTGTCGGTGAGGTCTGGTTATCGACCGAACCTTACCGTTTTCAGCCTGAACATGTGGATGCACTCGCGCCACAACTGGGCATACCAGTGCGGCTGGCAGATGGTGAAATGTGTTCGTGGTACGGTAGCCGGGCTATCGCCGGAATGAGATATTTGATGTCAGAATGACGATATATTTGAAAATAATTTTGTCAATTTGTGAAAATTTCGAAGAAAAGACGTAATCGTGCAACAGCCTGATTGACCCTTGCGCATCGCAGCAGGGATACTGACTCCTCCAAAAATAACAAGCAATCGCTGATACCAGATTGCCATGCGGCAAAAAAAAGCATGGCAGACCAGTTCAGCATTTTGCACTTTCATTTGTGAGGAATTAAGTATGACACCAATGCGCAGAGCGATCCTGCTCGCCTTGTATGGCACTGCCGGTCTTGCCGCGGTCACCCCGCTGACTGGTATGGCTCAGTCCACCACCAATGCTGAAAAGCTGGTGGAACCACCACTGCAAACGCTGACCATTGTCGGCTCACGCAAGCTGAACTCATCGGCAACCGAAACACCGGTGCCGGTCGATTTTATTCCTGTCAGCAAAGCGGCCGAATCGGGCGGCCAGTTCGATCTGGCCCAGACACTGGCGAATATTTCGCCTTCATTCAACTCTACCCGCCAGACCGGCGCCGATGGCGCAGATCTGGTGGATTCGGCAGCACTGCGTGGTCTTGGTTCAGACCAGACGCTGGTGCTGGTCAATGGAAAACGTCGTCATACGGTGTCGCTGGTAAATTTGTTTGGTGCGCGCAACCGTGGCAATACCGGTACCGATATGAATGCGATTCCTGTCATGGCAATCAGCAATATTCAGGTCTTGCGTGATGGCGCAGCAGCGCAGTATGGCTCGGATGCGATTGCCGGTGTGCTGGATATTTCGCTGAAAAAATCCCTGGGCTGCGAAGCCAGCTTTGGTTACAGCCAGTACTCTGCCGGTGATGGTAAAAACTATGCTCCTTCTGCCTATTGCGGTTTCCGTGTCGGTGAGGCGGGTGTGATCGGCATCACGGCAGAATACACAGATCGCGGTCGTTCTAACCGTGCCGATCCGGGTAATCCGCGTACCATCGGTGATGCACGTGTGACTGGCCCAACGGTGTACATCAACGGCGAAGTACCAAACGGTGGCGGCGATAAATTCTATTTCACACTTGGCAATCAGCAGCGTCGTGCTTCTTCTGCTGCCTGGGCGCGTGGTGGCGTTGGCACAGACGATATTCCTAGCCGTAATTCTGCTGCCATGTATCCGGGCGGATTTGTGCCGTATATCAACGGTGATATTAATGATATCTACGGTATTGCCGGTTACCGTATGCGCGTCGGCGAATGGAGTGCAGATTTATCGCAAACCTACGGCTATAACCGCCTGAAATATGAAATTTCGAATACCCTGAATGCATCGATTGCAAATAAAGACTTAACATCCGGTGGCAAAGGTATCAGCCCGAGTGTATTTGATGCCGGTGGTTTTTCGTTTGCACAGGCAACCACCAATCTGGATTTCAGCCGCTATTTCGACAACTGGTTCATGGGAACGAATGTCGCTTTCGGCGCAGAATACCGCTACGAAAAATATCAGATTTTCGCAGGTGAACCGGGTTCATACATCGATGCCGATGGTGTTGGCGTTGGCGGCAATGCCGGTAGTCAGGGTTTTCCGGGATTTCAGCCGGGCGACAGTACCAATAAAAACCGTAACAGTATTGCTGCCTATGTGGACATCGAAGCGGATCTGACCAGCAAACTGAAATTGCAGACTGCAGTACGCGGTGAGCGTTACAACGACTTCGGTTCCACACTGACCGGAAAACTGGCCGCCAGTTATCAGGTGGTGGACGGATTTCTTGGCCGTGCCTCAGTCAGTACCGGCTTCCGTGCACCATCGCTGCAGCAAGTGTATTTCTCATCGACATTTACCGACTTCATCAGCGGTAAGCCTATGGATGTGGTACTGGCACCAAATGGCGGGACGGTTGCCAATGCAGCTGGTATCCCTAAGCTGACCGAAGAAAAATCCAAAAGCTACACGCTGGGTCTGACATTCAAGCCGAATCAGCAATTCTCAGCGACAGCCGACTTGTACCGCATCGACATCTCTGACCGTATCGTCTTGTCCGGTCGTTTTGATGCGACCAACTATCCTGCACTGGGAGCGGTGTTGTCAGGGCTGGGTGTCGGCCAGGCGCAATTCTTTGTGAATTCGATCAGTACCCGTACTCAGGGTCTGGATCTGACGTCTTCATATAAAACAAACTTTGCTTCTGGCAAACTCACCACTTACTTCGCGGCGAATTTCAGCAAAACCGACGTGACTAAGGTAAAAGCGCCTGCTGCACTGAAGGGTTATGAAGATGTATTGCTGTCTGAGCGTGAACGCCTGTTTATTGAACAGGGTGGCCCGCGTCGCAAAGCGACCCTGAGCTTTAATTATGAACAGGGCCCGTGGAATGGTGAATTTAAAATTATTCACTATGGTCCGCAAACACTGGGTACTTTCTCCGGTACGGCGAATGGCGTTGCGAATGCCTATTACGCTCCGAAAACATCGGCAGATATGGCACTGACTTACGCTGTGAACGACAGCACAAAAATCACAGTGGGCGCCAATAACGTCTTTAACGTGAAACCGAACCGTCAGGATCCGAACGAAACCGATAATGGTTTTTACTATGACAGCGTTCAGTTCGGACTGGGCGGTGCTTCGTACTTCGTAAAACTGTGGAAAAAATTCTGATACTCAGACACAGACCGGCTGCCTGACTCAGCAGCTCAGACAGCCGGATAAGTTTCGCCAGCGGCATCTTACGGGATGCCGTTTTTTTTGCGAGCGGGTCAGCAGTCAGTTCCGGTGATGTTTAACCGACTGAAAACCGGCAATCAAAGCACGCAGCTATCAGGCCAGAACTTTTTCCAGCATGGGCAGCAAGGCTTCTTTGCGTAAAGGCTTTTCTATCGTCCCCAGAAAATGCAGCCTTGCAAGTTGTGCGACCAGTGAAGCCGTATACAGCACTTTGGCACCCTGACCGGAAATCAGAATGACAGAACCCTGAAAGTGACGATCACCTAAATGCCGCATGACTTCAAAGCCATCCATACCCGGCATCTGAATATCACACATAATTAAATCCGGTGCTGGCTGGTGATTCAGATTCAGTAGTGCATTGTCACCGCCCAGCGCAGTACTGACTTTTTTAATGCCGAGTTCTTCCAGCAATTCGGTTGCAAAATCCAGCTGAAAATCATCATCATCAATGATCATTACCCTGAGCTGGCTCAGGTCTAGTGTGCTTCCCTGCATTTTGATTTCTCCGTCACGCATTGCTGACTCCGTCACTGACAACATGTCCGTTATTACTCTCGTGATGCTGCTGATCCCATTTTTGTTTCCAGCTAATAAATTCGATGGCTGGCATTGGTTTTGCAATGAAATAGCCTTGTACTTCATCACAGCCTGATCCGGCGATTAAATCCCAGTCCGCTTGTTTTTCCACACCTTCCGCAACCAGATTTAAGCGGAAGATTTTTCCAAGCTGAATACTGGAACCGAGAATGGCGCGTGCTCCTTCGTCTCGGGTAGCACCGTTGACAAATGCACGGTCAACTTTGAGTTCAGTCACCGGTAACTGTTTCAGATTTTCCATGGTGGAAAAACCGGTGCCGAAATCATCAATCGATAGCCCGAAACCCTTTAACCGCAATCGCGTCAGAATTTCCAGACTCAGTGTCAGGTTCTCCATCAGCCGGCTTTCCGTCAGTTCCAGCGTGATATAACGGGGTTCCAGGCCAGCAGAACGCACAATACGTTCGAATTCTTCCGGCAGATTAATCTGGTCAAGATCATCCATAGAAACGTTAACGGATAACTTCAGATCATGTCCCTGGCGACGCCATTTCCCGAGCTGAATGGCACTCTTCTTCAGTATTTCATGGGTCAGAATATTGATCATTCCGTTCGCTTCCAGAACCGGGACAAAACTACCGGGACCTACAATGCCGCGCTCTGTATGTCTCCAGCGCGCCAGACATTCTGCACCGAGTATCCGTTTATCAATGACGCTGACTTTCGGTTGATAAAATACTTCAACGCAGCCTTCAGTAATGCCCTGCTGTAATTCTTCCAGTGTCAGCAAGGCTTCCGATTTCCGGGTCACGGGCTTCGGTGATGCATCGCGGCGCTGACGTAAAGACAGTTCCAGAATGTCGCTGGTCAGCGGTTTACGTAATGCCGATAAAAGTTGCAAACCGTAGGCGGTGACCAGACTTTCTGCCGCTTTCAGTAAGTTAGCATCGACGCTGCTGAGCAGAATGACTGAACCGGTATAGCCTTGCTCCGCCACCATACGCAGGAAGCTGATGCCATCCAGTCCGTTTAAATGTAAATCGCAAATTAAGATATCGGGATGGTAGGTGCGTAACATCATCAGTGCCTGATGGCCATCCATGCAGGACATAATGCGACTGACGCCGAGCTTGCGCAGGCAACCACAGGCAATATCCAGATGGCTGGCGTCATCTTCGAGTACAAGCACCTGTAATCCGGTAAAGTCAGCCTTGGTACTACCGGTTTGCGGCGTTGCAGATTCCGGTATTTGTAAACCCGGAATACCTTCTTTCTCCATACGGTTAATCGCTGCTTCGATATCCGGCAGCATATTGCTGAGAGTCTTCAGTAGCAGGGCGGCATGCGGTAAATCGTTATTCCGGCGCAGTTGCTCCAGTTCTTCGCAATAGGCAGCGAATGAATGGGCACCGACAGTACGGGCACTGGATTTCAGTTTATGGCCGAGTGCAGACAAGGCATGCATATCTTCCAGGCTGCTGGCTTGTTGCATATCCTCCAGTCCCTGATGTACCGAAGTCACAAATTTGCGCGCATAGCGGATCAGTTTTTCCGGATTATTGCCAAGCTGTCTTGCCAGTTCATGCAGCTGTAAAACGGAAGAACCACTGTCCTGCAAGCTGACTGATGGCAGCGCGGTACTGGCAATCTCCGGTACGGATGTGGATTCGTGCTGACCACTGAGCCAGCGCAGCAGAGTTGCATACAGTACTTCAGGCACAAATGGCTTCGGCAGGAAGTCATTCATGCCGGCCGCCAGACATTGCAAGCGATCTTCATCCATCGCATTCGCGGTCATCGCAATCACAGGCAGATCGCTGCAGTCGGGCCGGTTCCGCAGATAGCGGGTTGCTGCCAGCCCGTCCATGGTTGGCATTTGTACATCCATCAGTATGCAATCTGGTCGCTCACGATCAAGCAATTGCAATACCTCCGCGCCGTGGTCTGCCATACTGACCGTGATACCGGCCTCTTCCAGCAACTCCCTGGCAATTTGCTGGTTAAAACTATTATCGTCAGCAACCAGCACATGAATACGATTGCGTTCATGTACCAGTAAGCGCAGGCGCGTCAGGCTGGCTGCTTCATTCAGTTCGGTGCGGTGTTCCTGCTGATCATGTGCCGCAGTTAAATGAACGGTGAACCAGAAAGTACTGCCTTTTCCCTGCATGCTGCTGACGCCGACATCGCCACCCATCAGCCTTGCCAGTTGTTTGCTGATTGCCAGTCCGAGGCCGGTACCGCCATAACGCCGGGTAGTCGAACTGTCGGCTTGTTCAAACGAGCGGAATAAGCGGCACTGCTGTTCCTCTGACATGCCGATACCGGAATCCTGCACTTCAAAACGCACCATCCAGCCTTCCGCTGTATCATGCAGTTTTTCTGCACGTACGACGATTTCACCGTGCTCAGTGAATTTGATTGCATTGTTTGTGTAATTAATCAGTATCTGACTCAGCCGGTGCGGATCACCGTGCATATGATTCGTCAGCGTCTGATCCACTTCGAAGCGTAACTGGATGGGGCGTCCGGTCAGCTTATCGCTCATCATGCCGGACAGTTTTCCGAACATTTCATCCAGCCAGAAATCGATCGATTCCAGTGTCATTTTGCCCGCTTCGATTTTTGAAAAATCGAGAATGTCATTCACGATGTGCAGCAAGTGCTCACCGGATAACTGGATTTTTTTCAGATAATCCCGCTGTTTCGGATCACTGGTCGCGGCAATCGCCAGATAAGTCATACCCAGTACACCATTCATCGGCGTGCGGATTTCATGACTCATGTTGGCAAGGAAATTACTCTTTGCCTGATTTGCGGCTTCTGCCTGACGGCGGGCTTCGGCCAGTTCTTGCGTACGCTGATCAACCAGATCTTCCAGATGATGCCGGTACTGATCCAGTTCCGCCTCCAGCCGTTTTTTACTGGTGATGTCCTGCTGTACAGAAACGTAGTGCGAGATGCAGCCGTCCGGTTGTCGCAGCGGTGTGATGATCGCATGCTGAATAATCTCGCTGCCGTCTTTGCGCTGGTTGTAAAACTCACCACGCCAGATTTCACCGCGCTCAAGCGTCTGATGTAAGTCTGCCTGCGATTCCAGTGACATTTTGCCGGAAGCCATAAACTTCGGCGTTTTGCCGATCGCTTCCCGGCGCTCATAGCCAAACGTCGATAAAAAGGATTCGTTAACGTATTCGATATGATGATTGACATCGGTAATGATGACCGATTCAGGGCTTTGCTCTACCGCCAGTGATAATTTGTGCAGTTGCTCTTCTGCGCGTTTACGTTCGGTAATATCAACGATCTGAAGTACAAAGTGGGTTGCTTTACCTGTTGCCGTCCGGACGACACCCAAGTGCTGCTGGGTCCAGACGTCGTGCGATTGGCGGTGCAGATAACGTTTCTCAGTTTGTACAGAACCACGCTCACCGGAAATCAGTTCAGCAATCAAATGCTGATCAGCCAGTAAATCATCAACTGCTGAAATCAGATCAAAGCCATCGCGCAGTAAATCGTGCTCTGACCAGCCCAGCATATGGCAGAACGCATGATTCACTTTCATGAACTTCATATTCATGCTGACCAGCGCCATACCAATCGGCGACGCGCTGAACGTATGTTCCAGTCGTGCTTCACTTTCCAGACGTGACGCTTCTGCCAGTTTCCGGTCCGTAATATCCTGCACGATACCGGTCAGACGGACGACGCGGCCACTGGAGTTAAAGATACGATTGCCGGGAACGGCCCAGATGTAGCGAATGCTGCCATCCGGCAATACAATTCTGTATTCAAACGGCAGTGACAAACTGTGCTGTTTGAAGGTGTCTTTCTGGCGTGACATGATTTCCGCCTGATCATCCGGATGAATCGTGTCTTTCACCATACGTGCGATATCGCCACCGTATTTTGATAAATCTCGTTGCCAGATACGCTGCATTTCAGCGGACCATGTTACTTTGTTCAGGTCAGGTTCCCACACCCAGTGACCTACTTGCGCGATCTGCTCTGCCTCCCTCAGATCCAGCTCACTTTGTTTTAAAGCTTCTTCTGTACGGCGCCTTTCAGTAATATCCCGTGTTATGTATAGCGCCATCGGCATATCGCCTGTCCCGGCGCGGATCGGTACAGCATGGGTTTCCATCCAGCGCATCGTACCGCGCAGACCTGTAATTTCGAACTCCAGCTGACCACTGCCACCCTGAATCACTTGCTCATGCAGATTCAGAAATGCGCGGCGATAACGGGTATGAATAAAATTGTTAAGACCGTATGCCCTGACAGCTTCGATATCGCCGGCTTCCAGCATACTCAGGCCAGCTGTATTCATTTCCAGCAGGTAGCCTTTCGCATCAACGACCTGTACACTTTCTGGCTCTGCTTCGAAAATCGCACGCAGTAATTGTTCGCTGGATTTCAGGCGCGCTTCTGTTTTATGTTTATAAAGTGCGAGTTCCAGCGAAGCTTTCAGTTCACGGTCGGTGTAAGGTTTGATAATGTAACCAAACGCTTCCGATGAGCGGATACGGCTGAATGCGGAATCATCTTCAGAGCCGGATAAAAAGACGACAGGAATGTCTGCCTGATTGCGGATCTGAAGAGCAGCATCAATACCATCCATCTGACCTTCCAGCACAATATCCATCAGGATAATGTCCGGCATCAGTTGCAGCGCAAGGCTTACCGCTTCCTCGCCGGAAGCCGCAGCGCCGACTGCATGGAAGCCGAGTAATTCCAGCTTTAGTTGAATTTGTAATGAGACCAGTTCATCGTCTTCAACGACCAGAACCCGTGATCTCTGCTCCTGATTCGGCATGCTTTGCTCCGCATGAAGTCAGATTGATGTATCGCATCCGGAAGGTACTTTTCCGGCTCAGAAGAATGTGATTTCCGTCTCAGATGCAGACGTATTCTGCTGACCATGTGCTTTCAGTTCATCATCCATTGTGTAGGTTGTCTTTAGCGAATCCAGCCACTGACGTGTACGGGCAGACATGACATTATTTCCGGTACTGACTTCCTGACCGAGTTTATCAATATCATGATTAACAACCTGAAGAATCTGGCTGATACGGTCCTGGAATTGCAGGCTGACAATCAGTTCTTCAAAGTGGCCACGGATTACCTGTCCCTGTATGCGCATGTTCTCAGAGGTATCTGCCATTTCACCCACATGTGACAGAACATCTTTGATGACTTCACCGGATACTTCGAGAATTTTTCCGTCATTGACTGCGGCACGGTCAGCTGTACGCAGAGAAGTATGCATGACATCAGAAATACGCTTAACGCGTTCGCTCATACGGTGGCCAGTTTCGGCGGATAAATGAGATAACTTACGAACCTCACCCGCGACGACAGCGAATCCACGGCCATGTTCACCAACCCGCGCAGCTTCAATTGCGGCATTGATCGCCAGCAGATTGGTAGTCGCAGCAATCTGGCTGACTTCGTTCGTCATGCTGTCGAGTTCTTTCGTCGCGTCTGCCAGCTGGCGCATACAGCTTAACAATTCATCTTTACCGTTAATGACCTGTTGCAGCGACTGAATCAGCGGCGTCAGTTCTTTTTTGCACAGTTGAAGCAGAGTGATTGACGCACTTTGCGTCTGGGCTTGTCCGAGATTGCCAACAGATTCAAAACCAGCTGCATCAAAGGCGCTGATCATGGCGCTGCAGCTTTGGATCAGCTGGCCAATCGCCTGTTCGCTTTGTTGTCTTACCTGATCCAGATGCTGGCTCCAGACAGGGAGCACATGTTCCAGCAAATCGGGTAATTGTTGTTGCTGAGTGCTTGTATTTACTGGCACATTGTCCTGTTCTTCTTCAGCAGCGGGTGTGAGCAACAATGTATGCCGCAGCAGCCAGCCAACGGCGGCCAGATTACCAAGCAGGAAAAAGCTGTTAAGCCAGCCAGGAGCCTGCCAGAAAATCAGCAGAGCGCTGACAGCGGCAATGCCGCAAACGGTGAAAACCGGTATGTGCTGACGCAGTGAAACATCCCTCATACATCATTTCCTCAATGAAATACGGCATGAACTTCAACTTACGCGGAACAAGAAACAACGTGCGGAGAAAGAAAAGCAAAAAGCAGACCGGATGCATATCCGGTGTGCAAAACAGGCAATAACTGCATAGTATATTGTGGTTTGTTTTTTCTGAATTGCAATGTTTTTATGCGTTTTTCAGTTAAAAATCACGCTAATTCAGTTGTGTTGAAGATAATGATTTTCTGTTGCTTTCAGGCGATTTTCGCTAAGATGGCATGTGCTGTGCAGACTTTCTGCGCAAGAGATCAGCGTTGTGAAAAACCCACTTTACGAACCCGAACTTTTTATCAGAGACATCAATTGGATTTTCAGAATACTTCACCGGTTTCCGGTAATACAGGCACTGAAGAACTGCCGGATAACCAGGCCTTATATCAAAATGATTTTTATGTGGTCAGCCCGCGTAAACTATGGGTGATGACCATGGGTACGATGGGGATTTACTCTGTCTACTGGCTATACGCGCAGTGGTTCGCGCATCAGAAACGTACCGGTGAAGATATATGGTCGATTCCCCGTGCCATTTTTAATGTGTTTTTTGTGCACGGATTATTCCGTCGTGTCCATGACTGGGCAGCAGAGCGCGGAGATGCCCTGACGAATCACAGTAATCTGGCATGGGCGTGGGTTTTGCTTACAGTGACGATGAGGGTTGTTGACCGTGTTTATGGTAATCAGCTGGCGCCCTTGGTGGATCTGCTTGTGAATTTATTGGTAACCGGATTGATCGCCGCAATTCTGTTTGCAGTACAGCAGACAATTAACCGTGTTTCAGGGGATACGGACGGTGCGTCGAACGCACAGTTCAGCTTTGCCAACTGGTTCTGGTTATTTGTGGGTGCGTTGATCTGGTATGGTGCGGCATCACTTGTCTTTGAAACCGGAGAGACCGGCGGCAGTTCCGGTCCGGCGATTATTTAAACGGATGATCCGATGACTGGAAACATACAACATCCGTGGCTGAGTTTGCGACTGGAAACCGAACGCTTAATCCTGCGTCCGGTACAGACAGATGATACAGCAGCCGTATTTGCGATGGGCAGTGATCCGGAAGTTACCCGGTATGGAAGCGAATTACCCTGGACCGATACGGCGCAGGCCGATGCAAGGATAGCCCGCAGCATCAATGCGGTGACTTGCGGGGAATACCTGCCGCTGGTGATGGAGCGGCGTGAAGACGGCGCTGTGATCGGTGAATGCGGTTTGTATCAGTGGTCATTGCAAAACCGGCGGGCAGAACTCGGATACCGGATGAACAACGCTTTCTGGGGAAAGGCCTATATGCGGGAAGCACTGACTGCTTTGCTGGACTGGGCTTTCGGTCGTGAAGGTTTGCACCGGATTGAAGCCGATACAGATCCCGGTAATGTACGCTCAATACATTTGCTGAACATGCTAGGATTTACGCAGGAAGGTTTGCTCAGAGAGCGCTGGATCGTCGGTGATCAGATTTTCGATACGGCGATGTTCGGATTGCTGGCGCAGGACTGGACGGAAACACGGAGAAATCATGCATCCGCAAAAAGTTTGCCGGGAAAAGCTGGAGAAACTGACCGATCTGCCGAACATAGGACCGGCGGCGGCCAGTGATCTGATGTTACTTGGAATACAGCATCCGTCCGCGCTGGTCGGTCAGGATGCTTATCAGCTGTATGAGGAATTGTGTCGTCTGACCCGTCAGCGGCACGACCCTTGTGTGATTGATGTGTTTTTATCGGTAATCCGGTTTATGGAAGGTGAACCGCCACAATCGTGGTGGGCTTACACCGCAGAGCGCCAGCAGACTTTGTTGTCCCGCACAGGAAAACAAACTACTCCTTAACATGTCAATATGAATATTGGCATGTTAATTCACGATTGCTGACGTGTAAAAATCACCTCTCTTACAGACGTCAAAAACTTGCATGCCTGAGAAGTCCGATGTACCGGACAACTTCAGTGACGTAGATCTGCGTCACTTATTCCAGTTCCAGAATCGTCGCCGACCGTGCCGGCAACGCCAGTGTTTCTGCCAGCCTGAACTGTCTGCCATCCATCACATCGCTTGCTTTTGTACGCTTGCCTATTCCTTCGGTAAAGCGCGCCAGTGCCAGCTCGCGGCTTTCTGTATTTTTGTTCAGTATCACCATCACAGTCTGTTTACCCAGAATGCGGAAGTAGCAATAGATGCCATCTTCCGGCGAGAAATGCAGCATGTGGCCTTTGTGAACTGCGTTTGCAGTTTTACGCCAGTTCAGCAGGCGTGCCACATAACGCTGCATGTTCTGTTGTGCTTCGCTGAGTCCTGCGCCAGTGAATGCATTCACCTTGTCTTCCGCCCAGCCGCCGGGGAAATCGCGGCGTGCCGCACCATCATCACGTTCTTTACGGCTTTCCATCAGAATTTCGGTGCCGTAATACAGTTGCGGGGTGCGCGGAATCGTGGCGATATAGGCCAGTGCCATTTTCACCAGCGCTGCATCTTTGTCGAACACACTGTAAATACGGCTGATATCGTGGTTACCATCGAACAGCACCATGCGTTCCGGTTGCGGATATAACTGATCGGCGACCAGTGCTTCATACAAGCTGTTGAAACCGCTGTTCCACGATTCATTGCTGCTGAATGCCTGACGCAGCACATCCTGCATCGGAAAATCCATCATCGCAGGCATCGAAGAGCGGTAACCATCCGGATTACGGTAACCGCGCAGCCAGCGCGCTACGACCAGAGGCTGGGTACTCCATTCTTCACCAACCATGGAAAAATGCGGGTATTCGCGCAGAATGCTGGCCGACCAGCGCGCCAGAAATGCCGGATCGGAATAGCTGTAGGTATCCACCCGTAAGCCGGACAAGCCTGCGTATTCTATCCACCAGATCGTATTCTGAATCTGATAGGTTGCCAGCACAGGATTGCGCTGATTCAGGTCGGGCATGGTATCGGTGAACCAGCCGTAACTGAAATTTTCACGGTCGGCGGCGGCAGCATAGCGGTCGCTCAGCGTGGTACGGGCGTGGCGGGTAGGGACAAATTTTCCCTGAAAGCCGAGCCAGTCCGGTGCCGGCATATCCTGCATCCACCAGTGATGGCTGCCGATATGGTTCAGCACCACATCCTGAATCATGCCAATGCCGCGCTGACGTGCTGCCTGTACCAGTTGCCGGTAATCTTCATTGCTGCCGAAGCGCGGATCAATACGGTATAAATCGGTGGCCGCATAGCCGTGATAGGAATAGCGCGGCAAATTGTTTTCCAGCATCGGCGTTGGCCAGATCATGGTGTAACCCATGCGCTGTATGTAATCCAGATGCGCGCGGATACCGGCGATGTCACCGCCGTGGCGCGCGCCGCCGTCATCGCTGCGGTCCACATGATCGGCGTAACCGGCAATGCGGTCATTGTCCGGATTACCGTTGGCAAAACGGTCCGGTACCAGATTCAGAATCACGTCCTGTGCGCCGAAACCCTGGCGTTGTGCAGACTGCGGTTCGCGCTGCAACAAGCGGTAAGGATACTGGTAGCGCAGGCGACCCGTAGCCTGATCGCGGAACCGGATCTCAAAACCGCCCGGCCGCACGGTTGGCGCGAGTTGCAGCGTCAGCACCAGATAATTCGGGTTCGGCAACGTCTCCGTTTTCAGCAAACGCACACCGGGGTAATGCAGTTCTGGTTTGCTGCCTGCAATGGCCGGTGCGTGTACCAGCAACTGTAATTGCGGTTCCGCCATACCCGCCCACCAGAACGGTGGTTCCAGATGCTGTGGAGCAGGGGTGTTGTCATTCGCAAACGCAGGCAGTAAAACTGTGATCAGCAACGCGCCGGGCAGGAAATGTCTCATTTTTAATTTTGTAGTTAAATTACATAAATTTGATTGTCTTCTAAGACATCAGTTTCCGCAATATTCAAAAAGCAAGCAGAAAGATGTATTTTTATTTCAATTCGGCAATGTGGGAATGCAAACCGGATATCGCGGCATACAGAAAGCATCCGCAGGCTGGGATTTTTTCTGCGCGGCAATGAAAGGTTGTGCGGAAGTCGCGCATGCGCGCTGGCGGGAGGGAAAAATTTGATGACGAAAATTAAACTGTGTAACATGAGGCCGTATTCCCCCGTCTGTTGAAGCCTCTTGTCAGCTTTATGTCGCTGCAGCAACTTTGCTGTGCGATCGCTGGCAAATTGATTCCGATTGAGCATCTCTGAGAGCAGTGCGACCCCGTCTCCGGCATCCCGCCGGTGATTTGTCTGCCAGCGCAGCGTCTGGCGCTTTTGTGACGGAAACCTGAAGGATACGTATGTCACCACTACACACAAGCGAAAAAATACCCCAGGATGAAAAGCGTCATATTGAAGACCTGCGTCAGCGCCTGAGCGCCAAGATACAGCGCGAATATCAGAAAGGGGTAATGCGTCGCGATGCACATCCGAAAACCCACGGTGTGGTGCGTGCATATTTCATTGTGGAACCGGATTTGCCGCCGGAATTGCGTGTCGGTCTGTTCGGACGCAGCCGCCGTTACAAAGCGTGGATACGGTTTTCCAATCAGAGTGCCACCATACAGCCGGACAGCAAACGCGATATCCGTGGCATGGCGATCAAACTGATGGGCGTGCCCGGTAAAAAGCTGCTGGAAAGCGAAGCCGATGCCACCACGCAAGACTTTATTCTTATCAGTACGGACCGCTTTGTGACTGCGAATGTGCGCGAGTTTGCCGGACTGATCCGCGCCATGACCAGCGGTACGCTGCAAGTGATCTGGTATTTCCTGACGCATTTGCGGGTCGGACTGAATCTCTGGCATTCGATGCTGCGCCATGCCAATCCGCTGCAGGTGCGCTATCACAGCACCACGCCGTATCTGTTCGGCGACCGCGCTGTGAAATACGCGGTTCTGCCGCAGATTCGTCACCTCGACCGTATTCCGGACAATCCGCCGGATGATTATCTGCGCCGCGCCATGGTGCGCCAGCTGGCGCAGGAAGATGCCGTGTTTGACTTCATGGTGCAATTTCAGACCGATGCGGAAAAGATGCCGGTGGAAGATCCGGGCAAGGTCTGGCCGGAAGAATTATCGCGCTTTCGCAAAGTCGCAACGATACGGATTCCGCGCCAGTATTTCGATCATCCTTTGCAGGATGAATTCGGCGATGAATTATCGTTCAGCCCCTGGCATGCACTACCGGAACACAGGCCGCTGGGTGGCATCAACCGTGCCCGTAAAGTGGTGTATGAAGCGATTTCCAAAATGCGCCACGGCCATAATCATACCGAGCGTAAAGAACCGGAAGGCTGGGATATTCCCGGCATGGAACCGCTGGATCACAGTAGTGACGGCAGCCGTTTCTTATGGGGTTCCACCACGATATTCCGTAAACACGGCCAGCGCTGAACATCGTTGCCGGTCGGCGCAATTGTGCTGAACTCCGCATCTGTCATTTCCGGAGAGCCGGACTTTCTGCCGACGACCGCCGGATCGCTGTGCTGAAGTCCGCAAATGCACCCAAAAATGGCCTGAAACCTGTCGTCATCAGCTTGTGTCAGCCCTTACACCTGCCATACGCACGCTGATGATGCCGGCAGTCGGACATCGGTATCTTCCCGACTGCTGGTGCGTTTACACCGGAATACATAAAAAAGACAAACCACCCTGAGCTTGTGCGCAGGGCGGTTTGTCTGCTTGTCTGTTTTCTGTGCAGCGAAACTCAGGTCGGATCAATAATGCCGCGTGCAATCATCCGTAAAGCAGTCATGCCGGGAATGAAAAAATATTCGCCGCCACGGGTTTCCACCAGACGCGGTATGCCGCCGAGCAGGTACGGCACCTGATCGCCGGTCGGTTCCACCTGCAACACGGCTTTGCTGGCAAAACGGGTATCGGCACTGTGGTTGCCGAGGATGATTTCCTTGTCGTTACCGGCGTGGAAATCATTGCCGTAATTCACCCATTGCTGCTGCACAAATTCAAACTGACGTGCGATATCGGCATTCAGCAGCATGATGATGATGCCGTGGTTGCCGTCATTGCGGCTGCGGTCGCGCACTTCGCCATAGGGCAGGCCGCGCCGCATCAGGCGACGGCGATTAGCGAGCGCACCCGGCGTATCGAATGCGCCGTTCATGCGGCTGAAAGAACCGGGCGGATCACCGGGCTGATGCCCCAATTCCAGCGAAGCACGCGGATTGATACGGCGTATATGGCCGCTGAACGGACAGCGTGCGCCGCTCATATCCTGATCATAGGTAAAGTCGCTGAGCATTTTGTCCTGCTCCTGCGCACTGGCGGCAGCAAAACGCTGGTCGAAGGCTTTTTTGGAGGCGGGGTCCGGTGCGGTGACCAGCGGTGCGCCATTGTCGCGCCAGCGTCCGACAAACTTCGCTGCCAGCAATTCTTTGCCGCCTTCAAACGGATAGGCTTTAGCCGCTTCGCGTTCCAGAAACGCATCAAAGCTGGCGATATTTTCATGCAGCTTGCGGTACACCATGTAAGTACCGTTACGCGCCAGCAAACGCGGCAGCGGTGCCGGCGGATATTCCTGCGCTTCATCCAGATGGCCGAAAATAAATTCACCGGGCGCCAGCGGTTCCCACTGGCCGTTATCCATTTGTTTGCCGCGCCCGGCTACGCGGTCGGCATCGTAAGGCACACCGGCAATCACAGGATCGCCGATGCCATCGGTGTAGCCGAAATGCTCTTTGGCGGTCGGGATACCGTTTTCCAGCACGGTTTGCACATCCTGATAATCCAGTAACTCGCCGTCCGGGCCGCGATGACCGCCGAGTATGGTGACACCGTCACCGCTGTCCGCAATCAGATTGCGTAACCAGCGCAAACCCTGATCCAGTCTTTGCTGACTCAGCCGGAATGCCAGCGCGATAGCTTCCGGCGTATTGGCAGCGGGCGCTGGCATGCGCGCATGCAGCAGCACGGCGATATGCACATCTTTGTCGCGGCGGGTCAGATGATCGCGCCAGACCGGGTCCCAGTGTTCCGGTGCGCTGACACCGTCATCCCCCAGAATATCCTGCCGCGCTTTCATGCCTTCCGCAAATTCCGGAGAAAAACCCATCAGCGAGGCACGCGGCAATTCCACCGCTTTTAAACCCTGATAGGTGAATGCCAGATTGACGGCCAGATCCGGCGGCGCCATTTCATTTTTGCCTTCGCCCCAGCAAACGGCAGTCGTCAGGTGCGGCAGGATGTCGGTCAGAAAGCGGCGCGCCGCTGCCGCATCTGTCACATTCAGAAAGACATAGCGGCCAGTCGGATAACCGAAGCGTGCATACGCGCGCAGTACGTGGCCCTGGATATCGGCCAGATCAAGAGTAGCGGTCATGCGTGTCCTTTTGAATTACAAACGGTACTGGCCCGGATGCCAGCTCGGATGGTGAAGATTTTCTGCCTGTACGCGCTGCATAAATGCCAGATAAGCCTGACGCAGCGCTGCCGGAGCCAGTCCCTGATGTTCCAGCGCGAAGCGGCTGAATTCCTGTTTCAGATACAGCGCCTTTAACTGCTCTTCCAGCGGTTTGTCGTTCGAGCCGACAAAGAACAGGCTGGTCTCCAGCTGACAGCGGCGCATATAAGCGATAAAGCTGCGCGCATCCTGTACTTCTTCAAATCCGTAACAGTGTTGCCACAAATGACGTATGCGTCCGCTGATGGATTCCCACATGCCTTTCAGATAGGGTTCCGGCGAACCGCTCTGCCCGCAGTAAAAATTACTGGTGAACACCAGATACGCACTTTGCAAATGATCCTGTGCCGGCATCGCACCGCGCCGGGCTTTATCCGATTCCAGCAGTGACCAGTCCGCCAGCGTATCCGGCGCACTGCCGCCGGGCAGCGACTGAATCACCACATCATCCAGAATATAAAAGCGGCACAGATAGGTTTGCGGCACCAGTGCCATCGGGCTGTTGAATTCCGTGTTCCAGCCCTGCAGCTGATCGCGAATTGCATCGGCATGGGAAATCTGCTGTCCCGGCACCAGTCCGTTGCGGACCGGTGACAGAATATTCAGCGAATAAGCATTACCGCTGACGTTGGGCATGGTTGTTCTCCTGATCCAGCTGGCCGTGATGCCAGCGCTGACGTTTTTCCACCTGATAAGCCGACATGCTGATAATCGGCGTCGGATACATCGCGCCCAGATCATGCTGCAGCGCGCGCAGCAGGGCGTTGTAACGCCGCTGAAATTCCTGATCGCTGCCTTCATTCACACGCGCATTAAATGCCAGCAGTTGTTCGCGCACATGCTGCGCTGACTTGACATCATTCGACGAAGCCAGCGGGTAGGCATTGTAGTAATGCAGGGTTTCTAACTGATTGTGCTGGATGTAGCGGTGAAATGGTGTCAGCGTGACGGACTTGGAATAACGCACATTCCATTTCCAGAACAAATCCAGACCGGCAGGAATGGCGAAGGTGAACGAATCCACATACTGATCCCAGCTGCCGTTGAAATTGCTGAAAAACAGCATGTAATTGTATTTCAGGGTTTCGCGCGGCTGATCATTGCTGACATGCGGAAACTGTTTTCGGCCGACAATCACCCAGCGTGCATAATGAATCAGCGACAGCGTGATCAGGCCATTCAGTTTTTCGGGGAAATATTTCACACCGAGAAAATACGCTTTATTCAGCCACAGCGTTTGCCAGCGTATCGGCGTCACGACATTCATGGCATAGGCTTTACCTGCAATATTCGACATCGTTGACTCCTTGCGTAGCAAAACGGACAGAGCTGCGAAATGCAGAATAGCACAAGCTTTTTTAACTTTCTCAAATAATTTAAGTGTATGGCAGATAATAAAATGCCCGTGCGGAAAACGGCACGGGCATCAGCGGAAAACGCAACAAAGCGGGTTCAGGAGGCAGGTAAGACCCTGACTTTCAGCGCACTCGGATAACTGGCGTTATGCCAGATCCGGTGATTTGCTTTGACGAAATCTTTTTCCTCGGCCTGATAAATATTCGGTACAAAGCTTTGCGGGTTACGGTCGATAAACGGGAACCAGCTGGACTGTACCTGCACCATAATCCGGTGGCCGCGCTGGAAGGTGTGCATCACATCATTGATACCAAAACGGATGCGCGTCACTTCATTCGGCACCAGTGCTTTCGGCTGGCTGTAACTGTCGCGGTAACGGGCGCGGAACGGTTCGCCACGTACCAGAATCTGTGCATGACCACGCTGCACGTCGCCGTCTTTGGCATTTGCCGGTAACACATCAATCAGCTTGACCACAAAGTCCGCATCGGTACCGGTGACGCTGGCAAACAAATCGGCTTCCAGCGGACCAGCCAGCGTCACATCCTGTTCCAGCACATCCGACTGGAACACCAGAACGTCCGGACGGCTGGCGGCAAAGCGCTGATCTGCCGCGACATAATTTTTGCTCCAGCCGGTCAGGGTTTCCGTCGTGTACGGTACCGGTTTGGCCGGATCGCTGATGTATTCAGAGAACGCTTGTGTTTGTGCAGTCTGACGGAAACTCAGTTTCCCGTTTTCCGCCAGATACAGATTTTCTGCTTTCGCCTGCTTTGGCGGCCAGCTGTCAAACTGACGCCAGCGGTTGGCACCGGTTTCAAACACCATCGCTTTCGGCAAGGCCGGTTTATCGCCGCCTTTCAGATAATGACGGAAAAATGCGTATTCCAGTGGTTTGTAGGTGTCGGAGGTTTTGTAGCCAAAATTGCTGTCACCGACTTTATCGCCATCGGTACGAGTCCAGCCACCGTGTATCCATGGCCCCATGATCATATGATTCTGAATGCCGGGATTTTGTTTTTCAATTGCGGCGAAAGTTTGCAAGGGGCCGTATAAATCTTCCGTGTCGTACCAGCCACCGACCGTCAGCACCGCTGCCTTAATGTTTTTTAAGTGCGGCAGCAGATTACGGCTTTGCCAGAAGCTGTCGTAATCCGGATGCGCAATGATGTCATTCCAGAATGCGATCCGTTCTTTAAAGAATTTGTCGTTCACATTTTTCAGCGAACCGAGTTGCAGGAAAAACTGATAACCGTCCGGCGTGCCGAATTCCGGTTCTTTCCAGCCACGCTGATCGGTGGGTTGTGGACGCGGCTGACCGAAGCTGTGAAAGAAGTTAAAAGCCATCGCCAGATTCAGCGCGCCGTGGCGGTGCATATCATCACCACGGAACCAGTCTGCAATCGGTGCCTGTGGCGACACTGCTTTCAGTGCAGGGTGTGAATCAATCGCACCGGCGGAGGTATAAAAGCCCGGATAAGAAATACCCCACTGACCGACCTTACCGTTGTTGTATGGCTGATGGCGTAACAGCCATTCTATCGTGTCGTAGGTATCGGAACTTTCATCGACATCCTGCGCGCTTTTCTTCTGGCTGATATGCGGACGCATATTCACAAATTCGCCTTCCGACATATAAGTGCCGCGCACATCCTGAAACACAAAAATATAGCCGTCTTTTTCATAGTCGGCGGTCGGTGCCAGTGCCGTTTTGTAATTTGCCGCGCCATACGGTGCAACCGAATACGGTGTACGCACCATCAGTACCGGATAGGTTTTTGCCGGTCCTGCATCCAGCGGCACATACACGGCGGTGAACAGCTTTTTGCCGTCGCGCATCGGAATCTGGTGTTCAAATTTACTGTAGTGCGAGCGGATATAGTCAGCACGCTGGCGTTGCGCATCAGCGATACTGTTTGCACCGGCTGTTTGTGCTGCTGCAGTGACAGGCAGACTGCTGCCCGCAATACCCAGACTCAGCAGGGCGGCGATCAGGATGGTGGGTTTCATAACGGATCAGTATGAGATAGTCGTCAGAGCCGGCAGATGCCGGTACTCCGCTTAGTCGGGATGCTGTGCAGAAAGTTCCGCGATTTGCGGGGAATGAAAGCCGCGTTCAATCAGGACAGGATCAGTCTTCCTGACCGGAAAACGGCGGCAGTTCCGGTTCCAGCTCTGCAACTTGCCCAGCGCCCTGCAGACGCGCATTGCGCAGCGCGGTCTGGGCTCTTGTCATCATTGCTTCCGGTGTATCGTGCAACTGATTGATGGTCAGGCCAGTAGAGAAATGCAGCTGATAACCGGGGGCGATGGCTGCCCAGTCATACTGATCGAGTCCGCTGCGGATGCGCACAATCGCTTTGCGGCTCTGATCCAGCCAGGTGGTGGGCATGATGATCGCAAATTCATTCGCGGCGGTGCGTCCGAATACATCCAGTGTGCGCAACAGGCGACTGAATTCCAGCGCAAACTGACGCAGAATCGCGCGCGCGGTTTCCTGCCCGTGACTGTCTAAAATCTGCTCCAGATGATCGACACTGACAATCGCCAGCGTGAAGGTATGTCCGGTGCGGTATGAGCGCGCCAGCTCGTTGCCAAGCTGGTTCAGCAGCGCACGCCGGTTCAGTGCGCCGGTCAGATAATCATGTTCGTTTAACTGATCGAGTTGCTGCAGCAAGGCTTCCAGTTGCGGCAGCAAATGGCTGTCAGCTTCGTGTTTTTCACGGATATCCGCAATCAGTTGCGCCAGCTGGTGGCGGGCGGAATGCAAAGGTGCTTGCTGGTCAGCAGGCATACCGGCTCTCCTGTCAGAGTAGTTGGTCAGTCGGCGGGAGTACAATGCGCTTATGAATAGTGTCACTCTACCATTCTCTGCGAGCGGCGTAAGCGCAGATTTTTCCGGCGGCTTGTGTCAGCCTGTGCAATGCAGTCTGTTCGGGCAGGCTGATGTCTGGATACAACGCGACGACTTGCTGCATCCGCTGGTGTCCGGCAATAAATTCCGCAAATTACAGTATCCGCTGGCGCAGTTTTCGTCCGGCGCAGAGGTCATCAGTATGGGGGGCCCGTGGTCAAATCATTTGCATGCACTCGGCTACGCATTACAGCAGAAGGGCATACCGGGAACGGTGCTGATACGCGGCGGTGCATGGCAGCAGACAGCGATGCAGGAAGATTTACGACACTGGGGCATACGCATTCAGTATGCCGACCGCGAAACCTACCGTCGTCTGCGCGAGCCGGATTACTGGCGGCAATGCGTGCCGGATGCCGCTGAACAAGCCATCTGGCTGCCGGAAGGCGGCAGCGATCCTGCGGCCTTGCACGGTGTCGCGCAGATGGTCAGGGAACTGCCTTTTGTGCCCGACACGATTGCCACGGCGGTTGGCACCGGTGCCACGTTGGCCGGTTTGTTGGCGGGCATGGCAGGGCGCGGCAGAGTTATCGGTATTGCCGCCTTTCAGGGCGCAGATTATTTGCATCAGGAGATTGCGCGGCTGCTGCAGGCTGCCGGTTATCCGGCTTATCAGAACTATCAGTTGCTGACCGATGCCCATCACGGCGGCTTCGCCAGAATGACGCCGGCGCTGATCGCAGATGCGCAGCGTTTTGTCAGCGAAACCGGCATCCCGCTGGAACCGGTGTACACCGGCAAGCTGGTCAGCGCCGTTGCTGCGCTGGTGCGGCAGGGAACTATCCGCGCCGGTGAATGTCTGTTGCTACTGCATACCGGCGGTTTGCAAGGCTTGCGAGGTATTGCAAGCGACAGTGGCTGGCCCGGCGCGACCGGTTGAACTGCAAATACCGGCGTCATCTTGTCATCAGTCTGAAAAAAAATTTTTCGTGACCGGACTCCCAGCAATCACGCGGGTTTCAGGGCAAAAGACGCTGAAGAGCCGCATAAACACTGGGGCCGGATAAGAAAATATCGCTGTGATAAGCCTTTACCTTATGCGCTGCCTTCAGTGCAGTAAAAAACTGTGGCGAATTGTGCACAGGGTTTTAGAGAAAATTCTCGAAAAAGCCGGCTTTCTCCGAATTTCATGCGCCAAAACTGCGCATTTTGGTTAACAGTCAGCACTGATTTTTGCTTAAAACTTGTGCAATTGGCCTTATTTTCGTGCAATCGCAAATAATTCAGCACAGTGCTTCGTCAGTATGTAAGTCATCTTCGTCAGAATGTCGGATAAATCGTAAAAACGACGACATTCTGCTCTCTGTTCACCGACATTATTTCCTCATAGACTGAATCAACGCTGCGATAACAATAAACCACACAGCGTATCCGCACCCGGACTCCGGGCTGCACGAGTTCAGTGTCAACAGTCTGTTTTCAGCCCTCTGGTCTGAAAAGTTTTTTGTTTCTGCGCGACAGAAACAGGGACTCTTTTTGCCCGGAAAAATGTGCTCAGGCCGTTTCACTGATTAATTGCCGGGCTTGCTGTACACAAAAAAACAGTGAACCGGCTTCTGACTTAGGGAGATGGAAGTATGCGTAAACCTTCGCTTTCTTTGCTGGCTGCCAGCGTTTTACTGGCACTGGCAGCACCGGCACATTCGGCCAGCCACTCGGTAGAAAACCTGACCATTTATGCCGGCGTGAAAGCCGCAAATCTGAATCAGATTCTGCTGGAACACACATCGACACCGGGCAGCAAAATGCGTCCGGAAAACCTGGTGCTGACCCGCGTGCAGGAATCCCTGCTCGGTAAGCATTACTACTACCAGCAAATGCTGCGCGGCATTCCGGTAGACCGTGCGGAAATCGTGGTATCGGTCAGCAATAAAGGTGAATTGCTGAAAGTGTTTAACGAAGTCAAACCGGTATCTGCTGCGGCAGACAGCGCTGCTGTGAACCAGTTGTATAACCAGCCGCAAATCGCCAGAGACAAAGCACTGGACCGCGCCTGGACCAATATGAAGGTGCAGCACAAACTGGTGGCCGAACCGAAAACCTCGCTGGTCTGGGTACCGGTGGCAGGTGGCTTCCAGCTGGCACACAAAGTGGAAATCGCAGCACAAATGCCAACCGGTGGTTTCGTACAGTACATCAATGCGCACAACGGCGATCTGATCGATTCTTACTCCACTTCCAAGCCACGCCTCGCTAAAGGCACAGAACGCTCGCTGGCTGCCCGTTCCCTGCTGGCAGGCCCTGTGCTGGATCGTCATTCAGAAACAACAGCAGTGGTGGCACGCCTGGGCAAATTGCAGGAAGGCGCGTCTGCACAAGGTCTGAGAACCGGTGGCGCAACGGCAGCGGCAGCGTCCGGCATCAATGGTAGTGGCAATGTGTTTGACCCTGATCCGCGTACTGCACTGAACACCGATAACCTGACTGACACATCGCCGGCTTCCGCATTTGATGCCGCTTATTCAACCAAAACGCTGCGTGATCTGACCGTGACGAATGGTGTGTATTCGCTGTCCGGCCCGTATGTCACGATCACCGATATCGAAGCACCGAACACCGCACCAAGTACCACTACTAACGGTGTCTGGACTGCAAAACGCGGCAACAATGCGTTCGATGATACCAACGTGTATTTCCACATCGATCAGAACCAGCGTTATATTCAGTCGCTCGGATTCACCGGTACCAAATCCATCATCAACCGTCCGCTGCGCGTGGATACCGATGGTGTGAATGGTGACGACAATTCCCACTACAGCGGTGGTGGTGGCACCAATGATTATCTGGCTTTCGGCCACGGCTGCGTCAACGATACTGAAGATGCGGACGTCATCCTGCATGAATACGGCCACGGCATTCAGGCGAATATCAACAGCAGCTGGACTGGTGGCGACACCGGTGCGATGGGTGAAGGCTTCGGTGATTACTGGGCCGCTTCCTATTCTTACAGCACACCGAACGGACGTACATATCATCCGGAATGGGCATTCAGCTGGGATGGTCACGGCGCATGCTGGGCTGGCCGTATGCTGAACCGTACTGACGCGAAATACAATTCCGCCAAAACCTACGGCGCACATCAGGCCGTGACTGAAGGCGGCGTCAGCTTCCAGTCAGATGAATTGTGGTCTGCACCGCTGTTCCAGTCTATGGTTGCACTGATCGCTGCCGGCAAACCGCGCGAAAACATCGACAAAATTATTCTGGAAGCGCACTTCGGTCTGGGTTCGAATATCAAGATGCCAGCGATGGCAACTGCGATTGTGAACGCCGCTGCCAATCTGTTCCCGAATGATCTGACTTACGCGAATACTTTCCGTGCGAAATTCGAAGCACAGAATATTCTGTCCACCGTCACACCGGGCACGACCATCAGCGAAACCGAAAGCAATAACACCACCGCGACAGCGAATAACATTGCGACCAGCAATACCACCGTGAACGGCACTATGAGCGCCAGCACCGACGTGGATTATTTCAAAGTCACGATACCAGCCGGTAAAACGCTGAAGGCAGTGCTGACACCGAACAGCACATCCGACTACGATCTGGAACTGTACAGCAGCACCGGCACCAAGCTGACCTCCAGCACCAACGGTAAAGGCGCAGCGGACACCGTGACCAATGCGAATACCGGCACCACCGATAAAGTGGTTTACGCGAAAGTAATTTACTACAGTGGCGGCACTGGTTCCACCAGTGGTAAATACACTCTGAACTTTACCTGGTAATTGTTCAGAGCTTCACACTCAGCAGTTTTGACCCACCCGCAAGGGTGGGTTTTTTTATGTTCATCTGTAACGTCAGTAATGCAGTGTATTTGCATTGTGATTGCAATAATCTTAATATGTTTCTTTAGGTTAAGAATTTACTCATGATGAACCGTAACGCGTATTTACTCAGCGGCGCAGCCGCATTACTGGTGTCTGGTGCTGGCCTGATTTTCTGGCAGATGCAGGCCGGAGACAGTGTCCTGACTGAACCCGTTCGCGTGCTTACTCAGCCTGCAAAACAGCAGGCAGCGTTGCCGGTTACTGTGCCGGAACCAAAATCACCGGAAACACCTTTCAGTGATCTGACACTGCGGTATCGGAATGCGAAAGATTTGCGCGCATTCATGCTTTATCTGAAGCAGCATCCTGAAAAAGGCGGCGCCTATTACGCAAATCATATTGGTAATTTGTGTGGTTCGAATTTTATAAGAGAGCAAAATTCGCTGCCTTATCAGGATAAATTTAAAGAGAATTATGCGCGGCGTGCTGCGGCTTTTTCGAGGCTGAAATCTTTGTGTCAGAGTTTTTTACCCGGTGATACTGAAAACATGGGATTTCATCAGGAATGGAAAGAAATTTACAAAAAGGATCGTTTACTTGCGTTAACGAATAAGGCTGCCACCCAAACTAATCCACCAATGAGCCCAGAGCAGCGGGCTGAATATAAGAAAGCACTACTGCAAAATTCAGATGCCATTTTTCATGGCGCGCTAGGGGCAGCGCTGGCCTATAACAGAAGGGCAGATGGTCAGTCTGAGTACTGGCTAAACGGGCAGATGATCAGTAGTTCCGGTCCGGAAAATCAGGATATGAGAATGGCGTTTAATACTGTGCGCTTTGAGCTGGGACTGGCATCCGACGGGAGTGATCCTGAAAGTGTTGTTACTTGTGTATTGACGAATTTCTGTTACAACAACCCTGATGAATATATCCGTCACGCTATGCAATCAGAACCACCCGAAGGACGCGAAGACCGTATCCAGCGCATTATTCAGTGGCGCAAACAAATCGGTGCTGCAATTCTGGCGAAGGATGTTGCTTTCTTCTTACCACGCTGAACGCTGACCTGGTTGTTAGGATTTCGCCGATGGTGGAACGCAGGGCAATACGCGGATATTGCCCTTTTTTATCGCTTTGCAAACAGCAAGCGGACCTTGCTGGTGTGCATCGTCATTGCCTGAATGACAGTAAAAAGACCTTGAACTGTAAGCAATGTTGTCAGCGCATGCATTCAGCTTGGCATTTGGAATCATTTCCCTATACTGAGCATTACGCGGTACACTAGCGCCCCTTATTGTCCGGTGTGATGGACAACGCTCCTTTCCTTTTTTCCTTCCTATGTCAGAATCCCCACTCAGTTTCAGCAGTCTCGGGCTGCCTCCCGCTTTATTACGTGCACTTGAAGATATCGGCTATGAAAGCCCGTCGCCGATTCAGGCAGCCACGATTCCGTACCTGATGCAAGACCGTGATGTGCTGGGGCAGGCCCAGACCGGTACCGGTAAAACCGCGTCGTTCGCGTTGCCGGTGTTAAGCCGTATAGATCTGAACAAGAGTTATCCGCAGGCGCTGGTGCTGGCACCAACGCGCGAACTGGCGATTCAGGTCGCAGAAGCCTTCCAGTCTTACGCGAAACATATGCCGGGCTTCCATGTGCTGCCGGTATACGGTGGTCAGAGCTATGGCCCGCAATTGTCGGCGCTGCGCCGTGGCGTGCATGTGGTGGTGGGGACACCGGGTCGTATGATCGACCATATTGAAAAAGGCTCGCTGGATTTATCGCGCATCAGCACACTGGTGCTGGATGAAGCCGATGAAATGCTGCGCATGGGCTTTATTGATGATGTGGAAAGAATTCTGCAGGAAACACCGGCAGAACGTCAGACCGCGCTGTTTTCCGCAACCATGCCGGCACCGATCCGCCGCATTGCGCAAACTTATTTGCAGAACCCTGCCGAAGTCACGATTGCAGCCAAAACCACGACCGCAGAAAACATCCGCCAGCGTTACTGGCTGGTCAGCGGTCTGCACAAACTGGATGCACTGACCCGTATTCTGGAAGTGGAACCGTTTGACGGCATGATCATTTTCACGCGCACCAAGCAAGCGACAGAAGAACTGGCGCAGAAACTGGATGCGCGTGGTTTCTCGGCGATGGCGATTAACGGCGATATGAATCAGCAGCAGCGTGAGCGCGCGATTCAGTTGCTGAAAGATGGTCAGATCGACATTCTGGTGGCAACCGACGTGGCTGCCCGTGGTCTGGATGTGGAGCGTATCAGCCACGTGGTGAACTACGACGTGCCGTACGATCCGGAAAGCTATACCCACCGTATCGGCCGTACCGGCCGTGCCGGTCGTAAAGGCGAAGCGATTCTGTTTATCACCCCGCGTGAACGCAATCTGCTGCGCGCCATTGAACGCGCAACCCGCCAGCCGGTATCGGCGCTGGAATTGCCAACCGTGCAAGCCGTGAACTCGGTGCGCGTCACCCGTTTCAAAGAACAGATTACTGAAACGCTGGCGCAGGGTGGTCTGGAATTGTTCAGCAGTCTGATTGAAGATTACGAACGTGAATACAATGTCCCGGCGATTGAAATCGCTGCGGCGCTGGCAAAAATGGCCCGTGGTGATACACCGCTGCTGCTGGAAAAACAGGAACGCGAATCGCGCCCTGAACGTGAACCACGCGAATCGCGTGCCGGTCGCGAAGAGCGCGGCGAGCGTGCTGACCGTGGCGACCGTATGGATCGCGGCGACCGCAACAGCCGTCAGCGTGAAGCGATGCAGCGTGTGCCGGAACCGGGCATGCAGACTTACCGTCTGGCCGTTGGTCACCGTCATGGCGTGAAGCCGGGCAATATCGTCGGCGCAATTGCGAATGAAGCGAATATCGAATCGCGTCTGATGGGCCGTATCGATATTTTTGATGAATACAGCCTCATTGATTTGCCGGACAACCTGCCGGACGCGCTGATTCAGGAATTAAAACCGGTCAAAGTCGCCGGTCAGCAATTGCGTATCCGCCGCTGGACACAGGATGGATTCGAGCAGCAGGATCAGCACGAAGAACGCCGCCCGCGCCGCGAAGAAGCACCGCGTGAAAGCCAGCGCGAATTCCGCAGCAGCCGTGATGAAGGCGGTCACGGTCGTATGGAACAAGTCGTGGAACGTGCGCTGCGCGATGCCGAACCGCCGCGCGCACCGCGTGCTGAAAAACCGGCCCGCCAGAAACCGGCGCAAACCGGTGGTGTGAACATGCAGACTTACCGCATCGAAGTCGGTGAAGCCGACGGCGCCACCCCGCGCAATATCATGGGTGCGATTGCGAACGAAGCCGGTCTGGATTCTTCCTACATCGGCCGTATCGAGCTGCATGATCATTTCAGTACCATCGAACTGCCGGGCGGCATGCCGAAAGACTTGCTGAATTATCTGAAAAAAGTCTGGATTTCCGGCAAGCAGATCAAGATCAGTCTGGCCGATGGCGGCAGCCAGCACGAAGAACGTGCGCAACCGAAACGCGATAAAAAGCGCCCTAAGTAAACGTTGCGAATACGTGTTTAAAAAGCACTGGCTGAGCGCTGCGAATGCCGTAAAACCGTAGCAATACAGCGGAAAAAGTCGGTAAAAAGTCAGTAAGAAGCCAGACAAAAAGCCCCGTTTCCTGTCACCTGAAACGGGGCTTTTTTTGTCCGGCGACATCCGGCGTTCAGCGTGAAGCAGCGCCGGACAATGCCTGAACGCTGTCGAAACACTGTTGAAACACAGGCTGAACCATGACCATGATTGTGCCGGTATCGTCATCCGGCATTGTTGAAGAGCCGGACTTTCTGCCGACGACCGCCAGATCGCTGTGCTGAACACCGCATTTGAGGTAATTTCAGGCAGTTTCCGGCGTTTTCAGGCAGTTGCAGGCCACTGCGGATGTTGTTCGGGCTGGCTGGCGACGCTGCTGCGACCTGCCAGCCAGCCTTCATTCATTTATCTGCGGGTTCAGGCTTTACGGTGCATGCGCTTCAGCATGTCCGGCAGTAAATGCGATAACTGTGACAGCGGCGGCAGTGCGTCCTGCGTCAGCGGGGTATCGAGCAAGCTCAGGCGCTGGCTTGCAGCTTTGCTGAGACCGCGTCCGTGGCGGCTGAAACCGGCGGACGGCACTTGTTTGCCCCAGAACAGGTCTTGCCAGTGCTGCAGTTCCGGCGCACAGGCGCGGTTCCACTGGCTATTGTGCAGGCTGTCGCTGTCCAGACTGGCGGCCAGCCCGAGCAGCGGTGTCTGGCAACGGTCTTCCAGCGCATGGGCAATCAGACGCAGCAGGCTGCCCTGATACACACCGGCAAAGCGGCTGTGCTGATCGGCTTCCTGTGTCAGCGCATACAAATGCCATTGCGCTGGCGACAAGCGGCCTTCCTGTATCGCCTTACCCAGCGTGGCGCTGGCGAATTCCAGTGAGCAGGCCGGAGTCATCAGTTGCACACTCTGAAAATGCAGCGACTTGTGCGCCAGCAAAGGCCCCGCCAGTTGCACGCCGGTGCAATCAGCCAGCAAATGCAATTCCATGCCTTGCGCCCCCTGTGCTTTCTGCAAGTCTTGCAGGATGCTGATCACGCTGTGCAAAGCACGCGGCGGTGTATCAGTTTTGACCGATTGTGCGGCGTTGTGGCGTAACTGCGTCCACAGCGCTTTCAGTCCCAGTTGATCCGCGTTCGCTTCGATACTGCGACTGAGTGCAGGCGATGGCGTGCTGCCCTGATATTGCTGTTGCAGCACATCGGATAAACGGCTGATACCGCTGTTCCAGATCAGAAACACCGGATAGATGCCCTGCGCCAGAAATGCCGGTGCATACCGTGCAATCGCCTGCATTTGCGCTGCTTCATCGAGTAAGCCGCTGAGCGCACATAAGGCCAGCCGCAGCTTACTGCCGCGTTTTTGCCGTTGCAGCCATGCCAGCGGCGCGCTGCGCAACACGTATTCCAGACTGTCCGCCGCATTCGCAAATTGCACCAGACGCTGAATCGCACGGCCGCTGCTGTCCAGCACCACAGTGTGCGCATAAGCCTGATCGCTGCTGAGTACCCCTGCCTGCGCTGGCTGACGCGGCAGTCTGCCGCGCCGGAAAGCTGCCGGTGCGCTGCCGGCGCTGGCCGATGCTGCCGCCGGTACGCCCATCGCAATCACCCATGCATCGGTACCCAGCGTCAGCCAGTCGTCATACGTGAGAATGGCCAGTCCGCGCCAGCCCCAGCTTTCGCCCCAGGAGTTCTGCACCACGAAACCGGTTTCGTTATAACCGATGAGCGCAAATGCATGGCCGCCCTGACGAATCGCATGCGGCTGAATCACCGGTAATTGCTGAATACTGCTGAGCTGCGCCGGACGTTTTCTGTCTGGCCAGCGCGGCGTATCCCAGCCCGCATGGGTGGCGGACGAAGCATACAGCGCACCGGTTTGCGCAATCGCTGCCTGCATTGCCGTGATGTCGGATTTATCGACGCGGTAATACACACCCAGCATGCATTGCAGCGCATCGCTGTCCCAGCCGGTTTGCGGCGCTTCAAACGCGGGTGCGCTGCCATCTTCCGCCACGGTAAACGGCCACAAATCTTCGCTGCAGACGCCGTGTTTATGCCAGCCTTTCAGTGCGCCGCGACAGCTGGAACCGCTGTAATCTTCCCCCGGCCATTCATCGTACAGTTGCGCCAGATGGTAGATCATGCGCGCACTGCGCGGCATCACCGGATCGCTGCGCAGCCAGTTCAGATAATGGATTACCGCTGCCAGACCAAAACCGGTACAGGCGCCGTCATTGCCCTGATTGCGGATAAAACCGGCATCGGCATAAGCATTCCAGACGCTTTCCACGGTTGCGTCATCCGGAAAACGGGCAGATAAATGGCGGACTTCCGGCTGAAACCACTGATCGCGAATATCCTGACGATCAGCGCGGGCATCCAGTGTGCGTTGCGGGGTGGTCACGGTGCTAGAGCGTGGCATGGCGGTTTCCTGTCCTCGGTTAAGTGCAGATAGAACTCATTTCATAAATAGCCACGAGTGCGAACGCGAGGTGCCGGGAGGCAGTGCGCGGCGTCGTTGCGCAGCACAGGCTGGTGCCTGTGCAAGCGACGCAACAAAGCAATGCGCCCGGCACCTCCGTTCCCAGAGGGTTTGTCTCATAGCGCACGCTGGACAGCGTTGGACGCGTTGTGAATAGCACCGCTATTCACTGCCTTGTCCGTCTTGCCAGCCCGCGCTATGAGACAAACGCATCTCGCGGGTATTTATGAAATGAGTTCTAAAAATCCATCGCAGATAAGAAAAAACCCCGCCTTGTTGCCAAGATGCGGGGTTTGCTGACAGCAGAGGCTGCGTCAGATTATTTTTTCGCTTCAGCAGACGCGGAAGCAGATGCTGCCGGTGCAGAAGCTGCAGCCGATGCGGAAGCAGAAGCCGATGCAGATGCTTTAGGCTCGTCTTTCACTTCGATCTTCGCTTTTGCTTTCAGATCGTCCAGCATTTTTTTCAGGTTTTGCTGTTGCAGCTGTTGTGTCAGCGGGGCTTTGATATCGTCCAGCGCTGGCAGTGTCACTGCACGGGAATCATCCAGAATGATCACGTGGTAACCGAACTGGGATTTCACCGGTGCTGTGGTGAATTTACCTTTTTCCAGTTTTGCAACGGCTTCACCGAATTCAGGCACCATGTTTTTAGGATTGAACCAGCCCAGATCGCCGCCTTTGGTTTTGGAACCCGGATCTTCGGATTTCGCTTTTGCCAGACCTTCAAACGCTTTCACGTCTTTTTCCAGCTTAGTGATGATGTCTTTCGCTTCGTCTTCAGTTTTCACCAGAATGTGACGCGCTTTGTATTCGTTGCCGCCGGATTCTGCTTTGAATTTGTCGTATTCCGCTTTCAGTGCTTCATCGGTCACGGTTGCAGACTTCATGTAGTCTTTAACGTAAGCATTTGCCAGAATGGACTGACGTGTCATTTCCAGCTGGTCTTTCACTTCCGGTGTTTTTTCCAGACCTTTGTTCAGCGCTTCCTGTGCAACGATGATCTGCATTGCCAGATTATCGATCACCATTTTGCGGGTTTCCGGTGTGTCCGGCAAACCTTGCTGCGCTTGCTGCGCCATGATCTGATCCAGTTGTTTTTTGCTGATCGGTGTGCCGTTGACAGTGGCAGCAACAGCATCTTTGCTGTCCGCAGCAGTTTCTTTGTTATTGCAGGCGCCCAGCGCCAACAGTGCAACCAGCAATGCACTACCCAGAGCTACACGGGATTTGATCGACATGAAGATTTCCTTAAAGTTGAACTGTCTTTACAGCGTATTTTCATTCAAGCATGCAAGAACGCATTGCATCCGGCTCCACCCGCAGGTGAATGCTGATGCAATGTATTCTGAACACCATGCATCCTAAGTCAGACGACGGAGCATTCTAACCGTGAACGCTCCAGTGTGCCATAACTGTATGCAAACTGTTACGGTTTCCTTCGGGAACTATTCCCGGGGAATTTCGTTCTACCTGCAGGATTAATAGAACTCATTTCATAAATATCCGCGAGATGCGTTTGTCTCATAGCGCAGGCTGGCAAGGCGGACAAGGCAGTGAATAGCGGTGCTATTCACAACGCGTCCAACGCTGTCCAGCGTGCGCTATGAGGCAAACCCTTCGGGAACGGAGGTGCCGGGCGCATTGCTTTGTTGCGTCGCTTGCACAGGCACCAGCCTGTGCTGCGCAACGACGCCGCGCACTGCCTCCCGGCACCTCGTGTTCGCACTCGTGGCTATTTATGAAATGAGTTCTACATAACACCCCGCAACCGGACCGCCACTGGTCCGGCATTTCCGACAGGAGACAGAATGAAACAGCTTACCCCGTGGTTCAGTGCAGTCAGCCTCAGTGTGCTGATGATGGTGTCACCGGTGCAGGCCGCCGGAGAAGAGAAAACCGATAACGGTCTGATTACCCGTCTGCGCGAAGAAGCGCTGCAGAACTCACAGGTACAAGACCACTTTTCCGTGCTGACTGATGAAATCGGTGCCCGTTTAACCGGTTCACCCGGCCTGAAGCGGGCGGCAGACTGGGCGCAAACCCGTTTGCGCAGCTGGGGGCTTGAGAAAGTGCATACCGAAAGCTTTGCGCCGTTCGGCGTCAGCTGGGAATTCGAACATGCGCGTGTGCGTTTGCTGAGTCCGTTCGCGCAGGATATTGTGGCCATTCCGAAAGCCTGGACCCCGGGCACCAACGGCCCTGTACAAGCCAAAGTGGTGGTGGCGCGCCTTGCCAGCGAAGAAGATCTGAGCAAATGGCAGGGCAAACTGGCGGGCATGGTCGTGATGGTGGATGAACCGCTGGCGATGAAACCACATCTGAGCGCCGATGCGCGCCGTCTGGAAAACCGCGACCTCGAAGAGCTGGTCAAGGTCGATCCAGATACGCTGCCGCGCCGCGATCTGGCGGCCGCGCTGAAACAGTTTCAGTTCCAGAAAAAACTGGTGACTTTTCTGAATAACGAAAAAGTGCTGGCAACCCTGCATGTATCGCGCGGTGATGACGGCACGATTTTTGTGCAGGGTGGCGGTTCGTATAAAAAAGGCGAGGCACAGCCACCAACCGCGCTGGTATTGTCATCCGAAAGCTATAACCGCATTTACCGGCTGGCGGCGAAAAAGCAGGCGGTGGAAATCACGCTGGATGTGAAAGTACGCAGCGGCGAAGAGCATCCTGAGAATGCGGTGAACGTGCTGGCAGATATTCCGGGCAGCGATAAAAAAGATGAAATCGTGATGCTCGGCGCGCATCTGGATTCCTGGCACGGTGCGACCGGTGCGACCGATAATGCCGCCGGTGTTGCAGTGATGATGGAAGCGGTGCGCCTGTTGCGCGAAGCCGGTTTTAAACCGCGCCGCACCATACGGCTGGCGCTGTGGGGCGGTGAAGAGCAGGGCTTGCTCGGCTCGCGCGCATGGGTGCAGCAATGGGTTGCAGCCAGACCGGAGATCAGCGATGCCAGCCAGAAAGATCTGCCTTCGTATCTGCGCAGCGGCAGCGCCGGACCACTGCAACTGAAAGCACTGCACGGAAAAATTTCGGCTTACTTCAATCTGGATAACGGCGGCGGCCGTATTCGCGGTATTTACGCAGAAAACAATGCGGCAGCCAAACCGCTGTTCGAAAGCTGGCTGGCGCCGTTTGCCGATCTGGGCGCAAACACCGTCACCCTGCGCCGCACCGGCAGTACCGATCATGTCAGTTTTGATGCAGTCGGCGTACCCGGTTTTCAGTTCATTCAGGACCCGCTGGATTACATGAGCCGCACCCATCACAGCAATATGGATGTGTACGATAAAGTGCCGAAAGCCGACATGGTGCAGGCATCGCTGGTGGTTGCCAGCTTCATCGCGCACGCCGCGAATCTGCCGGAATTGCTGCCGCGCAAACCGATGCCGAAAGAAAAAACAGAAGTAAAAAATGCCGCTGCCGCTGATGCCAAACCGGCGGTTGCGGCAACACCATAAAGTGCATACCGCATCAGTACTGAAATCAGTGCTGACCTTCGGTGCTGATCTTCTGTGTTTTAAACGGCGTCTGCGGACGCCGTTTTTTATTGCAGCAGGCGCACACACTTTGCGGGATAATTCTGCCGATATTGCAAAGGAGTTTGTTATGAGCGACGCACAACACGAAACCCTGCCGGACGATTTATCCGGCATGCTGCCGGTCGGCATGATCAGCGGCGGTGGTCTGGCGATACAGGCGCTGGCAGCCGTGGCGCAGCGCAAACGCGGCGTCGCTGGCTGGGAAGCCTTTCACTACGAAAAAGTGAATGCCGGTGAATTTGAAGTCACCGGCGGCATCGCGGTCACGATTGCCGGCGTGCGCAAATTTCAGGGCGCACACGATACCGTGATGGTGACCGAAGACGAAGTGATGGCAGAGTTACGCAGCCAGCACCAGCCCGCCGCACCGTTGCCAGTCATGAGTTTGCTGGAACAGGACATGCTCGCCAGCGACATCGGCCAGACCAGCAACAGCCACGCCGGTCAGCGATATCTGAAAGTCGTATTCGCCCTGCCCGAAGACGAAGCCGGCCGCCAGCGCTTACTGCAAGCCTTCCGCTTACAAGCCAGCTTCTTCGGCGCCACCGTGCAGGCCTGCTCGCTGCATGATCATCATCCTTTGTGAACGCTGATTTCGAGCGCTGATTTCATCAGCACACATGGCGTTTGAATAACTGAACGGAACTGATCGCCGGCAGCGTAATGCGAGGGCGATCAGAGCTTTTCCGGTGGCTGAGATTGTTAACGCATTTTCAAAAGCATCACAGCGTCAGCGTGCTTTATGCGGATACTATCCGTCACCGGTCTGTCGCAGACAGCGTTTACAGAATCCGGACGCCCCGGATTCAGACAATCTTACAGTGTATCCACTCGTCTTCTGACAGGCTGTAGATTGCGCACAGGCGGTGGTAGCCGTCGGCGATGATGACTTTGCCCAGCACTTCATTTCTGACTAACAGCAGCGGCGACAAAGCCGTGCCGCGGGCGACTTTTTTGCGGTCTTTTTCGACGTGAGAATTACTGATGCCGAGCAGTGATAAGCCGGAAGCGCGGAAGATATCTTTGGCTTTGAAGCGGGTGACGGGTGCGCTGCGCAATGCGCTGATCATGTCATCGACACGATCCGGCGCATACAGCAGGCTCAGATAGGAAGCGGCTGCCGGATAATCCTGTTCTTCAGGTTCGGCTAACCAGTTGATCAGGCTGGTGCTGGCGGATTTGTCCGGCATGGGCTGCTCCCTGCATCTGTTGAAGACGATACCTGCGAATTACGGAATCGTGACCGAGAAGCCGCCGACGACTTCGCGGAAC
The DNA here is from genome assembly GCF_018139685.1 of Cognatundibacterium luofuense. Classification (GTDB taxonomy): domain Bacteria; phylum Pseudomonadota; class Gammaproteobacteria; order Burkholderiales; family Burkholderiaceae_D; genus Undibacterium; species Undibacterium luofuense. Next base: position 47,980 of record NZ_JAGSPN010000001.1, read on the forward strand.
ATATTGCGGCAGCCGTCGCCGTAAGAAAACGGGGTGATCACAAACAGGCTGACGACCTTGTTATTGGTCACAAAACCCATGAAGCCGAAAAAGCTGCGGCCCGGTTGTGTACCTTCGTAACCGATTTCCCACGCGTTGGCGGTAGGGTGTTTAGCGACGCGCTCGCCGTCGTATTCGAGTACCGGCACTTCTTTATTGCCGTTTAATTCCTGTATGCCTTCCACATGCGCACGCTTACGCGCTTCCAGCACAAAACGGGCGACCGATTCCATGCGGCTGTCGGGAATGTCCATTGCATCCATGCTCAGTACCAGTGAGCTGCCGGTTTCCGGGCAATACAGATGCAGACGTCCGTCCTGAGATTTGTCTTCCTGTTTGAACCAGTTACGGTTGGTGATAAAAGTAAATTGCTCGTGTGCCCAGCGGTGTGTCATGCGTCTCTTCCTTGCCTGTGATGTAACCTGACCGCCATCGTTGCGGGCGGCAGCGCTTCCCCAGCGGAAGCCGCAACGATTCTAGCGGAAATCCCTGTCCGCCGGTACGCGTCTGCGGCGGCGGTGAGACAGCGGCGGCAACGGAATGCACTCACAGAGCTGTAAATGGCCAGAATGCGGTGTTCTGCACAGGTTTTTTGCCTGTTTTTGCGGACGTCGGCAGAAACAGTGGCGCTCCGGACAGGTAGTTTTTAGCCGAAATGACGAAATTTGCATGGTGAGTCTGCGCTCGCCTGCCGGTTTTCAATCCCGATATTGCACTGCAAAACAAAAAAGCGGTCAGCGCATGATGCTTGCAGGGTTTCTGTCGGGCAAATACCAGTATCCGACGGTAAATCGCTGTGGCGGCGGTATTTCCGGCTTTGTCGCAGCGCAATCTGCCCGCGTTTTACGCTGCCGGAATGACGTAAAAATCCTGCCGGGATTTGTTGAAAGACGCAGATTAGAGGATACTGTCGACAGTGTTTCTGAGCTTGTTTTTCGTGTCTTCCCAATCAAGGAGAGCGTATGTCCAACTCGCACTTCGCAGAGCTGATCGCTTATGCGCAAGCCCACCCACATCCCGCGGCCGACCGCCAGGGACCTTTCCTCACTGCTTACTTCGAAAATACCGATCCGGATGAAATCGTGGTTCGTGGTCCGGCCACGCTGTATGCCGAGGCCAGCGCGCACTGGCGCCTGCTCGACACAGCACGCGCACCGGGCACACCGCGTATCCGCGTGTACAACCCGACACTGGCTGAAGACGGCTTTGTCAGCGATCACACCATCGTGCAGATCGTGAATGACAATATGCCGTTTCTGGTGGATTCGGTCACGATGGCGATTAACCGCAGTGGCCGTACAGCACACTGGATTGTGCATCCGTTGCTGAGCGTGCAGCGTGATGCTGCCGGTCAGGTCAGCGCGGTATCGACCGTCGCAGCGGCAAAAGCACGCGGCGCGACCGATCCGGTGGAATCGCTGATCATGGTGGAATGCGACCGTATTCTGAATCTGGCCGATCAGCAGGCACTGGCGGATGAATTGCAAACCGTACTGGATGATGTGCGTGCTGCCGTCTCCGACTGGCAAGCGATGATGGATCGCGTGACTGACGTCTGCAATGCCTGCGAACAGTACGGCAGCGGCCCGGAAGTGCAGGAAGGCGTGGCTTTCCTGCGCTGGCTGGAAGACCGCCATTTCACTTTCCTCGGCGCGCGTGATTACGATCTGCAATACGATGGCGACAAAGTGTCGCTGGTCGCCGTGCCGGAATCCGGTCTCGGTATTCTGCGCGGCAAAGCGCAAACCACACAGGCGTATTTACCGGCCGAAGTACTGGCGATTCTGCAATCCGATGAAGTGGTGCTGGTCACCAAAGCGATGACCCGTGCCACGGTGCATCGTCCGTCCTGGCTCGATTATGTATCGGTCAAACGCTATAACGCCGAAGGCAAAGTGATCGGTGAATCGCGCTTCCTCGGTCTGTACACGTCCACCGCTTACTCTGCGCCGGTCAGTGAAATTCCGCGTGTGCGTCAGCGCGTTGCCGCGGTGCTGGAAGCGTCCGGTGTTGTGCCGCAAAGCCATGCAGCGAAAGCCTTGCAGGCGATTCTGGACGATTATCCGCGGGATGAATTGTTCCAGATCGATGCTGCCACGCTGACCGAGCACGCGCTCGGCATACTGCGTTTGCAGGAAAGACAGCGTACCCGTTTATTTGTACGCCGCGATCCGTTCGGCCGCTTTACATCGGCGCAGGTGTTCGTGCCGCGTGACCGTTACAACACTGAGCTGCGCGTCAAAGTCAGCCGTGAACTGATGATGGCGCTGAATGGCCAGTCAGTGGAATTCACACCGATGCTGACCGACAGCCCGCTGGCCCGTATTCATTATCAGATCCGTGCACGTGACCGTGCGCCTCAGCAAATTCCGCTGGCCGCGCTGGAAACCCGCATCGCCCGCCTGTCGCAGCGCTGGGAAGATGAATGCACGTCTGAATTGCTGCGCACCCACGGCGAAGGCAATGGCTTGCTGCTGGCGAACCGCTTTGCACAGGCTTTCCCGACCGCTTACCGTGAAGACTTCTCACCGCAGGTTGGTGCCGAAGACGCCGATATGCTGGCAGGTCTGAATGCGCAGGCACCGATGGTGGTGCGCCTGTACCGCCCGCTGGATGCAGAGCCGGGCATGCTGCGCTTTAAGATTTACAACACCGCCAAAGTCGCATTGTCTGACTCCCTGCCGGTGTTGGAGCACATGGGCGCACGTGTACTGGACGAGCATCCTTATCAGGTCACACAGGAAGATCAGAATTTATGGATTCATGATCTGGGTCTGCAATTGCCGCCGGATACGGATCTGGCTGCGATCAAAACCCGCTTTGAAACCATGTTCAGTCAGGTCTGGCGCGGCGAAGTGGAAAGCGATGATCTGAACAAACTGGTCCTCAGCACCAGTCTGGATGCGCGTTCCATCGTTGTGCTGCGTGCCTGCACCCGTTATTTCAAACAACTGGGCTTTGCTTACAGCCAGTCGTATATTGAAGCGGCGCTCAATAAAAATTCCGTCATCACACAATGCATCGGTGAGTATTTCGGTGCGCGCTTCAAGCCGGATTTTGCAGGTGACCGTCAGGCAGCGCAGCAGCAATTGCGTGAAAAACTGGAAGCCGAACTCGCGCATGTGGAAAGTCTGGACGAAGACCGTATCCTGCGTCAGTTCTTTGCGACAGTGAATGCAACTCTGCGTACTAATCTGTGGCAAACCCAGGCTGATGGCAGCTACAAGCCTTACATGAGCTTCAAAATCAATCCGCGCGAAGTGCCGAACATGCCGGAACCGAAGCCGCTGTTTGAAATTTTTGTGTATTCACCGCGTGTTGAAGGCGTGCATCTGCGCTTCGGCAAAGTGGCGCGCGGTGGCTTGCGCTGGTCGGATCGTCGTGAAGATTTCCGTACCGAAATTCTGGGTCTGGTCAAAGCGCAGCAAGTCAAAAATACCGTCATCGTGCCGGTCGGCTCCAAAGGCGGTTTCGTGCTGAAAAATGCACCACCGGCGACCGACCGCGAAGCGTATCTGGCCGAAGGCGTGGCTTGCTACCGCATTTTCCTGTCCGGCTTGCTGGATCTGACGGATAACATCGTCAAAGGTCAGGTGGTGCCGCCAGCCCGTCTGGTGCGCCATGATCCGGATGATCCTTATCTGGTGGTTGCTGCTGACAAAGGTACGGCGACTTTCTCGGATATCGCCAACAGCGTATCGGCGGATTACGGCTTCTGGCTGGATGATGCATTCGCGTCCGGCGGTTCGGTGGGTTACGACCATAAAAAAATGGGCATTACCGCGCGTGGCGCGTGGGAATCGGTCAAACGCCATTTCCGTTCGATGGGTATCAATACCCAGACCACACCGTTCACCGTGGCCGGTATCGGCGATATGTCCGGTGACGTGTTCGGTAACGGCATGCTGTTATCGGAGCAAATCCGCTTAGTGGCGGCATTTGATCACCGCCATATCTTTATTGATCCGGCACCGGATGTTGCGGTGTCCTTCCGCGAACGTCAGCGCCTGTTCAGTCTGCCGCGCTCCAGCTGGGATGATTACGATAAATCGCTGATTTCCGAAGGCGGCGGCGTGTTCCCGCGTTCTGCCAAGTCTATCCGTCTGAGCCCGCAGGCACAGGCTGCGCTGGGTATCAGCGCAGAAGAACTGACACCGAATGAATTGCTGCGCGCTGTGCTGCTGGCGCCGGTGGATTTGCTGTACAACGGCGGCATCGGTACTTATGTCAAAGCCAGCTTCGAAACCCATGCGCAGGTGGGCGACAAAGCCGGTGATGCCTTCCGCGTCAACGGTGCAGAACTGCGCTGCCGCGTGCTGGCAGAGGGTGGTAACCTCGGTTGCACACAGAATGGCCGTATCGAGTTCGCACAAAAAGGCGGCCGTATTTATACCGACGCGATTGACAATTCCGCCGGTGTGGATTGCTCCGACCATGAAGTGAATATTAAGATTCTGCTCGGTGGTATTGTGGAAGCCGGTGATCTGACGCTGAAACAGCGTAATGATTTGCTGGCTTCGATGACGGATGAAGTGGCAGAGCTGGTGCTGACCGATAACTATTATCAGTCCCAGGCGCTGGATGTGGCCGGTCATCGTCCGCTGTATGTGCTGGATGGTCAGCAGCGTCTGATGCAGGCGCTGGAGAAACAACACCGTCTGAACCGTGCGCTGGAATATCTGCCAAGTGATGAAGAAATCTTCCATCGCAAAGGCCGTCGTCAGGGGCTGACTTCACCAGAAGGTGCGGTAGTACTGGCGTATGCGAAAATGGCTGTGTTTGATGAACTGATCGCTTCCAATCTGCCGGATGATCCTTTCTTTGGCCGCGCGCTGAAAGCCTACTTCCCGCAAGTCTTGTCGGAACGCTTCAGTGATGCGATTTCACGCCATCCGCTGAAACGTGAAATCATCGCGACGTACATCACGAATACCGTGGTCAACCGTGCCGGTGCGACTTTTGTTAACTTTATCGCTTCAGAATCCGGTGCCAGCGCTGCTGATGTGATCCGTGCATTCACACTGGCGCGTGAGATTTTCGATCTGGAACCGCTGTGGGATCAGATTGATGCGCTGGATTACAAAGTCGATGGCCGTCTGCAGCTGGATCTGTTATCCAAACTGATCGCAATTACGCAGCGTGCTTCGCGCTGGATGCTGCGCATCCGTTCACAGACTTCCGATATGCCGACACTGATACAGCGTTATCAGCCGGCAGCACGTGAACTGCGTTCGCAACTGGAAAACTGGCTGCCGGCCAGTGCCGTGGCGACCTGGGCCAGAGAAAGCGATACGCTGGTGCAGGCTGGTGTGGAATCCGGTCTGGCGCTGGATCTGAGTGCGCTGGAATTCATTTTCCCGGCACTGGATCTGGTCGATCTGGCGGCTAATACGCAATCTGATCTGGAAAGCACCGCCCGTGCTTACTTCGGTGTGGATGATGAGCTGGGCCTCAGTGGCTGGCGCAATCAGATCAACCGCCTGCCAACCGATACCCTGTGGCAGACACAGGCACGTGGCAGTGCGCGTGATGACGTGTATTCGATTGCCAGCCAGATCACCCGTGGTCTGCTGTCGCGTCAGGAAGCTATTGCCGACTGGCGCGCACGCAATGAACAGGCGATTTCCCGCCTGAATCAGTTGCTGGCCACCATCACGGCACAGGCACCTGATCTGGCACCGGTCTCGGTTGCTTTGCGTGAACTGCGTCATCTGGCGTAAGCAGTGCTGATGTAAAAAAAGGCCATCCTGCGGGATGGCCTTTTTGCTGGCGGACTCTCATATTTGCTCAGTAGCCGCCAGCGCAGCCTGTAGCGGTGAAAAATGCTTCAAATGCGGTGTTCAGCATAGCGATTCCGCTCTCGTCGGCAGAAAGTCCGGACGTCCGGAAAGCTGTGATGACGATAACTGCACAACTTGTGCATTCGTTGTCGGGTGCTGCCTTTAGCGCCGGAAGTAACGGTCGACCAGCATGCGGGCTGACAACATCGCACCGACGTAACCACCACCGGGGAAAGTCCAGGCACCGACCTGGTATAAGCCTTTCAGCGGATAGCGCATCGGGAAACGTCGCCACACGCCTGCCTGATCCGTCGTTTGCGCAAAGCCATTGATGCTGCCCATGTAGTTGCCGGTATACGTGGTCATGGTTTTCGGTGTTCCTGCTTCCAGTACTTCGATATGGGAACGGATACCCGGAAAACGCTGCTCCAGCTGAGTCAGCAAAGCTTCTGTCATGGCTGTTTTTCTGGCCTGATACTCATTTTTCTGCAGTTGTTGCCAGTGTTTTCCGGATACCAGCGCAATTATGCCGATGGTGGATTTTCCTGCCGGTGCCAGGCCAGGATCAACATTGGTGAATAAATTCAGAAACCAGCCGGTGTCACGAAAATTAATCTGCTCAGGTGCAGAGCACATTTGCTGAAACTGTGAAGAAGACGATAAACCATCGCAAAAAAATACGCTGTACTCATCCGGGCCAATGCCAAACGTACTGAGCGGACAATCCAGACCAATGTAAATCTGAAATGCCGACATGGCGGGTTGCATGTTATCCAGTTTATTCAGAAATGAAGCAGGAAAGGCATCACGCCCGGCTAACTGGACGGTCGCCTGCGGGCTGATGTTGCTGATCACGTGCTGTGTCCGGATGTCGCCGATTTTTTTTGAGGTAAGTCCGGTGACTTGCCCGTTCTGATGATGAATCTGAATCACGCTGCGGGAAGTTTCAATACTGCCGCCGGCAGCACGTACCGATTCTGCCAGCGCGTCCGACAAGCTTTGCGACCCGCCTTTGACCGAATAACCGCCGTGCGCCAGATAATCAAAAAACGGATAAGAAAAGTACGAGTACGCCAGTTGTTCCGGCGGCAGACCATAATAAGGCCATTGTGCTGCCAGAATTTCTTTCAGTTCCGGATGTTGTGTAAAGCGTGAAAAAAACTGATCTACTGTGTCATTGTCGTAGCGCATCAGACGCGGAAAGCGCAATGGCGTACTGAGTACTTTCCACCAGAACGGGTCTGGTGATTGTACGAAGCCGGACAATTGCTGATACATTTTTCCGGCAGCAGAAAACAATTGCCGGATATTCTCTGCTTCCTGCGGATAACGCTCGCACAGGAATTGCTGATAGGCATCAATGCCCTCATGTCTGACGATCAGATCGCCCTGACGGGTTACCAGCCGGTACACAGTTTTCTGTGGCAGAAAAGTGACCTTATCCGCGATACCGCAGTCCTGCAGACAGCGGTAGGACGGTGTGCCGGGTGTCATACCGTTCATGGCATGCAGCGAGACATCAAATGTGAAGCCGCCACGCTGAAAATTGCTGGCGTAGCCGCCGACTTGTTTATAGCGCTCCAGTACCAGCACACGCTTGCCTTGCCGTGAAAGCAGGGCGGCTGTTGCCAGACCGCCGAGTCCGCCTCCGATGATCACGCTGTCATAATCCGGTTTCATGTACTGACTCCGTCAACCGTAATTCAGGCTGCTTTCGGCAGCGGGTAATATTGCTCAACCACATAGTTCACCGCTTGCCGCAAAATCTGCTCCATATCCGGTAAGCGGATGCCGGCTCTTTCCAGTCTGGCATCGGTACATCCGGTACGGAAATCACGGTCCCAGCTCAGATAGGTCTGATAAATGCTGAGCAGTGCCACCAGTCCGGGATGGATATTTCCGGCCTCTGCTCTGGCCTGAAATTCCTGATCAGACACGTATTCGAGCACCGGTGCTGCTGCAGCGCCCGCATGTGAACGGATTTTGCTCAACGCGATTTCAGCGACGATTTCCATCGGCAGACTGCGGGCAGTGCCCGCTGCCAGCAAGTGATTCTTACCCTGAGATTCCGCATCCTGACTGAGCCAGGCGATGGCATCACAGACGTAGTCGATCGGTACCATATCGGTACGTACTTGCGGATTAGCCGGTAAGCACGGAATGATCGCTTTTTTGCTGCAGGCCAGCTTCAGAAATTCCAGAAAACCAAACAGCTTACGGACTTTGCCATCTGCAGAAAGACACAACACCTGGCTGGGGCGGTAAATAGTGACAGGCATACGTTCGCGCGCCTGCGTCACCATGATTTCTGCAGCCAGCTTGGTTTGCTCATACGGATTGGAGAAACTTTGTCCGCAATCCAGTTCATCTTCCAGCACCGCATCATGACGATTACCGCTGACATAGGCAGTTGATGCATAGTGCAGTTCGAAGGTGGGATTCGCTGCCATGCAGCGGTCAGCAAAGGCCAGCGTCGTGCGGGTGCAATCGATATTTCCGGCGATGGATTCTTCCAGACTGGCGCTGAAACGGACATTCGCTGCGAAGTGGAACAGTTTCCAGCAATGCTGACTGACGGCCTGTGCCTGCTCCGGCGTCATGCCGAGATCCGGCTGACTGACGTCGCCTGTTAGCACGTGAATGCGGTGCTGTTGTGACTGCCAGAACGCTGGCATATCGATTGCCTGCGCCAGACGCTGGCGGGCTTCTTCATCGGATTTGCCGCGCACAATAGCCAGCAAATCTGCGTTCGGATAGGTTTGCAGCAAGCGGGAAATAATTGCGGAGCCGAGCGCGCCGGTGGCACCGGTCAGCACCAGTAAGGGGCGGGAAAAATTCATCATAAGCTTCAGGTTTGCTGTTCTCGGAAAGAGTCGCCGTTGGCGGCTTCAGGCAGTCATGCCACCATCAATCACAAAGGTCTGGCCCGTAATATAGCGACCGCCCTGACCCAGTAAAAATACCGCCATACGTGCGATATCTTCAGTACTGCCGAGTTTTTTCAGCGGTACCAGATCACGCAGCTTTTTCAGTTGCTGATCATTCAGACCGGCAGTCATTTCTGTTTCGATAATGCCGGGTGCAATCACATTCACCCTGACATTGAAGCGTCCGAGCTCCACCGCCATCGACTTTGTCATGCCTATCATGGCGGCCTTAGTCGCCGCGTAATTCGACTGACCGGGGTTGCCTTTAATACCGGTCACCGAACTGATATTGATAATGCAGGCATCACCGTTTTCTGCCAGATGCGGCAGCAGTGCATGACTGGTGTGATAGACCGAATCCAGATTGTTGCGTATGACTTCGTGCCAGCGCGTCGCATCCATGACAAACAGACTGGCATCGCGGGTGATGCCGGCATTATTTATCAGTGCATACGGCGATCCGTATTCCGCGCAAAGCGATGCTGCTAAGGCGTTGACTGCTGCATGGTCTGTCATATCGCACTGAAATCCGCGACACCATGTGTCAGCGGTATGGCATTCTGCTGCCAGCGCTTCCGCCGTACTGGCGGATGACAGATAAGTAAATGCGACTGAGTAGCCTTCTTTCACCAGCATTCTGACCAGTCCTGCACCGATGCCGCGCGCGCCGCCTGTCACGAATACCCACTTCGATTGTTCCACTGCATTCTCCGGAAAAAACGGCGGGATGAATCCCGCCGGATTGATTAAGCGATGACTTCGATATTGCCCGGTGCTTCTTCTGAATAACGGGCACGCTGAACGCCGGAAGTTTTCATCAGATAATTCAGATGCATGTCCTGAATATCTTTTTCTGAATACGGATTACGTTCGCCAAACAGGTCAGAGATGACGCGGTACTTTTGCTGAGTGATGCGTTTCAAAGGTTCCAGTCTGTCATTACGTTCAGACAGGAACAGCGGCATCATTTTGTTCACGCCTTCGAAATAAGTTTCATGCACCATGGCGTTGTGATACAGCAGGCCCCGTTCGAGTGCGCCCAGTGCACGTTCCATGTGATATTCATCAGCCTGCAGCAGGTCACGGATCAGTGCCGACCATGCAGCAATATGGCGTGCTTCATCGTTACGGATAAAACCCAGTGCTTCTTTGAGTTGCGGATGATGAACACGGATCGCGACATCGCGATACAGCTCGGTATTAATAATTTCGGAGAATAAATGCGCGAGGATGTAGCTGTATAAATCCCAGTAACGCCGGTCGTCATAACACCACATATATTTTTTGCCGAATTCACGCGGATTCATTTGCGCGATATAGTCAGTTTTACCCGTCGTAACGTAGTGATACAGGCTGCCCAGCGTAAAGCCGTGCCGCAATTCCTCGTAGGAAATAATGCTGACGTAAGAGAAAACCGGCGTCCAGTCTGCCAACCGGTCTTGTGACATGCCGGCTTCTTTTTCTTGCAGCAGTAATTCATATAACTGCGTTGCAGAAGCCAGCCCGGAAAATTCGCCGTCACGCAGGCAATCCAGCAAGCTGATGATTTCGCGGTCGTGTGCATCAAGCTCACTGACCCACGGAAACTGATAGCGGTCAGCCGCCCAGCGGCATTCATCTGACACGCAGCCAAACCGGGCAAGGGTTTCAAGTCCGCTCATTTGAATTCTCCTTTGCCTCAGGCAGTGACCATGCGGTCTTCGATATAGCTGCAGAACTGACCAAGGCTGGTGATCTGACCGGATGTGAAGTCATCAAAATTGATTTGTACGGCAAATTTTTTCTTCACCGCCAGCTGCAGAGAAACATAATCCAGACTGTCCAGCTCCAGTGCTGCCAGTGGCGTATCTTCCTTCATTTCTTCCGGTTCAAAATCCACCAGATCCGCGATTTCATTTTTGAGAAATTCCAGTGTGCTGTTCATGTGATTCCCTTTCAAAAAGTAAAATTACAATTGCCTGAGCATCAGGCCGATACGTTGAATAAAACAAAGTTTTCCATCCAGCCAGACCGGTACTTCTACAGTCAGTACCATGCCATTCCCGGTTTGCATGTAGTCCGTGGTATGAACCGCATATTCAAACGTGTGAAATGTCATATCATTCACAGAGGCTTGTAATGCCCGGCAAAAGAAAGCGCTGTGGGTGGTTTGCATGACGACGATTTTTCCGTCAGCGAGGTCATCGGCGCAGCCCGGACCCAGATGTTGAAAGAAATCTTCGTGAAAAACCTGATTGCCGTGTTCCTGTACATACTGTGCAAACATCAGCGCATCCAGCGCGATCCATGCCTGGCTGCACGCCTGAAACTGGTGCTGACAGCTATTGAGTTTTTGTTTCGCAATATCCGCATCCAGCGGGAATCGCTTACCCTCCGCTGGCCATACAGGTACATCGCAGGGCTGGGTCAGCGCAGACATGTAAACTTCGCCATTCAGATCTTCCAGTCGCGTTCTCGTACGTGCCGATCCCGGTTTCTTTTCGCTGACGATCTGGTAGGGGCGTTGCAAAGGCATTGCCTGACGCAGCATTGCCTGCCACTGCACCCAGTGTTCATTGCCGGCAGGAAGCGGTGATGCCTGTTTCAGTCCCATCATTGCCAGCATGCCGTGAATGACAACATCGTCGTTGCCTGTGACTTTTGTAGCCACTGCCGTATCAAAATGAATGGGATTAAAATCTCCGGAATAATCCGCCCATGCCTGTAAATGGGCCGAACTGAACTGTGTCAGCTGCATCATTACACCTTGGAGAAAATCAGCGCAGAGTTGGCACCGCCAAAGCCGTAATTGATGTTCATCACATGTTCTATACTGGCGGAGTGGCGGTGTTCGTGCGGAATGTAGTCCAGATCGCAGGCAGGATCAGCACGATCAAGATGAATCGTAGCGGGCATCATGCCGGTTTCCAGTGTCCTTATGCTGAAGATAGATTCCATTGCGCCAGCAGCAGCAATCAGGTGGCCGGTATAGGATTTTGTACTGGACGCCGGTATCCGTTTTGCGGCATCGCCCAGTGCCAGCTTCAGGGTATTGGTTTCGTTCAGATCATTCAGTTGCGTTGATGTGCCGTGCGCATTGATGTATTGCAGCCCGTCCGGTTGCAGCCCGGCCTGTTGTAATGCGGCGCGGACACACTGTATGCGAGCCAGCATATCTTCCGCCGGAGAGGTGATGTCACGTGCATCAGAATAACTGCCGTATCCGGTAATTTCAGCCAGAATATTTGCGCCGCGACTCACCGCAGATTCATAGTCTTCCAGACACAGAACAGCAGCACCTTCTGATAAAACAAAGCCGCTGCGGTCTGCACTGAATGGACAGCAGGCTTTGCGTATATCTTCCTGCTCTTTGCTCAGTGCACGTAAGGTGTCAATACTCCATACAGAGAAACCCTGTGTGATACTTTCACCGCCGCCTGCCAGCATCATTCTGGCTTTACCGGAGCGTATTTTTTCAAATGCATCGCCGATCGCAATACTGCCTGTGGCACAGGCGGCTACAGGTGTGTTCTGATAACCGCGCAGATTCCAGTGCATAGAGATAGCTGCGGTGGCAACATTTGGCATTACCAGCAGGTTTGAAAACGGATAGGCCAGTTGTTCGTCGCGATAGGTAGCATTTTCACGGGTTGATTCATCCTGTGCTCCCCATCCGGTTCCGAAAATCACGCCGCATTCAAACGGATCATAGCTTTCGGTTGGTTGTTGCTGGCCAAACGCCATTTGTACGGCTTCGCTTGCTGCAAAGAAACTTAGTCGGGCGAATTCAGGCAGAAACTTCAGTACAGGTTTCGGAATATTTTTAAATTTCGGTTTTTCTTTGATGAATCCGAAGTAGCGCGCACTGATGTTAGGGTTACCGAAATCCTGATAATGGTATCCGGTCTGGTAATTCATGACAGCGCTCCATATATCGGAAACGTTGCTTCCTAGAGCGCAAATTGCGCCATATCCAGTAATAACAACTCTTCTCTGCGTGGAACGGTTCATGCATTCATCTCCATGAGTGTCAGTATTTTCATTTTTTTGACAAAGCAATCCCTCTTTCCTGTCACGGGTACATGCAGGAAGGCGTTAATTAATCGAGGGAAATGTTAAAAGGAAATTTTCCTTTTAATGGAATTAAATTTATTTTGTCAAATTATCTGAAAAATATATGTTAAATAAAAACTTAAAGAAAAATAAGTAAACAAGAATTTATGTTCGCTATAGTAGCTTTCCTCAATTCCTGTATCTCTTGAGGTAACGCAAGAATATGTGGGATGCATTTCATGAGAATGTGGGAAATCGCCGCCCGTCAAACACGCCTGTTTGCGAAGATGTGCCATGTTCACAGGGGTTTTGCTTTGTTTTGCTTAGCGTGATTTGATATTTGCCGTTCGTCGGAAATTTTCAAAGCGTACGAATTGGCAATCACGTTGTTGTTTTTACGGCGTGAACAATCGTAATGACAGGACCGGATAAGAAATAACGGAATTTCGTTCGTGCAAAATGTCGGAAAAATTGAAGGTGACTTTTTTGATCTCTGATCGTTTTCCTGAAAAAACACTTCGGAAAAATATGAAACAGACGTTTGACTCTTTAAACTCAACGGAGACATCATGAAAACCGGGCAATTAAAAGCATTGTGCGGAAGAGAAGATCCGCTGGCAGGATTTTTTTATCAGGGCAGGCGCTGGTTTTCAGACATGAACCATCACATTCTGATTCTGGATCAATGTCCGGATAAGGCAGAATTTATGTCTGCAGCAGAGCATATTCTCCGCGAGCTTGGCGATGAAATTTGTCAACCGGGATTACTGCATGCCAGTGCCTTGCTGAGTATTAATGAGCTGGATACAGAAATTCCAGATCTGAAGTCGCCGGCATTTCGCTCGCACTTGATGAATCAGGCGTTTTCTTGCGATCCGCAAGGAAAATCACCTTTTTTCCGCCTTTTGTTGCTAACAGGGAAACGTGATAACAGAAGCTGTATCTATCTGGGTGTATCACATGCGATTGCGGATATTCAGGCTGCACGTCAAATCTTGCATCGATTGGCAGAGGTTTATCATCAGCGGATGGCGGGAGACTTTTCCGAAATCCGGGCGACGCCGTGGATGCCGCTGAAAATGGTGCTCCCTGACTGGAATCGTCCGGTAGTGCGTCACAAACGGCAATTGCTAACGCATCTGACCATGCCGGGAAAACTTATATTCGCAAAGCGAACCAGGGCAGGATTGCCAGCAGTATCGACACAAGGACTTTATGTAGCGGATGATATCGATTTTCGCCATCGGCCCCTTTCTGCGGATTTGCACAATCACGTGCTCACATATGCGAAGCGGGAAAAGCTTTCTGTAAATGCCGTGTTTTCTGCTGCTCTGGTTATCTGGTTGCGTTCTGTATTACCTGAAGATACTGGCACTCACTTTACGATGGCAGTCAATTTACGCGGAATGCCCTGCTGGCCAGAGAAAAACGGAATACGCAGCGGTATGGTGAATGCAAGCTTAAGTATCCCGTCTGCTTTGTCAGATGCAGAACTATGCAGAGAAATCTCACAGCAAACTGCAGATCTGAAGACTGTACAGGGAATTCAACCCGCCATGGCATTGATGGAAAATGCAGAGGGTCTCATGCGTAGTCCGCTGCCGCCTTCGATTGTCTATAAGCTCATGAACCTTGCCCAGACCAGCAATGTTTTGTACTCAAATCCCGGTCGTACAGATGGTCTCTTGGAATTATTCGGCGAGACTCGTGTACTGAACTGGTGCGAATTTGGCTGTCTGGTACCACCATATAACCTGATGTTTCTGACCCCGCAACTGAATCAGCGTCTTCAACTGGATGTGGTTTTTTCCAGGAAGTGTTTTCCGGATATTGAGCTGATGTTTATTCAACCGTTTTTGCAGGCTTTGTCGGGACTTGTTCTTGCAGATTAGCCGCACTCTGCTCCGCTTGCCGCCTGAAATAAAAATAGCCGGGATAAGTATCCCGGCTATGTCAGATATTGAAGAAGTCAGTGATTATTCTTCCACATCCAGATAGGCGTAGCCGCCGTGTGCACCAAGAGCGCAATCTGCTGCTACCACGCGAATGGTGATCTGATCGCCTGCATACTGGGCTGCCGGTAAATCAACTAATTGCCACGGGATTGAGCGCCATTTATCGTTGCGGTAGGATTTCCAGCCGGAATACGACGGGTCGTTGGAGTAGAAACGTTTTGTGTACAGAACGATGCCTTTGGTTTTATTTTCCACCACGATTTCTACATATGGCTGCTCTGCAGGACTGTGGTTCGGATCTTCCAGTACGGCAGACCAGTAGAAACGCACTGTCGGATTTTTTGTTTTCGGTACAACAGCCGTTTGCGTCAGTGTACTGATATGGAAGTTATTATCTTCATTATTAACACGGGCAGCGTATTTGCCGAACAGCGGAACCGGCAAGTCGGTAGCGATCGGGTCATAGCTGATACCGCTGACTACAACACTTTTATCTGAGGGATTGATCTCAGTTGCATCAGACCAGGTGCGGCGGGTCGATGTCCAGGCATTAAAATTGCCGGTTTCAAAACCCATGTTCTGGAAGAAGAACTGATTTGCCACCTTGATTTTGAACTGACGGAATGCGTGAAAACCACCAGCCCAGTTCTTTTTGTTTTCTGATACCAGAATCATCACATCAGTACCGGCCAGATTCGGCAGTTTGGTCAGCGTATAGCGGAAGCGGTTGCTGGTCTGATCGAGATCTGCAGCGGCAACCCATGTACCATTGATATAAATATGTGCGTAACGCTGAGCAGTCGGATTTTGTGCTGAAGACGGACGCGGAACTGTGCCTTCAATCACCACATTGTTTTCATCGATGACTTCCATCGTATTCGGATTTGTCAGCGTTGCCACCGGTGTGCTGATGCTGATTTTCGGATAGAAACTGCTGTTGAATCCGTTCTGCGCTGCCTGATACACGGAGTTCAGGAAATTACCGGAGTAGGCGCTGTTGAAGGATGCAAATGCGAAGATATCAAAGCCCTGATTTTTCGATGTCTGACCAAAACCATCGGTCCAGTTCCACGGAACAGTCACGACTTCACCCGGAAAGTTATTGTCGTAATACAGGAATTGCTGCTTATCGCCATCATAGGCATACACGGTCACGGCGTGGCCTTGCGAGAATCCGCCGGTCAGTCCGGCAACGCCCATCGCAAAAATCTGTGCCTGACGTGTCAGTCTGAATTGCTGGATCACACTCAGCGCGGTACGACGGTCAGCCAGCTGGCGCGTCAGTTTGGCAGCACTGACATCGTTGAGCGCCTGAATATGGGCTTTCTGATTTCCTGCCTGATAGACACGGCCTACCACTTCACGTGCAACCTGATCATCTTCTTCCTGATTCAGATTACCTTCTTTCCATAATGCGCTGAGACCAGTCGCGGAAGGAACTTTCTTTGCATTCTGATACCAGGCAGAGAATGCTGCCATACCGAAGCAGCTACCGCCCGGAGAATCGTAGGAGCCAAAATTGTGAATAAAGAAGCTGTCGGTTGCAGGATCGAATCCGGAAATTGCTGTGGTCAGTGACTTGTAATCCGGTGCAGTATTACCTTTCAGCAGATCGATAAACATCACCACATATTTGGATGCATGAGCGGTAATAAAGGTCAGCGTTCCTTTATCGCGGTCTATGCTGCGCACAGCAACCGGGCTGTAAGTTTTCAGGGTTTCATCCCAATAGATTACGACAGGAACCTGATCTGCCGGAACATCTTTGACACTGAAAGGTACGGTGATTGCGACGCTCTTACCGAAATCAGTGCTGTCATCCCGGTTCAGTACAAACACTTTACTGACTTGCTTTGCACCGGATTTAACAGCTTCATCCGGCAATGGTGCTGGCAGGTTTTCTTCAAAGGTCAGGGTGATTTTTTCAGCATTGACCAGCGTTTCAGCCCCGATTTCAACCTGTGCACCGAAAATAGGGCTGCTCGGATCGGTAATGCGGATAATGCCGCCGCCTTCCGGAATCAGATTCTGATTGTTGTTCTGTCCACTCTGGTTATTTCCAGATGAGGAATCTGTGTTATCGCTATTGCTGCCGCCGCTACAGGCGGTCAGCGTGGTGAACAGGATGATACTGGCCCAGCGCAGTACCACACGGTGCTTCCCTTGCAGGGATACGCGTATAGACATCGTCACTCCTTTCAGTATTTAGACTATGCAGAAAGCAGCAATGCTAAATGGCTAAAATTAGTAAAACGACACATATTACGTTTTGACACACAGTTGTTTTTTGGAAATTCAAAACCATGTTTGTAAATACATTGTTACAAAATGAGATGATTAAGAAGGATATTTTCCAAAAAAATGATGTTGATATTCGGATGCGGAGAAAGTTTTCCGGAAGTTGATGCTTGTGTTTAGCCAATAGATACTAATCTGGTGCAGATTCAGAAAATTCAGTTTTTACAAAGACTGTTCGTAACAAAGTTGGATCAAGCCATCATCGAAAGCCTGACTGCTTTGCAGTTGCCAGTACTGATCTTCGGTCAGCTCGCCGAACAGTCGGATACCTTTACCCAGCAACACCGGAGCCAGCGTCAGTGTCATCCGTGAAATCAGGCTTTCACTGAGTAAGGCCTGTATTGCTTCCTGTCCCTCGACGGCAATATTACGGAATCCGGATGTACTGATTTGTTGTAATGCGCTGATTGCATTGCCTTGTATCAGGCGGATAGCAGATGGCAATTTCCCCGCCGCGATTGCGGGCAGTTGCTCCTCCGTATAAACGAAGCAGGTATCAGGAACAGGTATGCCAGCTGACAATAAAGATTTCATATCTGCATAGCTGATCAGCATCGCGTCTGTGGACGACAGATATTGCCGGTAGCCGTAGTCATGACTTGCGCTCGCCACACTGGCCAGCCAGTCTTGCGATCCGTCTTCACGCGTCAGAAATCCGTCCAGACTGATTGCGGAGAACATACTGCAGATGGTGTGCATAAAGGAAGTCATACAAGCAGAAACAAGGTGTTACTTTAGCATGCAGATCGCATGGCACACTGTGCTGAATGATGCAATTCAGGAGAGATGATATGCGGAAGAAATTCATGATGCGTTGTTGTGTTTTACCGTTGCTTTATATGACCACAGCATTGCCTGCGATGGCGGCTGAGTCGCTGAAACTACTGCGTGCGGATCGTCAGCAGATTCCGGCAATGGCATACATTCCCGAAGCCGCCTGCAAGGGGGTTGCCGTGATTTCCCACGGTGCCGGTGGATCGGAAAAAGGGTATGCCTATCTCGCAGATGCCTTATCCCGACAAGGCTGGCTGACTGTGGTGCCGGCACATAAGGAAAGCGGTACGCGTGTACTGGGGCGTTCTTTGCTGCGCAATAAACCGAACGAGGCACTGACGCAGATGGTGACAGACAGTGCAGCTTACCGCACGCGGCTGGAAGAGATCGGTCTGGCAAAAGACTGGGCGCGTCAGCGTTGTCCGCAGGGCGAAGCTGTCTTACTCGGACACTCTATGGGTGCGGCGACCACCATGATAGAAGCCGGTGCTGAAAATCTAGTGGGAGTGCGTGGTGAACGCCGTTTCGACCGTTATGTTGCAATGTCACCACAGGGATCGGGGCTGATTTTCCCTGCACATGCCTGGTCAGCTATACGTCAGCCTGTGCTGATGATGACGGGTACACGCGATGCCGAACTGGGCGGGCAGTCGTGGCAAAGCCGTACCGAAGCTTTTGCAGAAATGCCGCCCGGTTGTAAATGGCTGGGGGTGATTGATGAAGCGACACATAGTCATTTTGGCGGACGCAGCCTCAGTTCCGCGATGGAGCAACTGATCACGGGAACCGTTTTTGCATTCCTGAACGGAGGTCAGCGCTGTGTCTTGCCCGCACCACAGCCCGGCTTACAACTGCAACAGCGGTAGGAAAAAGTTTGCCATTTTTATATGGTGGGAGTAAGGTGCATTCCAGTTTGTTTTGTCAGTACTCACTCTCATCATGGCTACCGCTCCTGCCTTCCCGATTCCCGCTGTCTGGCTGCGCCTTCCGGCGTTTGCAGTGGATCTGCTTCTGCTGTATTTGCTGGGCTGGTTGCTGTGCAGAATACCCGGAGTAGCGTTTGATCAACTGGGTGCACTGGCGCGTGTCGCAGGTTTTACGGCGGCCTGCCTGTATTTTGCATTGACGGAAGCGCTGACAGGTTGTTCACCCGGTCAGCGTTTGTTCGGTTTGCGCTGTGTTTCTGCCGACGGGAGTCCCTTACGTACCGGACAGTCTTTTTTACGGGCATGCTTATTCGGCTTGCCGTGGTTTTGTTCCGGTTTTCAGTTACCTTTACCGGGCGATGCATTCGCTGCGCGTCTGATGCAGGGGCTGACACTGGCTGGTCTGGGGGCAAATGTCTATTTATGGCTGCTGAATCGCCCTGCACATCGCGGATATCATGAAATTCTGAGCAATACGGTGGTGGTCCGGCGGGTCGCGGATACGCCCTGTCTCACATTGCCTGCGTTTTCAGGCCGGCATATGAAAGTACTGGCGGGCTGGTTACTGTTATCGGGTGCAGCACCGTTTTTGTTGCGCTGGGACAGCTCAGAATTGCCGGAGACCAGCGTCAGCCGCGCACAGCAAGTGATGCTGGATTTTTCTCAGGTCCGTTATGCCGGCATCAGTGAAGGCACTGGTGTGCGTCCTTCGCGTCAGACGGATCGTCTGACCCTCAAAGTGATTCTGAAAGAAAACCGGGTACTCAGCAGCGGTTTGGCATTGAAACTGGCAAAAGCCGTGGTCGCCCGTGTTCCGGAAATGGCTTACCGTGATCTGGTGGAAGTCGAGCTGATTTACGGTACCGATCTTGGTATTTACAGCCGGTACGACCGTGAGCTGTATTACTTCGACGCACACCTGCTTTTGCAGACTCCTGCACAGTAAATCGCCAACGCCCGCGAAGACAGTGGGCCTCAGCGCGAACGCATGACGAAACGGATCACACCGTCACTGCCGGTACTGCGCTCCAGTTCGCCGGCAAACCACAAGTAATGCAAGTGCGCGAGTGCTTCGCCAATCGCAAAAGTCAGTTGATGGGCATCCAGCGGACGGCGGAACATCACCGGTACGATATCGCAGGCAGATTGCGGTTCGCGGCAAGCCTGACGCACTTCTTCCAGTCGTTCTGCATGATGATCACGCAGCTGTTGAATTCGGGTATGCAGGCCGCGGAATGGCTTGCCGTGCGAGGGCAGGATCAGTACGTCGTCAGGCAAGCTTTCATATTTACGCAGGGAATCCAGATACTGCGCCACCGGATTAGCTTCCGGTTCAATCGCAAATACCGAAACATTGGTGGAAATGCGCGGCAGCAGCATGTCGCCGGAAATCAGGACATTCCGTTCCGCGCAATACAGAGAGGCATGTTCCGGCGAATGGCCGAAACCGGTAATGATCTGCCAGCGGAAGTTGCCGGTTTGCAGTGGTATGCCTTCCTGCAAGCGATGATAGGCAACCGGAACAGTCGGCACCAGCCTTGAGTAATACGTCTTACGCTCCTGAATCCGGCTTTCCATTTCAGGGCTGGTCAGGCCGTGGCGACGGAAATGCGGGAACATCGCTGAACCATCGGCACCCGGCAATCCGGCAGACATCATGCGGGCAAATGCGTATTCTCCCGCAGTCATCCACAGCGGTGCATTCCACAACTGGCACAGCCAGTCAGCAAGCCCGACATGATCCGGATGACAATGGGTGACCAGTACCCGCAGCACAGGACGTCCGCCGAGCAATTCCTGTGCGCTGGCAAACAGGATTTCCCAGGCATCACGGGTCGTGTCGCTGGCGATGCCGCAGTCCACTACCGTCCAGCCGCGCTGACGGCCATTCGGCGTTTCAAGTTCGTCATCAATCAGCCACAGATTGATGTGGTTCAGTGCAAATGGTAATTCCATGCGCAACCACAGCACGCCGGGTGCTACTTCCAGAGTGCGGCCACGGGCAGGCAGGGTATCGCCAAAAGGGTAGTGCAGTTGCTGTTCCAGCGGGTTCATGCGAATTTCTCAGAGTCGGTGCCTGAATGGCAAAAATATCGGCAGGCGGCAGGACGAATCGCCTACAATGCCTTGATTCTCAAATTGACGTTTACGTAAACTGAAACCAGAATGTACACCGGTTTCCGGCTTTTTTCATCCTTTCGTAACTGTGTTTTACCTCTATGGCGACGTATACCATCACTGAACTGGCACGTGAGTTCGACATTACTCCGCGTGCAATCCGCTTTTACGAAGACCAGGGCTTACTCAGTCCGGCACGTGAAGGCCCGAATGGCCGCAATCGCGTCTACACATCGCGCGACCGCACCCATCTGAAGCTGACACTGCGCGGTAAACGACTGGGCCTGAGCCTGTCGGATATCAAGGCGCTCATCGAAATGTATCAGTCGCCGAAAGACACGGAAGCGCAGCTGAAGAGTTTTCTGGAGGTACTGGCACGTCATCGTGCGACGCTGGAGCAGCAGCGTGAAGATATCGAAATCATGCTCGATGAAATCCGGACACATGAAGAGAAAAGCCATCAGTTACTGCAACAGGTGCACAGCGGCAATGCTGCATGAGGATGGTAAATTGCTATTTTTCTGTCGTCCGGCAGGCACAGCTGAGCTTATGCTTTCGCGGCAGTCGCCGGACGTGGTAAATTGACGTTTACGTTAACGTCAATTAGACGTATGATTTTCGTTTTACTGCTGTAAGCACAGCAGACCCGTATCAGCCACTGCTGCGGACAGTGATCCTGCCGCCCGGTGGTCATAACCAGAATCTAACCAGACAGCGAGGAAGACATGCTCCATTTACCCGGTTTAAGCTTTCAGCACGGTGACGACATTGCAGCACTGCGCGAGGCGGTGCAACAGTTTGCCTCTGCCGAAATTGCGCCACGTGCCGCCGAAATTGACCGCACCGACCAGTTCCCTATGGATCTGTGGAAAAAAATGGGTGACCTCGGCGTACTGGGTATGACCGTCAGCGAAGAATACGGTGGTGCGAATATGGGCTATCTGGCCCACATCATCGTCATGGAAGAAATTTCCCGCGCTTCCGCGTCTGTTGGCTTGTCTTACGGCGCACACTCAAATCTGTGCGTGAACCAGATCAAACGTAACGGCACTAAAGAACAAAAACAAAAATACCTGCCGAAACTGATCTCCGGTGAGCATATCGGCGCGCTTGCGATGTCTGAACCGAATGCCGGTTCCGACGTCGTCAGCATGAAACTGCGTGCTGATCTCAAAGGCGACCGCTATGTGCTGAACGGCAGCAAAATGTGGATCACCAACGGCCCAGACGCAGATACGCTGGTGGTGTACGCAAAAACCGATCTGGAAGCCGGTCCGCGCGGTATCACTGCTTTCCTGATCGAAAAAGGATTTAAAGGCTTTTCCGTTGCTCAGAAACTGGACAAGCTGGGTATGCGCGGTTCCCACACTGGCGAACTGGTGTTTGAAGACTGTGAAGTACCGGCAGAAAACGTGCTGGGTGGCGTTGGTAAAGGTGTTAACGTGCTGATGTCCGGTCTGGACTTCGAACGTGCTGTGTTGTCCGGCGGTCCGCTGGGTATTATGCAAGCCTGTATGGATGTCACCGTACCGTACATCCACGACCGCAAACAATTCGGTCAGTCTATCGGTGAATTCCAGCTGATGCAGGGCAAGATTGCGGATATGTATTCCACCATGATGGCCAGCAAAGCTTATGTGTATGCAGTTGGGCAGGCATGCGACCGTGCTGATAACCCGGATGCAATCCGTGCGCTGCGTAAAGATGCGGCTGGCGCGATTCTGTTTTCCGCTGAAAAAGCGACTTGGCTGGCGGGTGAAACTATTCAGGCGCTGGGCGGTAACGGTTACATCAATGAATACCCTGCAGGCCGTCTGTGGCGTGATGCCAAACTGTACGAAATCGGTGCAGGTACCAGCGAGATCCGCCGCATGCTGATCGGCCGCGAACTGTTCGCAGAAACCCGCTGATCGCGCTTTACAGGAACGGCGGCTGCTGTTCCTGTTCCGGTTTTCCGTGTTTAATCACGAGGTATCTGAGATCATGCCCATGTTGCACATGACACTGTTATCCGACGCTTCTGCAACGGCACGCCGGCGCAGTCCAGCCGGATTGCAGAAAATGGATAGCAAACGATCTTCAGCAGGGCACTTACTGCGTCAGCAAACTGTGATGCAGATGTGCCTGTTATCGTGGCAATCATTGTTACCTTAACCGGAGCTCCGTATGTCGCAGCCGCATTTCCCTAAAATGTTGTCGTCACAGATCGCGTTTGATATCGCGCGGACGATACTCGATGGTTTTGACAAGCATTACCGCTTATTCCGCGAAATCAGTCAGGCTGCCGCAGCGCTGTTCGCGCGCGGAGAATGGCAAACGTTTCAGAACAACGCGCGTGACCGTATTCAGTTTTATGAAAAACGCGTGCGCGAATGTGTTCAGATTCTGGAAGATGAATATGATCCGGCAGATCTGACGGATCAGGTCTGGCGTGAAATCAAACTGCACTATATGGGTTTGCTGACAGACCATCTGCGTCCGGAACTGGCGGAAACGTTTTTCAACTCCGTTTGCACCAAATTACTGAATCGTCACTACTACCACAACGATTTCATTTTTGTCCGGCCCGCCACGGCCACGGAATACATAGAGCAGGACGATACGCCGCCGACGTATCGCGTGTATTACCCGGCGACTGATGGTTTGCGTTTTACGCTGCGCCGTATTGTGACGAATTTTCGCCTGCAGGCAGAGTTTGAGGATTTAGACCGTGATGTCGCACTGGTGGAGGCGCGTTTATTGTCCTGCTTTGGCCAGGATAAACTGGAGCCTAATCATCAGATTCAGGTGCTTGCTAATTTATTTTTCAGAAATAAAGCGGCTTACATCATCGGAAAAGTCATCAACGGTAACCGCGATTATCCGTTTGTGATTCCTGTCATGCATCGTCAGAAAGGCAGACTGGTGCTGGATACGGTGCTGACCGAAGCGATGCAGATCACCATTCTGTTTTCTTTCACACGTGCTTACTTCATGGTGGACATGGAAGTGCCCAGTGCGTATGTGCAATTCGTCCGCAGCATCCTGCCGCGCAAACCGCGCAGCGAAATTTACACGATGCTGGGTTTGCAAAAGCATGGCAAAAACTTGTTCTACCGCGATTTTCTGCACCACCTGAAATACTCTTCCGATCAGATCGCTGCAGCTCCCGGTATTCGTGGGCTGGTGATGCTAGTGTTTGCCCTGCCTTCATTTCCGTATGTGTTCAAGCTGATCAAAGACAGCTTTCCGCCACCGAAAGAAACCACGCGCGAACTGGTACAGGAAAAGTATCAACTGGTCAAAAATCATGACCGCGTTGGCCGTATGGCCGATACGCTGGAATATTCTGATGTCGCATTTCCGCGCTCCCGTTTCTCTGAAGAATTGCTGGCGGAAATTCAGCGCTACGCACCTTCGCTGCTGGAAGTAACACGTGATGAAATTGTGATCCGGCACTTGTATATCGAACGCCGTATGACGCCGCTGAATATCTGGCTGACAGAAGCCGAACAGCGTGGTGATCTGGCAGCGATGGAGCACGGCGTACGTGAGTACGGCAACGCAATCAAAGACCTGATTGCAGCGAATATTTTTCCCGGCGACATGCTGTATAAAAATTTTGGTGTTACGCGCCATGGCCGCGTTGTGTTTTACGACTATGACGAAATCGAATACATCACGGACTGTCATTTCCGTCGTATTCCGGCACCGCGTAATGAAGAGGATGAAATGGCGGCCGAACCCTGGTATCCGGTCGCAAAAAATGATGTATTCCCGGAACAGTTCGGCAGCTTCCTGCTGGGCAATCCGCAAGTCAGACGCTTTTTCCTGCAACACCATGCAGATTTGCTGACACCGGAATACTGGCAGCAGAAACAGGCGCGTATTCAGCAGGGCAAGGTGGAAGATATTTTCCCTTATCCGCAGGAAATCCGTTTTCAACAGATATAAATAAACCGGGCAGCAATGCTCTTTTTTCAGATCCAAATAACAGGAGAACATCATGTCAGACGCTATCGTAATCGTAGGTGCAGCCCGTACCCCGATGGGTGCATTCCAGAGCGATTTTTCTTCCCTGACCGCCAGCCAGCTCGGCGCAGTGGCAATTCGTGCTGCGGTTGAGCGCGCAGGTGTGAAACCTGAACTGGTGGAAGAAGTTTTGTTCGGTAACTGCCTGATGGCAGGTCAGGGTCAGGCACCTGCACGTCAGGCTTTGCTGGCAGCTGGTTTGCCGGTTTCCACCGGTGCGGTAACACTGTCGAAAATGTGTGGTTCTGCCATGAAAACTACCATGATGGCATACGACGCCATTATGGCCGGTGGTAATGAAGTGCTGGTTTCCGGTGGTATGGAATCCATGACTAATGCACCTTACCTGATCCCGAAAGCGCGTGGTGGCTACCGTATCGGTCACGGCATGATGTATGACCACATGATGCTGGATGGGCTGGAAGATGCGTATGACAAAGGCCGTTCTATGGGCACGTTCGCCGAAGAATGTGCAACTAAATACAGCTTTACACGCGAAGAGCAGGATGCATTCGCCATTGCTTCTGTGAAGCGTGCGCAGAATGCACAGAATGAAGGCAAGTTCGACTGGGAAATCGCACCTGTGACAGTTTCCGGCCGCGGTGGCGATACTGTCATCAGCAAAGATGAAGGTCCGCTGAAAGCCAAACTGGACAAAATTCCTGCACTCAAACCGGCATTCAAAAAAGACGGCACGATCACCGCTGCATCTTCTTCCTCGATCAATGACGGCGCAGCAGCGCTGGTACTGATGAAGGAATCCAAAGCCCGTGAACTGGGTCTGACACCACTGGCACGTATTGCCGGTCATGCCAGCCATGCGCAGGAACCGGGCTGGTTCACAACGGCGCCGGTTGGCGCAATGCAAAAGCTGTTTGCAAAAACAGGCTGGGATGTGGACAGCGTTGATCTGTTCGAAATCAACGAGGCATTTGCGGCAGTACCGATGGCGGCAATGCGTGAACTGAATATTCCGCATGAGAAAGTCAATGTGCACGGTGGCGCATGTGCGCTGGGCCATCCTATCGGCGCATCCGGTGCCCGTATCATCGTGACCCTGATTGGCGCGCTGCGTCAGTACGGCAAAAAACGCGGTGTTGCTTCCCTGTGTATCGGTGGTGGTGAAGGTACGGCTGTTGCGATTGAACTGATCTGATTATTCAGATAATTGTTTACAGAAACGCTGCGGCCTTCAGTGCCGCAGCGATAGTTCAGGAATAGTGCAAATGGCAACAGCTCTTATTATCGGCGCATCACGTGGCATCGGTGCGGAACTGGCAAGACAATATGTCGCAGATGGCTGGCGTGTACTGGCGACGGCAAGAACCGAAGCAGATCTGCAGGGGTTGCGCCATTCCGGATGTGAGGCGTTCAAACTGGATGTGACATCGCTGACAGATTGCGCAGGTGCAGGCTGGCATCTGGATGATGAAAAACCGGATCTCGCAATTCTGAATGCAGGTGTTTACGGCCCGCATACCAGCGGATTACAGGCGCCGGATCAGCAAACGTTTGATCGTGTCATGCAAACCAATGTACTGGCTGCAATGCGTCTTTTACCGATGCTGCTGCCGATGACGGATGCCGCAGGTGGCAAGCTGATTGCAGTGTCGTCGGTAATGGCTTCGATAGAAATGCGGCAGAACAGTGCAGGCTGGTTGTACCGCGCCAGTAAAGCAGCGCTGAACTCGGTATTGCGCGATGTTTCATTGCAGACTCAGTCCAGTATCTGTGCTGCGATTCATCCGGGCTGGCTGAAAACCGATATGGGTGGCGCTGGTGCCGACCTTGATGTGACTGAGGGTGTGCAGGCTATACGGCGCACCATTGCTGCGCTGACCCGTGAAGACCATGGTCAGTTTATTGATGCCATTCATCATCAGCCTTTGCGCTGGTAATCAGAAATTTTTCTTCAGGAATACGCATGAACCTCAGTGAAGAACATGAAATGATCCGCGACGCGATTCGCGCCTATGTGCAGGAAAACATTGCACCAAACGCTGCCCGCTGGGACAAAGAACATCATTTCCCGGCTAAAGAGCTGAAAGAGCTGGCGCAGCTCGGTGCTTACGGCGTTGCCGTTCCGGAACAGTATGGCGGTGCAGGCATGGATTATCTGTCGCTGTCGCTGGTTATCGAAGAAATTGCGGCCGGTGACGGCGGTACATCGACGGTGGTATCAGTTAATAACTGCCCGGTGTGCAGCATCGCCATGATGTATGCCAGCGAAGCGCAGAAACAGCAATGGCTGGTGCCGCTGGCAAAAGGTGACATGCTCGGTGCATTTTGTCTGACCGAGCCGCACGCGGGCAGTGATGCAGCCGATCTGAAGACGACTGCGAAGCGCGAAGGTGATGAATACGTACTCAATGGTGTGAAGCAATTTATCACCAGCGGTAAACATGCCGATGTTGCGATTGTGATGGCAGTGACCGACAAGGCTGCCGGTAAAAAAGGTATCAGTGCTTTCTGGGTGCCAACCAACACACCGGGATATGTTGTTGCGGGTCTCGAACATAAAATGGGACAACATTCCTCGGATACTGCTCAGATCATTTTTGAAAACTGCCGCATTCCTGCAGAGAATCTGATCGGACAGGAAGGTATGGGATACAAGATCGCCTTGTCCGGCCTGGAGGGTGGACGCATCGGTATTGCTTCGCAATCGGTCGGTATGGCACGCGCCGCTTTTGAAGCGGCCCTGAGTTACGCAAAAGATCGTCAGAGCTTTGGAAAACCGATATTTGAACATCAGGCAATACAGTTCAAACTGGCCGATATGGCGACGCGCCTTGAAGCTGCCCGTCAGTTAATCTGGCATGCAGCAAGTATGAAAGATGCAGGCAAGCCTTGTCTGAAAGAAGCTGCAATGGCGAAATTGTTTGCTTCTGAAATGGCAGAGCGCGTTTGCTCAGAAGCGATACAGATTCACGGTGGCTATGGCATCGTCAGCGATTTTCCGGTTGAGCGGATTTATCGTGATGTTCGCGTGTGTCAGATTTATGAAGGAACTTCGGAAATTCAGAAAATACTGATTTCCCGTGCACTGGCGTAATTCGTAAATTCCATGTAATCGCAGCAGGTTTCTGAAAAACCGTAAAAGGGGATCATGATGCAGGCAATCGAGTTCTGGTTTGACTTTGTTTCACCTTACGCATACATCGCAGCACAGTCGGTTGAGCAACTGGCTGCGCGTTACGGGCGTACAGTGGACTGGCAACCGGTATTACTTGGCGCGGTATTCCGGGAAACCGGATCAGGTCCCCTGACAATGCGGCCGCCGGTGATGGCAAATTATTTCCGCCATGATTTTGAAAGGTCGGCACGGTTTGCAGGACTGAGTCTGCGTTTGCCCGATAATTTCCCCGTCAGTACACACAACACTGCACGTGTTTGTCTGTGGCTGAAGCAGCAGGCACCGCAGATGACGGGTGAATTTGTGCGCCGGGTGACTTCAGCATATTTTAACGGCGATGTACCGGTGAACGATCCCGTATGGCTGGCTGATATCGTCAGCGGGCTGGGCTTGGATGCTCATTCTGCAGTCGCTGCCTGCGCTGATTCGCACTGGAAAGATGCTTTACGCGAGCAGTGCGAAACCGCAATCGCACGCGGTATCTTCGGTGCGCCGTGGATAGTGGTTGACGGAGAGTCGTTCTGGGGAAATGACCGCCTGCCGCAGGTGGAGCGATGGCTGGCTCAGGGAAGCTTCTGAAGTGAAATATTAACGGAGGAGACGTGCGATGAAAAAAGGCTATAAACAACTGGTAGATGAAGCAACAGCAATGATTCGTACCTACAGTGTTGCTGAAGTGATGTCCCGGCTCGATGATCCGAATATACAACTGATTGATGTGCGCGATATTCGGGAACTCGAACGTGAAGGAATGGTGCCGGGGGCATTTCATGCGCCGCGCGGCATGATTGAATTCTGGGTAGATCCGGAGTCGCCTTATTTCAAACCGGTCTTCGGCGAAAACAAAGAATTCATTTTATTCTGTGCCGCAGGCTGGCGCAGTGCGCTGACCACACGAACCCTGCTGGAAATGGGACTGGAAAAGGTTGCACATATCGACGGTGGATTCGGTGCCTGGAAGGCTGCCGGTGCACCGGTGGTGCAAAAAGAAAGAAAACAAAACGTATGAAGCAAAAAGCAGTAAAGCAAGTAACAAATGCTTGTCCTTGTGGCTCGGGTAAGTCGCTGGATCATTGTTGCGGACCATATATCAGCGGTACCGCAATTGCACCGGATGCAGAGGCACTGATGCGCTCGCGTTATACCGCGTATACGCTCGGCAACGAAGCGTATCTGCGCCTGAGCTGGGATGAGCGTACCTGCCCAAAAGAGCAGATTACTCATGAAGATGCAACACAATGGCTTGGCCTCGAAGTGAAGAAGCACGTACCGGGCGGCGATGAAGCGAGTGTGGAATTTGTGGCGCGCTACAAAATTGCAGGGAAGGCTTACCGTTTGCATGAAGTCAGTCGCTTTGTGCGCTATGACGGACGCTGGTATTACGTAGATGGCCGTTTTCCCGCGAAGTAATGGTAACAGGCCGAAGGAAACTGATCTTCCGCAGGCCTTGGTAACTGACAGGCAATCCTTGTCAGTCAGACTCAGATAAATACACAGAGACAAAATGGCGATTATCGAATCCAAACTGAATGCCCGTTCTGAAGATTTCCGCTTGAATGCTGAAGCGATGCAGCGTGTGGTGGATGACCTCAAACAGAAAATTGCAAAAATTGCCGAAGGCGGAGGTCCGGAAGCACGTCAGAAGCATTTGAATCGCGGGAAATTATTGCCGCGCGACCGTGTTCAAATGCTGCTCGATCCGGGAACGCCGTTTCTGGAATTTTCTCAGCTGGCTGCTTACGGCATGTATCAGGAGAAAAACGGGCAGGATGCAGCACCATCTGCAGGCGTGATTACCGGTATTGGTCGTGTTGCCGGACAGGAATGTGTGATCGTCTGTAATGATGCGACGGTCAAAGGCGGTACGTATTATCCGATGACGGTTAAAAAGCATCTGCGTGCACAGGAAGTTGCTGAGCAAAACAACCTGCCTTGTATTTATCTGGTGGATTCCGGTGGTGCCAATTTGCCGAATCAGGATGAAGTATTCCCGGATCGCGATCACTTCGGACGGATTTTTTACAATCAGGCAAATATGTCTGCCAAAGGCATACCGCAGATCGCAGTCGTTATGGGCTCCTGTACCGCTGGTGGGGCGTATGTGCCGGCGATGAGCGATGAATCTGTTATCGTTAAAAATCAGGGTACGATTTTCCTCGGCGGCCCGCCGCTGGTCAAAGCGGCAACCGGTGAGGTGGTCAGTGCAGAAGATCTGGGCGGTGGTGATGTGCATACCCGCCTGTCCGGTGTCGCGGATCATCTGGCACAAAACGATACGCACGCTTTATCACTGGCACGCACGATTGTTTCGAATCTGAACCGTCAGAAACCGCAAACTGTCGTGACCCGTCCGGTTGAGGAGCCACTGTATCCTTCTTCCGAGCTGTACGGTGTGATTCCTGCGGATACCCGTAAGCCATTTGATGTGCGTGAAGTGATTGCCCGTATTGTTGACGGCTCTCAGTTTGATGAATTTAAAGCGCGCTACGGTACGACGCTGGTTTGTGGCTTTGCGCATATCCATGGCATGCCGGTCGGGATTATTGCGAATAACGGTATTCTGTTTTCCGAATCTGCACTGAAAGGTGCGCACTTCATTGAACTGTGCTGCCAGCGCAAGATTCCGCTGGTGTTCCTGCAGAATATCACCGGCTTTATGGTCGGCCGCAAATACGAAAATGAAGGTATCGCACGTAACGGCGCGAAGATGGTGACGGCGGTGGCAACTGCGAATGTGCCGAAATTCACAGTGATTATCGGCGGCAGTTTCGGCGCGGGTAATTATGGCATGTGCGGCCGCGCATACTCGCCGCGCTTCATGTGGATGTGGCCGAATGCGCGTATTTCCGTGATGGGCGGTGAGCAGGCAGCAAGTGTGCTGGCAACCGTGCGTCGCGATGGTATCGAAGCAAAAGGCGGCAGCTGGAGTGCCGAAGAGGAAGCGGCATTCAAACAACCGATCAAAGATCAGTACGAGGCGCAGGGGCATCCGTATTATGCGTCCGCACGTTTGTGGGACGATGGTGTGATCGATCCTGCAGATACCCGTATGGTGCTGGGGCTGGGGTTATCCGCCGCACTGAACGCACCGATTCCGGATGCGCGTTTTGGTATTTTCCGCATGTAATGCCGGACAGGATAAGAACATGACATTCGAAACACTGGAATTAAAGCGCGAGGGATTTCTGGCCACAGTGACACTGAACCGTCCCGATGTCAGAAATGCGTTTAACGAAACTACAATCGCCGAACTGACACAGGTTTTTCAGTCGCTGGACAGTGGCCCGTCCGTCAGAGTCGTTGTTCTGGCAGCAAACGGGCCGGCATTTTGCGCCGGCGCGGATCTGAACTGGATGAAGAAGATGGCGGATTATACCTATGAGGAAAATCTTGCCGATGCCGGTCAGCTTGCTGCGATGCTGAGTGCAATTTACCACTGCAGCAAGCCAGTCATTGCCCGCGTGCAGGGCGATTGCTACGCCGGTGGTATGGGCTTACTGGCGGCCTGCGATATTGCTGTATCGGCCGATACATCGAATTTCTGCTTATCTGAAGTGAAACTCGGTCTGATCCCTGCCACGATTTCTCCGTATGTGATTCGTGCGATGGGTGAACAGGCTGCACGTCGCTATTTTGTGACGGCTGAACGCTTCAGTGCGCAACAGGCAAAGGCCTGCGGTCTGATCCACGAACTGGTGACGCCGGAATTGCTGGACGAAAAAGTGACCGAACTGGTGCGTCAGATCAGTGCTAACAGTCCGAATGCAGTAATGCAAGCGAAACGTCTGGTGCAAACAGTTGCTGGTCAGACGCTGACACCTGAGCTGGTTGCTGCAACGGTCAAAGGCATTGCCGAAATCCGCGCATCAGATGAAGGGCGGGAAGGCGTACGTTCTTTTCTGGAAAAACGTAAGCCGGGCTGGTTAAGCTGAGTCTGTGAAGAACCGGTTGTAGCGGGAATCCTGCCTTTTGTCAGGAAATACGCCGTAGTTCCTGACGGCGGGCGGTAAAAGCCGGTGTCGCTCAGGGATGGCAGGAAAACTCGCATACAATACGGGTCTTGATGAAAAAGGCGGTTCCGGTGATCAAAGTAAATGCTCACAGTGCCGCCGGAGGCAGGAAGTCACCTTGAATACACAGCAATCCTGGGTAGCACGCAGTCTGCAGTCAGTCTGGCACCCTTGTACCCAAATGCAGCATCACGAAAGTATGCCGCTGATCCCTCTCAGTCACGGACGTGGTCCGTGGCTGTATGACATGGATGGCAAGCGTTATTACGATGCAGTCAGCTCCTGGTGGGTCAATCTGTTCGGTCATGCTAATCCGCGTATTGGTAATGCTCTCAAGCAACAGCTCGATCAGTTAGAGCACGCGATGCTGGCCGGTTTCACACATGAACCGGTGATTCAGTTGTCAGAACGCTTATCCGCGCTGACGAATCACCAGCTTGGTCATTGTTTTTATGCATCGGACGGTGCATCAGCGACGGAAATTGCCCTGAAGATGAGTTTTCATTTCTGGCGCAATCATGGCAACACGGAAAAGCAGGAATTTATCTGTCTGAAAGGCAGTTACCACGGTGAAACCGTTGGTGCGCTGGCGGTAACGGATGTCAGTTTATTCCGGGAAGCGTATGGTCCTATGCTGCAGAGAGCACATGTGATCGCCTCGCCGGATGCGCGTCAGGCAGCAGAAGGTGAAACCGCGTTGCAAGTCGCAGAGCGTGCGCTGGCAGAAGCGGAAGCGCTGATGCTGCAGCGTGAAGGCCGCATTGCCGCCATTATTGTTGAGCCGCTGATACAGTGTGCTACCGGTATGGCGATGTACGATGTTGCCTATCTGCAGGGCTTGCGCCGTTTGTGTGACCGCTATCAGATTCATCTGATAGCCGATGAAATTGCAGTGGGTTGCGGACGTACAGGTACTTTTTTTGCCTGTGAACAGGCGGAAATCTGGCCGGACTTTATCACGCTGTCCAAAGGCATCAGCGGTGGTTATTTGCCGCTGAGTCTGGTGATGACGACGGATACTGTATATCAGGCCTTCTATGACCAGGATATACGGCGCGGTTTTCTGCATTCGCATTCGTATACCGGCAATGCGCTGGCATGCCGCGCTGCAATGGCGACGCTGGATATTTTTGAAGAAGATCAGGTTTTGCAGAGCAATGTACTGAAAGCACAGGAGTTATCGTTTGCGTTTGCACCGTTCGCCGCAATGCCTGAAGTAAAGCATTTACGTCAGCGCGGCATGATACTCGCGTTTGATGTGCAGACAACAGCAGAGCAGAGCCGTGATTTCTCCAGACGGTTTTTTACGACGGCGCTGCAGCACGAATGTCTGATCCGTCCGATCGGGAATACGGTGTATCTGATGCCGCCGTATGTGATGAACAGTGAAGAAATTCAGTGGCTGGCCAGTACCACGAAACAGGTTTTACACGAGGTTTTAGTATGAAGCGAGAACAGCAGGCCGTACAGGCTGCAGTTCCGGAAGCAGCAGGGATGCCTCTGCTGCAGGATTTGCAAGCGCAGTTAAATGAACTGGATGAGCAGCACTTGCTGCGTCAGCGTCGCACGGTGGATCAGGTGCGCGGCGCGCACTATAAAACTGACGGGCAGAATTTACTCGGTTTCTGCAGTAATGATTATCTGGGTCTCGCAACGCATCCGGCTGTTGTACAAGCCTTGCAGGAAGGTGCAGCCAAATACGGCGCAGGCAGTGGCGCATCGCATCTGATCAGTGGTCACAGCCGCGCACACGCTGCACTTGAAGAGCAACTGGCAGCGTGGATGTCGCCGTGCATCGATCAGGCGCGGGCATTGTATTTCTGCACTGGTTATATGGCGAATCTGGCAGTGATTACGGCGCTCAGCGGTAAAGATGCTGCAGTATTTTCTGAAGAGCTGAATCATGCATCGATCATTGATGCGGTACGTCTTTCGCGCGCCGAAACATCGATATTCCGTCATGGTGACCTGACTCAGCTGGAACAGCAATTGCAGGCGTGTACCCGCCATAAAAAGCTGGTGGTGACGGACAGTGTATTTAGCATGGATGGCAATATTGCAGATATTCCAGCCTTGCTGCGTTTGTGCGAGCAATATGATGCCTGGCTGGTGGTTGATGATGCGCACGGATTCGGCGTGCTCGGTGAGCACGGACGCGGTGTACTGGAACATTTTTCTTTGCGCTCGCCGAATCTGATTTACATGGGCACACTTGGTAAGGCCGCCGGTGTCGGTGGCGCATTTGTTGCAGCCCATGAGACCGTGATTGAGTGGCTGATTCAGAAAGCCAGACCGTATATTTATACCACCGCTGCAGCACCGGCACTGGCACATGCGTTGCAAACCAGTATTGCGCTGATCAGCGGTGATGAGGGACAGCAACGTCGTCAGCATTTACGTCAGCTGATCCGCATGTTCAGTAATGGTCTGAATTTACGCGACTGGACATTATTGTCCTCGCAAACGGCAATTCAGCCTGTGGTGATTGGTGAAAACGCGGCAATGCTGCAGGCGGCAGATACTTTAAGGAAGCAGGGTTACTGGGTTGGTGCGATCCGTCCGCCTACAGTCCCTGTCGGAACTGCACGTCTGCGTGTCACGCTGACCGCAGCGCATCAGATTGCGGATGTGCATATGCTGGTGCAGGCAATGAATCGTATGAACCAGATGGCATATATTGCTCAGTGCTTTGCAGAGGTGGCATGAGTATGCGGCAACACGATTATTTTATTACCGGCACAGATACGGAAATCGGTAAAACCTTTGTCACCAGCGCTTTACTGCAGGCTTTCAGCCAGCAGGGTATCTCCAGTCTGGGACTGAAGCCGATTGCGTCCGGTGCTGAATTGCGCGACGGTATATGGCATAACGAGGATGTGGACAGCCTGATGCAGGCGTCCAGTGTGAAACGCAGCCAGTCCGAAGTCTGCCCCTATCTGATGCAAACACCGGCAGCTCCTCATATCGTGGCCGCCCGGGAGAATGTCCGGCTTGATCCGCAAGTCATTGTGCAGGCGTATCAGCAGGCAACAATGCATGCAGACGCCGTCATGGTCGAAGGTGTCGGCGGTTTTCATGTGCCATTGCTGGACGATCTGAGTACGGCTGATCTGGCGCAGCAACTGAATTTGCCGGTGATACTGGTGGTAGGAATGCGTCTGGGTTGTATTAATCATGCATTACTGACTGCGGAAGCGATTGCTGCACGCGGTCTGCGCCTGGCGGGCTGGGTTGCAAATACTGTCGATACCGCCATGCTGTTTCAGGCTGAAAATATTGAAGCATTACAGAAGCGGATACATGTGCCCATGCTTGGGCATATACCGCGTCTGCACGATGCGGCGCCGCTGGCATGGGCTAAGGCCGGTGCCTGTCTGGATCTGAATTTACTGAAGTAAAGGAATAACTATGCAAGCTGAAAATCAACAAACTCTGCACTTTCAGGCTCCGGTACGCCAGATCGAAGCAGAAACCTGGCCTGTCGATGAAGTGATGGCATTGTTTGACCTGCCATTTACCGATCTGATGCACAAGGCACAAACCACGCACCGTGCTAACTTCCCGGATGGTGATGTAGAGCTGGCGACGCTGCTATCGATTAAAACCGGTGGTTGCGAAGAGGATTGCGGTTATTGTCCGCAGGCCGCGCGTTACGACACCGGTGTCGAAGCGAAAAAAATTCTGGATGTACGTGAAGTGCTGGATGCAGCAAAAGCTGCCCGTGAAAACGGTGCGACTCGTTTCTGTATGGGGGCTGCATGGCGTTCGCCAAAAGACCGCGACATCGAGAAAGTCGAAACCATGGTGCGCGAAGTCAAGGCACTGGGTCTGGAAACCTGCGCCACACTGGGTATGCTGAAAGAAGAACAGGCGCAACGTCTGGCAGCCGCCGGTCTGGATTACTACAACCATAATCTTGATACCGCGCCGGAGTTTTACGACAAGGTGATTTCCACCCGTGAATATCAGGATCGTCTGGATACGCTGGGTCATGTCCGCAGCGCGGGTCTGAAAGTTTGCTGTGGCGGTATCGTCGGTATGGGTGAAAGCCGCCGTCAGCGCGCAGGTCTTATTTCTCAGCTGGCGAATCTGAATCCGTATCCGGAATCCGTGCCGGTCAACCATCTGGTACAGGTCGAAGGCACGCCATTACACGGTTTGCCACCGCTGGATCCGCTGGAATTTGTACGCACGATTGCGGTTGCCCGTATCACGATGCCAAAAGCACGTGTCCGCTTATCCGCTGGCCGCCGCGAACTGGGCGAAGCGGTGCAGGCAATGTGTTTCCTCGCCGGTGCGAATTCGATTTTCTACGGTGACAAATTGCTGACAACCGACAATCCTGAAGCCGAAGACGACCGCGTTCTGCTGGACAAGCTCGGTCTGAAAACCCGCAACAAAATTGAAAGCAAATCAGGCAGCTGCAGCTGATTCTGATCAATATCCGCACGGATGGTTCGTTCCCTGATAACCGGATTTCACCAGCCACAAGCTGCTGTGATCCGGTTAACGCAGGCAAGAGATAAAGCATTTCTAACCAGATAACGATAAAGAAAGCGAGATACATGTTTACCAAAATCCTGATCGCCAATCGCGGCGAAATTGCATGCCGTGTTGCTGCTACTGCACGCCGTATGGGTATCCGTACGGTTGCTGTCTATTCAGAA
Organism: Cognatundibacterium luofuense; assembly: GCF_018139685.1. Taxonomy (GTDB): domain Bacteria; phylum Pseudomonadota; class Gammaproteobacteria; order Burkholderiales; family Burkholderiaceae_D; genus Undibacterium; species Undibacterium luofuense. Next base: position 84,653 of record NZ_JAGSPN010000001.1, read on the forward strand.
GCAGATGCCGGTGCAAAACACGTCGCCGTCTGCGATGAGGCAGTGTGCATTGGACCTGCTGCAGCGAAAGAAAGCTATCTGCGTGCAGAAAAGCTGATCGAAGTGGCGCTGGCAACCGGCGCGCAGGCGATTCATCCCGGATATGGTTTCTTGTCTGAAAACGCGGAATTTGCAAAAGCTTGTGCCGAAAAAGGGCTGGTTTTTATCGGCCCGCCTGCCAGCGCGATTGATGCGATGGGCAGTAAGTCTGCCGCAAAAGCACTGATGGAAAAAGCCGGTGTGCCGCTGGTTCCCGGCTACCACGGAGATCAGCAGGATACGGCCTTCCTGAATGCGCAGGCTGATGCAATCGGCTATCCGGTATTGCTGAAAGCCAGTGCCGGTGGCGGTGGTAAAGGCATGCGTGTCGTCGAAAAATCGGCAGATTTCGCGGATGCGCTGGCCTCGTGCAAACGTGAAGCGATCAATTCGTTTGGCGACGATAAAGTGCTGGTGGAAAAATATCTGCAGCGTCCGCGCCATATCGAGATTCAGGTATTTGCAGATACCCATGGCAATTGCGTGTATCTGTTTGAGCGTGATTGCTCGGTGCAGCGCCGCCATCAGAAAGTGATTGAAGAAGCACCGGCCCCGGGTATGACTGCAGAACGTCGTCAGGCGATGGGTGAAGCTGCGGTAGCTGCTGCACGTGCCGTTGGCTATGTCGGTGCAGGAACAGTGGAATTTATCGCGAATCAGGAAGGTAGTTTCTATTTCATGGAAATGAATACCCGATTGCAGGTGGAGCATCCGGTCACTGAAATGATTACCGGTACCGATCTGGTTGAATGGCAGTTAAGAGTTGCAGCAGGTGAACAACTGCCTGCTCAGCAAGCCGCACTGCAGATCAACGGCCATGCGATTGAAGCCCGTATCTACGCAGAAAATCCGGAAAAAGGCTTTTTGCCATCGATCGGTACACTGAAATATCTGCGCACGCCTGAAGCTGTGGAATTCAGTCTGGGGCAGGGTAATGAACCGGCTGCTTTCCGTATCGACAGCGGTGTCCGTGAAGGCGATACGATTTCGCCATTCTATGATCCGATGATCGCCAAAATGATAGTCTGGGGCAAAGACCGCACCGAAGCACTGGCGCGTATGCGGCAGGCGCTGGCGCAATACCGCATTGTCGGCTTGCATACGAATATCGCTTTCCTGTCGCGGCTGATGCATTCCGCACCGTTCACACAGGCGGATCTGGATACCGGTCTGATCGAACGTCATCACGACAGTCTGTTCCCGGCAGCAGTGCCACCGACAGCAGCAGTGCTGGCGCTGGCAGTGGCAGGTTTGTTACAGAACGAGCAGCAGGCCGGTTCCGATCCGTGGCAGAGCAGCCACGGCTGGCGTATGAATCTGCCGCTGATCCGCACGCTGAATTTCAGCGAAGAAGAACAGCAGATTGCGGTCAGCCTGCAATACGGTGCCGGCGGTGCGCATCAGTTACAGGCGGGTGATACAAAGTGCGCGATGCAAATCCGTCAAGCACAAGCAGGTCAGATTCAGTTAAGTCTGGATGCGCATACGATCAGCGGTGAAGTGATCTGGGATGGTGAGAAAGTACATGTGTTCACGGGTGGACAGCATACAGAATTGCATTATCACGATCCGCTGGCACATGCCGGTGATGCCGAAGCCGAAGGCGGGCGTCTGACAGCACCGATGCCGGGGAAAATCGTTGCGGTCATGACAGAAAAAGGGCGTGCCGTGAAAAAAGGCGAACCTTTGCTGATCATGGAAGCCATGAAAATGGAGCATACGATCTCTGCACCGCATGACGGTGAAATTGCCGAGATTCTGTATGCGGTCGGCGACCAGGTCAGTGAAGGCGCACAGTTACTGGCTTTTGCCCAAACGCATTAATTGTTGAACGCGGCCTGCCTGCAGGCCGCAGCAGAAAGGAAATCGCAGCATGACCTTGTTATCAGTGAATATTAATAAAGTAGCGCTGATCCGCAATTCGCGCGGACGCAACTATCCGGATGTGGCAGCGTTTGCTGCACGTTGTCTGGATCTGGGAGCGGCGGGCGTTACGCTGCATCCGCGTCCTGATCAGCGTCATGCACGTTACAGCGATGTGGAAACCCTGGGTGCATTGTGTCAGGCACGCGGGGTTGAACTGAATGTGGAAGGATATCCTACACGTGAGTTTATGGATGTGGTGATTGCAGCCCGTCCGGCGCAATGTACTTTGGTGCCGGATGAACCGGGTCAGCTGACTTCGGATCATGGCTGGGATTTACGCCGCCATGAAAAGCAATTGCGTGAAGTGATTGCAGAACTCAGTGCGCACGGCATACGCAGCAGTTTATTTGTTGATTACGATAATGCAGATATTCCTTTTGCACGTGAACTCGGTGCCGACCGTGTTGAGCTGTACACCGAACCGTACGCAGAAACCTATGGTCAGCCTGAAAATGCGGCAATCTGGCAGGGGTTTGCTGATGCTGCGAAGCTCGCACAGGATGCCGGACTGGGTGTGAATGCCGGTCACGATCTGAATCTGGAAAATCTCGGACGCTTCCTGCAGATTCCGGGCATTCTGGAAGTTTCCATTGGTCATGCGATTGTGGTCGAATGTCTGGAGATGGGTGTGCAGCAAGTGATGCAAGCTTATCAGTCCATTATTCAGGCAGCAGCCTGAAATTTCAGCGGAGAAAATCATGTCTGCGACCTTACCTGAATACGTCAAACTGGTGGAAGTCGGCCCGCGCGACGGATTGCAAAATGAAAAAGAAGCGATTCCTGCCGAAGTCAAAATTGAGCTGGTGAATCGTCTGAGTAATGCCGGATTTGCCAACATTGAAGCGGCATCGTTTGTATCGCCGAAATGGGTGCCGCAGATGGCGACTTCAGCGGAAGTGATGGCAGGTATTACCCGTCGTGAAGGCACGATTTATTCTGCGCTGACACCGAATATGAAGGGCTTCGAAGCAGCGCTCGCTGCCGGTGCCGCAGAAGTAGTGATTTTCAGTTCCGCATCGGAAGCCTTCGCACAAAAAAATATCAACTGTTCGATAGAAGAATCGATTGCCCGTTTTCAGGATGTGGCTGCGGCTGCCAAAGCAAATGGCATTCGTCTGCGCGGCAGTATCAGTTGTTCTTTCGGTTGCCCGTATCAGGGCAGCGTTGCACCTGCTGCGGTGGCAGATGTGGTGCGCCGTATGCGTGATCTGGGCTGTGATGAAATCGATATTGCGGACACCATTGGTACCGGTACCGCGCGCCATGTACAGCAAGTGATGCAGACCGTGTCTTCGGAATTTCCGCTGACACAAATTGCCGGTCATTTCCATGATACTTACGGTCAGGCACTGGCGAATATTTACGCCAGTCTGGAAGCCGGTGTCACCATTTTCCATTCCAGCGTTGCGGGTCTCGGTGGCTGCCCGTATGCCAAAGGGGCAACCGGTAATGTGGCAACGGAAGATGTGCTGTATTTGCTGCACGGACTGGGTATACGCACCGGTATCGATCTGGATCAGGTTGTGGATGCCGGGCAGTTTATCTCGGCCCATCTTGGCCGTCCTGCAGCCAGCCGCGCAGGAAATGCACTGGCCGCTAAACGCCGCGCTGACTGAGTCAGGGCGAACTTGCCCACTGACGTATCTGGTGGATGATCCAGTCCGGATCATCCAGCGGTAAATCGTGCCCGGCATCAGGGTGGACGGCGCAACTGGCTTTCCAGTGCTGCGCCAGACTCAGGCTGCAGCCGGGGTCAACCAGCCGGTCTTTGGCGCCTGCGAGTATCAGTAAAGGGACTGCCGGTGTTTGCCGCGGCGCATGAAAGCGAATGGCCGCACTGAGCTGGCGCAGGGCGTTTTTACGGGTTACCGGATATTCCTGCGCATAGCTGCTGAAGCGATCCAGTACAGCGGGATTTTGCTGATGATGCTGGCTGGTCAGGCTCAGTAATAAACGCTCCCTTTGCGCAGGCTGACGTTGCCACAGCTGAGCCAGTAAGGCCGGATAATTTTCCGGCTTCAGCCGCCGGTAAAACGGATGATATCCGGCGAGGCTGGTATTGATCAGCACCAGTCTGCGCACTTCGTGCGGAAAACGGCTGATCCAGTCGGTGGCGACCATGCCGCCCAGTGAAATTGCAATCACACTGACCGGTTGCTGATCAGCATTTTCGCGTTTCAGTTCTTCTCTGAGAAAATCCGTCATGGCGCTGATGCGGGTCGGACTGGTTTCTTGCCAGCGGCTGCCATTGCCGGGGAAATCCGGTGTCAGTATTCTTTCATCCGGATACGCAGCAGCCAGCCGTGCGGGAAAATTTTCCCAGTGCCTTTGTTCACGCATCAGTCCGCGCAATAAAACCCAGGTCATCGCTTCTTAGCTCCGTTCAGGGATTGAACCAGCGGCGTACAGCTTGCTCCTGCAAGCGCAGCCGCCGTGGACCGCTGGCTTGCCAGCTCTGGTAACCGCAGCTCGCGCGCATTAAAAAATCCAGCCAGGAAGTATGACGCCGTAATACGCGGTGCAGCCGGTGTTCAGCAACCGGATTAAACATGCCCAGTCTGGAAAATAACTGGCGCGGATTTTTTTTGACCCACAGCCACGAACCCATTTCCAGCGTCAGTGGCAGAAAACAATGCTGCGGCTGTTGCAGCGCTTCCAGATATAAATAATCCCAGATATCACCATGCGTGCGGTATTGCAGGCTTTGTGGCTCGAACAGATAACGGTGACTGGGGTGAGTTTGTTCAAATAATTCTTCCAGCGCGATGACTTCGGCCAGATGCGGAATCGGATCTGCCGTATGTGCCAGCGGAAACCAGACGCGGTCACGCAAGCCAAAGCCGGAATGGCAATCGATGGCCAGACTGAATGGACGCCCCATCAGCTCCTGACGGACAGTTTCCGCCAGCACCAGATTTTCGGCTTCCATTTCCTGTCCGGCGGGGCCGCGATACCACGGCAGGATCTTGCTGACGCGGTGCCCGCCCAGCAGCAACGGTACTTTTTCGCGCGCTTCCACCGGTGAGTTACGCATCAGATCGACCCCGTTCGGGTTAGCGCGCGTACCCAGCCACATGCCGCCGGGATTGATGAGAGGAATAAACACAATCCGGATATGTTCCAGCATATGCTGCAGACTCACATCCCAGCGCAGGCGCGATAAGGTGCCGCGCAGAAATGCCAGTAATACCTGAGTACCGATGCGTTCCAGTCCGTGTATGCCGCCGAAAAAGCCAATCGCAGGCAGTGAAGGATCCGGATTGCCGAGCGCAATTTTATACACCGGAAAACGCTTATGTTTCGTCAGTACATGACAAAGCACACTGACATCAGCATGGTGCCCTGACTGATGCAGGATGGTTTCCAGTTCACGTAATTCAGGCAGTGATGGCATGAGCAAAACGCATTTCAAATGGAATTTGTACCGTGCCGCAGGTAGCCAGCTAATCCGGTTTTTGCAAGCGTTTGCATTGTACGTGCGCCGCATTGGTGCAACCGGAGGATACCCATTGTGGCATTAATGGCGGTGTTTGTTCAGTTTTGTTGTCGGTTTGCCTCAGCTTTGTGCAGCCTGGCTCAGGAAAAACAGTCCGTTTCTGTTCTTGGTGTGAAGCCGGCTGGCATTCTGTTTGCTTTCCATTGTTGGTATGCAGTAAGTGATTTTTATCGGGTAACAGATTTTTCCGGAGACCAGTGATGAGCGCAGATAGTCAGTCGGCGGTGAGCAATGCATTCAGTTCGCACGCTTTGTCTTTTACATACAGTGAATTCGATGCGGCCGCCATTCAGGCTTATCTGCCGCAGTTGATTCAGTTGCTGACGGACTGTGTGCTGCATGGGGCTTCAGTCGGATTTATGGCAGACCTGACAGAAGAAAAAGCCGCTGCGTTCTGGCACAAAGTACAGACGGGTGTCGCCACCGGTGAGCGTCGTTTGTGGGTGGCGCTGGATGCGCAGCGCAGGCTGGCGGGCACCGTACAGCTGATCACCGACATGCCGGATAACCAGCCGCACCGTGCTGAAATCGCCAAGCTGCTGGTGTTCAGTCATCAGCGCAGAAAAGGTATTGCACGGGCGCTGATGCTGCATGCGCAGCAGGAGGCGCGGGCAGTCGGAAAAAGCTTACTGGTGCTGGATACAGAAACCGGCAGTGCGGCTGCACTGCTGTATCGCAGTCTGGGCTGGCAGGTCGGCGGACACATTCCGGGATACGCCCGTCTGCCATCCGGGCCGCTGGCTGGAACCAGCATTTTCTATATGGTGTTAAAAGCAGGAAATTCGGCAAAACCGTCTTTTTTCTGCCATATTGGTTAACGGGCTCCGACGGAGTATTTCCGAAACGGAAGTTGATACGACGTTGGTATTCCGGCTGATAAGGAGGGGAAATGGATAACCTGAAAATTGACCGTGCGCTGGAATACGTCAAGCAAATCACCGAAAAAAACCACGGCGATTTGCCGGACTGGAACCGCTATCAGGACATGGTCAAAAACCTGCTTTCAGATCCTTCCGACCGGCGCTTTAAAATGCCGCACGAATACTATTACGCATTTCTGCGTGCCAAAGGGATGACCCATGAAGAGTGTCTGGAACGTATGGGTTTACCGGTACGTAAGAAAGCGCCGACGGAGAAAAAAAGTTTCTGGAAATTCTGGTAAATGATCCGGTAAATCTGCGCTGCGATTACCGTCCTCAAATGCATGCTGCCTGCCTACAATGCGCAGCGTGTACAGAACGCCTGCACAGGCAATTTTGAGGAGACCGGAATGGCAATGGATGTGGTGGATTATCGTGTTTATGGCGATGACATGCAGTTTGTGGAAATCGAACTCGATCCCGGTGAAGCGGCGATCGGTGAGGCCGGTACCATGTTCTACATGGAAGACGGCATCCGGATGGAAACCATATTCGGTGACGGTTCTGCCAGCCAGAGCGGTATCTTCGGCAAGTTGCTGGGGGCGGGCAAACGTCTGGTGACGGGAGAAAGCCTGTTCACTACCCTTTATACCAATCAGGACAGCTTTACCAAGCGCCGCGTCGCTTTCGGTGCTAACTATCCGGGCAAGATTGTGCCTATGGATTTGTCCCAGCTTGGCGGCACGCTGATGTGCCAGAAGGAAGCCTTCCTGTGCGCTGCACGCGGTGTTTCGCTGGGCATCGGTTTCCAGCGCAAACTGGGTGCGGGTTTCTTTGGTGGCGAAGGTTTTATTCTGCAAAAGCTGGAAGGTGACGGCATGGCTTTTATCCACGCCGGTGGCACCATCATTGAGAAAACCCTGCAACCGGGTCAGGTTCTGCGTGTGGATACCGGCTGCGTGGCTGCGTTCACACCGGATGTGGATTTCGATATTCAGTTTGTCGGTGGCGTTAAAACGGCCTTGTTTGGCGGTGAAGGCATTTTCTTTGCCACACTGCGCGGACCGGGCAAAGTCTGGCTGCAATCGCTGCCATTCTCCCGTCTGGCGAATCAGATTGTCAGCACCGCCATGGGTGGCAGTAAATCTGAACAGGGTTCGGTGCTCGGTAGTTTCGGCAATATGTTTGAAAAAGACTGAGTTCTCCGTCGTACTGCTTGATCTCCCTTTTTACCGCCGTTGTTACGGCGGTTTTTTTGTTGTATGCAGCGCAAAGCCGGTGAAGATTAGCGCATACCGTGTGGCGAAAAAGGTAAGCTTAACGCTTGCCCCGATTCTGAGTCCGGTATGGATACGCTGATCATTGATCAGGCGATGGCTTTTGTGCGGCGCCTGAAAGACAAAAATCATGATGAAGTTCCTGAGTGGCAGGATTATCAGGAACTGGTGAAGGCGCATTTGCCGAATCCGTTTAACCTGCGCTTCAAAATGCCGCAGGAGTACTACTACGCATGGCTGCGCGGTAAAGGCCTGACGCATCAGGAATGCCTGATCAGAATGGGCTTAATCGGCGACACCGTTCCCGACGATACCGGCAAAAAACCGTTCTGGAAGTTCTGGGTCTGAGCTTTAAGAGCTGCCCCAACCGCGCAAACTGCGCACGATGTGCCGGAACGTCTTTCATCCATACCGCTTGAATATTCTCTGACAAACACTATCTGCATAACAGGCAGCGGTGCTTACTTCCTTCTGCACCTTGCTTTCACTCCCCAGCCATCATCGCCAGCGGGCCATTTTTTCCGGCAATGCGCGCCGGTTTTTTGATGGAGTTATGCATGCAAACACCAGATCACACAGCCACTCTGGCCGGAATTAATCAGAAAATTCTCAGCGAGGGCGAGCAATTACCACTCGTGATGCTGAAGGATGGCAGTCGCGTACAAACCGGTACGGTGGCAACCATGCTTGTCAATATTTTGCTTTATAACCAGGGGCAGCGCGGACAAGTGGAGCAGGAGTTGCGCTGTGCGATTCCTACCCTTTTCAAGGTCGGACTGTTCGATTTATTCCCGCCGGAAGACTGGATCGCCGGTGCTAATCCCGGACGCCGGTATGTGGGCCAGCTGGCGCAGACGTGGCTGACAGAGAATGCCGGAGCCAGCCCGGCCTGACGCAGCCAGCGTGGTGTAAGGGGGCTCCCTATGGCCTGTATTATGCAAATATCGTCATTTGTATTTTTGGGACGATCAGAGTTTCTGCCGACGACCGCCAGATCGCTATGCAGAACTCCGCATTCTGGTCAAAAACAGCTCAAAAACAGACTAAAAACAGGTCAGCACAGACCGGAAACCGCGCTTTCAGGCAGTGTCAGCACGTGCAGTCGCAGGTTTGCGGTTCAGGTGGTATGCGGCAGGCGGGCGGGCTGCAGGTGTTTCAGCCTGCAGCCATCAGAGTGACTTACTCGTCGCAGCAAAGCTGCTCAGAAGTGCGGGAGCGGTAATCCTGAATAAAGCTGTCAAAGTCACCGCTTTGCTGTTGCTCGATGGTGCTTTGTTCCTGCAATGATTTGTGTGCTGCCGCAGTGAAGCTTTGGGTTTGTTCCGCTGATAAAGGACGGTCACGGAATTGCTGTGCCAGTTGCTGGCTTTGCGCCAGACCAAAGCGCAGATAGGAATTGCCGTGCGCTGTCATGGCTTTCAGCACTTGCGCTGACGGCGTCAGATCCGGATTGTCCAGACGCGCTTTCTGCACTGCCAGACTGTCACGATGCGCGCTGCCGCCATGCTGCTGATCAAGCAAGGCTGCCACCGGCTCCATCGCAGCGATCAGATCCAGTCCCCATGCCTGCAGGCTGACCTGCGCGTCACCGCGCTGCAACTGCAGACCCGGACGACGGCCTTCACGCACGGTGGCGCTGAAGTTAGCCTGATTGATACTGCCTTCGGCTTCACTGGTCAGCGGACTGTCCTGCAAGGCGCAATAGGTCAGGAAGACATCGAGGAAACGCGCGGTTTCCAGACTGATGCCGAGCGGATCAAACGGATTCACATCCATGCAGCGCACCTCGATGTACTGCACACCGCGCGCGCACAAGGCTTCCACGGCACGTTCGCCGCTGCGTATCACTTGCTTAGGACGTATCGTCGCGTAAAACTCGTTTTCAATCTGCAGCACATTGGTATTGATCTGCACCCATTCGCCGTTTTTCTGCGTGCCGATCGCTTCATACGGCGGATACGGTTTACGCACCGCTTTGGACAGGCTGCGCATATATTCGAGCAGCGTGTTATACGGCGGCACCAGACCATCCTGCGCATTATTCTGATAGCCGAGATCGCTCATGCGCAGACTGGTTGCATACGGCAGATACAGCGTATCGTCTGAAAGTGTTTCCAGCGTATGCGGTGCGCCGCGCAGGAAGCTGCGCGGAATCGCCGGAGAAGCGCCGAACAGATACATCAGCAGCCAGCTGAAACGGTGGAAATTACGGATCAGCGCCACATAGCTTTCTGATTGCAGATACTGCGCATCACCGCGGCGTCCTTCGGCTTTGCTGATGATTTTCCAGACTTCCGGCGACAGCGAAAAATTGTAGTGAATACCGGCAATGCACTGCATGGTTTTTCCGTAGCGCAATGCCAGACCACGGCGGTACACATGCTTGATCATGCCGATATGGGATGTGCCGTACCAGGCAATCGGAATCGCTTCTTCCGACGGCAGTTCGCCGGGCATGGACTGGCTCCACAGCATTTCCTCACCCAGATTAGCGTGTACAAAACGGTGAACCTGATCGAGGCGCTCCAGCGCTGCAGAAATATCCGGCAGCGCTGGGGTAATGAATTCCAGTAAGGCTTCCGCGTAATCGGTGGTGATTTCCGGATGCGTCAGCGTCGCGCCCAGCGCCACCGGATGCGGGCGCAACGAGAGCGCACCATCATCCTGACGGACGCGCAGTGTTTCGCGCTCGATGCCGCGCAAGCCCTCGCCCAGAACATGCAAATGTTCAGGCTGGCTCAGCAGGGCAAGACGTTCAGTTAATAATTTGCTCACGTTGTTCCTTTTTTATTCTGTTTATGTCACGAAACGCCTAAGCATAGCCGAAATTTAAAATTCGCATCGGGAACGGGCATTTTGTTATGTTTCAGATCATGAAGTGCCGGAATAAAAATACTTATGTTCCTCCGTAATTGTGTCGGGTAGATGTCAGATCATCGATCACGGGAAAGCGGGTTGTATTTCCGCATCAGTTTTCTGTTTCATTTTTATGATCAGCCTGTTTGTGAAATCAGCACAAATAAAAATTTAACTGTGCAAAATGAAACATAAAAGGAACCAAACCGCATCAGAAGCAGACAAATCATCATGCAAAGCTCATATGATGGCAACTCTCCTGAATCAACAGGTGGCGATGCAATGGTGATGCCTCACGGCGATTTCTGATCGGATTCTGACATGCAAATTTTCACGAAAAAACGGGTTATCGTGGCAGCGGTATTGCTGGCACTGGGTGGTGGTGCAGTGGTGATGATGAAATCGTCGCCTGATAAAGCCAAAGAGCAGTTGCCGCGTTACCGCACGGCCGTTGTGGATACCGGTAACCTGACCCAGACTGTTACTGCCAGCGGCACGCTGAATCCGGTGGCGCTGGTCAACGTCGGTTCGCAGGTGTCCGGTCAGGTTTCTGAACTGAACGCTGACTTTAATGACCGCGTCAAAAAAGGGCAGGTCTTGCTGAAGCTGGACCCGACTATTTTCAATGCACAGGTGAAACAGGCGGAGGCCAGTCTGGCATCTGCGGAAGCGAACCGCCGTCTGGCGCAGGCCAATCTGGAACGTAACCAGCGTTTGCAGGCACAGAATTTTGTGTCCGGTTCCGCCATGGATCAGAGTAAGCGTGAACTGGAAGTGGCGGATGCCAATATCAAAGTCGCGCGTGCGCAGCTGGATAATGCGGTGGCGAATCTAAATAACAGCGTGATCCGTTCGCCGATTGATGGCGTGATCATCAAACGGACGATCGATATCGGTCAGACGGTGGCGGCCGCTTTCCAGACGCCGAATCTGTTTCAGATCGCCCGTGATCTGACCAAAATGCAGATCGATACCAATGTTTCTGAGGCCGATGTCGGTGCGCTGCGAGATGGCTTGCCAGCCCGTTTTGTGGTCGATGCTTATCCTGACCGCGAGTTTGAAGCGACGCTGCGCCAGTTCCGTCTGGCTGCCAATGTACAGCAAAACGTGGTGACGTATAACGTGGTGCTGGATGTTGATAATAAAGATGAATTGCTGAAACCGGGCATGACCGCGCAGGTGCGGGTGGTGGTTGGTCAGCGTCAGAATGTATTACGGATTCCGACCGCTGCCCTGCGTTTCAAACTCAGCGATGAAGAACAGGCCAAAGAAAACAAGCGTAAAGAAGCAACTGCCAGCGCTTCCGCTTCGGCAGTTGCAGCCGCGGCCAGTGCCAGTAAAACGGCAGCGAGCGATGCCGATGATGATATCGGCTTCCGCTCACGCCGTGACCAGACCCGTACTTTTAAAGTATACAAATTAGATGATAAAAATCAGGCAGTGCCGGTGGATATTCAGATCGGTCTGTCGAATTTCCGTTTTACCGAAGTGCTGAAAGGTGATCTGAAAGCCGGTGAAAAAGTGATTATCCGCTCTGCCGCCAAAAACGGGGAAAACGGATGAGCACCGACCTGATCACGATTCGTGATATCCGTAAAAGTTATTTTTCCGGTGGCATAGAAACCCCGGTGCTGCACGGTTTGAATATACAGATACCGCACGGCGATTTTGTCGCGGTGATGGGACAGTCCGGCTCCGGTAAATCCACACTGATGAATATTCTCGGTTGTCTGGATCAGGCCAGTTCCGGCGTGTATCTGCTGAATGGCAATGACACACTGACCTTATCGCGTGCCGAACTGGCCAGAGTGCGGAATCAGACAATCGGTTTTGTGTTTCAGAGTTTCAACCTGATCAAGCGGATGAGCATCGCTGAAAACGTGGCGCTGCCACTGATTTACGCCGGTGCCGGTCGCGATAAAGCACGCAAAAAAGCCTTGCAGGAACTGGAGCGCGTCGGACTGGCCGAATTTGCGAAACGGATGCCGAATCAATTGTCCGGTGGTCAGCAGCAGCGTGTCGCCATCGCCCGTGCGCTGGTTGCGGATCCTCCGCTGATTCTGGCGGATGAACCGACCGGTAATCTGGATACCCGTACCAGCATCGATATCATGCAATCGTTCCAGCAATTAAACAAAGAGCGCGGGATCACGATCGTGCTGGTCACGCATGAGCCGGATATTGCGGCCTATGCGAAGCGCCTGGTGCGGCTGAAAGACGGGCTGGTGTTATACGATGGTCCGGCGGCAGAAGGTTTACGCCAGCTGGCGGCCTCGCATTTTACGGAGGAAGTATGAATCTGATGCAAGTCATGGTGGAAGCATTCCGTGCCATGAATGCGAACCGCCTGCGCACGGCACTGACCATGCTCGGCATTATTATCGGTATCACGTCAGTGGTGCTCATGCTGGCGGTTGGCGACAGCGCGAAGAAATTTATTTCCAAAGAACTGGAAGTGCTGGGCAGCAATCTGATGATTGTTTCACCGGGTGCGAACCGTACGCAGGGCGTGCGTGCCCGCAGCGGTACGGCACCGTCTTTATCGATAGAAGATGCGGAAGCACTCAATGAATTGCCGAGCCTGAACGGCGCCGCTGCCGCGCTGCAGGGTTTCTTTCAGATCACTGCCGGTAACGATAATTCGAATAATGCGGTACTTGGTATCACGCCGGAAATGTTTACGGTGCGTAACTGGAAAGTTGCGCAGGGCGCCGCGTTCAGCGATTCGGATATCCGCTCTGCGTCACGCATTGTGGTGATCGGTAAAAAAGTCGCGGAACAGTTTTTCTATAAAAGCGAGCCGGTTGGTCAGTATCTGCGGATCGATAACGTCCCGTTTCAGGTCAGCGGTGTGCTGGAAGGAGAAGGCCGTTCTTTCGACGGTGGTGACGTCGGCGACATGGTACTGGTTCCGATCACTACTGCACGCGCCACGCTGATCCGCAGCCCGTTTCCGCGCAATGTGCATTATCTGATTGCGCAGGGCAAGAACGATAAGCAGATGGCTGATGCGCAGGAAGATATCAAGGAAATGCTGCGCGACCGTCACCGCATCCGTGGTGAACAGGAAGATGATTTCCGTATCGATAATCTAGCTTCGATTGCTGAAGCCGGCGCCAAGATCAGTACCGGTCTGGCAGCATTGCTCGGTGCCATCGGCGCGATTTCGCTGATTGTGGGCGGCATCGGCATTATGAATATCATGCTGGTATCGGTCACTGAGCGTACCCGCGAAATCGGTATCCGTATGGCGATCGGTGCACGGCCGCGTGATGTGTTGCTGCAGTTTCTGACCGAAGCGGTGGTAATTTGTCTGGTCGGCGGTATGGTCGGCGTGTTGCTGGCCAGTCTGGGGGCGGCCGGTATTACAGCGACCGGTAAGATTACGGTGGATATCGGCTGGGATGCGGTGCTGATTGCCTGTGCATTCTCCAGCTTTGTCGGTATTTTCTTCGGCTTTTATCCGGCACGCCGCGCTGCATCGCTGTTACCGGTGGATTGTCTGCGTTACGAATAAGCCCGTATCTGCAATACGCCGTACCAGCAACAAAAAGCCGGTCAGTTTTCGCTGACCGGCTTTTTTCATGACCTTGATTCGCACCCGCGTGAAACGTGGCTTTAATCAGCCCGGGCTTTGATACACAATGCCGTCCAGTTCGGCCAGGCCGTACACTTCCTGATTGCTGAGGAAGTCATCAAAGGCGCTGACACGGCTGACGTGAGTACCTTCGCGGAACACGATTTGCAGGCCGTCTTCTTCATTCCAGTCGCAATCGCATTCCAGTACCAGATACACACCCTGTTCCGCATTGGTGCGGCGGCGTACCAGAATTTCTGCACCGAATTCCAGATGATCCCAGAGCTGCGCTGCATGCTGAATGTCCGGGCAGTCGCGTTTTTCGGATTTGGCCAGTCTGGCGCAATCCAGATAGTAGTAATAAATATGTTGCTGCGCGGCGCGCAGCATGTCCGGGCCGGCTTTCAGAAAGCGTCTGACTGCTTCATGAAATTCTTCCGGATGCGCATCGTCTGCATAGCCTTCGAGCAAAAATTCGCATTCCAGACCATCCAGTGCCGGTACGGCTACCGGTGCGCTGACCAGCCAGTCGTAATCCGCATCATGGCTGAGAGTGCCGAGCAGGGGAAATTCCATCATCCGTTTCCTTTCAGTGAAGGCGCGCATTCTACCTGATCAGGTGGCTCCGGTGTCATGTGACTCGGGTTCAGACAGGTTCAGGTCAAACAGTTTCAGATGATCAAGGTGGCGGTAGCAATACGCTTCCTGCGCACTCAGGCCGTGCAGCAGGATGGTTTCCTGACTGCGCAGCAATTGCTGATTGATCAGCATGCGCATTTTGGAAATCAGGTCTGCGTTGTGCAGCAATATGCCCAGTGTGGATACAGTACTCTGATCGCTGCCCGGAATCTGTTCACGCAGCGCGGTGATCACATCTTCCGGTAAGCCCCAGTCCGTTGCGATACGGGTGCTGAGTGTGTTTGCCACCACTTGCAGCAACAGACAGAAGCTCAGGCTGAACGGGACTGATGTATCGCGTACTTCCTGATCGAGCACACGGAACACCGTGATCAGCCCGATCTGATGCAGCAGACCGGCCAGAAAAGCATGAAAAGGCGCGGTGTCATCGTCGTGGCTGCTCAGCGCGTGGCAGGCCAGACCGCATTTTTCGGATTGCGCCCAGATCACCGGCGCCGCACGGCGGCTGTAAGGGCCTTGCTGCAGATTCAGAATCGGGCGGAAAGCGACTTTGGCAATCACATAGCGCAACCCTTCTTCACCCAGCATCAGCACGGCTGCATCGAGACTGGTGATTTTCTGTACATGGTGATGCACCACATTATTTACCGCCAGCAGCACCTCACCCACCAGCGCCGGATCGCGCATGATCAGCTTAGTCAGCTGGCTGACGGAAGCCTGTTCCTGTCTCAGTGTGGACAGCAGCGGCGGAATAATACCGGGCATACGCGGCACCAGCGTTTGCTGTTCCGGATCGGCATTCAGTAATTCATACAGCGTATTCGTCAGTTCCTGTTCCTGCGGATGCGCCTGACGTGCAGGCGGAAAGCCCAGCAGCCATTCGTAAAACAAAGGATCAACCGGCGCACGCGGATACCAGTGCTGAAACGGGGCGGGTGGCAGTGCGGCACGCGCCGGTGCCGGTGTGGAGACAGGCGGAACCGCAGTTTCCTGACTGATTTTCTGAAATTCTTCAAAACGGAACAGCGGAGCGGTATGCGGTGCGACTGCCGTATCGTCGGCAAAAGGGTCGGCTTCCGGCATCACAGGTGGCGGGGTATGATGGCCGGCAAAGTAACGATTAAAAAACCGCTCAAACAGGGATGCCACAAACGACCCTTTACATTCAGTTACACATAAACTAAGCATAGCAGCTTTGCCAGCACAGGGGTATGTCAGTACGGCAACAGAACAATGCAGAATAACAACAGGAGATGAGATGCAACAAATTGTGATCACCGGCGGCGGTGCGATTGGTGCGGCCATTGCGTACTTTCTGGCACAGCAATACGGTGCGCAATGGAAGATCACGGTGCTGGAACGTGATCCGGCCTACACCTGTGCCTCGTCGGCCTTGTCTGCCAGCTCTATCCGTCAGCAGTTCAGTCAGCCTTTGAATATCGCAATGTCGGCCTTCGGCTGGGATTTTCTCAGCAATGCCGCGCAAACGCTGTCAACGCCGCAGCACAGTGTCGATCTGCAATTGTGTGAACGCGGCTATCTGTATCTGGCCAGCGCTGCCGGTGCGGATACGCTGCGCCGTCTGCATGCACGTCAGACTGCGCATGGAGCGCAGGTCAGCCTGCTGACACCGGAAGCCTTGCAGCAGCGTTTTCCGTGGCTGGCGACCGCTGATCTGGCGCTGGCATCGCTGGGTACCGCTCGCGAAGGCTGGTTTGACGGCTATGCGCTGCTGATGGCTTTACGCAACAAAGCACGGGCGCTCGGTGTGCGCTTTGTGCAGGCAGAAGCCAGCGGCTGGCAAGTGCAGAACGGACGTGTTGTGGCAGTGCAGTTGCAGGACGGGCAAAGTCTGGCCTGCGATGTGGCGGTGAATGCTGCCGGTGCATGGTCTGCCCGTCTGCATGATCCTTCCGGCTTTGTGCTACCGGTGGAAGCGCGCCGCCGTACCGTGTTTGTGCTGTCCAGCCCTGCCAGCACGCCGGACTGCCCGCTTCTGATTGATCCCAGCGGACTGTGGCTGCGGCCGGAAGGTCCGTACTGGATTGCCGGTATGCCACCGGAACCCGATACACCGGACTTGCCGCTGGAACCCGACCATCATCAGTTTCAAACCCTGTGGGAAACGCTGGCGACCCGTATTCCGGCGATGGAAGCCCTGCGTGTGCAGCGCGCATGGGCTGGCTATTACGAAATGAACACCCACGACCACAACGCGATCATCGGCCCGCATCCTGAATATCCGAATTTGTGGATCGCCACTGGCTTCAGCGGTCACGGCCTGCAGCAAGCCCCCGCCGCCGGTCGCGCCACTGCCGAATACCTGAGCACTGGCCATTTTCAGACGCTGGACCTGTCCCCCTTGTCACCGGAACGCCTGATCGACGGCACCCGCTTCACCGAGGAATGCGTGATTTAAGCCCGCTAATGCCATTCTGAGGCCAAAAAATACCCCCGGGGGTATTTTTAAAAGCCCAGTGTTGACGCCGACAATGGTGCGATTTTTGCGGATACCCCCTGATTTTTCGAAAAACAGGGGGTAAAGATCAGATGAAAAGCGATGCAGGCGAGGCTCAGTCAGTGTGCTGAGCGCAGTGTGCGTCAGAAGCTGGCGTCGACGCCGTGTTGACTGGCGTAGCTGCGCAGGGTTTGCAGCCATGTGTCGCGCTGGCTGTCATCGACGAAGCTGGCTTTGAAGCTGTTGGCTGCCAGTTGCAGCAGGTCGCTGCGGGTCAGCGGCATTGCTTCGGCGCAGGCGATGAAGTTATCGTTGACGTAGCCGCCGAAGTAAGACGGATCGTCGGCATTAATGGTGACGCAGACACCGGCGTCCAGCATGCGTTTCAGATTGTGCTGGCGCAGGTCTTTGACCACGCAGAGCTTCAGATTCGACAGCGGGCAGACGGTCAGCGGGATTTGCTCCTGAATCAGCCTTTCCATCAGCGCCGGATCTTCTTCGGCGCGTACGCCGTGATCAATCCGTTCTGCACCCAGCTCATCCAGCGCGCCCCAGATATAGGCTGGCGGCCCTTCTTCACCGGCATGGGCGACGATGTGCAGACCCATCGCCTGTGCAATCGTGAACACGTGCGCGAATTTTTCCGGCGGATTGCCGAGTTCTGAAGAATCCAGCCCGACGCCGTTCCACAGATCGGCGTAGGTTTCGCGCAGCGGCAGTGCCGATTCCAGCGTGCTCATCGCGTCGTCTTCGCTCAGATGGCGCAGGAAGCACAGAATCATGCGCGAGGAAAAACCACGCTGCTCACGTGCTTCACGCAGCGCGCGTGCGATACCGGCAAACACGGTGGTGATCGCAATGCCGCGTGCAGTATGGGTTTGCGGGTCGAAAAAGATTTCGGCGTGCAGCACATTGTCAGCAATGGCACGATCAATATACGCGCGGGTCAGATCGTAAAAATCCTGTTCAGTCTGCAGGACAGCAGCACCGGCGTAATACAAATCCAGAAACGATTGCAGATCGGTGAACTGGTAGGCGGCGCGGATTGCTTCCACGCTGTCGTATGGCAGCGCAACCTGATTGCGGCGTGCCAGTGCAAACATCATTTCCGGTTCCAGCGAACCTTCGATATGCAGATGCAGTTCAGCTTTGGGTATTCCCAGAATAAAGGCGCGGTCAGCGGCTTGCATGTTCAGACTCCGGCAGGTTTAACGAGGGCGCAAGTGTAGGGCGCATTGCCCGTGCTTGCAATAATTGTGCAGCAATCGCCACTGCGATCACGCCCGGTTCCTTGCCGGGAATGCCGGGAATGCCGACCGGACAGGTCATGCGTGCCAGTTGTAATGCGGAGATACCGGCTTGTCGCAGACGCGAATGAAAGCGGGCGCGTTTGGTGGCAGAACCGATCAGCCCGAACCAGGCGAAATCATCGCGGCGCAAGATGTGCTCGCACAGACGCAGATCCAGTCCGTGATGATGCGTCATCACCAGAAATTCTGCACCGGCCGGAGCGGCTGCAATCAGGGCTTCGGGGATATCGGTTGCTTCACACTGCACCTGCGGCGACAGCTGCGCCGGAAACAAATGTTCGCGCTCATCAATCCAGACTATGCGCCCCGGCACCGCTTGAAGTACCTGTACCAGCGCCTGCCCGACATGACCTGCGCCAAACAGATACAGCGGTGTCTGCGCCTGCTGTTCAGCGTACATGTCTTGCAGACGCTGTGCGCGTTCGGCGGCAGTCCAGAAATCCACCCGTTCCAGCCGTAATTGCAAAGCACCGCCGCAACACTGACCGAGACTGGCGCCCAGCGTCAGATCCAGATGGCGTTCGCGCTGAGCCGTATCAGCACTGCGTTCATGCAGCCACAAGCGAGCCTCTGCCATCGCACGCCATTCCAGGTGTCCGCCGCCTATGGTGTCATAGCACTGTTCAGCCGTGATCAGCATACGGGTTCCGGCTGCGCGCGGCACCGAGCCACGGGTGTGCAGCACCGTTACCAGCACGGCCGGTGCGGCAGCATCTATTGTCTGCAGCGCCTGAACGGTGCTGATGATGTTCAGCACAGGCGGCTCCGCAAATGCAAAGTAACCATAGCGCAACGACAGATCGTTGTCGGTGCGGCAGCAAAAAAAGTCGGGTAATGGTTCATTGTGTATGCAAATTCAGATCGCAGACAGAGAAAACATCACCTTAACAGGGTGCCGGGTACGCAGCTATAGTGCTGCGCTGATGGCGGATATGGCCCGGCCGCTATAGTGCCGGGCCGGCGTGTTAATGCAGGAACAAAGGCTGAGAAGACATACCGGTATGCTGGGCCAGAAATTCATCAATTTCTTCCATGCTCGGATCAGAAGAAATCAGTTCAGACACTTCATAGCGGAAATTCAGGGCAGACATGCCGGCGATAAACCATTCTTTACGGAAGGTTTTATCAGTGATTTCATAGCCACCGAAACGCAGTGCTTCATGATCGGTATCAGCGCCGTATTCGACCACACTGTAGTGATCACTGTTATAGATGAGATTCATGGTACGTCCCCTTTCTATCTGACACATGCTTCGAAGTCGACATATGTTGAAAACGCCAGTTTTCAAGTCTGGAACGCGTACCTCCTTCCCGGGGATGACCGCTGCATCCGGAGCGGTGCAGTCGCGGACGGGCAGGAGACGGCAGGCTTTACCGTAAATTCAGTTTAGAGGGAAATATGCTGGTCCGCCAGCAGGATCTCGCTGTATGGTGCATTCTTTAACAATTCGCACAGCGAGTCATAATGGGCGCTGCTGGCCATGGCCAGCCACAAACGGGCGGGGCGCGGGCGCAGTAAGCGGTTGAGGCTGACTTTCAGGGTCAGTTGTCCGGCACAGCAAATGCAGCCGGGTGCGATTCGTTGTAATGCTATCTGTGCAGACGGATGCAACAAAGCATTACCTTGCGGTAATCCTTCGAGCAGAACGGCGTGTGCAGAATCGGGAAACGATGCGATCGCGGTAGCAATCGCTTGTTCCCGCGCCGCATAATCTGCACCGGTCACGATGGTGACCGGTACGGGTGAAACTGCCTGCAAGTTTATTCGCCGCGTTTGGAGTATTTGACCGATTCCACGCCCAGCTGTTTCAGTTTGCGATACAGATGGGTACGTTCCAGACCGGTTTTTTCCGCAACGCGGGTCATGCTGCCGCTTTCGCGATGCAGATGGTATTCGAAGTAAATACGTTCGAACGCATCACGGGCTTCACGCAATGGCAGATCAAATGACAGACTGGCAAACTGGCTGGCAGGCGAGGCTGCTGCCGGTTGTACCGGTGCGGCAGCAACGGCAGGATAACCACGGTTATCAAACTGTGTGCTGACGGCGCCAATGCTGTTGACGGAGCTGACTGGCTCCGGTGTCAGTACGCGCATCGCCGGGACAGCCGGACGTGCCGGTTCCGGTGTGCGGGTCAGACCTTGCTGAACGGCTTTCAGCAGCTTTTGCAACGCAATCGGTTTTTCGAGGAAATTCAGCGCACCGATACGGGTGGCTTCCACGGCGGTATCAATGGTGGCATGACCGGACATCATGATGACCGGCATGCTCAGCAAACCGTCGCGCTGCCATTCTTTCAGCAATGTCACGCCATCGGTGTCCGGCATCCAGATATCCAGTAACACCAGATCCGGTTTTTCCGCCAGCCGTGCCGCACGTGCCTGCTGTGCATTTTCAGCCAGTTGTACTACGTGTCCTTCGTCCCCCAGGATTTCCGAAAGCAATTCCCGGATACCCATTTCATCATCTACGACCAGAATATTCGCCATAAATTTACCCTATTACTGCCCCTGTGGTTTTGTTTTTATCCCTGCCGGATGTTGTATTGCTCCGGTCAGGCTGGAATCGCACCGTCTTGCGGACTGGAATCCGGTGCTAACTTTAACAGCAAAATCGATACTTTTGCACCGTTTGTATCGGTACGGTTCTGAATATCGATTCTGCCCCCGTGCTCATCAATAATCTTTTTGACCATTGGCAATCCCAGACCGGTACCACGCGGCTTGGAAGTTGCGTAAGGTTCAAAGGCGCGCGCCAGAATTTTGCTGGAAAAACCCGGTCCGTTATCCGTGATCAGCAAACGCACACCAAGTTGCGCTTCCTGATTTTTTCCCTGCATACGCACCAGTTCAGTGCAGACATCAATACGCGGCGCGCTGGTCTGATCGGTACGTTCGCCAATCGCATCCTGCGCGTTTTGCAGCAGGTTGTGGATGACTTGCCGCAACTGTGTCGCATCTCCCATGATTTTTGGCATACCGGCTGCCAGCGACAGGCGGATGATGTCGCGACCGTCACCGGCCAGATACAGGTGCAGCACTTCATCAATCAGCGCGTTCAGATCCAGTTGCGACAATACTGCCGGCGGTGTGCGCGCGTAATCGCGGAAATCATCGACCATCCGTTTCATCGAGCTGACCTGATTCACGATGGTGGTCGTGCCTTTGCGCAGAATGGCAGCATCGGTTTCACTGAGCTTTTCTTCCAGTTTCATCTGCAACCGTTCTGCCGAGAGCTGGATCGGTGTCAGCGGATTTTTAATTTCATGTGCCAGACGTCGTGCCACTTCACCCCAGGCGATCGAACGCTGTGCTGAAATCACCTTGGTGATATCGTCAAACACGATCACATAACCTTCACCAGCGCCTACCGGTAAATGCGATCCGCGCGCCAGCAGCGTGATGTTCTGTGCCACATTATTCGGCATCGCATCAGCTGGCTTTTCGCCCTGCGGCTCTGCATCCGGACGCGGAATTTCAATTTGCTGCTGCCAGTGTTCCTGCTTACCAGCCGCATTACCATCATCCATTTGCTGCTCTGCGAATGCTTTATCAATCGCTGCTGCAAACTGATCCAGTCCCGGAATTTCATGCAATGCCTTACCGACTTCCCCTTCCACCGGGCGCTGCAGAATCCGCTCTACCGATTCATTACAGGTCACCAGATGCCCCTGTTCATCCAGTACCATCACACCTGCAGACATGTTGGCAAGTACTGACTCCAGGTAAGCTTTGGCGTTTTCCAGCTCAGATCGGTTGCGCTCCACCGCCGTGCGGGCATCCAGCAGCTGACGGGTCATGGTGTTGAATGACTGAGTCAGACCGCCCAGTTCATCCGGTGTCGAAATAATCGGACGCGGCGAAAAATCGCCCTCAGTCACCGCTTTGGTTCCCTCTGCCAACAGCAGCAAAGGACGTGCCAGCTGGCCGGAAATAAAGAATGCGCTGGTGATCGCTGCAAACACCGAAACCAGCAGCGTCAGTGTCAGGGTGAACACATACATGGTCTTCAGACTGCTGCGCCCCAGCGAACGAACCTGATACTCACTGGCGGCACTGCGTACGGCTTCCGCCTGCAGTGCGATATTTGCCGGCACCGGGTGGATCAGTTGCAGATAATAGGAATCACGGTTCATCGACAGGGAATAGTCGGTGCTGTGCAACTGAATCACGACGCGCGTGCGCAAGGACTTTGCCGGTTCCTGTGCCAGTACCGGGCGTTTTGCACCATTTTGGGACGTGGCATTAGTCGTGTCCGGATCGGCCGGTTTTTCATCAATGGCAGCGTACATGCGTCCGCTGCGCGCCTGACGCAGCATATCCGGCGTCGGTACTTCAGGAATCAGTCCGGCATTCTGACTGGAGCTCGCGACAACACGACCGCGGCTGTTGACGATAACAGCATCCTGAATCAGCGCTTTTTCGCGCAGGCGGTATAACTGTATGCTGAGGGGAGTGTCGGAGGGAGCGGACAGGTCGCTTGCCATGTCACGTGCTTTTGCCTGCAGGTCGGCGAGCAGAAATTCCATTGCGCTGAGGCCAAGATTTTTACCGGACTCCATCGCAGATTCGACCTTAACGTCGAACCAGGATTCGATCGAATGCGACACAAAGTTGACTGACACAACGTAAATCACCGAACCCGGCAGAATACCGACCAGTGCGAATAACAATACCAGTCTGGTCATCAGACGCGAACCGAATTCGCGGTTACGGTAGCGGCTGAATAAGCGCCATAAAAGCATCACAATCAGGGCCAGCAAGGCCAGTGCCACGGCGATATTGGCGGCTAACAGCCATTTATAATAAGGTTCGAAGCGGGCGGAATTGTCAGAAGCGGTGGTGAGTAAGAACAGCAAAATACTCATTAACGCACCGCCGATAATCAGGGCATATCTTAAAAATCGTGTCACTTGCTATTCTGCCCTGAAGGTAAAACGTTTCCAGTCGGATGAAACCCGCCAGTCACTGTTATTGATTGCGGCAATCAGAAAGGTTTTGGGCAGATAACTCAGATCCAGCTTGAGTTTCACGGCAACGTTATACAACGCGCCTGAGGTCAGGCTGTTTTTATCTGCCAGTAAAATGCGGCGCGGACGCTGCACCAGAATCAGCGCTTCATCCAGCGTACTGAAATTCTGTTGCAGGCCGTTATTGGTGGTAGCGGTGTACTGACGAGTCCAGGGGTTGTAACCGATGCGTACGGACTGCGCCACACGAACGGTTTTCTCATCAAACCAGTACCAGCGTGAGCGCGTGACTTCCACCTCTGTCGTAAACGTCAGGGGAATCTCTTTTGTGATCGCGTCGACCAGGCCGTGATTCAGTTCAAATGAAAAGCTGGCATTCAGCCGGTAGCCATCTTCAGTGGCTTCCACTTTCGCAGAAGTCACTTCGGCTTCTGCTGCAGAAACAGCAGGCACGATCGCTACCAGCGTTGCCAGCATCAACAGGCCGGGTAAGACAAAGCGTCGTAGTAGCGCCAGAACTCCGGAAGTCATGCAAAGCAGTTAAGAAACATGTCAGAAAAACGATATTCAATCATAACGTGAAGCCCGCGGTTTCCGTCAGCTTTGTTCCGGTTTCTGAAACAAAGCATAAAATAAGCCGTCATGTTCGTTGTGTGTATCGGACGTTTTTCCGGTTTCCGGCAGCAATTGTCCCGGCGCATCCAGCCGGATTACCTGATGGCGTGCAGCGAATGCAGCGGCTTGCGCCTCTGATTCTGCAGGCCACACAGAGCAGGTCACCATCAGCATTTTTCCGCCCGGTGCCAGCATGCGCCATAAATTGTCGAGGATACGGGCAGATAAAGCGGCTAACTGGGCAGTATCTGTCTTACGGCGCAGCCAGCGGCTATCGGGGTGACGGCGTACGACGCCGGAGGCAGTACAGGGCACATCTGCCAGAATGCGGTCGTAAGGGCGCTGATCCCACCAGTCGCTGCGGCTGGCATCGCCACGCTGAACGCGGGCTTTCAGCTGCAATCGCTGTAAGTTGTCATGAACACGGGCCAGACGCACGGCGTCCGCATCCAGGGCGGTCAGATCCAGGTCGGCCAGTTCCAGTAAGTGACAGGTTTTTCCGCCGGGTGCCGCGCAGGCATCCAGTACCCGCATTCCATTCTGTACATCCAGCAAAGGTGCAGCCAGCTGGGCTGCTGCATCCTGCACAGAACACATGCCTTCGGCAAAGCCCGGAATTTGCTGTACCGGTACCGGCCGCAGCAGTTTCAGTGCGGAAGGGCCTATTTTGACGGATTCCAGTCCGGCGGCAGCCAGTTGTTGCTGATAACTGTCACAGTCAGTCAGGCGCTGATTCACACGCAGCGTCATTGGTGGCTGGTGATTACCGGCTTCGAGTATGGTTTCCCATTGTGCAGGGTAAGCACTGCGAACCTGATCAACCCACCATTGCGGGTAATTCCAGCGCGCGGCCGGCTGCTTTACAACCAGGCGCATTAACTCGTCCTGCTCGCGCAGGAAGCGCCGTAATACGGCATTTACCATGCCTTTCGCAAACACCATATGACTGCTCGATGCTGCTGCGCTGACAGCCTGATCGACGACGACAAACGGTTCGTAAGCCAGCTCCTGATCGCCTTCACGCATCAGCAGCGTAAGTGAGGCACACAGCAGTCCGTACAGCAGTACAGGTTCCGGCTTTTTGCTGGTCATAATCTGCAGTAAAGCTTCGGTACGTCCGAGCTGGCGCATACTGCGGTAAGCAATATCCTGAATGGCACCGCGTGCCTGCGGTGTTGCCTGCAAGCGAGTGAAAATATCGGTCAGCGCCTGCGGCAATGCCGTACCTTCCAGTACCGCTGCAATCGCCTGCGCAGCGCCGCTTAATGCATAGGCGAGCGAATCTGCGCGGACATCGGTGAGTTCCGGTGCCGGTTTTTCAGGCACAGACGGACGTGTACCGGCGTAAGGACGTGTCGCGGAACGCGTACGTTGCGGACGGGGAGAGGACAGGCTTAATGTTTTTCGCGTGGTATCTTGCATACAATCTGACTGGGTGTTGACCGGTTTTACCGGAAAGTATCGTCGGAACAGCGGAACCGGTTTCCGGCGCGGGGCGCTAGTGTACCAGTGAGTTGCCTGCCGCTGCTATGAAAGACTGCGTTTCACTGCAGGAATAGCGGTGTTTCGTTTTTCTGTCCTGAACGGATCAGAACAGACCACTGCAGACCATTGCCGCTCAGGCGCGTTGCTGCAATGATGAGAAAACCTGCGACGACTGACGGGTAAGCCAGTGTCGTATGTCAGCCCATGCCGGGTTTGGCAATGGCTCATTCAGAATTTCGTGAAATGCTTCCGGATAACGGCAAACGCTGATCAGTTCCTGCGGAGCTGCAGCGGCAAAGGCTTTGCTGCCAGCCGGATCCACCAGTTTATCTGCTCCGGCAATCATCATTAAAACAGGTACTCGCAAACTTGACGCCTGCTGATGACAATCCCGTATGGCGACCAGCATACTGCTTAACAAACGTGCAGAAATTTTATCGTGCACCAGCGGATCACGCTGATAAGCACGGATTACTTCCGGGTCATGGCATAAATGCGGTAGCGATAATCCGTTCGGCAGACCCAGTCCCGGTGCCAGTTTCAGTAAAAGACGAAGAACCGGTTGCCCCCAGAATGGCATATACAGCGCCAGTGCCGGAGCGGACAAGATTGCACCTGATACCGGCAATTCCGGTTCAGCCAGCAGGCGGCAGGTCAGCAAGCCACCCATACTGTGTCCGAACAGCATGGGTGGCGAAGGAAGTTGTTGCGCAAACTCCCTGATGATGCCTGCAGCATCTTCCAGCATCTGCGAATCTGACGGGGTATCGCCGCGCTGACCACCGGATTTACCGTGACCACGGTGATCAAAGCAGCGCACTGAATAACCGAGTTCGCGAAAAAAACGTATTACCGTCAGATAACGTCCGCTGTGTTCACCAATACCATGCAGCAGCACGATACCCCGGTCATTGCTATCACCGCTGTAAGGTCCGGGATAGTCGGTGACATGCAGCGGAACGCTGTCAGCACAAAGATACTGATGCTGAATTGCCGCAGCCGGCTGCATGTTTCAGACTCCCCACAAGACTTCACGCTGCATTTTATGTGCCGCATGCAGCATTTCCAGAACAGGGTAGGCCCGGGTTGCGAAGCTGACCGGCTCAGGTTGTTCATGTTCGTTGTCGTCTGTTTCATCATTGTGATGTGCTTTCACATCACGGGTGACTTCATCCGATACAGGATGCATACGGCTGTCTGTAACGGCGGCTTCCAGTGTACGGATCGCATCCGGCAGTTCTGCCGGTGTGATAACGCCGCGGTCAACATCTTTATGTATCAGTTCCAGAATGCGGCGGGCATGTTCTTTGTACATGGTTATTTCTGCTGCAGCTTTGGATTGAAATGTCACCAGCATGGTAGGCCCTCCTCAAAAGATTCTGACTAAATGCGGTATCGGGCTGTTCAGCTGCAATCGCAGAATAAAAGACCGTCGCAGGGCGACGCTGAAGCACCGGTACCTGTGATCCATCATAATCCGTATTGTGTTAATTGGGGAGGGCGGTCTGTTGCCCTTTCCCACACCTTAGGGCTGCGCGGGAGGATTTTTGCTCAGATCGCGTGTAAAAGATTGCAAAAAATGATCGCTGACTGCGGTATCCAGCTGTTTAACAGGACCGGTGACCACAATCTGATACACGTAGTTATCCTGAATCAGGAAGCGCGCATGCATTGCAATATCGGTTCCCTGTGGTGTTTTTCCGGTAGCGCGGACAATTGTCCCCGGTGCGGTACCCGACGGAACTGTGGTCCCGATATTACTGAGCATTCCCTGTAACATGGCTTGCCACAGCAAGCCGGTTTGCTGTGCATCATGCGCTTCGATCCAGCCTACAGTGAAAGTCAGACCTTCTTCCGTGACACCGCGCATTTGCATCGTGCAGGGAATACCGGAAAGTACGATGTCCCGTGATGCGCTGGCGGGTTTGCCCGGCATCATGATGCGAAAATGGCCGTCCGTATCGTGAATTTCCCGCCAGTTCAGCGATGGCTGGCATGCGCATAAAACAAGCAGGGTCATTATCCCGACAAGCAAGCTGCGCAGGCGCATAAAGTGAATCTGGATCATTGTTTTCCTGTTTAACGTGAAAAGAACCGCCCGGATCAACAGCGTTGCGTTCAATCTGTATCAGAAACCGCAGTGAAAAACGGGAACAAAGCGGCTTGCACTCTTTCAAACAGATACCTTGCTGCTATCATCCCATATGGCAGAAGCAACAGTCACTGCATACATGTGTGTTCAGTTGTACAGATGTACCGGATTCACATTTTAAAGTACGTATTTTTACCGGATATCCATCATGTTAAGTCTTTCGATGCGGACAGGAATTGTTTTGCTGATGTTGCTGGGCCTGACAGCCTGCGAGCGTATCGGGCTGGCAGATCCGGCAAAAGAAGCTGCGCGTAAAGAATCAGATGCCAAAGCAACAGGAAGCGCCTGCCGTCATGCCGGACGCGCAATTGAAGACTGTTATGCGCTGAATCCGGATGCCTCCCGTGCTGCCGTCTATGCAGGCTGGAAAGAAATGAATGATTACATGCGCGAAAACAAAATCGATGTCGTGAAGCCGGAAATCGCGCCGAACGAACCGCCGCCACCGAAGCCAGAGCCATCGGCAGAAGCATCCGAGTCCGCGTCTGCGTCCGCATCCGAATCAGCATCTGCGAAATCGAAAAAGTAAGGCATGTCTGTAAAGGAAAACATCCCGGATCAGCGCATCCGGGCAATGCAGTCGAATGACGTCAGTGCGGTTTATTCTGTGCAGCAAGCCTGTTACGTCCCGCAGATGGTGGAATCCGCGGATCTGATTCTGCAGCGCTGGCAACATGTGGCAGATACGTCATGGGTCGCAGAGGATATGTCGGGTGTTGGCGCATATCTGGTTGCTTACCGTAGTCAGCGGAACAAAATTTCAGCACTTGGCGAAGCGTTTGTACATACTGTACCAGCGGATGTGCTGTATCTGCATGATATGGCGGTGCATCCACGCTGGCGCGGCGGCGGCGTCGCAGCGCGTTTGCTCGATCATGCGCATCAGTACGCACGAGCAAATCGTTTAACTGGCCTGGCGCTGGTGTCTGTACAGGATACACTGGCGTTCTGGCAAAAACTGGGTTTCGTACCGCAAATCCCGGACGATAGTCAGCAACGCTTACTGAGTACATATGCCGGGGCTGCACATTATTGCATTGCGCCGGTGCAGGATACTTCAGACTGACAAAGGCTCCGGTGAAAAGCCGGAACAGACAATCGCGATTAAAAAATGCTTGAACCCCGATAACTGAATGATGAAATTAGCCGGATTACGAACCAGCCGTATCGCCAGAATCTTTGCAACAGGTCTGGTGCTGTCGATTATCGCCGGCACGGTGGTGTTCATCTGGACTTTACGTTTGCAGGAAATCGGTAAGTGGGAAAAGCAGGCAGACACTTACAGCGTAGTGCTGGCGGAAAACACATCTCAGCAAATGGATTTTGCCTACTCTGCAATTACCAGTATTGCAGAGAGAATTCAGGATCGCTGGAGCGTCAGCGCCGACTATCTGAGCGCTAAACTGGCGACCTATGATTTTCATTTGTTCCTGAAGGACAAAGTCGAACTGTTTCCGGCGATTGATGTGATCTCTGTGCTGGATGTTAACGGTAATACGATCAGCACATCACGTCAGTTTCCTGCACCCGAATACTCTTTGTATGACCGCGATTACTTTCTGATGCAGAGAGATAACCCGACGCTTGGTATTTATCTCAGCAATCCTGTGCGCAGTAAATCCACCGGCAAATGGATGTTTTTCCTGAGTTACCGGCTGAATGGCAGTGACGGCGAATTTATCGGTGTGGTCATTCTGGGCTTGTCGCCGGAGTTTTACGCCAATTTCTATGAAAAACTCAGTATGAGTGGCCGGGCGACGATATCGCTGATGCGCACCGATTTCACCTATCTGGCACGCTGGCCTGAAAATGATGCTGTGATGGGCGAAAAAAATACCGCTGGCAGCGCGTTTCAACTGATACACGATAAAAATCAGCGATCCGGCGTGATTGTCAGCGATGGCGCTGCGCAGACAGAACAAAAGGCAGCCACAACTCAAATGGTTGCAGTGCAGTCACTGGAAAAATATCCGCTGATACTCAGCTTCGCAGTGGATGAAGATTTTTATCTGGAAGACTGGAAGAAAACGAGTTTTTCGATTGCTGGCGTTGCCGTCGGCGCGGTGATTGCCGTCATCATTGCATTTTATATGCTGATTAATCTGTTCCTGCAACGTGAACGCGATATGCAGGTCATGACGGACCTGAAACGCGATGCCGACAAAATTAATCTGAAACAAAATGAATTGCTGATTAACCTGACGGAGCAGCAAAAAGCGATCAAGGAAAGTTCCGACCGCCTGCAGGCTATTTTCCAGAATGCGGCGGACGGCATCGTTATGGTGGATGAAACCGGACAAGTTGAAGCAATGAATCCGGTCGCCATTGAATTGTTTGGCTTCGCCGAAATGCATGCTGAAAATGTTGATGCATTGCGTATGGCATTTCCCGGTCAGGCAGAGTTGCTCGCAAATGCGATGAAGGAAAGTGATTTCCTGACTTCCGGTCGCGTGCGCCTTGAAGCGGAAACCACACGCCTGGACGGAACGCCTTTTCCGGCAGAATTTTCTATCAGCGAATATACGCTGGCAGGCAAACGCAAGCTGATTATCATCGTGCGGGATATTTCCGAGCGCCGCAAAATTGAGCGGATGAAAAACGAATTTATTTCGACCGTCAGCCATGAGTTACGCACACCGCTGACGGCAATTCGTGGTGCACTCGGCTTACTGGGCGGCGGTGCAGTCGCGGGCTTACCACCGGCCATGATGCCTTTGCTGAACATCGCGCAGAAAAACAGTGAGAGCCTGACCCGCCTGATTAATGATTTGCTCGACTTGCAGAAAATGGAAGCCGGCAAAATGGAATTTATCTACGAAGATTGTGCATTGTTTCCACTGCTGGAAATGGCAATTCAGCAAAATCAGGCACTGGCACAGAGTATGTCGGTTGAGCTGGTGATGGACACCGATGCTGGCATGGGCTCAGACAGCCTGCAGGAGCGCTGGCTCAGTGTTGACACCGGTCGCTTCCAGCAAGTGATGGCTAATCTGATTTCAAATGCCTGCAAATTTTCTCCGGAAGGTTCTCAGGTCAGGGTGTATGCACTGGCGTGGGCTGATCAGATGATACGGATTATTGTGGCCGACAGCGGTCCCGGCATTCCTGAAAATTTCCAGGAACGGATATTCAAAAAATTCTCTCAGGCAGATGCTTCCGATACCCGCAGTCAGAGTGGTACCGGGCTTGGACTGGCGATTTCGAAAATGATTGTGCGTCAGTTGCACGGAGATATCGGGTTTTATAATGCAACGCCGGCGGAAGGTGGCGGCGCACGGTTTTATGTCGATCTGCCGCTGGTGATTCCGCCGGATTTACGGTAAGTCGTTATCAGATCAGTTTTAAATCGCGCGGACGGACACCGCCGAAGACCTGCGATACCTGTGTTCCGGATAAGCCGTACATGCGTGCAAACAATCCACCCAGCACAGCACGGTATTCGTTCAGCACAGGATAATCCCGGTTCTGAAACAGCGTGGATGCAGTCAGTTGTTGCTGATCACCCAGAATTTTTCCGCCATTCACGCTGCCACCCAGTACCCAGTAAACCGAGCCGTGACCATGATCTGTTCCTCGTTTGCCATTCTCGCGGAAAGTACGCCCGAATTCGCTGATGACAACCACAGTGGTATTTTTCCACTGACCGCCCATCTCATCACGGAAGGTTTGCAAACCTTTACCGAGTTCATCAAATTTGTTTGCCAGCGCGCCTTTGCTGCTGCCCTGATCAACATGGGTATCCCAGCCGCCGACGTCAATGAAGCCAAGCGCATATTTTTCGCGCATCAGGCGTGCGATGCGTTGCGCTTCCAGTGCAAAACCTTTCGTACTGATTGCGTTGCGGTTAGCCGAATTCATTTCTTCCTGTAACTCACGCATCACATCGGCACGTACATTAAAGCCTTCGTTGACGGCATCCTGCAGTCTACTTTTTGAATACATTTCACGAATCAGATGACTTTGCCGCTGATCGATCTGCATTTTTGCAGGATTTTTCAGTGCCAAATTAGCGACTTTGGCGCCCCCCTGAAAAATCAGTGGTAACTGATCTGTAAATGCCATACACGGCATAGTTTGCTGAGGCTGAATCAGTGCAGCCAGACGATTCAGAAATCCGGAATGAAAGTCCCGTTTTCCGTTCAATGCCTGCCCCAGTTCAATACTGTCCTGAGTCTCAAAGTGACTGCGTGATAAATCATCGGTGCCAGCAAAAGGAATAAAGCTCAGTTCTCCTTGCTGAAACAGAGGGAACATGGTTTCGCGCAATGCCGGATGCAGTCCCCAGTCAGTGTTCAGTACCAGCGCTGAATCAGGTTTGTCGGAAGGTCTGGGAATGGCAATATTCGGGCGAGATTCATAATAGAAGCTGCTGGAAACCGGCACCAGCAAATGACTGGCATCATAACCACCACGCAGAAAAACCAGCAAGAAACGCGGCTGATCTGCAGATGCTGCCATTACGCTGCTACTGATGCCTGCAGTCGCTGCGAAAGCGCCCATTCCCTGCAAAAACTGACGTCTGTCCATGGTACGTTCCTTCCTTTTCAGCGATGCATCATTTCCGGCGATGCCAGAAACAGCAGATTCCATTCGGTCGTATTTTTCGCTTGTGCCAGCGCCTGCTGCGTTTCATTACTCAGAAAAGGCATCATGTTTTTGATGCAACTGGCATTGGATAATGTCGGAGCCTGAAATTTCTCTGCGCTGCTCTGACCCTCAGCCCGGAACAGGTTGGCATTCCCGTTTGCCAGAATGCGTGCCAGATCGAAGCGCGTGCTCATTTGTCCCGCGCTGGACCATGCACTTTCAGCCAGTGAATAGCCATCCGGTGTCTGACGACCAAAATACGGTTGACCGAGCATATTCAGCCAGTTCAGCGCTGGCGCTGTATTCACAATATTGCTGCCGTCATAAGTCAGACGAAGTGCAGAGACAACATAGTGCAAAGGATCTTTAAACTGTTTGCCGAGTGAACGAATAAATTCGTCGCTGTCAAACATGGTGCGCAGTGTGTAAGGAATGTCGCCGTCAGAGCGCAGAAAAGCAGATGACATCGTGCTGATCAGCGCTTCGCCAGGCTGTGCGGAAACAAAAAACTGCGCCAGTTTTGTACTGACAAAACGTGCGGTCGCCGGATGACGGCTCAGCATATCAATCACTTCATCCGTTTCGGAAAGGCCACGCCCGCGTATGGTATGGCCGAGTATTACCTTGTCGCCGAAATCATGTCGCTGCGGATGAAATTCGAATAAGCCTTTTCGTACAAACAGCTTCGCTGCTTCCGGACGCAGTTTCGGTACTTCAGGATGGGCTTGCATGTTAACGCCCACACCGGTTAATACACGAGCCAGCTCCTGTACATCTTTTTGCGTATAACCACCATTGACACCCAGCGTATGGAGCTCAAGCAATTCGCGGGCATAATTCTCATTAATTTTATTAACAGCGTTATATTCATTATCCAGATAACGCAGCATCGCCGGATGATAGACCGTCGCACGTAACAAGTCGCGGAAATTGCCCAGTGCATGCGGCCGGATTGCACTTTCCTCGAAATCGCCGATCATGGCGCGGATATTGTGTTTGCCGGAAAAAATACTGAAATGATTCATCCAGAACCATGTCATTTGTTCCTGCAACTGGTTCGTTGAATATACAGCGCGCAGCAAGCTGCGTGACGCTGCTTCGCGTGCCAGCCGGTTCATTTCCTGCTGATATGCTTTGCGCAGTGTATCGTCCGTTCCTTTCTGGCGTTCGGATTCGACGCGTTGTGCTTCCATTTGCCGCACCAGGGCTTCAGCCGGTATTTTGCTGATGCTCATGCTGTCGATCTGTGCTTGTATCGGACCGGGCAGGATACTGTGCCGCGCCCGCAATTGCTGATCCAGATACCGGTCAGGCCCTACGGCGAGTACTTGCTGATAGGAGGAATAGTTTGCACCGAAACTCAGGCGGTTCAGCAGCAGATCCGTTCGTACATTGGATTGCGCAAAGACTTTTCCTGCCGGTGGCAGGCTGACTGTTTCTTGTTTAGGCGGGGTACTGCAGGCGGCCAGCAGGCAGAACAGACTAACTGACAGGCAGTGCTGAAATCGTAAGCGGTGAACCGGCAACATGAATGCTCCTGAATGAAACTTCATGCCGGAGCATACAATGAATTCTGCATAACGTGGATTGCAGAACCGGAAGATTTGTTCTATTCACGTAACACCAGTTTGCAGAACGTGCTGAAAAGTGACGTTCTGCAAACAGCTGTGAGTAACTGTGTCCCCCGTGTGCGGGACGGGTCAGATCAGATCATCATCACCGTAACTGTCATCCGCTGCAAAATCGCTGCTGACAGGCGTATCGACCGGCTCCAGCGGAGAGCTGTCGTTTTGCGGCTGACTGAAATAACCGGGAATAAATTCACCCTGACTATTGCTCAGTTGCGCAGCACCGGACTGATCTGACAGCGCATTGTGGTTGCTGCTGTTCTGGCTGCCGAACATATGACTGATGCCCTGATACAAAAATGCACCTGCCGCCACACCTGCCGCTGTCGATGCAATATTGCCGAGCATGCCGCTGTTATTCGAGAAAAAACCGCCTGTTGCAGGAGCTTGTTGGGGAATCACTTGTGCAGGTGCCGCCTGCATGACCTGCGCCGGTACTGCCGCAGTGTTCAGCGTGCGTGCCGGTGCGCTGTTACCCCAGCCACCGGAAGCACTGTTCAGGAAACCGCTTTGTGATGCGCTATTACCGGTTTGCACCTGAGCACGTAGTTCCCGTACTTCCGCCTGCAGATCCGCAATCTGCCGGTTTGCATTGGCGAGTGCCTGATCCATCAGCAAAGCTTTCTGCACGAGCAAATAGGCTGCATCCGGCTGGCGCGCGTAAGCATCCTGAATCATGGTCTGCGCCTGCTGGTCTTTGACCGTCCCTTTTACCTGTATCAGCTGATCCAGAAAATTCTGCAACATTTGCGTTTCTTGCGGCGACATATGACCTCCGGTGAGCAATCAAAAATCCAGCCCGATCAAACGACAAAGCTGTGTGCGCCATATGTCAGGTCAGTACACCGTAAATCAATAGCCGCAATGGCAGTCTTTCGGAAAAATACTTTCAGTCTGTTTTTCTGATACCAGTTGCCTTCGGAGAAGGATTTTTGTGTTGTGTCCTGTTGGCGTATTTGTCATCAATTGCAAAATTTCCCAACGATTTTTTCTGTGCTGATTAGTCACGTTTGACGCTCCGGATACTGCGGCGTAGTATCAGTGAGCAGGTATTTACTACGGGATATTTCTCTCCGGCAGTGAATGTTTTCATCGGGAACTCGCCAATTTTTACTGTCATCAGCGTGAACGCAATACAGTATCCGGGCAATACCGGTTTTTATATGACTGAATATGCAACATGGTCAATCCCGACATTAGACACAAAGACTCTGCTCAGCGCTGTGATCAGCAGTTGTATGAACTGATTCTGGCAAATCTGTACTCCGGTGTGCTGGTAATCTTGCCGGAGGGGGTGAGCTGTCTTGTGAACCAGTCATTTTGTGATTTATTTGATCTGAACATATCGCCTGCGGCATGTGTCGGTAAAACGTCGGCTGAAATTCTCGAACTGATACTCGGTAAATATCAAAACCCCGCGATGCAATTGCAGAGGATTAAAGACATCGTTACGGTGGGTGCGCCGGTGCGCGGTGAAGAAGTGCAAATGCGGGATGGCAAAACGTTTTTACGGGATTTTATTCCTATGATGCTGGATGGCCAGACCGGTGGCAGGATCTGGCATCACACCGATATCACTGCGCAGCGGGAGGCAGAACGGCGTACGCATTCCTTATTATCTGAGAAAGAGATGCTGATCCGGACGCTGGCATTAAAAAATGATGAACTTACCAGTCTCGCCGCTACAGACAGTCTGACCGGGCTGCACAACCGGCAGCAGTTTGAAGTCAGTTTTGCCTCTGTTGCGGAACGCTTTAACCAATTCGATGAAGCACTGTCGATTATTCTGGTCGATCTGGATCATTTTAAAAAAATTAACGATGTTTTCGGACATCAGGCTGGTGATACAGTCCTGCGTCATGTTGCCAGATTGATTCGGAATGCGACCCGCGCCTCTGATATGGTGTTTCGCTGGGGTGGCGAAGAATTTGTCGTGCTGACCCAGCATACGAATTTGCAGCAATGCATGGTGCTTGCAGAACATTTGCGTGCAGCGATTTGCGCCGAGGCACTGGTGCCGGTCGGTATCGTCACCGCCAGTTTTGGTGTGGCAGAACTGAAAAAAGGCGAATCCGTGGAAAGCTGGTTTCGCCGTTGTGATATTGCGCTGTACAGAGCAAAGGCCGAGGGACGCAATCAAGTGTTTGCAGGATAAACACAGGGGCGTCCGAAAGCTGTACAAATGCTGATCAGGTATTTTGTTTCAGTACCCGCCGGTACTGAATGGCTTCCGCCAGATGACGGTTGCTGATCTGATCCTGACCGGCCAGATCGGCAATGGTGCGCGCCAGTTTCAGAACACGGTGGCAACTGCGGGCGGACCACTGGAATTGCTTCATCGCCTGCTGCAATAACTGCAGTCCGGTGGCATCCGGCTGGCAAAACGTGTCCAGTTCCTGACTGCTGAGCAACTGATTCGGTTTGCCTTGTCGTTGTTGCTGGCGTTGCGCCGCCTGTTGTACACGCTGACGTATCGTTGCACTGTGTTCGCCGTCCGCTTGTTTCAGTAAGTCATCATGGCTGAGCGCAGGTACGGTAATTTGCAGGTCGATACGGTCTAGTAACGGGCCGGAGATTTTGTCCTGATAACGGTGAATCTGATCCGGTGTGCAGCGGCAAACGATAGTCGGATGGCCGTGATAACCGCAGGGACAAGGGTTCATCGCTGCAATCAGTTGAAACCGTGCCGGAAACTCTGCCTGCCTTGCCGCACGCGAAATATGAATCCGGCCGGATTCCAGCGGTTCACGTAATACCTCCAGCACCTTGCGGTCAAACTCCGGCAACTCATCTAAAAACAACACACCCTGATGGGCCAGAGAGATTTCTCCGGGACGCGGTGTGCTGCCACTGTGATATTCTCAAATAAATGCGACAGATCACCTCAAATTTCAATTACTTAGGACATTATTTTGGAAATTTATCCGACAGAAATTGGTAAATTAGATGCGACTGATCCCAAGACGAATGGAAATAGTTGCGACGAAGCTTTGCCACGACAGACTCGAAAGATTAAACCAACGCGCCGAAGTGTCTCAGGTGTTTATCCATTTCGGTGTGAAACTTCAATTCCTTTTGAATCGACACTCGAAAGAGATTTTTTGATACGAGCAGAGTTCTTTGTCGATGTTCTTGACATCATCCCTCAGCCAATACGAGTGCCATTCACATGCCTCAATGGAGAGAGTTATGTCTATACACCTGATTTCCTTGTTTACTACAAGCTTGGTAGTAGAGATTACTGCAATTATCCTAAGCCTTTGTTAGTGGAGGTAAAGCCCGAGGCTGACTGGCGCAAACACTGGCGTGAGTGGTTGCCTAAGTGGAAAGCTGCCCGCCAATATGCACTCACTCAAGGGTGGAATTTTCACATCGTGGATGAGTCTCGGATTCGTGACAAGGTATTCCATAACGTGAGGTTCTTGGAGCGTTACAAACGCATGACTTTTGTGCGCGAAGAGAGCGAAGCTGTAATTTCCAGTGTCCGGGATATGGGTTCGACACCTGTTCACTATCTTCTCGCAAGACATTTTATGGGTATATATCGTGAAGAGGGGATTGCACACATCTGGTCATTAATTGCTACGAGGCGTCTTGATTGTGACGTCTCTCACCCCTTAAATGAATTTACCCAAGTGTGGATACCACATGCATAAAAACGCTGATGTATCGATGCCTAATGACGCATTTGAGCCTGTTCGTGACCGTGTAGATGTAGCAATTGGCATGTTGGTTCGACGTGGAGAAGATGTCTTTCGGATTGCACAGGTTCTTGATTTTGAATCTTTAATTGGCGTTGATGTTTTGACAGGACGTAGTATTTCTTTGCGTCTGGGAGACTTGCGCCCTTTAGCCCGTGAAGGAAAAGTATCACAGTTGGTCAATGTCGATATGGCTCAAATCGCAGACGAAGATTGGCGAATTGCTCAGGAACGTTTTGCTGCCATCAAACCTCTGTTAAACAGAATGCATATTGGTCGAATTGCAGTCGAGCAGCGTGGTAAGGAGACGGGTGTAGATCCGGCCACTTTGTATCGTTGGCTCCAGAGGTACAGAGCATACGGCGTCGTATCAGCATTAATTCCTCAAAAACGTGGATGGAAAGCAGGTAACAGTCGAATTGGGGCAGATGCGGATGCATTGATCGAACAGGTTATCCGCAACTTTTACCTTACTCCACAACGGCCAACTGCGCAAAAAACAGTGCTCGAAGTCCTCAGAGCGTGCCAGGAAAAAGGAATTCAGGCGCCAGGTTCTTCTGCAATACGTGCGAGGATTTCCAGAATTGCCGAAAGAGAGAAGTTGCGGGGACGCGGCTATAAAGAGCAAGCAAAAAACAAGTTTCTTCCAGCGCCAGGGAGTTTTCCGAATGCGGACTATCCGCTAGCTGTAATGCAAATTGATCACACACCTGCCGACATTATTTTGGTGGATGACGTTTTTAGAAAGCCAATAGGCCGACCATGGATAACACTTGCCATCGATGTCCATTCGCGTATGGTCACAGGATATTACCTTTCCTTTGATCCTCCGTCAGAGACATCTGTGGCGATGTGTGTTGCGCATTCTATTCTTCCGAAAGAAGATTGGATGCTGTTACATAAAGTTGATGCGGAATGGCCCGTTTGGGGTATCCCAAAAACTATTCACGTCGATAACGGTGCAGATTTTCGGTCTAACAATTTTCAGCAGTCGTGTTTGATGTACGGAATTAGTTTGGAATTCCGACCTGTGAAACAACCCAGATATGGGGGGCATATCGAACGTATGTTAGGTACTTTGTTACGTGAAATCCACAGCCTACCAGGTACAACGTTTTCGTCTGTTAAAGCACGTGATGGGTATGATTCGGAAAAACATGCAACCATGACTAAGTCCGAATTCGAAGAATGGTTAGTGACGCTCATCTGCAAGGTTTATCACCGACGTCTTCATTCGGCGATTGGTTTGTCTCCAACACGTAAATGGGAAATAGGAATTTTCGGAAATGCGGAAATCCAAGGCGTGGGTGTGCCGTCAAGACCAACCAATAGCTTAGCAATCCTGCTAGACTTTTTACCTTTCTTTCGTCGCACGGTACAGACATTTGGTGTAACCATTGACGGATTAACCTACTACGCTGAAGCACTCCGTCCGTGGATCAATGCCCAAGATCCTGAGACCAAAAAAAAGAAGGATTTGATTTTCCGGAGAGATCCACGCGACATAAGTTCGATATGGTTTTTCGATCCGACCCTAAAGCATTACTACAAAATCCCACTTGCGGATTTGGCGTTGCCATCGATGAGTATTTGGGAGTATCAGCAAGCGCGGGAAAAGCTTCGGAGAGAGGGAATTGCGAGTGTCGATGAGCATCAGATTCTCCGAGCGATTACTGAATTACGCAATCGTGTTGACGAATCGATGGAAAAGACAAAGACTGCGCGGCGTCAAGCTCAACGTAGGAAGGAGCACGCTAAAAATATTTCCCCAGCTCAGACAGTGAACGTATCCTTAATACCCAAGAAATCGGCTCCAATATTGGAGACAGATGGGCTGCTTGAAGGTGATATTCAAGATTTTGGAGATATCGCATGAACGAGTATGAGCACATTCATCCAGATTTTCGCCATGTAATGAGTCTCACCGATTCGGAGCGCTTGAGCTTTCTAGATCAGCCGCGTTGGATCGGTCATAAGGTTGCACAACACATTTTAGATACTTTACAAGGCCTTTTGCTAAAACCAAACAGGCCAAGAATGCCGAATTTATTAATCGTTGGTGATTCTAATAATGGAAAGACTACGATCATTTGTCGATTTCGGCTTCTGTGTGGCCAAGGATATGTGAACGAAGATGCTGAACCAGTGAAGCCAGTTATTGTTGCTGAAGCACCTCCAAGCGCGGATGAAAAAGGGTTATATATCTCCATATTAGAACAGTTTTTTGCGCCTTATCGAGCAACCGACCCAACATCGAAACTGCGGTATCAAGTGATTCATCTCTTTCGTTCATGCCATGTGCGTATGCTCGTCATTGATGAATTTCACTCGTTGTTAACGGGGTCACCTGTTAAGCAACGTGAGGTAATGAACGCCATTAAACTTATGTGTAACGAACTCGCCATACCGATTGTGGGCGTTGGCACGCGCGAAGCAGTACGCGTCTTACACAGCGATCCCCAGCACGCAAGCCGCTTCGATGTATTGAGTTTGCCTCTTTGGGAGCTGAACGCCGATTTCCAGCGGCTCCTAGCGGGGTTTGAGAAAATTTTACCATTGCGGCAACGCTCAAATTTACACTCACCTGAACTCGCAAAATTGCTCCACACAATCTCCGAAGGAAATACAGGTAATCTTCAACGGCTGTTGGTCGAATGTGCACGTGAGGCAATTAAATCAGGGAAGGAACACATCGACAAATCGATTGTCGAAAGCAAAGCATGGTTAAGGCCTACACGTGGCATCCGGGAACTGGTAGGGTAGCGAGCAGATGGCCTGTTCCGGTGAATATAGAGCAAGACGAGCTATTTTCAACGTGGCTCGTCCGAGCTGCCCTGGCGCAGGGAACTGATCCCTTAGTGTTGGCTAGTCATCTTTGGCCGGGATGGCGAGTTTGTACAATTGATCTGGATCGAGGAGTCAGCGAGGAGTGTGCTACCAGGCTTGTTCAGGAGTCTGGGATTCAGTATGACGAATTCTATTCGGCATCTTTTTTGCCGATTGCAAAGGCAATTGGGCAGGAAATTAGGGCTGATAGGGCGATTTGGTACTGGTTTCTTGCCCTAGGGTCGCGCAACCGAAAACGACATGGGGGATTGCAGTACTGCTCCCATTGCTTGGCTACAGATACCCGACCATACTTTCGTGTGCAATGGAGGCTGGCGTGGCATACTTGCTGCGCTATTCACAAGATCTGTCTGCGGGATCGTTGCTGGTACTGCCATATGCCTATAGAGCCAAATCGATTAAGTGCTCAGGATCTGATGAGTACTTGTCCTAGTTGTAAGCGAGATTTACGCGATGCGGTGATGGTGCCTGCTTCAGCGTCTTCATTGGAGTTTCAGGAGTACGCAGACAATGTTGTAATTACTAACTCTGGATTTTATGGCGCTCATCAGTTGAAAACGACCGAGTGGTTTTTTCTTGCACGTTACCTCTTGATGCTCCTGCGCTTCACTGCCCGAAACCAAACATCCAATGTTAGGAAATGCCTTGCCAGTTTGTTGCCCAGTGTTTCTTGCCTAAAGCCACCAATAACTGGTTTAGGTTTCGAAATGCTGCCAACATCTGAACGCGCCAACTTTCTTGAAAGTGTCGGCGTACTGATACGAACTGGTCCAGAACACTTTCGAAGTGCCGTATTAGCTCACTCACTGACGGGTATGTCCTTGCGGCAAGGATGGCAAATATTGCCACAATACATTCACGACATTGTGCAAGAAATTCCGCAACTCGCTCGTTCCAGAAGCACAAATATAGCAGTAGTTTCCGCGCCGAAATCAAAGCAAACGGTATTATATAAATGGGCGCGCTTACAACGGAAAATACGACGTTTTCCATGAGTCGCGACCAACCTCTTGAGCTGCAATGCGATGAATGCGGTAGGAATATGCTAAAAGCGCATCGCACTCAATCGGGCAGACGATTTTGTGGGACATGTTACCAGCGTATGTTTGTTCACTGTGAATGTCCTCGGTGTGGTGTCATGTCACGACTCCCCAAAAATGACAAACATGCGGTATGTTGGCAATGCTTCAAGGATGCTCCTTGCATACGCTGTGGAAGAGGCGAATACAAGATCGGAAAGATTACACCGTTTGGACCAGTGTGTAATAGTTGTTCAGTCTATTTTCGGCCGCCGAAGCTGCCAAAACAGGTGCAAACAGAGTCGAAGGTGTATCAGTCACTCGACCCCTTTGATCATCCTGTTTCTAAGCGCGGTACTTGCCAGCAGTGTAGACGTTATAGAAGTCTCTCAAAGTCACCAGAAGGTAGGCAACTATGCTTAGCCTGCTTGAGAGATGGCCTCGTTACTTGTCCTTGTTGCAGTAATCTTATGCCGGCTGGAAGGGGAAAGCGCTGCGAGAATTGTTATTGGAGAGACACGTACCTGAAGCGGCTAAAAATAGACGAAGCAGGTTTGTCGAGTCCGGAATTTGTTGAGATATTTCACAGATTTGGGGTTTGGCTTATCGGGCAGATTCCAGCGAAAAAAGCAGCATTGACTATTCATGGCTACTTCCCATTTTTCTATGAGATTGAAAAACGCTGGGGCAAAATTCCATCATACGAGCAGCTTCTTGTTCATTTCACTGCGGAAGGCCTGCGTCGCGTCCGGCTCCCAATGCGTTGGTTGTCAGAAACGTTGCAAGTCAGCATTAATGCGATGGAGCGTGAAATTGCTTCAGATCGCCGTCGTATCGCTGCTATCATGGCCTCTATTCCGATTGAAACTACAGCGGCAAAAATTCTGAATTCTTATAATTTGGAACTACAGTCTAGGATCGCTGCAGGTCGCCTCTCAATCAGATCTGCCCGCTTAGCACTTCGTCCTGCTGCATCGTTGTTAGCTAGTTGCGAAAAAATAGGCAATAAATTACCTAAACAAAATACGTTAGACAGTTATCTACTCAAAACTCCTGGCCAAAAAGCCTCGATTTTCGGATTCATAAAATTCTTAAATAGACGTTATGCGACAAATCTTGTTATTCAGGTAAATGCACAAAAAACAATTCTCCTTCGCCGCAAGCAGCTTGAGACGGAATTGATTAGACTTCTTGAAAGCGGGAAGTGCGATGATACATTTGAGGAGAAATGGATTTCAGTGTCTTTATCATTTTTTCATGATTTGCCATGGCGTAAAGTCAAAAACTTGAAACACTTTTCTTTGTCGACTGATGCAGATGGGAATTTTCTAGTCTCCTTGAGTGGGAAGACGTATTTTGTACCGCATTGGAATTTTCGATCTTGTAGTAGTCAACTCGA
This sequence comes from Cognatundibacterium luofuense, assembly GCF_018139685.1. Taxonomy (GTDB): domain Bacteria; phylum Pseudomonadota; class Gammaproteobacteria; order Burkholderiales; family Burkholderiaceae_D; genus Undibacterium; species Undibacterium luofuense. The sequence goes on from NZ_JAGSPN010000001.1 coordinate 127,533, forward strand.
AAATTAACAGACGCTAAAAGTAGAATTTTCTCGTATGAGCTTCCCCTGAAATTTGGTTCCCCAAAGGTGACGTAAAATCAACGAAACTTTGGAAAGGCAAATTTGTACAATCGGCTCTGAGTAATGCAAAAAATGGGACGCCGGATCAATGGTGAATTTTCCGTATCAAATATAGCGAAAATTCGAATACTCAGACTTTTCTTTTATTCCCAACTGCTGTGACATAGTTTTAGCATCAGGCAGAGCCTTCACTTAGTGTCGGGAGCGCCAACGGAACTTGTAATTCACATTGAAAACAAGAGGTTCTCGTAGAAGGAAAGTGCGGTTTAATACCTTTGTCCTCCAGAGCTTCTAAAATTTCGTCTCTTGTAAGCGTACAGTTGGAGGACAAATAGTTATCGGTGACATATACATGCCAGACCTGTACAAAATCGTTATCGTGAGGATTTAGAAAGACTCTTCGGTGATACCGCTCAGGGGGTGAAATGCCATTGCAAAAGCTGATAGGTGTATTAAAACCCTGAACTGGACTTGTTCGAAGGTGCTGACTACCGCCAATCATAAGTACGGTTTTCATAAATTTCTTTTAAGAGATTAAAGCGGTAATTTCAGAATAACGTCCGCCATGTGGAGCGTTTTCCAGGTACTCTTTGAATGTACGGTTTGCTACAATATTTCGCATACGTTCGTGCTCAATCATTTTTTTCTGAATGACGGCTTGTAATTGTGATTGCTCTTGCATCCACTTTAGGCCAGCTTGGGCAGCAGGGTCGTTGTGTTCATAGTATGTATAGGATGCTTTTCCATGGCGGATAACACGATCGTGAACGATTAATTCCCCAGTCGGAATCACATCAGATTGATCGCAGTAAGTCAAAGAAACATCTGTTTTTCGCCCATTAAACTCGATCCATGCGTGTGAAGTCATGCCCTGCCAAAGGCCATCATTTACCCAACCAATAACCGGACGAAGATTTATTCCTTGGAGAGAAAGATGGTGTGTCATAAAAAATGCAAGATGGTAACAACCACCATAGAACTTACGGCCTCGAACTAGTCGTTCTTCTAGCCGAATTGCAATCTCTGCTACCAACTTTTCGTCGCTTGTTAAACTTTCCTGCCACGTTTTGAATTCGTTCTTTATTTTCGTTATTTCCTGTACCCGTCGCTTTGCTTCGCCCATATTTAATCCTCAAATGTTTCCCATATGCGCCATATAGGGTTTTAATGGTAATCGTCCCCTTTTTAATGGACGATAGAAGTAGAAGGTGGGTGTAGCATAACCTATAACTTGAGATTCAGGGACGCATCCCTTGAGACATTAATAAGGGATGCCTTTCGATAGTACAGGTTTGTATTACTGGCTGTTGAAGGCGATTAAGTTGTAAGATAAATCAGATAAAGCTGAGATAAGTCAATTTGATAAGGGAGTTGACGCCTTCTATACGCTTGCTGCCGAAGCGCCGCACCTTCTGTACATAAGTATAGCTATACAGCCATTAAGTATTTTCATGATTTTTCTTAATAATCACCAAAAGGCCACATATTAATCTACGGCAATGTGCTACCCCTTTTTTTATCGATTTATTTGCTATTTTCCAATGATAGCGTCATCGTACTCCCCTTCCTCTGATTAATAAAATTTTTAGTCGGCCTAGTAATGTTGGCAGTACATGCTTCGCGTCAATTGACGGTTCCTTTACTTACGACGCGTAGACTTGCTCTGGAAAGGGATGTCCGGTTTTGCCTGGCATTTGTCTGTTATCGTAGAACTCTATCCTGTTTGACAGTCTGTATCGGATCAAGCCAGATCTACTACAAATTAGTTTATGAGTCGTAGCTTGCGTCAACAGTTTTACTGAGCCATATTTCCAAGATACTGACAGTGTTTCTTACCTACAATGAAATACCCTCGACGTTGTTGGCAGCTGCACTGGTATCGATTCTTGCTCAATTGCGGAGCGGTGCGCCTCGACCGATTGTGCTTCGGCACCCCATTTGTGGCGAGCGCAAATTGCAGTAATGACGCTAATCTCCGCGTCCGAAAGGCTCTTTCTGCTTGATGTTGGCGCGACGTTCATCAAATGAAGGCGTAGGACGTGTCCACACTGGTTGCAGTCTTCCGCCAACTTATTTGCAATGCGAAAGCCCCCGGCATCGATATCTCCCCAATGCCAGACGGCAGATTCTTCAGTAAGACTTGACAATGCTTTACGATATACGCGGCGCCATGAAGGACTAGGCATGCCTCCTGTATACATCAACAGTATTGGGCTGCTGGACTTTAATACACATTGAAGATATTCAGCCGTTTCATGGAAGGTTGTGAGGTTTTCCACTGTCAACACTGTCATTGATTTCTGAGGAAGATTCACGGCGACTACAGCTTGAGGGGGGAATCCCAGATAGGGCGCGGCGACGCTCACAGAGGCATCTGCAAGTTGGACGATCACCCGATTGCACTCCCCTTGACTGGCCGCCATGAGCAGTGTCGGGGGAAATTTGACCAGTCCCATTTCTTGAAAAATTTCCTCCTCGTTACGGGGCAAGCCAGTGGTCTTTCCTTGAGTTAATACGTCAATAAGGTGTGAAATGCCTTCTATGCGCTTACTATCAGAAAATAACGCAATGCTAAGTCTTTTTATCGGGGTATCTGTTTGATTGTCTTTTGATGTTTCACGGCAGGCATTGACTACGCGAATAGCATCAAGCCAGTCTTGAATCGCTTCTTTACTGGGTCTCGTTGTGCGGACTGGTGCGCCCTTGCGCCATGTGTCTAAGATATTCGACAGAACTGGATGTGTATTCAAGTATGGCGCGAATGCCATAGCAGCAGCATTAGTTGTGTCCCATCTAGGTGTTACTCCAAGTACTGTGGCCAAGGTATTTCCATCTACTAGGCGGATATGCTCAATACGCTCAAAGTTACCAGCTCGGGTATCCCACTTTATGCTAATGGCTCCGTCACGTTCTGCGAGCCTCAAGGCTGCGTTGCAAGAGGTTTTTTCCGCGTGTGTTACTATTCCCAAATAGTCTGGGAAGGAGGATTGGTTAAACCGTACCTGGATCGTTCTCGCGAAGGAGTTGTTACTATCTGTCGCTGATTTTCCTGCGACGTTTTCTGCAGAACACAATAGCTTCTCAAGCGCTTTCTTTGCTGTGATGTTCATATCTAGATCATCGAAAGTTGCTGCATCTTCTGTTCGACCAGGTGCGGATGCATCTCTGGGATGTCACTTTGCAGTAGTGTCTTTGCAGCCTCTTTGATCTGAACATGAGAAAAGTAAGCATCGGCACCATTGTCTGGCCGGAAAACATCATAATAGCTGTCTAACACAGGAATCAGCTTGCCCACATCGGTGTCCGGGCCCGCCAAGATAAGTTGCAGTCCTAGTGATTTGAGAAACTCGGCTGTTACAAAGGAGTTTTGAGCATCCATGCCGTAGAAAGCTTCATCGAGAAGCATTAACCCCGCACCTCGATGTTGAGCCCCTGGCTTAATTCGATACGCGGAAGCTAGCGCTGCACCAGCGATTACATAAAATGGTACGCGGTGCTCTCCGTTGGATGCAACACCCATCCGTTTGCTCAACTTATCCACCACCATGCCATTAACGATGATTTTCAGGTCAAAGTTGAACAGTAGGCGGTAATCTTCCAAAGGGTTGTTTCCCTTATCGTCACCGCTTTCGCAAGCTTCCAATAACGTGACCAACTTGCCTTGTGTCCCATCGTTGTCTGTGGCGTCGAGGAATGATGGTTGTCCCGCATCTGCATCACTTAAAATCAATTCGTAGAGATCGCGGTGCATAGGAGATATTTCGTGGGAAAAGCGGTAGCGCTCACCACCAGTAAATTCGGGACATTTGTCGAGGATGCGATTGAGATCACCTATTTCCTGCTGTACTCGGTGAATAGCCTCGCGCATTTTGAATTTCACGTCCGCTTTGAAAGCCTGTTCGGCGGCAGATCGAGCTTGTGCTGCATCGCCTTCATATTCGGAAAGGGTAGAATTCACTAGGCGCTGTGTATGTGTGGAAACCCATACGGCTGCAAGGCGCCAATCAGAACGCTCTTCGACGAGTGCGATCGCTTGCTCGTTGATGTAGGTAATGAAATCGGCATGAACTTGAGGTTCGTCTGTGCTGATGCGCTTGTTTGCATGAATAATTTTTGAAGCGAGATGCTCCATCGCTGCAGAGACTCCAAGTTGCACATTCTTGGATTGGCACTCGTTGTAGAGAGTAGAGGCCGCTTCAGCATCATAGTCCTGTTCCTCGTGGGCCATCTGGCATTTCGCGGATAGGTCAATAAATTGGAGCTTGGCGGCATCACGCTCAATTACTTTAACTCGATTTGCCTCAGTTTTGGTTGCAAGAAGTTCTGTCTGGTCTAGAACAGCTTGATCTGCAGCTTGCCTAGCTATGGTCGCTGCTTTGAGCTTTTCTGCCAACGACTGTGCTTTTTCAGACGAGGAGATTGCACCAGCTGCTGACATAGTGACGAACGCGATATTCATAGCATCGATCGCCGCTTCGTATTCCTCAATAGTATATGCAGTAATAGCGCTCTGCAATTCTTCAATAGCCGTCTTGGTTCGATTGCGAATACTCTTTGCATCAATCCACGCACGGTCAGCTTCGCGAAGCTCATTTTCAAGACCAATTCGTTCCACGGAAGAAATTTGTACGCCAAGCGACCAAAGTTGTGGCTCGATGAGGCGCAATCGCGTGGTACCACCATTGGCACTCAACATACCATCCTGTGTCATGGAACGTGGGTGTTTTTCCAAATCTTGTTCACTCTCTACTTGCCGTAGAGCCCCAAGCATGCGTCGTAGAAAGGCAAGCGCCACAGGGTGGTCGCCGGTGATCAGTGCTGCAACAGAGTTGGATTCATAGTGACGATGTAGATCTTCTTGTAAGTGCCGCGGCTGCACAACCGTCACGCCATAAAGTGGGCGGCGCGAAGCTCGGAGCAGGTGTACAGCATCTTGCTCACGCCCCGGATCAACGACCAATGCGTAGCGATTGCGAGCCAAAAAGGACTCAATAACTCCTTGCCACTTTACATCCGTAATTCGTACGAGGCTTGCTACCGTTGCACAATCGATATCTTCCGAACGGAAAATTGACATCGCCTCGCTAATACTGTCATCCAATTCAAGTCGCATGCCTTTGGCGCTAGCTTTAAGACGTTCATTGGCTGATTCGTAGGCGCGTTTGGCTTCGTCTATTGCAATAAGCGCAGATTCATCATACTTAAACAGGTCAGGCTTAATTTTTGCCAACGCGGCGAAGGCTTTGCCGATCAGTGAGGTACTGGCAATTGGCCCTGAAGCAGCATGTTCATCTAGTTGCTCGACGAATTCTCGGAATACCAACGAGTCTGTATGTTTGCGGAATTCTAACTCTGCAGCGACAGCACTTAAAGCAATTCTGACTTTGTTTTCTATTTTTAGGAGCGTCCGCTTGCTACTCTCAGCTGCTTGTCGGTTCAGATTTCCGATTTGATCAGCCTGGATTGATTTGAGAATTTCAGGATCTGATGCCTGTTGTCTGATTAAATCCTCAACGAGGCCTTTCATCAACTCAGTATCTTTTTTTAGCTTTGTAAGGTTACTTTGCCCGGTTCGAATTTCATCCCCAAGTCGATCCAACTCCATCCCAAGATTTGACAAATTCGTGTCTGCGGCTTCAACTTGAAGCGTTAATCTCACTGCAGCAGCTACCGCCTTTTGCTGGTGAAAATGTCGAACTGATTCAAACCGTTTTCCAATGCTTTGTAGTCTAGCAATCTGGTTTTTTATCTCCTCAATCTTTCGTGCAAGTAGACGCATTGTCTTGATGTGCAAAAGTGTCCCTTGCTTGTCTATAGGAGTAGATTCCACCAGATATTTGCGAAGGAATACTCCCACGCCATCCACTTGCTTAAGGTTGATGCTGTGTTTAAGCGCTCGCAGGAATTGATTGCGGTCTATATGACGTTCTGGATCTTGAATGCTATGGAGCAATTCTGAAAGATAAGCCTCGGGCTTGGTCGTAATCGTTGGCGTGAGTCCGACCCCTTTTGCCTTGCCCCGGATGAGCGCTTCGAATTGCGCCCAATCCATCGGAGCTCGACCTTCTGCACCCCGGCTTTCCAGATGATCGTCCTGTTGAAGTTCAACTCCCGGTAGCACGTAAAGCCCTAAAACTTTGTGATCCCTGTCCGTCGCAGTGGAGTGAATGCAGATGCCAGCGCTGACAGTATCTGAAGGCTGATCACCTTTGAAAATGAGCGTAATGTAGGATAGCGCTTCCTCACGTTTTCGAGTGATTACGGATTGTTTTTGGTCTTCACTATCACCTGATCGCATCGCACCAAGAGCATAGTCGCGAAGCAGCCTTGAGTCTTTCTGAACTGATTGAGCGTTAAAATGCATGTGCTGCTTGTTTGCACCAACAAGTGCAATTTGAATTGCATCAATCAGTGTTGTTTTGCCGGCACCATTTGCGCCAATAATGCCGGTACAGTCCTTATCAAAGACGAAAGATTCGACATCCCAGAATGAAAACTGGATGACATGGAGTTTTTTTAATTTTTTCATTGTCGTCTTTGATCCGGTGAGATATTGGTTTCAGTTTCTAATGGTTCATTGCCCACCAGACTGGCTTTCAGACTGGCACCGAAGCGGTCAATTGCTTGCTCGCTGAAAATGTCAGCGATGGCTGGCAGAATTGATATCGCGAAGGGTTGCGGGTCTCCATCGTTGAGTACCTCGCTATCTTCCATAGCTAAACCTCGCGATCGTGAAGTTTTAAGCAATGTCCTTAGATCTCCGCCTCCTTTATTGAAATCCAGCTTTGTCAGCTCTTTGAAGACGGTTTCAAATTCCTCTATTCCTACAATAGCTTCGTGCCGTTCATTGAGATCCCCAACGCTACCGCGCATGTGATATAGCTTTCTTAATGTAAGGAGAAACCGAGTTTCCTGAATGTCCATCATTGCTAGTTTTGTGACATCCTGTCGGACAAAGCAGTATTCCTGCTCATCTTTGAATACTAATGTCAGGCCCATTAGATCTGCGGCTTCCATGAACTCTCTGCGGTACATACTAATTATTCGGTACGAAACAGCCTGTCGACGAAACCGTGCATACAAGCACTGGCTAACAACCAATTGGTATAAGGCTTGTTTGAAATCGTCGACAATGTATGTTCCTTCTGACGATTCAGCGAGATCGTTCCAATTACGGGGCATAGTTTTCTTTCCTGGAGATGCTGAAATTAGGGGTAATGAATAAGTCAGTTTCCGCTTTTTCTTTGTCGTTTGTATTTAACTTTGCATTAAACCCGAGCCTCTGCATCAACGGATTTCTATTTCGATGCGAAGTGCGTTCTGCTTGCGCTGCGATGCGCATTAGACCTAAATACGACACAGCATCACGCACCTCTTTGATGGGAATTTCTGTAGCGTTCAAAGTTTGCCCCGGCTCCAGGATCGATTCAATGAACCGCTTAGCTGCCGCTGGGGACATATCGCGGCTGGCGATCATAGCTCTGCGTAGTTCGTGCATTGCTTTTTGTTGCAACGTTAATTCACGTTTGAGCATTGTTAGGCGCTTTGGCTTAATGGGCGCAGGTCGAGGTAATTGCAGACGGGCTTCGGAAACAATCGGTGGAGCTGGCAGCAATCGTCCTTCGATCTCAAGTCCAGCTTTCTCCATCCTTGTCATAGTGTTTAGCGTATCTTCAATAGCGTACTCGAGTCGGTCGGATGCTTTAAGCCGATAGTTGATGAAGGCCAAGGCACGCTGCGTTGCGGCTTCCATAACACGATCCATACGCTCAAGGAAAGTCTCAACATCCAGTAGACGTCGAAAACGATCTACGTCTCGATCGAGCGCCAACTCGGCTTCGACAGGAGATAAGCCTGACGTTTCTACATATCCCGTTAAAATCTTCGCGCGCTGAATCTCGTTGGAAGTGACCTCAGTAACTAAGTGGATGATTTCAAATCTCAGCGATAGCGGATGATTTTCGGTACGCAGCTGCTTGAAATCGCGCACGTACAACTCGCCAATATGTTCTGCAAAAAAGCGTTTGATGAACCCGGGGGTCGTATTTTCCTTAATTAGATCCTTCATTAAGTCCCGAGCGCGAATTGTAGTTGCGTTCAATGAGTTGATCATTCGGGCGCACACTTGCGCCGCTGTTGCAAATCCTGCGGCCTGGCCCTGCGGATCCTTTTGGACACTTTGCAGTTGACTGTAAACCAGCTGGATGCTTCCCCCGATGTGTTGTGGGTCTTCTGTAGCGAACTGCTGCAATGTTTCGAAGAAGCGCATAACCGTTGGGCGCATGCTGATGAAGGTTCGCATGCCGATCTTTTCTTTAATCAGCCAGCCAGTATCGGAGAGACGGGTTACAAGTTCTGCCGCTTTAGCGGCAATAGGAGTATCGGTAATTTCCTCTCCATCATCCCAATCGTGGTCAAGCAAGAAGCGTTCAACTTCTTTCGTTACTTGATCGAGTAAATATCCGTCGGGAAATGGAGGGACAGAGTCTGGGCCGAAAAACCGTTCCGATAGGCGGACAAATAGCTCCCATGTTCGCCTGTTGTTGCGGCCGGTCAAAGGATTAAAGATGCCAGGAGGCAGCCGATCAAACAGGTTCATGTAAATAATTATCCTTGAGTATAAATTATCCTTGAGGATAAATTATACTACAGTATTAATTATGGTAAAGTATAATTTGTCATACAGTTCAATTAAAGCAAATGAATAATTTGAAACAGATTCAAACGTCGCCAAGTTCGACTGAAGATGCAAGTTCCTCGCGTCTTGTGGATCTTGAGCAGTTGATTCACTGGGAAGGCGAACTTTCGAACGAACGTATACGAGAGCTGCTCGGGGTAAAGCCCGTCTATGCTAGCCGTCTCATGTCCGGCCTTATGAAGTTAATGATAGGTCGAGCCGAGCGCGCATCGGCACACGCACCTCTCAAGATGCTTTATGGATCCTCAAAAGATCAATTACCCCGATCCCCAGACACATATCTGCACATATTAAACGGGCTGCCTGGAGCGCCACTGATCTCCGGAGTTGGCGTCGTAGATGCACGAATGGATCTTTCACTGATTTCGCCGGCAATATTTTCTGTGATTTTTCGGGCTATCAAGCGTCAACAAGGACTACGGATCAACTATAGGTCGATGAATCATCCACTTGGAACTGAGCGTCTTGTGTTTCCGCACGCATTGGTTAGAGCACCTCGACGCTGGCATATGAGGGCTTGGTGCGCAGAGCGCTCAGATTTCCTTGACTTCACATTGGGACGAATTTCTACAGCGGTGTCGGACAGTACCTCTTGTCAGGCTATCGGCAGGATCAGAGAACAAGACACTGGGTGGATGAATGTAGTCGATTTGTTGATTGCTCCTCATCCTAGTTTAAACGAACATCAGAGACAAATGATTGCCTGCGAGTTTTTCCCCGGTGCTGCTTCTTTGAGATTAAAGGTTAGAGAGTGCCTTGCTCCCTACATTGTTCAAGACTTGCGTCTTGCTGTGGATATAGGCAAACAAACACCTCCCGAATACCAGCTGGCACTGCTGAATGGCGATTCACTAAATTTAAGCTTTAGTTAAATTAAATTTGTGAGGTAGTTGTGACCAGATCCCTAAGATTAGTGCGATAAAGATGTAGAGTCTGCCTGTAGAAGGTAGTATTAAAAAGTGATTTACGGAAACCAAAATCATCGGCGTCTTAAAGGAGGCGGACGCCGGAAAAAAAGTGGCTGACCTTTGTCGCCAGCGCGGCATCAGCGAAGCCACCTACTACAACTGGAAAGCCAAATTCGGCGGCATGACTGCGTCTACTATGCACAGCGACTCAAAGCTCTGGAAGCCGAGAGTACGCAACTCAAGCACCTGCTGGCGGAATCGATGCTCGATAACGCAGCTTTAAGTTCGGCTTTATTTCATTCTTAAACAGACAATATGCGACAAACCTCGTCGTTCGAGTAGATGACCGAAAAGCGGTGGCCAGGCGTCGCAAGCAACTCGAAGTGGAAATGATCAAACTTCTTGACGACAGGCAGCGCGACGATGCATTCGAGGCGGAGTGGATATCAATTTCGCTAGCGTATTTCCATGGTTTGCCACGACGTGTTAGCAAAAAATTAAAACACTTTTCGTTGTCGACTGATGCAGATGGCAATTTTTTAGTCCTCTTAAATGGGAATGCATCCTTTGTGCCGCAATGGGATTTTCGTTCTGGGGCTGACGGCCCAAGTGCGATATGACCTTTCTCTGAGAGCTAAAATGAGAACTAGATAGTGCTCACTTATCGCCTAAAATGTAGCTTTCATCCATTTCGGGATGGGGCACAAAACGAGGGGTCAGGATATAAATGTCTTCGATGTGTGGGAGCGCATCTAAACGATCCAAAGCTGCGTTGATCCGAATGCATTGCTCTGAATTTATATAAAAGCGCTCACTATCCAGCCAGTTCCTGGGCTCCCTGTAGTTTTCTCGCGTCGCCTGCTCGAGCAAGGCGATATTTTTCTCGATCAATGGCCCGCTAATCATTGGCCGAAGTTGGGGAATTAAATCGACCGTGCCATCGTCCGACACTACGATCGCAAGTCTCTTATTAGCACCAGCCCTCACGTAACGCACTCCAGAGTTGTATCGCGATCCTCTGGAAGGTGTACATTGTTCACTTGCATCACCATCCAGAATCATACCGATCGCGTGGCAATTACCGAGTGGATCCAGCATGATCGTACCGTCAATACCGCTAGCGCTCCGGAGTAGTTCTGTTGTTAAATGAACGGGTTCGATGCGGGTTCCTTGTGCGCTAAGGCGCTGGGATTCAGTTGCAACATCGGCTGCTACTACGATCATGCTGCCATGTCTTTGCTGCATTTGAACCATCATCATTGACCACAAATGGTGCGCATCTTCTACTTCTGAATGAGGAAAAAGACGGCGATAGTTTGCGATGAAGTGATCCTGATTGAATGGTTCCTTGGGCAAGCGGGGTATGGAATAGTGGCTACGGAGCAGAACTTGCTTATGGTAGCGAAGCTCCCAATGGTAATGGTCAATGAAACGGACGTTAAAACCGCTGCGTTCGTTTGCAGAGCTATCCATCTGAGGGGTTCCAATGCCGTAGATATGGTCACAGTCGCTGACAATTGATACTCCGTATTTCGCCATTTCTAAGACTTTACGTACCCAACGTGGTTCGCGTAGTGAAACCGGTTCAGAAAATTTTGCCACATATTCAACTCGGTCTTGGTCGACATTGATGAGCTTCAATTCGCCGGTTCCTTTTGCCCCTTCGTACATTAGGGAAGACACAAGATTCAACACGTCAAAAAGATCATTCCTGTAGTGGCGGGCGTTTGTTGAACTCCCTGCTGTCCATAGGAAATTTCGTGCTGCGATACGTACGATCTCCTCAGCGGATCGTATATTGCCACTGAAATTTCTTCCAGCTTCATCGCCCTCAAGCGCTTCTGACGCTTCGCTAAGGATGGCCTGCATTGATGCATGGATCATCCCGCGGTGTCCAGGCCTGTCGTGGTCGTTTCGTCTCTTCCAGAGAGGGAGTAACGGATACTGTTCAAAGATATTATTTGATAGCTGGATGACCGGGGTGACATAGTAGTCATCAACACATCGGGATTGGCCGCAAAACGACGTAACGTTGTTTTTCTGATCGTAGGGTTCGAGAAATCGTTGGATGCAGTCCCGAACTGAGTCTCTTCTTGCCCACTCAAATTTTTCTCTGTTAGCGCGAGGATCCCCGTAAACCATACGGAGCTGATCGTGATTTTTGTATGTACTCTCGATGGCGGGTAACAGGTCTTCAAATAAAGCAATGCTCCATTTGCCGTCCTCAGGCTCGATACATACCGGATGAACTCTTGTACCTTCCGGGCGTCGTGCTCCAACCAGCAGCACTTCTACTTCAACATCCGCGCCGATCGCTTTCAGCACATTTTCTGCCAGATATTTGAGACCCGAACGGAAGTGTGGTTGATAGCCCCACATAAATAACGTTATATTTTTCCCCACCATCACTCCAGTTTTTACATCGGTACGGCGTGTTTCGCCAATCATTCCATAGTTGTATGGCGGCGGCTAGCTCAGAAAGCCATACATTTTTGACCGTCGTGTGAACGCTTCCTTTGCTCCCTCCAGGATGGCACAGGCTGCATCACGCGTATCTGTTCGATCTATCGATCCACGAGAGACAATCTCCGCGCGATCATTGTTGGCCTTCATGACGATGATCTGTTCTGCATCTCCCAGCACTGCCACATTAGCGTTATGGGTGACGATAATTACTTGGCGTCTCTCTTTCGCCCGTCGCAAAACGGGTACCAACGTGGAGTAGATAAATTCTCCGTCCAGATTGTCCTCCGGCTGATCGATAATGAGAGGCTTATCACTGTTCGCTGAAAGCATCAGCGCAAGAAGAATGGACTGCTGCTGGCCGAGCGATAACTTCGAAAACTCGCGCTGCATCGTTCGCGTTCCGCCGGCGCCGTCGGGTACCTGTTTGCTAACTTGCAGCTTTGGAACATCGTAGAGTGCTACACGTTCCAGTGCGAAACGTACAGCTTGGACAGACAGCCGATCCAACACAAGCTTTGCCTCGGTCAAATCGAAGACCTGAGCGCCTTCTTTTGTAAGCAACTTCGTGAGCGGTGACGGATCGTTTGCCTGTATCGCTTCCAGCAAATTTGGCACAGTGAGACCTTCGACTAGGTAGCTTGCGCGTACCTGTTGATTCGTGCGCCAGTTCATCGCCGCAATGATCTGTTCAGAAGCCTCAGGGGAACAAGCGCTGCTTGTGTACTTTAAGCTTACCTGAAGATCGGACAGAGATTCCCTGAGCGTTTTTGTGGCCATGCGTCCGAAGGATTCACGCTGAATGGCAATCCGGTCGCGCGCAGCGCGTCGACGACTCAGCGCAGTCAGCCGATTACGTCGTGCGGCCTTCAAATTTTCGTTCCACGCTTCGAGGTTTTTTAGAGTCGCTACCAAACTTGCCTCATCGTTTGCTAGCTTAGTGATATACGACATATCAAATGTAATTTTGAGAGATTCCAGCTCCTTCTTCTTTGCGTCGATTTTCCCTTGCGCCTCTGTGTCCTTCAGCTTCCATGCGTTCGTCTGCACGGTGACGGCCTTTTCCAACGCTGTTGCACCGGCAGTTATTTTTGCTTTTGCGTCGACCACCAGTAATTTGAAGGTGTCTACCTCGGTGACGATCGTTTCAAATTCTTTCTGACCAAGCGCCAATGATTTTGAATCCGCCAGGCCTGCAATTTCTTCCGCTGCCGTCGATTGGGTTGCGAGGTCGCCGCTACCTTTAAGTTGCTTAAGCTTTACCACAATCTGGGTTCGAAGTTCACGTTCGGTGGCCAGTTGCCGCTGAAGCTTGATTAATGCCTGAACCTCCGCCTTTTGCATAGCCTGCAAGGCGTTGCGCGTCGTCTGAAGCTGGCGTTGGTACTGCGGAATCAATGCCACCTGCTGCTCCGCTTTTTCTATTTCTGTCTGCAGGGCCAGCAACTCATCGCGTGCTTCGTTCTCCTCTGCCAAAAGGGCTCCAAGATCTACAAATTTGTCGAGGTAGTTCAGCAGTGCCAGTGGATTGGATTGAGACTGCAAACTAATTCGTGCGGCGTCACCTTGCCCGAAGCAGTCTATGTCGAAGGCATTTGGTCCGCCATCTGGATCATCGACATTCTCTATGTCGCCTTCTTTATGTCGCGTCAATAGGTGCCGCTGCCCCGCTTTGTCCTGCCAGACGAGGTGCAGAACATCTGGCCATACTTCAGAATCGACGACTTTGCCAGGTTCATCTGCCGAGTCGATCAAACAGCGAACACTCTCAAAGGTAGTTGACTTGCCGGTGCCTCGACCACCGATGATACAGTTGAGATTCCGATTGAACTGAATGACTTGCTTGTCTAGGAAGCCGCCTTCCATTGCTACGCCAACGACATGGGGTACAGCTTGAGGTATGAGGTCCTCAATACGAACTCGTGCGTCGGCGTCTTCCAGTGCGATCCTCAGGGAGGCGAAGCTTCGTTCGTCCATTTTGTAGCGCGTAATCCGCTTGTCGTTAGATGCATTTCGGCCGAGTGCATTCAAAGAGTGAGAGTCCGAATTAACCACCCGGGCAAGATATTGCTTGGCTCCAAGACCAAGGCGCAAAATCCGTTCTTGCCCCATGTGGGCCCGTTCGACATGGTTGTCAAACGGCGAATAGTGGATCTCCGCTGATGCATGTTTGAGCTCAATGCCTGCCAGCGCCGGATGGCAAATAACATCCACCTTGTGCGGTGAAGCGCCAGGGGTGTCATGCTCAAAACCAGAGGGCACGTCCACGTGGGCAAGGATGCCGAACCCACCGTGCGTATTTGCCAAGGTCAGGCATTCAAGGATAGATTGCTGGCAGCGGGAAGTAGGCAGTCCAGAATCGACTATGCTCAGGCTGGCGAAAAATTTAATCAATCGAGGGAGGTCGGGAAGATAGCAAAGCAAATGCCCTTGGGCAGTCGATAGCTCGACACCTGGGATTACCAAGACACCGCTACTCTTCCCAGCCGCTATCGCTTGCTCGACATTTGAGATGTCGTTGTGGTCGGTGATTGACATAATGGCGATGCCTTCCGACACCGCAGTAGCCACAATATTCGCAGGCGTCATGGAGACGTCAGAGACGTCGTGCGAGGCTCCATGAGAGTGTATATGTAGATCTGCACGATAGAACATCGCGCCGGCTGGCTGGGCGTTGATCGTCGGGTAGTCGGACATGCTTTCTCCTTTGTGCATCTAGGTTTAACAAGCGATTCGGACATCCACCGATTTCCAACGGTACTCGGTATGTCACATCACCAAGACGTTTTCCGTGCTGCGAGGACAGCCGTTGCGCCGACATCGTAGGTTCATTCCTGCAGTGCTGAACCGGTGGCTAGAGCAGCGCGTTGGATCAGATCTCTAGCGCATTTGGGGCTACCACTTGTTCCAAAGCTTAATGGTCGCTTCGATAAATGCATCGCAATCCGCTTGATTCCAGCAAGTAGCGTAACCGTCGCGCAGCAAGTAGTACTGCTCGTTCGCGCACACCAAATTTCCTTTCGATGCGTCCCGTTGGTACCAGTTCAGCACATTCAATAAACACTCCTGGTAGCTGGACGAGAACTTCACATTTGGGACGTTGTAAAGCAAGCCTTCGATGTAATATGATGGCGCTGTTCCCGCTTTGATCAGGCCATCGCTTACCAAACGACTGCGTATATTTTTCAGCACACGTGCCATGGGCTTGAACCAATTGGCGGTGTTTTGGTGCTTGAGTGCCAGGTTGGTAGAGTGCTGCTTTGGATAGTTTGCAATCATGGCCCCATTACTGTCCCAGAAACAGATCCCTTCCATGTAGGCGGAACCTGTAACGGGGTTGAACCTAGAGTAGCGACGATATTGGATGGTGACTATCACATCGGCCTTACGCCGGGCGCCATTTGCGTCAATGGTAATCGCCTTATGGCCATCAGTCACCGCATCGCCGTACTGCGCGCGCAGTACGGCCAACACATCGCGTTTGAATTCGATGTGCGTATAGGTCGCGTCCTTGAACGTAGCTTTATACGCGATTCTTTCTTCATCGGTCAGGTCGGACAGGCCGCTCTGAAAGCAGTCATCCAGGCGAATGATGATATCTACATCGCTTTCAGCATAGATATTGGTGTCGTTCCCATATGACCCTTGCAGGAACACCTTAAAGTTCTTGTCCGCATACGGGGTCGTGTTAGCCTCCAACACATTCTTAATCGAATTGTAGGTCTCACTCGACTGGGTGATCGATCCTTGATGCGACCACGTTACCAGCTGGGTTTCCGGTATTGGCATCTTTTCCTCAGTTACATCAAAAACTCTCGCAGCTTCGTCTCGCGCGAGGCGAACGACTCTCGGCCGCGTTGAAACAGTAGGTCTAGTTTCTTGAGATCGTGCTCCAGCAAATCCGTGGCCATTTCGGGTGTTACGTACGCGTCGCTAATACGGATACTTGGGACATCGCTAAACAGAACTTGCCGTAGTTGGTCCATAGACTGCGTGTTGATCTCCAAGGTTTTTTGCAACAGCTGCACGCTAACCAAGTATTTCTTCGCCAACATCATCAGAAAACTTGGCTTGGGATCGGGATAGACTCCAACGCCGACACTGACGAGTCGAATGTCTTCAGGGCCCCGTTTGAGCGCGTGCACTGCGTCGGCAATCGCGTACAGCGTCGGATTGTTGGCGCAGTAGCCGCCATCAATAAGCTCGACATCCTCTCCCATTGCCGTATGAATAACTGTGCGTTCAAAAAAAGGATAGGCTGAGCAAGATGCTTTTACTGCATCGGCAATCGGGACGCCAAATCCCGGGACGAAGGTACCAGCCCGGCCATGCGCCTGGCTGACGCTACCCTTGAAGATCATCGGGCGTTCGGCAAGCCACCTCGCCGTAACAATACCGACCCCAGTTTTGACATCATCGAACTTCGCATCGCCGAAGACAGCTACCGCCAATGCCTTCAGTGCGTTGGACCTGGCTGCGGCGCTCTTCTGTGACATAACGGCCGGCACGTGGTCGCGATACAGTTTCAGGATGGCGTCGACGCTGTTCCCAAGCGCAATGAGGGCGGCAATAATTGCCCCGGTACTGGTCCCGAACACCAGATCAAATTTCTGGTGCAAGGGACAATCGCTCATGGCTTCAATCTCCTTGAGTACCCCCAAAGTATAAAAGCCCTTGGCTCCACCGCCGTCGAGGGTTAGCACGCGAAGAGGTCTTGTGTTTACGTGTGTTGATTCCTGCGCCTGATCCATGGATGTTTTCGCTACGGTTTAACTGTCAAGATGATAATTAACAAAGATCTGCAGACGTTAGCGTACAATTTTCGAAAATGCAACAATCAATGTTGATTTAACCAGCAAACGCGGAGACGTTCGGTCTTCTTGAAATTTTTCCTGTCGTCATATTTTTTATTGAATATAAGTGCAATACATTCAGACGACGATGCTTATCTCTAGGAAATTTTTAGCCTTATCTGGTGTCGACCTAATATATCTGCGTGCTGCGAGTGCTGATCACGATTGACCATCGTGCCGGTTGGAATTGACCATATAGCGGGCCCTGACTTGATGCCGCCAAGCGCTCTTCAGCTTTTGTCGTCCTTCGCTCCCGCACGGCTGGGTCTAATGAATGCTCCCAAGCAGTTGCCATTCGTTCTCAAAGAGAGAAGCATTCAATGCTCCCTGCTACGTTCGCGCTGACAGCACTCAAGCCGGGCTCAACGAGAGCAGTTTGAGACCGAGCCAGTAAGCCTCCCGCAATCTTCTGATGCAGCTTTGCGCTGACTTCGGGAGTCAGCCCGTCCCACCAGCTCGGCGTGCAGAAGAAGTTCTCAAGGTGCTCCAAGGCCAGCGCAAGCAGTGAGTTTGCCTTTTCTTGGTGCGGGATGGCCTTAAAGGAGTCCACGAGTCGGGCGGCGGCACAGTTTGCACCTCCGAACCAGCCAAAGACAACGCAGGTATTGTTGTCGCCCAGTTTTGTGATATTCAGTGCGATTTGGCTGACAGGCTGCCCCACATCTATTTCTTGAAGTTGAGCACCCGTGAAATCGAACTCCGGCATAAAAGCACCCGCTGCTGCGAACGGCAGGACCTTGTCAAACTCCACGCTGTAGAAGCTGAATTTACCTAAGTCTTGTGACTGGAAGGCCTCGTCGTACAGTGCCTTCATCAGGGTGAGGTCCTTGAGACCTTGCTCTATTCCAACCTGTTTCAGGTAAAGGAAGTTTTGAGCTATTGCCTGATTTTCGAACGAGATGCCATAGTCGATGAACTCCCTTTGCGCCACATTCGAGCGCAACTGGGAATCTTTGGTCGCTAACTCATAGGCGACTGCACGAAGTGAAAGCAGGAAGCAGTTGTTAGCGTCTAGTTTGGAGTTCACCTGCTCGACTGGCCGGAACAGTTCCGTGTCGTGATGGCTGCAGAAGCCGGGGAAGGTTGATGCTTGGCCAACGCCTATCTTTTCCATATCGACCTGACCAGCTCGCTTCTCCAAGTTTGCGAATGCCTTATGGGTAGAGTAAACATGACCGTTCTCGGAGATGGCACCTAGCCCTCCCCGACGTTGGATCGTGTGCGACTTTATGGAATCCGGCGATGAACAGGTCGTATTGGCCGCTTGCGGATGCTGGCACGATCCGGTAGCGTAATGCTTCAGTCGGTCCGCGTTGATCTTCCCAAACGGCAGAGGTTTTCGCTTCTCACGATCCTTATGGCAAAACTTCCACTTCTTGCCAGACTTGCACCAACAAGGCCCATATGCATTGAGAGGCTCCTCTACTGCCCTAAGTATGTTGAGTGCCCCAGCACTTTCTGCCACAAACGTGAAATCGTTCTTTGTTTCTAACATGTCTGGCATGCAGCCTCCCTCAGCCTTGAATTTCTGCGTTTCCACCTTTGCAAATATTATCACATGGTAGTTTGAAAACTCGTTGTCACAGGCCAAACAACCGAGCTGCATATGGAAATTTCCTGCCCATGAGTCGCGCTGCCCTTCGAATGCCCGGTAGTGGTCGCAGCAGCCACTCAAGCCTCCAACCACGAATTATTCTGTTCAGCTAATCCATTATTCTTCTTCATTGATCTGGCTCCGATAGCTAACATTGCATGCGTTTACAGCCATCCAAAGCCACTTCCTTGGCCTTTTTTTTGACTGGTTACAGAGTTTCGAATCCCAAATCGAGCAGCCTGAAAAGCGATTTTGGGTCGCTCCGATCACTCTTAATAGTAAGACGCTGCGCTCGTTCAAGCGTCAGCACCAGCTCGTGGCAGCGTTGCTCGATGACCTGGTTAATGTCTGTGCTGACATGGCTCACTCTATTAACGCTTTCTGTGCGGGTTCCCATTTGACGAAATCAATGTCTGAATAACGCAGGCCGGGCGACCGCAACCCAGCCAAAGGCATTTTTATTTTCATAAACATTTGGGATTCTTGGTTCCGACTTCAATACAAACTCTGCACTGCCACGCAATACGAATGCCTACGCCGAACCAGTTACGGACTGAATCACGGCACCGGTATCCGCCTTGTTGTCGATACCTATGTCTCCAGATCAGCCGGCGATGTTCGTCCTTTTAATTTCGCTATTGCCCCAAGTACTATTGACTCACATGGTAGGCAATCAGAAGCTAGGTTGCTTGAAAGGCGGTGCGAGAATGAGTCGGCTATACCTGGACAGCTTCCAGTTAATCGTTTAAATACTCCATTTTCATGACGGATTCTAGACAGGATTTCGCGTAACCAAGGAATAAGTTGATTTTCGTGAGTTAGACGAAAAATTAATCCTTGAAAAGATTCTTCCGCATCTTTTAGCTCACCATCATCGGCCGCGATTCTTTTTGGGCGGCGCATTATCTCCATAATATATGTTGGGCCGTCAGATTGCGTGAGTCGCGCGACCAGAACGCCTCGTAGCGATGGGATTGTTGGGTCCAAGTAAGGGAATCGACGCGCAGTAGCTGTGGCCTCAGCATCTTCGTCGAATGGTTCTAGTGCAATCATTCTTGGTGTTCGGTCTGAACTAAATCCATCTTTGAAAGTGAACCATGACAATGCTTGAATCAAATCAGGCCGGGTAGTTTGCAGCCGTAACATGGCTTCCCACATATCTCGCACCATCCCATGTGATTCAAAGACTGGCCTAGCATGGATTGATGCGTATCCCACTCCTTTTCCGCTACCATGTGTTTCACCACCAGATACTGTGGACGGCGTGGGTGTATCACTTTTCGGTCCCGCAAACGTGGTTGCTTGGTTAGCTCTTACATCAATTACTGCACGGGACTCCCCAAGGATTTCGAAGTCAGGGTCTTGGATCTCCATTGCGCCTGCTTCATGGTCCGGTTCCAAGTTTCCGGTGAGATCAACAATATCTGGATATTTTACGAGCACACGATCAGGCACTCCAGCCCAAGCTTCAGGGCTTCCTTCGGGGGCCGGCTTCTCTGCATCACGGCTATTCTCACGCGAACGCAAAATAAGCAAGCCTTGCGGGTCGCTCATTCCAACTACTTGCAGCGCTAAGAATGATTTCCCATTATCAAAAGGGATGCCGGCTACGCATAGCTCAGCTGGTCCTTCAAACCAAGGTGCCACCTTAATAAATGCAGGATACTTCTGTTGGGGATCATGCATTGCCTCAATTTGCGCGTATATACTCTTTGCTTCTCTCTGCGTATACGGGTCGTATTTTGTATGTGCGAGAAAAACCACGTCCCCCTTTACTAATCGTTTGCGCAGGCGTACTTGCCATTTTCCAGGCTCATCCGGCGTATCGAGTGGGGCATAGAGTCTTTCCATAACACTGTCGGCTTGCCCCTGCCATCTATATGTCGCCAAAATGCGTTTGACTTCGCCAGACCGTCCGTAGCACCGAGAGAAAAACTCGATGCATGGGATTAGCAGCTTCCCTCCATTTGCCAAGTCAAACTCGATAAGCCAATTTTGGTCGTTTTCATATTGAAGTTTAAAGGTCTCAGGCTCAAAAGGCGGTGCCTGACGCATTTTTCTGGCATGCTCTAAAGATGTGAAACGCCATGCGCCCGCCGTGAAGTCGACCTGGAACCGGTTTTTCGTCCATTGAGTTTCGGCTTGGCAGACGTCTCCCTTCCAGACTGAACCGATACGTACTTGACCAAGGGCGGTGAGCGGAATTCGACGTGGGATTACCTCGTCAGAGACAATGCCCGCAACCAATTTTCTAAATATCACAAGCACGTGTGGTTGCGACGAGTCCATCCTATTCTTATAGAAACCGGAATACCACCATGCAATTAAAGTATCGTTCCCGGCCAACAAGGATTCCTTTAGCCGTATTGCTTGATTAACACGTTTGAATTTCTGTTTGAATTGAATCGCCATAGGTATGCGTCATGTTGGGCTTCCTGCGAACGTACATGCAGGTTGACTTGGATGACTATAGTTTTCCATAAGGCAATTATCGCAGCTATTTCAGAAATGTCGCATTTATTTCGAAAAGTCACACCCACCGCCGACCAGTGCGACCGCAGAACTGGTGTGATGCGGGCTCCGGTACGGACGCTGGCGCCACAGACCGGCGTGAAAGCCGCCGGTGAGCGAGTGTACCGAGGCAGCTTCCAGTGCTTCCTGATCAGTCATATCCGGCAGAATGCCCGGAAAACGGGCGGCCAGCATCGATTTACCGGTTCCCGGCGGGCCGCTCATTAAAACAGAATGATTACCGGCTGCCGCAATTTCCAGTGCGCGTTTCACGCTGGATTGTCCTTTCACATCGCGGAAATCCGGATACATCGCGACAGCAGCTGCCGGTTCGGCGCGGTACGGAGTGAGTTTGTGTTCGGGCTGTGTGGCGGCCAGATGGGCGCAGACATCGAGCAGGGATGCGGCAGGCAGAATGACTGCATCGCGCACCAGTGCGGCTTCCGGTGCGCTGGCAGCGGGCAGAACAAATGCAGGTAAGTCAGCAGATGGCTGGCGGCTGATCGCGTAAGTCATGGCCAGTGCGCCACGCACCGCGCGCAATTCGCCGGACAGGGAAAGCTCACCGGCAAATTCATAAGCAGCCAGATCGTCGGACGGAATTTGTCCGGAAGCGGCGAGGATGCCGAGGGCGATCGGTAAATCAAACCGGCCGGATTCTTTCGGCAGATCAGCGGGTGCCAGATTGACGGTAATCCGGCGAGCGGGAAATTCAAACCGCGCATTCTGGATTGCTGCTCTGACCCGGTCGCGGGCTTCCTTGACTTCGGTTTCCGGCAGACCAACGATAGTGAAAGCCGGCAAGCCATTTGCCAGATGCACTTCAACGGTGACTGCCGGTGCTTCCATCCCGTTCAGTGAACGGGTCTTCAGAACAGCAAGTGACATGCGGATTATTCGTCCTTCAGTTGTGCCTCCATTGCAGCAACGCGGGCTTCGAGTGCTTCCAGCTTGGTGCGGGTTTTTGCCAGCACTTGTGCCTGAATATCGAATTCCTCGCGGGTAACCAGATCAAGGCGGGAAAAACTCTGGGTCATGAAGGCTTTGACGTTTTTTTCAATGTCTTTGGCCGGAGAGTTTTCCAGTACCTGATTCAGTTTGCTCTGGAGATCGTTAAAGAGATTGGGTTTATCCATGATTTCACCTGAATGTTGTTTTTTTAGCTTTTTCTGCACATTTTTTGTGCAGTCCACCTATTCTGAAAGTGCCTTCCGTTGCAGTGCGTCAAATTAGTGCAGATCCTGCATTCAAGCTTAGCAAACTGCACAGTTGGCGCACAGTGGTTTCTCATCATAGCGCAAAGCAGACGCTGCGACTGCGCAAAACCAGGCTTTACCAGCAGGAATTTTGCATAACGATCAATGATTTATGGTGTGTTGCAGTGCGGGCATACCACTTTCGGGTAGTTGGCACGACTTGTGCTAAGTGATGCTTAGTTCCGAATTATTGCAATCATTTCTGGCAGGGCTGCGAATGATCTTCAGGTCTTGTCTACCGGTAACAGATGAACTCAGTTCGGTTTCGTTTTGATTCTTGACGTATTACATCTTTGAAGGGGTATCGCAATGAAGAAAATCGTACTTGCAGTTGGTTTGCTGGCAGGCGCACAGGGACTGGTTTATGCCGAAGACGCGAAACCGGAACATGAAGTCAGTTTTAACGTCGGTGCGGCCAGTGAATACCGTTACCGCGGGATTTCTCAGTCCCGTCTGGATCCTGCTTTGCAGGGTGGTGCGGACTATACCCACAATCCTACCGGTCTGTATGCAGGCACCTGGTTGTCCACTATTAAATGGACCAAGGATGCCGGTGGTGGTGGCGATATCGAATGGGATTTGTACTTCGGTAAAAAAGGCGAAATCGCCAAAGACTGGTCATATGACGTCGGCGTGCTGAACTATATCTATCCGTCGAACGGTCTGGGCAAAGTCGCTGGCTTCGCGAATGCCAATACCTCTGAAATTTACGGTCAGATCGGCACCGGCCCGTTTTATGCGAAGTACTCGCACAGCGTGACCAATCTGTTCGGGTTTGTGAACAGTAAAAACAGCGGTTATCTGGATGTCGGTGCGAATGTGGAACTGGCTGATGGCTATGTGATGAATCTGCACGCAGGCCGCCAGATCGTGAAGAACAACGGCGCATACAGCTATACCGACTTTAAATTCGGTGTGACCAAAGAATTTTACGGTGTGGCGTTCAGCCTCGCACTGATCGGTACAAATGCCGAAAAAGCTTTGTATGTGACACCTGCCGGCAAATTTACCGGCAAAACCACACTGTTGCTGACAGCAGTCAAATCATTCTGAGACCGGGGAAAGTATGAAACTCATCACAGCCATTATTAAACCGTTCAAGCTGGACGAAGTCAGAGAAGCGCTTTCTGATCTGGGCGTACAGGGAATTACGGTGACGGAAGTCAAAGGCTTCGGACGTCAGAAAGGCCATACCGAGCTGTATCGCGGAGCTGAATATGTCGTTGATTTTCTGCCGAAAACCAAAATCGAAGTGGCAGTCGATGATGCGATCACAGACCGCGCTATCGAAGCCATAGAAAACGCGGCGCGTACCGGCAAGATCGGTGACGGCAAGATCTTCGTGTATGACCTGCAACAGGTCATTCGTATCCGTACCGGTGAAACCGGCAACGATGCACTGTGACCGCTCAGGGGGAAATCAAGATGAAGAAAATGATTCAGAATGTGTTATGTACTGCAGCCCTGCTGGGTGTGCTGGCAATGCCGGCAGCCGCACAGGACGCTGCCTCTAAGCCAGCGGAAAGCGCAGCGCCGGTTGCAGCCAGTGTTACCGATGCCGCACCGGCCAGTGCGCCAGCCGCTCCGGTTGCAGCTGCACCGGCATCCGCAGCAGAAGCCGCACCTGCAGCACCGGCGGCAGCAGCACCGGTGCCGAACAAAGGTGACACTGCATGGATGATGGTTGCCACGCTGCTCGTGATTCTGATGACGATTCCGGGTCTGGCCCTGTTCTACGGTGGTCTGGTACGCTCCAAAAACATGTTGTCCATCCTGATGCAGGTGTTCATGATTTTTGCCGTGATCATCGTGCTGTGGTGCCTGTACGGATATTCGCTGGCCTTTACCGAAGGCAGTGCATTTATCGGTTCGTTTGACCGTGTCATGCTGAAAGGCATCTGGGATCCGGTCAAAGCCAGCTATACAACGGCTGCCACCTTCAGCAAAGGCGTGGTGATTCCTGAGTTCGTGTACGTCGCATTCCAGGCAACATTCGCTGCGATTACCTGCGGTCTGATCGTCGGTGCATTTGCAGAACGCGCACGCTTCTCGGCAGTACTGGCATTCGTGGTGCTGTGGTTCACCTTCAGCTATCTGCCAGTGGCACACATGGTCTGGTTCTGGACTGGCCCGGATGCAATTAAAGATGCTGCCAGCCTGACAGCAGAAACAGCGAAAGCCGGTTTCCTGTGGCAAAAAGGTGCGCTGGACTTCGCTGGCGGTACCGTCGTGCATATCAATGCAGCGATTGCCGGTCTGGTTGGTGCATTCATGATCGGCAAACGTGTTGGTCTGGGCCGCGAATCCATGGCGCCACACTCGCTGACCATGACCATGATCGGTGCATCCCTGTTGTGGGTGGGCTGGTTCGGTTTCAATGCCGGTTCCGCACTGGAAGCAGGTGACGTTGCAGCACTGGCGTTCGTCAATACCTTGCTGGCAACCGCCGCAGCGACTGTGTCCTGGGTATTCGGTGAATGGATGTCCAAAGGCAAACCTTCCATGCTGGGCGGTGCGTCCGGTGCGGTGGCAGGTCTGGTCGCAATCACCCCGGCTTGCGGTTATGTCGGCCCTATGGGTGGTCTGGTGATTGGTCTGGTGGCAGGTATTGTCTGTATGTGGGGTGTGAACGGTCTGAAACGTCTGATCGGTGCAGATGATGCGCTGGATGTATTCGGCGTGCACGGTGTCGGCGGTATCCTCGGTGCCTTGCTGACCGGTGTGTTCGCTGCCCCTTCGCTCGGTGGTCAGGGTATTTTTGACTACGTTGCCAACAAAATGTCAGCCGATCCTTACTCCATCGTCGATCAGGTCATCACACAGGCAACTGCCGTTGGTGTGACTATCGTCTGGTCCGTCGTGGTATCCGTGATTGCTTACAAGCTGGTGGATATTGTGATTGGTCTGCGTGTTCCGGAAGATGAAGAACGTGAAGGTCTGGACATCACCAGCCACGGCGAGTCTGCTTATCACTCTTAATATGGTTTTCAGTCAGGGCCGCTGATCAGAACAAGAGCCCGCGAACGATATCCTCAGTCAGTGTATAGAGCGCACGAAGCTGAACTTTCAGGCCACTTTGCGAAAGCAGAGTGGCCTTTTTTTTTCGTTGGTGATGCCAGGGGGAAGGCATTGCACTGACCGGAACCCTGACCGGATTCACACCGGTGTAGCAGCAACGATTGTGCAGAACACCGCATCTGCATTTTACGGACAACCAGACTTTCTGCCGACGACAGACGCACCACCATGCAGAAATCCGCATTTCGCACATTTTTGGTGCGTTTTTCGCTGTTGGGGGCTGTCAACGGGGCGGGCGTATTGTTACGCGTGATCAGGTGTATGGTCAGGCCGTGCATTTGCGACCATAGACTCATCCATTTCTTGCGAATGAAAAAGCGTATCCAATATAAATATAATATTTTTTGTGAGTAAACTGCAGTGTTAACAATGAAAATACTGACACTTCAGCACTTAAGCGGAGGGGCTTTCGCTATTTGCGCCGGAATTTGCAATATATTTAAAGTAGTATCAATTAAATAAATTGATGATTTTAAAAAAATAATATATATTAAAAAATTGTTAAATATATGAGAATGCTATTTTTTGAGTTAAAATAAATATAACATTAAGTTTTGGAAGGAGAATTAAATGATGATTGATGATCAAGTTGTACGATTCGTTCTTGCAACTGGCGTTGTTATTGCTGGAATAGTGTTCGTCGTATACTTGTCAAATTTTGGGTAGTCTCTTTTCAAGAGTTCGGCAGAGCAGAGTTTATTTAGGCGTATCTTTTACTTTTTAAACCCTTAACTGCTAATCATTACTCACGAGGAATATGGCTGGAAGGAGCCCTCTCTTCATACGACCAATATCTCGATAAGCGAAATGATTTTTGGGAACACTTCAGTCAAGTTACTTTAGCCATTTTAATTGTGGTTGTACTCGCCGTTTTATTGCTTGCAAAGTTCATCGGCGCAGAAGCAGGATTGCCTATTTTCAGTGCTGTTGCAGGTTTTGCGATTGCGAAGTCCGGTGGGGTTCAAGTAAATCGTCGGACTCCACAGCCTCCTGAGAGTCTTGGCGATAAGTGAAGCATAGTAAATCCGAACGATCGATAATCTATAGCGATACGGCTCACCGCTCCAGATTGCTTGTTACGTCGAAAGCTATGTGCTATATATTTTAAAAAATAGATAAGTATAAATGGGTAAAAAATTTGATAAAGCATATGCGTCATTGGCTGACGCGTATGGTGGTATTGATAAATTTCATGCTGAACGTGAGGCTATGTCAAAAGAGGCACGGGAAGTCTTTGATCAAGATGTGCTTGAAATTGGTAGAATATTAAGATCTCACTTATATGTTGAATATTATATAGATAAATATCTAAAAGAAAAATATTGCTATAATAGGAAAGATTTGAATATTACTTTCTCTAAAAAGATAAAAATAATAAATGATAAGAATGATGAGTTAAAACCATTTATTCGATCTATAAAAAGATTAAATTTAATAAGAAATAAAATGGCTCATAATCTAAAATTTCGAATTAGAGAAGAAGATGCAAACTTCTTTAGGAATGAGGATTTGTATAAAAATTACTTTTTTTCAAAAATAGTAATTGATGAAGAAAATAAAATTGACGTTTATGAGTTGTATTCTAGCCTTGTAGCTTGTAGGATTTGTGAGATTTTAAATAAAAAGAATTATTTATTTGAAAATGTATTGAAGGCAATAAAGGATGAGGCTCGTGATGTTTATTTTAATCGGGCATAAAAAATGTTAAAATTAATTTATGTAAAAAACGCATAGTATGTTACCGTCAAGATAGCGAAAAGGAGATTCATAGTGCAACAGTTTGTTAATTCCATACGTGCTTCAATTGAAAGCAATAACTGGCATGCTGCCTTAACATTGGCAATGACTCTTCCTGATATCTGTGGTTGCCTAGAGAATCCATCCATGGGATCAAAGGCTAGATATGTCGCTTGGTATGATCAATTTATGCTAAAGCGTTATCAAAGTTCATTGGGACCATCAAAACAGCTTCATACCTTCCTATATGGTTCTGATTGCTATGCTTTAAGATGTGCATATTTACATCAAGGTGAATTTGGTATAGAAGATCAAAGTGCACGGAAAACGCTTGATAAATTTCATTTTATTGTTCCACCTGGGAAAAATAGTATAATTCATATGAATCAATGCGGTAATACTCTTCAGCTTCAGATCGACATATTCTGTTTGGATGTTTGTGCCTCGGTTGAAGAGTGGATGTCAATGCAATCCGGAAAATCTGACATACAAGAAAAATTGTTAAATATTGGGCGTATATATTGTAGCCCTAATTTTTGATAATGGATTGTTAAAGGTGGCTGGGCTATATACTTCACTGTAAATATAAATATAAATATAAAAAATATTTTAAATTTCTGTTGTAGATTTATGCAAGTCCAGATGCCTAATCGTAATAGCGGTGATAAACCGGTATGGTTATTTTACGGTTTTGGTATTATCTCCAAATCCCATAAGAAAAAATGCCGAGCCTGCCTGCGGAGACGGGCATAAAAAATCATTGACGGAACGCTTCCGCAAAAACAAACACCCCGTACGCACAGGGCGGTACAGGGTGTTGTCGGGTGCTGCTGTGCTGGTGCACAGCAGCCTGATGCGTTAAACGATCAGTTTTGTGCGGCAGGACGGGTCAGCAGCCACAGGCGGCCCAGATCGCCAGCGTCGGTGGATTTGATACTTGCGAACACTTCTTTTGCTTTGTCGCGGTTACCGGTTTTCAGGTAAGCCATGCCCAGATGCAGGCGTGCTTCGTCTTCAAATTTCAGACCGCCTTTGACCAGACCCTGTTCCATCAGCTGGATACCTTTTTCTGCCTGACCGCTGATCACATAGTTGTAACCGGTATTGACCAGACCCAGACCAGTTTTGGCGCTGCGTGCAGACGCTTCACCGGCGTCCAGCGATTTCAGATCTTCCGCAGCCTGTTTGTTGGCGCGGTCACGCAATTGCTTGTGTTTCGCAGCTTCTTTGCCTGTACCCAGCAGACCGGCGTTGTAACCGGCTTCCACGGCTTGTTTGGCTTCTGCAGGTAAACCTGCCAGCAATGCCAGTTCTGCCATTTCCACGTACTGACCGGCGTCATCCATGTTGCCGTTGATTAACAGCAAGCGGTACAGATCCAGACGCAGACGGTCAGAGAAACCGGCTTTGTGTTCGACGCGGTAGATCAGGTCGCTCCACAGTTCGCGGGTTGGATAGAACTCCACCATCAGTTCCAGTACGCTGGCGTAACCAGCCATATCTTTCTGATGCTGGTAGCAGCTGGCGTACAGTTTCAGGTTTTCTTCAGAAGGTTTTACGCCGTCAGCTTTGTTTTGCGCCAGAATCTCGCGGATTTTCTGGATCGTTGCCGGATAGTCGGCTTTCAGATAATGCGCTTTGGCGATCATGCTGTTCATCGACGCATTTTTCGGTTCGCCTTGCAGGAAACGCTGACCCCAGCTCAGTGCTTTGTCGTATTGTTTTTCGTTGTAGTAAGTACCGGCCAGACCTTCCATCAGACGCAGTTTTTCTGCATCTTTCAGGTATGGCGAATCGATCATGGCGCTGAACGAAGCAGCCAGCAATTCGGTGTTATTGGTGGAAGACGCAATGATGGCGCGGAAACGGTGCAGCATGAAGGATTCATACGGCAGCTTTTTATCCATCGCATCCAGAGTTTTCAGCTTTTCGTCTGTTTCAGCGTATTTTTTTTCTTCCAGCAGCTTTTGCAGTTCAGGAATTGCTTTAGCGAATTCAGGACGCACAGAATTGTCTGTTTTTTTCTCTTCCGCAGCCTGTTGTGCAAATGCGGTGGAGGTGAAGGTTGGTGCAAATCCGGT
The DNA here is from genome assembly GCF_018139685.1 of Cognatundibacterium luofuense. Classification (GTDB taxonomy): domain Bacteria; phylum Pseudomonadota; class Gammaproteobacteria; order Burkholderiales; family Burkholderiaceae_D; genus Undibacterium; species Undibacterium luofuense. Next base: position 156,772 of record NZ_JAGSPN010000001.1, read on the forward strand.
GCCGATAACGGCAGCCAGCATGGCAGCCAGAAGAAAAGAGGATTTTTTCATAAGTCTTCCAAAGTGAAAGTGACCGCAAAATGACGGCTCTGCGGACACAACGCACGTCCGGAGCGGTCTGTTGACAGTAAACGCCAGACGCGCATTATAGCGGAGTCGTCCGGCGCGTCACCATTTGCAGCCGGTATCCACCACGGTGCTGACCAGAAGTGGTGCAATTGCCAACAGACCGATGCCGGAATACGCCTTCAGACAATCCTTTTTCTCTGCTTTTTTGACGCCTTTACCGAGTTTTTCATCGGTGGTCGGGTCGGTATCCTGCGCCATCTGGATTTTGCCCATGGTGGTGCCGCGCCATTCTTTATCAATGCGTCCGGCACTGGCTTTCAACTGGTGCAGGTCGGTGCCGCTGCGCGGCGTCGCTGCTGTTGCGGATTCGGCTGGCGGGTTATCAGTGACGGGTGTGCTGACAGCATGTGTCTCCACTGGCTGACTGACGGATTCGTTTGTTGTTTTGCGGGGAAGTTCCGGTTTGCTGCGCTTTGCAGAAACAGGTGCCGGTGGCGTGCTGCTTGCTCTGACCGGTTCTGCGGCAACAGGTTGGCTGACGACCGGTGCTTGCGGGGCTGCTTGTGGAGCAGGCTGGGGCAGCGGTACAAATACCAGCTCCATTGCGGAAGATGCATTGTTGTGACTGCGCCACGGCTGATGCTGCATTTGCCACCATGCGCTGATCAGCAAAACATGTAATCCGAGTGCCAGCAGCATGCCGCTGTGACGTGAACTGCTGTGCGGGTAAGTATTCCAGCCATTCATGGGGCTCTCCTGACATCACCGGAAATGATCAGCAGTGCACCGGAAGCGGATCACTGCGCGGGAAAATCCGGCAGGACTGCCGGAGTCAATGAATCGGTCATGATATGCAAAAATCATCATTCCGGCGCAGCGTATCCGAAAAGTGGCATTTGTCGCGATGCCGGGTATTGTGTTTTACGCCACAGCATAGTTGTTGCGGCGACAGTGCCAGCTTGTCAGTGTGTAACTTTTTTGTACTGCACAACAATCCACGGTTTGACCACCACCGTCCACAATTCGGCTTCTTCTTTCAGCCATTGCTGCGCCTGTTCATCGCTGACTTTGGCCAGTTGGCCCGACGCCAGCAAAGGCGCAACGGCGGGCGCATTATCGCTGGCCATCCAGTAGGCGACTTCGACCAGATCTAAACCATCGGCCACCACCACCACATTACCGGCAGCGAACTGACGGATTAACTCTTTCCACGGATAACGTGCGGTTTCCTGCAGAATTTTCTGCTGCAAGTCCGCGCCGGATTCTTCATTCATACTGACTCCTGCGTAAAAAACGACTGATTTAGTGCTACCCCGGAGAAAAAAATGAAAGGGGCAGACTGAAAGTGCTATTTTCTCAGAGTTAGGCCGTCAGCGTCAGCTGGACTGATGGCATTCATTTTTGTCGTGATCTGCTATGACCCTGAAAAAACAACTTTTACTCGCAATGTCCGGCCTGTTTTTGCTGGTGTTCATCGTGGTGCAAACCCTGACGGTGCTGAGTACCCGCGATTATCTGCAGCAACAGCTTGCATCTCACGCACAGGATGCGGCGACGACATTATCCAAAACGCTGCAAACCGCGTTGCAGCAGCATGATGCGACGCTGGCGGCAACCGAGATTGCCTCTGTGTTTGACCGTGGTTATTACCGGCAAATGCTGGTGCTGGACGCAGATGGCAAGGTGCTGGCAAAACGGGAACTGGCAGATCAGACCGTGGCCGAACCCGGCTGGGTAACGCAGCTGGTGCGGCTGGAACTGCAACCGGCAGAAGCCTTTGTCAGTGCGGGCTGGCGTCAGCTCGGCAAAGTGGTGGTGGTCAGCCATCCGGCCTATGCGTATCAGTATTTGTGGCAAAGCATGCTGAATCTGGCGACCTGGATGCTGGCGCTGTTTGTGCTGGTGATGCTGGCCGGATTACTGATACTGCGCTGGTTATTGCGTCCGCTGGAAGCCATGGAGTCCATGGCGACCGGCATTCGTCAGCATCGTTTCACCACGATTGAGCGTTTGCCGTATGCGCGTGAACTGCGTCAGCTGGTCAGAGCGATGAACCAGATGAGTCAGCATATTGATCAGGAACTGAGCCGCGCTGCGCAACAGGCAGATACGCTGCGTCAGCAGGCAATGCAGGATGCGCTGACCGGTCTGGAAAACCGCGAAAGCTTCCGTTTACGACTGAATCAGCTATTGCAGCGCGATGAAGGCATCAGTCAGGCCTGGCTGGGTTTGCTGGAGCTGGAAGGTTTGCATGAGCTGAACCAGCAGCACGGATTTGCACAGGGCGATGCGGTGTTGCGCCAGATTGCGCAATGCCTGCAGCAACAGATTCCGGCCCACAACGGGTTGGTTGCCAGACTGGGCGGTAGCACCTTTGCATGGCTGATTCAGGATCAGACAGCAGCGCAGGCACAGGCGCTGGCGCAAACCATCAGTACCGGCTTGTCTTTGCCGGATACTGGTCTGCGCTGGCTGGCGGTGCTCAGCGGATTTTCATCTCCGGCAGAGCAGGGTGTATTGCTGGCGAGAGCGGATTTTCTGCTGGCGCAGGCACGTCAGCAGCAGGCATGGCAGCAGATTCAGGTACATGACGAAGCCAGCAGTGGTCAGCTCAGCGGCATGGGTTCGCAAGCATGGCGTACCACACTGACGGAAGCGCAAACCCAGAACCGCTGGCTGTTATCGGTGCAGCCGGTACTGCGCTTTGCAGACGAGCACGAACTGCATCAGGAATTGTTATTACGTCTGGCCCTGCCTTCCGGCGACATTCTGCCTGCGGCCGCATTTTTACCGATGGTGAAACGTCATCAGTTATCCGCAATCATGGACAAAGCTGCGCTGAGTCTGGCGCTGGAACTGATCAGCCGGCATGAAGGCGCGACGGGCCGCATCGCCGTCAATATTGCGGCGGCTTCGCTGCAAGACACAGAGTGGCGTTTATGGCTGCTGGACGGATGTGCCGGACGCTGGCCGGTGCGCCAGCGACTGGCACTGGAATTCACGGAAGCCGAGTTGCAGGATGCCGGTGATACCGCACTGGGCAGCCTGCCATTGCTGCGTGAGAACGGCGTACAGATCGGCATTGATCAGTTCGGCCTGCATCCGTCAGCGGTGCGTATGCTGCGTCAGCTGACGCCGGATTATGTGAAGATGGATCCGCAATTACTGCAGCAAGCCATGCTGGACAGCAACTGGCGCACCCATTTGCAGGCTATCGTGCAACTGGCGACAGCGATGGATATTCCGGTGATTGCGCAAAAACTGGAAAATGAAGCGATGTTGCAGTTCGCCCGCGAATGCGGACTGGTGGCAGGTCAGGGTTTTTATCTGGCAGAACCGGTTTCCGTCCAGCGCGCATTCCGTCCTTACCTTTGAGAACGGGCGGAATGAACCTCATCATTGTGCAGAAGTCCGCATCGCATGATTTTGAAGGCCCGGACTTTCTGCCGACGACCGCCGGATCGCTGTGCTGAAACCCGCATTTGAGCCAGTTGAAGGCTCAACACCGGCTCCGGTGGATGGCGGGGATGGGAAGGTAGGTCCGTGTCGCCGCCTTACATCCGCTTTTCTTTTTCCATACGCTCGATGACTTCGCGCCACAGGCGCACGGTGGACGCGCCGCCTTTGCGGTTGACGCCGCTGGCCAGCCATAAATCTTCATCATTGAAACTGTAGACCGGAATCAGGTCGGTGCGCTGCGAAGCGGGCTGCACTTCATCCACCAGATTATCCAGAATCAGCGGATCAGCCGACGGATACGGGTAATAGGCCAGCACCATATGGGTTTCGCCGATTTTCACGGCACGCACATAGGTAATGCGTAAACGTTCGACCGGGAAACCCAGTTCCTTCAGGGACATGTATTTGGCAATCGCATAATCTTCGCAATCACCGCCCCACGAAGCGACCATTTCTGCCGGCGTCGCCCAGTAATCAGGCACGCCCCAGTGTTCCTGATCGGTCAGGTAAGGCACTTTATTGAAGAAATCGTTGACCTTCTGCAACCACGGCAATTCAGCTTTGCCACTGGCAGTCTGCACCGCATTGCGGATGCCGTCAGCACCTGCCTGACGACGGATCTGGCTGATAGCGGACTGAAACTGTTGCAGGCGGCGGGGAGCTTCTGCACCAAAGCGCTTTTGCAAGGCTTCGATCAGGCCGGGAGAAAAATCCGTCAGGCCGGACCAGCCGGGCAGCGCAGCCAGCAAAGCCACTGCGCACAGACTCAGCAGACATGTCAGGCGGTGGCGGTGCATGGGCAGATTCAGACATCCTCAGAAAAAACGGTCAGCGCAGGCAATGCCGGAAACAAACGCTGCCGGATCTGGCAGTCTGTTTATTCCGGTATCCGGCGCAGCGTGACCTGCCCTTTCAGTGCGGTGGTCAGCGCTTCACATAATGTATCCACCTGCTTTTCGCGCAGGCGTACCGTCATACGGGTCTGGCTATCATATTGCACATCCAGTACTTCCGCCTGAAATTTCTCCAGCCAGTGTCGTACTTGTGCTTCAGCGGCGTATGCGACCGTGATCTGCAACTCTTGCATGACTTCGACCGCAATCAGTTGTGCATCGCGGAAAGCATCCGAAATGGTCTGGCCGTAAGCCCGCGTCAGGCCTCCGGCACCGAGTTTGATACCACCCCAGTAACGCACTACCACCGCCAGAATATTGGTCACATCTTTGTGAACCAGTACGTTGTACATGGGTTTGGCGGCAGTACCGGAAGGTTCGCCGTCATCGTCCAGACCGGAATCGCCGGTACACACCAGCGCCCAGCATACGTGTACTGCACCCGGATGGGCTGCACGTAAGGCTTGCAGATGCTGCATGGCTTGCGGACGGCTGTGTACCGGGAATAAAAATCCCAGAAAGCGGCTTTTTTTGATTTCTAGTTCGGAAGTAACCGGAGCGGCGAGCTGATACATAAAAAAACAGCTGCCGGTCACGACCGGCAGCTGTCCTTCATAAAAAATTACTGAATAACAAAGTTAACAAAATAAACGTCGGTTACGCCATCGCGTTCTTTGACATCCAGCACTTTGTTAATTTTATCTTTGATTTCTTCAATCAGATCATGCTTGCCATTGGCGCTCTGAATCGAGGCAGAGTCTTTACTGCTGAGCAGCATAATCAGATTGTGCCTGACCACAGGCATGTTTTGCTTAATCTTGTCTGCCAGTTCCGGTTTCGCCAGTTGCAGGGTAATTGCCACTTGCAGATAGCGGTCATAGGTCGACAGATTCACAATAAACGGTTCCAGCGGTGTGGTTGCTGCACCGGCACCGGCACTGGCGCTGGCACTGCCGCCACCGGAATTGGCTGATGCCTGCAGCGGCAAGGCGACCGCAGAACATGCGAGCAAGACTGAAAAGAAGAATGCGTGTTTGCGCATAAGATCACCCGTTTTAACAAGACAGGCCGGTTGCGCGAAAGCAGCCAGCCTGTTCAGTATGCCTGTTAGCGGTTTATACCGTCAAAGGTTTATAGCGGATACGTTTCGGTTTTGCTGCTTCTTCACCCAGACGTTTTTTCTTGTCAGCTTCATATTCCTGATAGTTACCATCGAAGAACACGACCTGAGAATCACCTTCAAACGCCAGAATATGGGTCGCAATACGATCCAGGAACCAGCGGTCATGCGAAATCACCATTACGCAACCGGCAAATTCCAGTAAGGCATCTTCCAGCGCACGCAGGGTTTCCACGTCCAGATCATTGGACGGTTCGTCCAGCAGCAATACGTTACCGCCCTGCAACAGTGTTTTTGCCAGATGCAGACGACCGCGTTCACCACCCGACAAATTGCCGACGATTTTCTGCTGATCGCCGCCTTTGAAGTTGAAGCGGCCTAGATACGCACGGGATGGCATTTCAAAGCGGCCAACCTGCAGAATATCGGCACCGTTCGACACATCTTCAAACACGGTTTTAGTATTGCTCAGATCCTGACGCGACTGATCGACCAGCGAGATTTTCGCAGTCTGACCGAGTACCACTTCACCGCTGTCCGGTTGCTCAATGCCTTTGATCATTTTGAACAGCGTGGATTTACCGGCACCGTTCGGGCCGATAATACCGACGATTGCACCCGGCGGCAGTTTGAAGCTCAGGTTATCAATCAGCAGACGGTCGCCAAAGGCTTTACTGACGTTTTTGAATTCGATGACTTCGTTACCCAGACGTTCTGCCACAGGAATGAAAATCTCCTGTGTTTCATTGCGCTTCTGGTATTCGTATTCACTCATTTCATTGAAGCGGGCCAGACGGGCTTTGCTTTTCGCCTGACGTGCTTTCGGATTCTGACGCGCCCATTCCAGCTCTTTCTGCAGCGCTTTCTGACGCGCAGATTCGGTTGCTTCTTCCTGCTTCAGACGGGCTTGCTTCTGATCCAGCCAGGAAGAGTAATTACCTTTCCACGGAATACCTGCACCGCGGTCCAGTTCCAGAATCCATTCCGCTGCATTGTCGAGGAAGTAGCGGTCATGCGTGATCGCAACCACAGTGCCCGGGAAGCGCAGCAGGAATTGCTCCAGCCAGTCTACCGATTCCGCATCCAGATGGTTGGTCGGTTCATCGAGTAACAGCATATCCGGTTTGGATAACAGCAAGCGGCACAAGGCGACACGGCGTTTTTCACCACCGGACAGTACGCCGATTTTGGCATCCCACGGTGGCAGACGCAGCGCATCCGCCGCCATTTCCAGTTGCAGTTCCACATTGTCACCGGCTGCAGCGCTGATGATGGCTTCCAGTTTACCTTGCTCTTCCGCCAGCGCATCGAAGTCCGCATTTTCATCCGCGTAAGCGGCATACACTTCTTCCAGACGCGCTTTGGCGGCAAATACTTCACCCATGCCCGATTCCACGGATTCACGCACGGTGTGTTCCGGATTCAGTTCCGGTTCCTGTGACAGATAACCGATCTTGATATTCGGCATCGGCACTGCTTCGCCCTGAATATCTGTATCGATACCTGCCATGATTTTCAGCAGGGTGGATTTACCGGAACCATTCAGACCCAGCACGCCGATTTTGGCACCGGGAAAGAAGGACAGGGAGATGTCTTTGAGAATCTGACGTTTAGGCGGGACGATCTTGCCGACCCGGTTCATGGTGTAGACGTAATTTGCCATTTTGTGTTGTTTTCCGAGTACAAAAGGATGACCGCAAGGATACAGCATTGCCGCTCTGCCCGACAGTTTTTCCATGATCTGCATCAAATTTGTGCCATGCACCAAATTTGCGGTAGCGCAAATCCGGCACAGAGCCGAGGTCTACACTTGGTTCATCAACTTTGATCACAAGGAAAAACAACATGAAAAAGCTCGTATTAGCCCTCTCCCTGGCAGCAGTTGGTTTGACAGCAACTCAGGCAATGGCAGCAGAACAAAGCCCATGGCAAGTTCGTGCACGCGTTGTGAACATCAGCCCTGCAAACGGCTCTGACGCAATTCCGGGTCTGGCAGCAGCAGATGCAATCACTGTCAGTAACAAAACAATTCCTGAAGTTGATATCAACTACTACTTCACGCCGAATCTGTCTGCAGAACTGATTCTGACTTACCCGCAAAAACATGATGTTGCGCTGAACGGCACAAACATCGGCAGCTTCAAACATCTGCCACCAACACTGACAGCAAAATATCATTTCATGCCAGAAGCACAAATGAGTCCGTACGTTGGCGCAGGTGTGAACTACACACGTATCTCTGACGTGAACCTGCTGGGCGGTAAAGGTGATCTGGAAAGCAGCAGCATCGGCTTCGCTCTGCAAGCTGGTGTGGATTTCAAACTGGACAAAAACTGGTCTCTGAATCTGGACGTGAAAAAAGTACAGATCCGTTCTGACGTGTTGCTGAATGGCGCAAAAATCAGTGCAGTCAAAGTTGACCCATGGCTGGTTGGCGTAGGTGTAGGCTACCGCTTCTGATCGCAGTCTCTGACTGTTGAGAAGCTGAATGCGGATATCGCATCCGCAAATAAAAACCCGGTAATCATTTACCGGGTTTTTTGTTTTGATCATCCGGGATATATTCCCGGATTGACTGATCAGGCCGCTTTCATTGCCGAAGCAGGACGGCTGCGCAGATACTTATTCAGTGCAATCATCGCGACCGCTGTCACCAGACCAATCGCTCCGAACACGCACCACATCATCAGTGGCTGATGCATATCACGGGCGAGTGTCTGATATGCCCAGCCGGATAACAGACCTGCGAACAGATTACCGAGCGCCATCGACACAAAGTAATACCCCATAAACATTGCGGTTTTCTGGCGCGGTGCAATTGCGGCTACATATTCCTGACTTTTCGGTGAGGCAATCATTTCACCCAGTGCGAATAAAATGACAGCACAGGCAACCACACTGCCGCCGGATACCATTGCATACGATGCGCCGCCGAGCACCATACTCGCGCCCAGTACCAGCGTACCGAACACCAGCACCGGCAACGCGCTCCAGCGCTGAATATACGCACTGATCGCAATCTGCATTAACACCACCGCGCCGAAATCCAGATTCACAATGTATTCCGGATTCACCTGACGGTAAGCGCCGGTCCAGCGTTGCGCCAGTTCTGCGGCACTGATTTGCTGTTGCGTCAGCGCAGTCAGACCCTGTTGCAGTACATCGGCAGGCACCATCACTTTGTAATTCACCAGTTCCAGACGCAGGGTTTCCAGTGCTGCCACACTGTTGTCTGCAGGCAGTTTGCCCGCCAGTTCTGTTAATGCGGTTGCCAGCTGATCCTGATTCACGTTGGCCAGAAAATCCAGTGCAGACGGCCAGTACTGGCTGATCATGCGAACCAGATCACCGGTATCCACAAAGTCACGGATATACAAAGGCATGGTGATAAATAACTGGTTATACATGGTCCAGAAACCGGTCATGATCATCAGATACAGCACAAACGGTGTATTTCCCAGTTTCACAGGCTGGCGATACCAGTCTTTTGCCTGTGGCTGACTCAGGACTGCACTCCATAGCAGATTGATGGCAATCCACGTACCCATCGCGATGCCATAAGTGGCGTAACTGATACCGCCTTTAGCAGCAATCATGATGCCGATAATCGCCGGTACCACCATCAGTGCGAGGCGCCCATTGCCGAGCACTTCCTGCGTATCCTGTAGCACCTGACGCAGACTGCGGGTGTCTGCCGCTTCGCTGGCATGACGCGGTTCTTTGTAAAAGAAAATCGCCGGTACAAAGTTCAGCAAAATCCACAACGAAGACATCAAAAACACCTTGTCCCAGCCGATCGCACGCACATAACCTGCAACCAGCGGACCGAGGAAGCCACCGACATTGACCATGGTGTAAAACACGCCAAAGCCCAGACCACGGTTGGTGTCGTCGGTAGTGCGGCCTATCGTACCGACAACGACGGGCTTAAAGCAGGCGGCACCGACAGCGACTGATAAAAAGACGGCGAAAAATGCCCAGAAATCACGAACCTGACCCAGCAGATAATATGACGGCGCCATGATCGCAAATGCCAGCAGGAACATGCGGCGATAGCCGTAGCGGTCAGCCAGCGCACCGGTAATCACCGGCAGCAGATACAGCAGAAACGGAATCATGCCTTGCAGAAAACCACGCTGCTGATCTGTGAAGCCCAGACCACCGGCAGCGGTCGGACTGGTCATATAAAGCGAGGACAAAGTAAAAAAGCCGTACCATGCGAGACGTTCAAAGATCTCCATGGTATTGGCAACATAAAAAGCGCCCATGAAAGGGCTGCGCTTGGCAGATGTTTGCATGTTGAAATCTGACATTTACGTCAGTCGGAAAGGTTGAGGGGAATGGGTCAGTAATTGGTAACCGTGTTCGGTAATCAGCACATCATCTTCCAGTCGCACACCACCAAAGCCGGGGATGTACACACCGGGTTCTATCGTGACGACATAGCCGCTGCGCAGAATTTCTTCACACTTCGGTGTCATGATCGGTTGTTCATGCAAGCACAAACCAACGCCGTGGCCGAGACTGGAACCGGCTTGCTGCGCAAAACCATGTTCTGCCAGCACTGCGCGTGCAGTCAGATCTGCTTCACGGGCGCTGATACCGTCTCTGATGACCGCCAGCGCTGCCTGCTGCGCCTGCGTTACGGCGTTATACATTGCTTGCTGGCGTGCATCCGGTTCACCGGCGATGTAGGTACGGGTCATGTCTGAGCGGTAGCCGCCAACCGATGCGCCGAAATCCAGCACGATCAGATCACCTTCGCGCAAACGGCGCTCCGAAGGAATGCTGTGCGGCAGGGCAGAGCGTTCGCCGAAACCGGTAATAGTTTCAAATGACAAAGCTTCAGCGCCCAGCCTGCGCATACGGAAGTCCAGTTCCAGTGCAAACTCCGCTTCGCTGATACCGGGGCACAGCAGTGGCAGAGTTTCTGCCAGTGCCTGATCCGCAATGGCGGCGCAGCGCTGTATCAGTGCCAGTTCACTCGCATCTTTACGGCGGCGTAATTGTTCTGTCCACAGGGGTGCTGGAGTCCATTGAATACCGGCACTGTCCTGTGCGATCTGCGCCCAGTTCTGTACCGACACTTCGGCAGCTTCAAACGCAGCCTGTCGCACGCCGGATTGCAGTAACAGTTTTTGCACGACCTGCCCCAGCGTTTCTGCCTCGCGGTCACGGCAATAGCAATGCCAGCCGGCACATTCTTCTTCCGCCTGGGTAATGAAACGGTAATCGGTGATCAGGTGTAGCTGATCCTGTGTAATCAGTGCACAGGCAGCTTCACCGCTGTAAGCTGCCAGATAGCGCAGATTAGCCGGGGAAAAAATCATGAGGGCTTCGCAGCCATTGCTTTGCATCAGCGCGCGCAGGCTGTGCAGACGGGTTTGATGTTCTTGTTTCATCGCAGAAAAAAACCTTGTGGAAACGGATCGGCGGGATCCAGATAAAAACGGTGCTGGCCACTGATATTTGCCTGTCCTTCAACGAACGGAATCACGGCGGCATAAGGGCCGAATGTGGTTGGACGGCGTAATTCAACACGGAACCGGCTGCCGGTAATGCTTTCGATCATGACCGACTGACCCGGCTCCAGCTGACCGTCGGCATGCAGCAAAGCCGCCATGCCGGAAACGCCGCTGCCGGTCGGACTGCGGTCAACTTCGCCGTCAGCAAAGACGCAGACATTGCGACGGAAGACGCCCGGCGTAGTAGATGCGCTGTAGAAAATGGTGCCGTATAAAAAGCTCAGATCATCTTCAAACGGATGTTTCACCGGCATACTGGTCATCACTGCGTATTTGATACGGCGACCTGCATCCACAATCGCCGCATACGATGCAGCATCCAGCGACAGACTGATATCATCCGCATTCACGTATGCGTAATAAGCACCACCATACGCAATGCGCAAAGGCACGGCGCCGATACCGTCCACCTGAATCTGCAACAGATCGCTGGCGACATAAGAGGCGACATTTTCAAACCCGCTGCGCACCACCTGACCATTTTCCAGTTCGGCAACCGCACTGACCTGACCGCAGGGCACATCGATTTTCAGGCTGGCGCGGTTATGTTCAATGGCAACCATGCCGCATTCCGCCGCCACTTTTGCCAGCGCAATCACCGCATGGCCGCACATGGTGCTGTAACCTTCGTTGTGAAGAAACACGGCTCCGAAGGCGCTGTCGCTGCGTTCCGGCGGAACAATCAGGCAGCCGTACATATCGGCATGACCACGCGGTTCATGCATTAATAAGGTGCGTAAATGATCGTGTTGCTGACAGGCGCGGCGTTGTTCGAGAATGCTGGCTTGCGGCAAAACGGGAAATCCGCGCGTGATAATGCGCAGCGGTTCGCCGCCGGTATGGCAATCCAGCGTATCAATGCTGAGCCAGTGTGCCGGTGCCTGCCAGCGTCCGAATGGCAGATCGGTTTCCATGATGGTGTCTCCGGTAATCAGGAAGCTTGCCTGAAAGCCGGTCTGTGCCGGCTTTGTTCAGGCGAAAATGCAAAAACCGGCGAATGCCGGTTCTGACGGGTATGCAGTATTAAGCGCCGAAAGGTAAATCGATTGATGCACTTTGTGCGGTGAACCACTTCGGTCCCTGTTCCGTCATGTAGAAATGATCTTCCAGACGGACACCGAATTCACCCTCGATACAAATCATCGGCTCATTGCTGAAACACATGCCTGCAGCCAGCGGGCGGGTATTGCCGCGCACCAGATAGGTCCACTCATGAATATCCAGACCGATGCCGTGACCGGTACGGTGCGGCAGGCCGGGCAGACGGTAGTCCGGGCCGAAACCGGCTGCTTCCAGCACACGGCGTGCTGCAGCATCCACCTGTTCGCAAGGCACACCGATTTGTGCGGTTTCAAATGCAATGGCTTGCGCTTCTTTTTCCAGATTCCAGATCTCGCGCTGACGTGCAGTCGGATTGCCAAACACATAGCTGCGGGTAATGTCGGAATGGTACTGACCGACTTTGCAACCGGTGTCGATGAGCACATTGTCACCTTCGCGCAAATACTGAGCACCATCCGGGCCGTGTGGCATCGCTGTCATTTCGCCGAAACTGACGATACAGAAAGTGGACGGGCTGGCACCGTAAGCACGGTGTGCGCGGTCGATAAATTCCGCCACTTCAAACGAAGAAATTCCTTCGCGCAAAATGCGTGCGGCACGGCGCTGTACATCGAGGGTGATATTTTTGGCTTTCTGCATCAGCGCCAGTTCGGCGGCGGATTTGTGCATACGGCATTCAGCAGTAATGCACATGCCATTGATCAGCGGCTGATCCGGGATTGCCTGACGTAAAGCATCGAACACAAAAAACTGTGCAGCTTCGTCAAGTGCCAGCGGACCACGGGTGCAACCCAGATCCTGCAGCCAGCCTTTGACGGTCAGTGCCGGATTGACTTCTTCATCCCACAAGCGGATTTCAGCTTTATCGCCCAGGGTTTCGCGTAATTTGGATTCTTCAAAGGTCGGTGTGACAAACACCACGCGCGCTTCCGGTGTGATGATGGCGGCGGTTAAACGCTCACTGGCATACCAGCGCAAACCGGTGAAGTAATACAGGCTGGTACCGGCTGGCAGGATCAGTGCGGCCACGCCTTGTTCACGCATCAGGCGCGCTGCTTTTGCTACCCGTGCTGCGAATTCGGAAGGCTGAATCAGAATGACATCCGACATATCAGCGCGGATGCCGGCCAGTTCCTGTTCTGCGGTCGAGCCGCCAATTTGCAATGTCATGCTTATCCCTTTTTCAGACGTCTTGAGAGGGTCTGAGCATAGGCCTGATGCTGTGTTATGTCTTGTGATTTTTCTTTTTCAAAATGCGTAAATCTGCATAGTTGCAACGGGGGAAAATCACCGCGCCGCACAATTTTCATTCACGAATTGCTTCGATATCGAAACTCAGCGCCATTTCATCGCTGACGAAGGGAGCATAGCGTCCCATGCCGAAACCACTGCGTTTAATGGTCGTTTCTCCGTTCGCACCGCATGCCTGACGCAGGTACAGCAGCATCCAGCGGCAATGAAAATGGGTGATTTTCAAGCTGACCGGTTTTTCTGTATCGCGTATGCGCAGCACGCCATCCACCTGCTTCAGTTGCTCGCCGTCAAACTGCATCGCCGTGCTGCGAAACAGAATCTGCGGGTAACGCTCGGCATCAAAAAATGCAGAAGACAACAGCGTTTTGTCGAACAAAGCAGTGCCGGTGCGGACTGAGCTGACCTCAATCTGTAATTCCACCGTACCGCGTTGCGCTGCGGTGTCCAGTTCCAGCCATCCGCTGTGTTTTTCAAATTTCCCCTGCTGTTGCGACAAACCCCAGTGCAGATAAGAAAAGCGCGTGGCGGTGTGTTCCGGATCAATCCGGTAACGGTCAGCCGCCAGACTGCTGTTGCACAGCAATAGCAACATGCATACCGGAAAGAATTTCATACCTAGCCCCGTCAGTGTGGTCAGCGATGTGCGCTGCAAAACATCATGGGCGATATTTTTATACCGGTAAATACGCATTTCAGATATATTAAAAAAATATGTGTAGTGACTATTTAACCCATCAGGAGTCTTTATGAAGTCAACATTCTGGCTGTTACTCGGTTTCAGCAGCCTCACCGCCATGGCGCATGCAGCCGGTACACCGGTCGTCAAAGATGCTTCGTTACCGCCAGCCAAGAAAGTTTTGTCGCACGTGTATCCTTGCAGCAAAACACTGGTACTGCGCTCACAAGCGCTGGCGCGTGAACAGGAAAAAGAAGCCTGCGCGATGCTGGGCAAAGTTGAACAGCGTTTTCACAGCCTGTTCAATACTCAGGGCAAACCGGTCGCGCATGACAATAACACCAGTCTGCGTATGAACATTTATGCAGGACGTGATGACTTTGTGAAATACGCCGGTTCGCACTTCGATATGCCGGTCGATAACGGCGGTATGTATCTGGAAGGTTTGCCGGACGTCAAAGGCAATCAGGCGGAATTTGTCGCTTATCAGCGCAAAGATGGTTCCATCCACAATCTGAGCCATGAATTCACGCATTATCTGGATGGCCGTTTCAATATTCACGGCGATTTCTGCGCAGGCCTGCATGATTCGCATGATGCGCCGGAAAACTGCCCGAAACCGGCACCGGACACGCCTTACCTGATCTGGTGGACAGAAGGCATCGCAGAATACGTGGCGCATGGCGATAACAATGAACGCGCAGTCAAAGCAGCATCGCAAAAAACCTATTCAATGAGCCAGTTATTTGACACCGGTTATCTGAAAAACGGTGGCACAGACCGTGTCTATATCTGGGGCTATCTGGGTGCGCGCTACATGATGGAAAAACAGCGCGACAAAGTCGAGCAATTGCTGAGCTTCACACGCAAAGGCGATATGCCGCGCGCGCAGGCGCTGATGCGTCAGTGGGGCACGAGCATGGATGCCGATTTCGCAGCGTGGCTGGATGCGCTGAAACCGGCGGAAGCGGCAAAGTAAGCGCAGTCAACATCAGGATGACGACCGTTGAACCGGCTGTCATCCTTCAGCAGCGCAGCGCATCAGACGCTGCGCTGTGTTTTGGTGCATACGATTTGCGCCACCGGTCTGCGTTGCCTGAAGCGGCGCCAACGATTCAGGCCTGATCATTACGCTGATTTCCGACCGGCAATGCCCGTGTTTGCACTTGCTGCACAAGCCGGCTGTAGCAGCAGCGATTTGTGCTGTTGTGCAGCGTCATCAGTGCGTCATACCTGCTGGTCATAATCATCTCTTGTCTGTCGCTTTGCGGTGTTCTGCAGGGAAACCTTGTCACTGTGCTTTCATTCCTGTTGCATTCAGGACATATTCATCAAAAAAAGTCCCGGCTTAACGGATGGAATCCGCATGCAGCAGGGCTGACCGGTGTAAGCTTGTTACAATTTGGCAGAACACGAGAATTGCCAGAAAAGCTGAGAACTTGCCTGTAACGGATGCTAAAACCTGCTTTCAGGTTATAAGCAAATTCAAAATAACAAGAATGCCGCCGCAGCAATTTCTTATTGGTCAGTATTCCGGACGTACAGCGTCTCAGGTGTGCTTGCCGTTCGTATTAATTTCTTGTGCTGCTGCCTGATTCGGCGGCGGTGCAGGCAGAGTTTGCCGCTAATCGACATTTATGAGTCGCACTTCGTTACGCCGGGAGTTAGTCGTACCGATCACCGTACTGGTGATCAGCGTTTCTGCGGCTATTGCCTGGGTTTCCATGAAAGCCGGAACCGATGCGGTGTACACGCTGACCCAGCGCGTACTGACCGATATGGTTAACCGCATCAATTTATCCACTGAAAAACATCTGGATGGCGCACTGACTGCGCTTGAATCGGTGGCGCCGAGTCCCTCGCGGGTTCCGGCGGCCCAGTCATTCAGCACCGACATGCGCGGGCTGGAAGAAAAATTCTGGGCGGCCAGCGGCTTGTTCATGGATGTGAACAATTACGTGTACTTCGGCGGCAAAGACGGGCGCTTTGTCGGCGTGTACCGGATTTCCCGTAATGAGGTGCAATTGTTCTGGCGTGAGCCTGAATGGGATCACCGCGAAGTGTACCGCGTGGCCGGTGTCGGTGACCGTTCTGTACAAATTCGTCAGGATCAGTTTGATCCGCGCAAACGCCCGTGGTATCAGCAGGCTATGAATTCGGAAGCGCCGGTCTGGTCGAAAATTTATAACAACTTTTCTTTCCATTATCCGACGATTACGCTGGCCAAATCCGTGTACCAGAAAAATCACGAATTTGCCGGTGTCGTGGCAACCGATGTGACGCTGAAAGAATTATCCAGCTTCCTCGGTAAGCTGGAAATCAGTAAAAACAGTGTGGCGTATATCGTTGATGCCGATGGCTATATCGTCGCCACGTCCGGTAAAGAATTGCCGGAACGTGTGGTCAACGGCTTGCCGGAACGCATGCGCGCGATGGATATGAAAACCCGTCTTATCAGCGATACCTTCCGCCAGATTGGTCACCATCAGGCCAATAAAGATGCGACCTATGCACTGGAACTGGATATCGGTACGGTCGATGTCGCGGTTTCGCCGCTGGGGCAAAAGCAGGGCTTAAACTGGCAGACGATTGTGGCGGTGCCGCGTGCGGATTTCATGAGCAGCATTAATCAGGGCTTTTTCCAGAGCGTGGTGATTGCGGTTGCCTGCATTATTTTCGCGCTGACCATCGGTCTGGCGATTGTGGAACGGGTGATCCGCGATGTGCGCAAACTGACTTCAGCAGCAGAAAAATTCGGTAATGGTGAACCGATGCCGAAGCTGGACATCCGTCGTACCGATGAAATCGGGATTCTTGCGCAAACCTTCACGGAAATGGAAAATAAACTGCGTTTTGACAAACTGACGCAGGTAGCCAACCGTGAATCCCTGTTTGCCCAGATCAACCATCTGCAGCAAATGGCAGAAGAAAATCCGGATGTGGAAATCGGTTACACCCTGTTGTTTGTGGATCTGGACCGCTTCAAGCAAGTCAACGATAACTACGGTCACGATGCCGGTGACAAAGTGCTGGTGATCATTGCTGCGCGTCTGCGTGCCGCGATACGCGATACCGATGAAGTGGCGCGTTACGGCGGCGATGAATTTGTCCTGCTGATCAAAGATACCCGCCATGCGATCGATATTGATCATATGGTCGATAAAATTTCCGCGGTGGTGGAAGAGCCGATTGCGCTGGAAAATGCGGTGGTGGATGTCGGCGCGTCGATAGGCTGGGCCAGCTTCCCTGAAGACGGTGACGACTATATGCGTCTGATCAAAATCGCTGACAGCCGTATGTACAACCGCAAACGCGACCGTAAATCGCAGAAGATTCAGCTGGTGTAAGACGGACCTCACCTGCCGGTTACGATTGAAAAAGCAACGACAAAAACAGCAGCAAAGACACCGAAAAACACCAGAAAACACCGGAATAAACACTGGTAAAAACCACAAAAAAAAGCACCGTATCCTGATCAGGAACGGTGCTTTTTTGTTTCTGATGTGCCGTGCGCCGGTTGTCAGAACGGCGCAGAATGCTGCCAGCGGCCTGAAAATGCCTCAAATGCGGAGTTCAGCACAGCGATCCGGCTGTCGTCGGCAGAAAGTCCGGGCCTCCGTGATTGCTCGGTGACGATAGCTGCACAGTAACGCCGTCCGGTGAGCCGCTTCAGGTGGCGGGCGTCATGCTGCGCAGACTGGCTTCGGCGTGGTGCAGTAAGCCAGCAGCATCGTTGCCATGCATCTCACTGCAAGCGATGCCGGTGCGCCACTGACCACCATCGCCGCCAGACTCCCTAGCTGCCTGCGTTTGCATCTGTGTCTGCCATTGCCGCAGGTAAGCAGTCGCTTCCGCTGTATCGCAAGCCGGTAACAGCAAGGCGAAGCAGGCTTCCGTGACCCGCGCCGGTCGCGCGAACTGCGTTCCCAGACACTGGCTGAGTTGCCGTGCATACTGCATCAGCCATTGCTCCGCCGCTTCGCTGCCATCCTGCAGGCGGACTTGCCAGTAATGCTGCGGTTCAATCAGCGCGATGCTGAGGCGCGGCGGCCCGTCCTGTTGCTGACGGGCGCTGCGGATCGCTTCTTCCGTCATTTGCAGAAAGCGCGCACGGTTCGGCAAGCCGGTCAGCGGGTCTTGCCAGAGCTGATGCTGCAATTGCTGATGCTGTTGTTGCAGCGAGCTGCGCAGGGCATCGGCATGGGTGACGATTTCCTGCATTTCTTCCGGCATTTCCATTGCTTCCGGTGCGCCGTAACTGCCGCCGCGCAGCCGGATTAAGCGTTCGCTGATGTGCTGTATCCAGTTTTCCAGTTGTGTAATGCTGAACAAGGTCAGGATCGCAGCGGCAAATAATCCGGTCAGCGCGGCAATCAGAATGCAGCGCTGTAACAGCAGCAAAGGCCCCGTCACTGGTGCGACAGGGGTTTGCAGCAGCAAGGTATGCTGTGCTTTCGGGTCCGAAGGCAGCGCGAGTTGCCGCGTACCGAAATCCCGTCGTTCCAGCTGTAGCTGCAGCGTGGACAAATCCTGCGGCGCATCGCTGAGGATTTCCGTCAGTTGCTGTCTGCGCGCTGCCGGTAAAGTGGACTGACTGACTTGCCAGGGTTTGGTGCCAGCTTTGCGTAACAGGCTCAGATGGTTGCCGGACAGTTGCGACACTGGCTGCAGCAGTGCATCGGTTACCGGTTTTGCCAGCACGACCTTCACGCCGTCCGCCGTCACAGAAACGGATTGCGCACCCAGCATGGCGGTGCTGCCGGACAATAACCAGCCGCCGCTGGCCGCCGGTTGTGCCCGCATCCAGCCTTGCCAGTCGTTTTGCAGACCATGCGCCAGACTGTCGCTGCTGGCATACAGCAACTCTCCCTGAGCATCCACCAGCACAGCCAGCGTGGCTTGCTGCTGTGCGGCGTGGCGTATCAGGGCGGGGACAATGGTTTCTGCGCGGCGTTGCTGCACGGCTTGCCGGAACGATTCATCCGCCGCCAGCAGACTGGCGGCGTTGCTGAGTTGCAGAGTTTGTTGCTGCTCCAGATAACGAAGGCTTTGCTCTGTGCGTTGCAGACTGGCTTGCGGCACGCTGGTGGCCTGTTCACGTAACTGCCATTCCGCCAGCAGCCACAAAGGCAGGCTTAGTCCGGTCACCAGACCGCAGGTGATTGTGAGTAAGCGACGTTGCAAACGTAAAGGCATAGTGGCGGCAAATGAGGACAATAGCTGCGATTGTACCGTCGTGCCGGACCGCCTGCCTTGTTGTATTCCCGCACAATCCGCTCTTCTCTGTGCAGGATACAGATTTGCCGGAGCTGATCGCGGCACGGAAATGCAGGCGGTCTGATAAATGGTCAGGAGTTCTCAGACTCTTTGATTTTAAATAACAAGTTCGTAGCTGAATAATTATCTAATATCCCACTCAGCGCCGTTTGCAAACGGTGTTCGCCCAACGCTTTCCGGATTACATCATTCAGCACGTTATGGAATCGATTATTCAGTATCTGGTGGAAATGACCGCGCACCGCGATCATGAATTGCTGAACATGTCAGTGGCATCCTCATTGCGTGCGATCACGGCGGCGGAAGCAGTCCGTATCTGGGAATGCAACAGCGGCCATCACGGCGTATTGCTGCGCGAACGGGTCATGATCGGTTCCGACGGCGCTTGCGTCGCACCGGAAGGCCACGCGGCACGCTGGCGCGCTGTGACGGATTTTCAGGATCTGTACAAAGGACTGGAGGCCGGTTTGCAAGTCATCACCGGTAAAGATCCGCCGTGTTGTCTGTGGTTGCCGGTCTCCGTCAAAGGGCGTGTGCATACCTGCTTCGAACTGCATTTATGCACGCCGCTGCCGGCAGCATCGCTGGATGTGATCCGTGGCATTCTGTTGATTTATCAGAATTATCAAAGCTTACTGAATGACAGTGAGCACGATACGCTGACCGGTTTGCTGAACCGGAAAACCTTTGACGACCATTTCACCAAAGTCTTGCGTGCAGACTGGAGCGACCCTGGTTACTCATTGCAGCAACCGCAAGCCTGCCAGCGCCGCAATGCGCCCGATGCGCCGTTGCACGACTGGCTGGCGATTATTGATATCGACCATTTCAAGCAAGTGAATGACCATTACGGGCATTTATACGGCGATGAAGTGCTGATTCTGATTGCGAACTTACTGCGCACTTCTTTCCGTCCCGATGACCGCCTGTTCCGCTTCGGCGGCGAAGAATTTGTGGTGTTGCTGCGTCAGGTCAGCAGCGACGATGCACACCGGATTTTTGAACGTTTCCGCAGCAATGTGGAGATGCAGCATTTTCCGCAGGTCGGGCGCGTCACCGTCAGCACCGGTTACGCCCACATCGATTTGCAGGAAGCGCCGGTGGCGATCATGGGACGTGCCGATCAGGCCCTGTATCACGCCAAAACCAGTGGCCGTAACTGTGTCTGCAATTACGATCAGTTGCTGCGCCGTGGTCAGGTACAGCACGAATCCGCCAACGATACCGCTGAATTTTTCTGATCTTTAGCGCTTGCCGTACCAGCAGCCGCGCAGGCCGGAAAAGCCCGTTTTTTGCCTCAAATGCGGTGTTCAGCACAGCGATCCGGCGGTCGTCGGCAGAAAGTCCGGCTCTCCGGAAATGCCGGATGACGATCGCTGCACAATCACAATCGCAGCCACAATCAAAATCACGTTGCCAGATACAAGGTAGAAAACAAAAGCCACCCGCAGGTGGCTCAGTTGGCTGTTGTGGCTTTGCTGATGCAAACCGATTTTCAGCTGATTTCAGCTCAGTTCGGCGCAGACCGTCTGTTGCATGACCGTCATGCGGCAGGCTTGCGGGCGGTGGTCAGTAAAATCACGCTGCCCAGAATGATGGCCATCGCGATACCGGCTTTCGAGGATAAAGTTTCGCCGCCGAAGCTTACGCCCAGCGCTACCGCAATCACCGGATTCACATACGCATAACTGGCGGCCAGTCCCGCCGGTACTTTGGATAACAGATACATATACGCGCTGAACGCCAGCAGCGAACCGGCGACCACCAGATACACCCAGGCGCTGACTGCCTGCCAGGTGACCGGGCCGGTCATGCTCTCACCGCGAATCAGACTGGCGATCACCAGAAACACACCACCGGCCAGCATTTCGCTGGCAAAGCCCATGCCGCCTTTCGCCATTTTCAGTTTCTTTTGCGACAGCACCGAACCCACGTCCCAGCACAGAATCGCTGCCAGCAATAAGATCAGCCCGACCGGTTCGGCTGCGAACGTGCTGTCCGACGCCAGCAACACCGCACCGGCAAAGCCCGCCAGAATGCCTGCCCATTCCTGACGGCGTGGCCAGTCACCGAACAGGCCGGACAGGCTGGATAAAATCATCGGCGAACAAGCAATAAACACTGCCGTCAGACCGGAAGATACATATTGCTCCGCGCAGGCCGTCAGACCCGTACCGCCACTCAGCATCAGCACGCCGATGATGCCGCCGTCGCGCCACTCGCGCAGCGTCGGATTCGGTGCGCCGCGCCATTTCATCCACGCATACAACAAACCACCGGCCACCACAAAGCGGGTGCCTATCATCATCAGCGGCGGAAACGAGGTCAGCGCGACCTGAATACCAAAATAGGTAGAGCCCCAGACGATATAGACCGTCAGCAGGGCGAGCACAACATTGCGGGGTAAATGACGCATAAATGGCAGGTAGTATCAGCAGGTGAAAAAGTGCAACAGAATACGGATAGTGTACGTAAGTAAAATGCCGTTTTGAATGGATAGATCACGGTATTTCAGGTACATTTCTTTGAAAGAAAATGAAAAAAGGCAGGTTTACCATGAAAATCGAAGTTGACGTGATGGATGCCCGTATCCTCGATATTTTGCAGGAAGATGCCCGTGTCAGCCTCGCCGAAATCGGACGCCGCATTCACCTGAGCCAGCCCGCCGTGGCAGAACGCATACGCCGCCTTGAAGGCGCTGGCGTCATCACCGGCTATCATGCGCGCGTGAATCCGGAAGCGCTGGGCTATGGCATCACCGCGTTTGTGCGCATCGCCACCCGTTCCAGCGACGTGCCGGTGCTGCAGATCGTCGATCAGATGCCGGAAGTGATTGAATGCCATGCGATCACCGGCGAGGATTGCGTGATCGTGAAAGTGATTGCGACCAGCGTGCGTGAACTGGAACGTGTGATTGCCGGACTGGCACGCTGCGGTGTCACATCGACTTCGCTGATCTTATCGTCATCGGTGGAACGCCGCGCTGTGCGGCCTGCGGGATAAGTATGGAAATCCGCCAGCTGCGTTATTTTGTCGCGATTGTGGATCACGGCTCACTGTCACGGGCAGCGCGCGTGCTGCACATTGTGCAACCGGCACTGACGCAGCAAATTCAGTCGCTGGAAGAAGAACTCGGGACGCAATTACTGCACCGTTCCGCACAAGGTATGCAGGCGACTGAAGCCGGTAAGATTTTTTACGAGCATGCTCAGGCTATCCTGAAGCAAATCAGCGATGCGCGCAGCGCCGTCACCCAGATTACTGATTCGCCGAGCGGCACGGTCGAGCTTGGTATTCCGCAGAGTGTGTCGGCAGCGCTGGCGTTTCCGTTACTGAAAGCAGTACGCGAAAGCTACCCGGATATTACGTTTCAGCTGACCGAAGAACTGACCGGTAATCTGACCGAGCAGTTACGTTCCGGTCGTCTGAATCTGGCGATTCTGTTTGACGACGGCCAGTTATCCGGCTTTCACACCCAGCCGCTGGTGGAAGAAGACATGATGTATGTCACACGCGCCGGTTCGCAATTTGCCTGCAAGCGGAAATCGATCAGGCTGGACCAGCTTGTACGCGCACCGCTGATTCTGCCCAGCCTGCAGCATGGTGTGCGTCCGCGTATCGAACAGGTATTGCGTGAGCAGGGAAAATCGACGGAGCAAGTCATCGAAATCACGTCGATTGCGATTCTGAAGTCGGCGCTGCTGGCGGATATGGGCGCAACCATCTTACCGGTGTCGCCGTTGCTGCCGGAAATTCTGCGCGGTGAAATGGTGGCAGTGCCGGTCAGCGATGCAAAACTGAGTCGCACAGTCAGTTTGTGTTCTTCTAAAAATATTCCGTTAACAAACGCCGCCCGTGCGGTGGCAAAGCGGGTACAGGAAGTGACGCGGCAACTGGTCAGCAGCGGCGACTGGCCGGATGTGAAACTGCTGACCTGATTTAGGGCGGTGCATCTGTAAGGAATATCAGACTCTGCACAATTGCCAGACGGTTGCCGGTGGCAGATTACGCCAGACCCGGCATTGTGCCTGCCAGCGCAAGGGTACACCGGAAGACAGCGGAAACGGTGGTAAGCGTCCGTAACTGAACTGCACCACGCTGCCGCCACGCATCACCAGATCCTGATACGCTTTCGCCACCCGTCGTGCCTGTCGTAAGGGCAGGGATTTGAACGGCAGCGAAGAGACTACCAGCATCTGATCTGCACATTGCATCGCATGCGTCAGTACCTGCTCTGCACGCTGCTCCAGTACCGTCAGTTGCGGAAAACGCTGACGTAACACACTGGCCAGCGGCGGTGAACACTCGACCACCTGCAAGCGTTCACGTCCGAAACGTGCGACCAGTGCGCGCGTCAGTGCGCCGCTGCCTGCACCGATTTCCAGCAGACTGCCTCCGCGGTCACTGGCAGCGGCGACCTGCGCCATCGCATGCGCCAGATGACGGGAAGAGGGCAGTACCGCACCGACTTCTGCCGGTGCGCGCAATAAAGCCTGAATAAACGGCAGCATGCAGGTACTCATCCCGCTTGCAGCGTTTTCAGCGCCTGTGCCAGATCGCGGATCAGATCGGCCGGATGTTCAATCCCCACAGACAAGCGCAGCAAATCCGGGCCGATGCCTTTTTCCCGTCGCAATGCTTCCGGAATGGCAGCATGGGTCATGGACCACGGATGGTTAATCAGACTTTCAACGCCGCCCAGACTTTCTGCCAGCGTGAATACCTGTAAGGCTTGGGTGAAGCGCTTCACGCCTTCAGCATCAGTGCGCAAACGTACAGACAACACGCCGCCGCTGCCATCCGGCAGATATTTTTTCGCCAGTGCATGCTGAGGATGGGAAGGATGGCCCGGATAAATTACATTTTCAATTTCCGGCTGTTCTGCCAGCCAGCCCGCGATATGCAGCGCGCTTTCACTGTGACGCTGCATGCGCAGACCCAGTGTGCGCAGGCCGCGCAATGCCAGAAAGCTGTCGAACGGCGATAACACAGCACCGACCGCATTTTGCAGCCAGCGCAGTTTGTCACCGAGCGCCGCATCTTTAACGATCAGTGCGCCGCCGATCACATCGGAGTGACCATTCAGATATTTGGTCAGCGAGTGCAGCACAATGTCCGCACCCCATTCAAACGGACGCAACAGCGCCGGTGTCGAGAAGGTTGCGTCCACCAGTGTCAGCGCGCCGTTTTCACGGGCAATACGGGCGATCTCTGCAATGTCCGGCAGTTTCAGTAAAGGATTGGTCGGTATTTCCAGCCAGACCAGACGGGTTGCCGGTGTGATGGCTTGTTTAATCGCATCCAGATCATCCGGTGCGGCATAGCGCACATTCAGATTACTGCTGCGTTTTTTAACCTGCTCAAACAAGCGCCAGGCACCACCATATAAATCGTCAATGGCGACCACTTCGCTGCCGGCTTCCAGTAATTCCAGTACTGTCGTCATCGCACCGAGACCGGACGCAAATGCCAGTCCGGTATGGCCGCCTTCCAGTTCTGCCAGTGCTTTTTCTAAAGCTGCACGACTAGGATTGCCACTGCGGCCATATTCGTAGCCGGTGTGTTCGCCCGGTGCAGGCTGGACAAACGTGGAGCTCAGATAAATCGGTGGCATCACAGCACCGGTGGCGTCCGGTGTATAGCCAGCATGAACAAACAGGGTATCGCGGTGTTGCATGATTTCTCCTCAGTTCTGGCGTTGCCAGTAATTCAGTACGTCAGTTTGGGTAATCAGACCCAGAAAACGGCCGTTTTGGACGACCGGAGCGGTTTTGTCTTTGCGGAACAGGCTGAGCAGATCTTCCAGCGAATCATCCGGTGCCAGCGTCAGCAAATCGGTCGTCATGACGCTGCGTACAGGTTGTGCGAACTGTGCGTGGCTGACCCGTACTGCGTTCAGTACGTCCCACTCATCAATCACGCCGACCAGTGTGTCTTTACCTTCGATCACCGGTAACTGCGAAATATCGTGTCTGCGCATTTTGCGATACACATCGGCCAGTGATTCGGATGGACGCGCCGTGATGGTTTCACCATCGGCATGAGAGCGCATAATCAGGTCACGCAAATCGTGATGACGAACCCGAGGGCGCAAACCCTGATCGGTCAACCAGTTATCATTAAACTGTTTAGAAAGATATTTATTTCCGCTGTCGCAAATAAAGGTCACGACGCGCTTTGGTGTTTTCTGCGCACGGCAGAAACGCAGTGCAGCAGCTACTAGCGTGCCGCTGGACGAGCCGGCGAGTATGCCTTCCTGTTCCAGCAAGGCGCGTGCGGTGTGGATACTTTCTTCATCACTGATGCTGTAAGCTTCACGTACCGATGAAAAGTCTGCCATCGGTGGAATGAAATCTTCACCGATACCTTCCACGCGCCAGCTGCCGGCTTTACCGAAGCGTCCGGTTTGAATGTAATCTGCCAGAATAGAGCCTTGCGGATCGGCCAGCACAAAGCCGACTTCCGGAGCAGTCGCTGCAAAATATCGGCTGAGGCCGGTCAGTGTGCCGCAGGAACCGACACCGGTGACAATCGCATCCAGCCGCTGTTCCATTTGCTCCCAGATTTCCGGGCCTGTGGTTTCCACATGGGCCTGCGGATTGGCTGGATTGCTGAACTGATCAATATAGAAAGCGCCGGGTGTTTCATCGGCCAGCCGCTTTGCCAGATCCTGATAGTAGGCCGGATCGCCTTTTTCCACGTCCGAGCGGGTCAGAATCACTTCTGCACCCATGGCTTTCAGTTGCTGGATTTTTTCGGTACTCATTTTGTCCGGCACCACCAGTTGCAGGCGATAGCCTTTACGTACCGCAACCAGCGCCAGACCCAGACCGGTATTACCGGCAGTGGCTTCAATAATCGTGCCGCCCGGTTGCAGCTGGCCGGATGCTTCAGCAGCCTCAATCATCGCCAGCGCGATACGGTCTTTGATGGAGCCGCCGGGATTCTGGCTTTCCAGTTTGACATACAGTTCGCACGGCCCGGTATCAATACGGGTCAGACGGACGAGCGGGGTGTTTCCGATCAGACGGAGAACGGGATCATGTACAGACATAGTAATTAAAGTAAAAAATTCAGAAAACGCTGCGACGTCAGATAGCATTGAACCGGCTGAATATTCAGCAGTATCAGTTTCCGGCGGGCAGGGGAAGAGTGAGTATCAGTGACAGCGTCAACACGACGCGCACATACACATGAAGCAGGATGCTTCACGCTGAGCAAGCTGGCAGCAGATCAGGAAGGCTGATGTGTCGGTTCGCATGGATGATTTCAGACTCAGGGTAACAGCCGGTTAAAAAAGAAATTTAGAACTCATTTCATCAATAGCCACGAGTGCGAACGCGGGGTGTCGGGATGCAGTGCGCGGCGCCGTTGCGCAGCACAGGCTGGTGCCTGTGCAAGCGACGCAACAAAGCAATGCGCCCGGCACCTCCGTTCCCGGAGGGTTTGCCTCATAGCGCACGCTGGACAGCGTTGGACGCGTTGTGAATAGCACCGCTATTCACTGCCTTGTCCGCCTTGCCAGCCCGCGCTATGAGACAAACGCATCTCGCGGGTATTGATGAAATGAGTTCTAATCATCACTAAGATTGAATTTTTAATATACTAATTAAGGACTGGTATGGTGAGAACGAATAAAAATGAGGATCATCATGCAAATTCCGATTAAGACTGTCAGGGGTAGCCGGATATGACGGGAATCTGAGGTAGAAAGCCGGAAACATGCGCAATTACCGTTTCCGGACTTTTCCGGTGTCAGAAATTTTTTTTGAAGTTTCTGTGCACAGAGGGGAGAGCGTTACCGGAAAGCAGCTTCCGGTAACGTCTGAGTTGAGTTGCTTTTGAATACGGACGGATTCCGAAATTAATGCGCAGATTGCTGGCGGTGTAGTGCGGATAAGCCGATCAATGCCGGATAGGCTTCGGTAATGACATACACTGGTATTGCTGCGAGGTAATCCTGAAAGCGGCCTTTGTCTTCAAAACGGGCGCGGAAGCCGGAGTGCTGAAAGAAGTCACCAAGCCGTGGCACGATCCCGCCGCCTATATAAATGCCTTTGCGAGCGCCCAGTGTCAGCGCCAGATTGGCTGCAATGGTTCCCAGCATCTCGCAAAAAGTAGAAAGTACTTCGGTGCAGATTGCACATTCTCCCTGCAATCCGCGTAATAAAATCGCTGGCGGTTCCAGTGGTGTAACGGACTTTTTCTGCAGTTCAGCCAGTGCGCGGTACATCAGAGATAAGCCGGGGCCGGATAGCAAACGTTCTGCGGATACATGCGGAAATTCGCTCCAGACAACATCAAGGATCGCCGCTTCCTTTGCATTGCCTGGTGTAAAGCTCGCATGTCCGCCTTCACTGTGTAAAGGCAACCAGCGTTCGCCGCAGGGAATCAGGCCAGAGACACCGAGTCCGGTACCTGCGCCAAGTAAACCAATTGCGCTGTCAGCCAGTGGCTGATGGCCACCCACCTGAAAATACTGATGGGCTTGCAAGTGCGGTAATGAAAGTGCCAGCGCCGTAAAGTCATTCACAACATGCAAACGTTCCAGCCCGAAATGTGCGCGGACAGCACTGACCGAAAATTCCCAGTGGTGATTGGTCATACGGATCTGATCACCATGAACAGGATTGGCAATCGCAATGCCGGCATGCCGCACTTCCTGCGCACCGGCAGCAAGGCTGGCTTCATCCTGCAGATAGTGCTGCATTGCTGCTTCCAGACTGGCGTAGGCGGCGCAGGGCAGAACTTTCACAGCACTTAACTGGCCGGGCGCAGTTTCAATCGCAAAACGGGCATTGGTGCCGCCAATATCCGCCAGCAGCAAAGGACAGGCGGGAGAAATAGCGTAGGAATCGGACATCTGATGCTCCGTTTATTGCAGACTTTGTTCCGATGCCGGATCGAAGAATACAGATTTGGATAAGTCGAAAGCGAGCCGCATAGGCTGACCGGGTCTGGCGGCGGCACGCGGATGGGTCCGGCAAGTCAGGCGGGTTGCATTGAAGCTGGAAAATACCAGCGTATCCGGCCCGGTTGGTTCGGTCAGGTCAACGATGCAATCCACTTCGGTAGGGTGATGCGCATCACTGTGTTCAGCCCGTCTTGCGCTGGCAGCATCGGTAACATGTTCCGGTCGTATGCCGAGCACGACTTCACCGTTTGCCGGTGCAAGACGGCGAATCGCATCAGCCTGTGCAGCGGGTATCGGCAATAAAGTGGTGCTGTTCTGATGCTCAAGCACAAATTGCAATTGCTGTTGTTCCTGACGTACTTTGCCACGGATAAAATTCATCGAGGGCGAACCGATAAAGCCAGCAACAAACATATTGGCCGGACGATCATAAATTTCCTGCGGGCTGCCGAATTGTTGTACCACGCCGTCGCGCATCACCGCGATTTTGTCGCCCAGCGTCATCGCTTCCACCTGATCATGGGTGACGTACACAGTGGTGGTTTTCAGGCGCTGGTGCATGAGTTTGATTTCCGCGCGCATTTCCACACGCAGTTTCGCATCCAGATTCGATAAGGGTTCGTCAAATAAGAATAAGGACGGGTTGCGTGCAATCGCGCGTCCCATCGCAACCCGTTGACGCTGTCCACCGGACAAGTGCGCAGGCTTACGATCCAGTAAATGACTGATTTGCAGTGTTTCCGCTACGCGGTCAACAATCTTTTTTTGCTCTGCCACTGCAACGCGGCGTATTCCGAGTCCGAAGCAAATATTTTCGCGTACGGTCATGGTCGGATATAAAGCATACGATTGAAACACCATTGCAATATCACGCGACTTCGGTGGCACATCATTGACACAGCGATCACCGATATAAATACCACCTTCAGATACGTTTTCCAGACCAGCGATCATATTCAGTAAAGTGGATTTTCCGCAGCCGGAACCGCCAACCAGAATCAGGAACTGGCCATCTTCAATATGAAGGTTCACACCTTTTAAAATCTCGGCACCATTCGGGTACACCTTACGCACATCGCGTATCAATAAGCTCGCCATTTATTCAGTCTCCTTCTGTTATTTCTTTATGTTGAATCTCCGCGTCGTTTCCGTTTCGCGGATTATCCTTTGACCGCACCGGCAGTCAGGCCGCGTACAAAGTATTTCCCGGCTACCAGATACAGCCCCAGCGTCGGCAATGCGGCAATGATGGCGGCAGCCATATTCACGTTGTATTCAGTCACTCCGGTGGAGGTATTCACCAGATTATTCAGCGCTACCGTGACCGGCTGCGCATCGGTACCGCCGAACACCACGCCGAACAGGAAGTCATTCCAGATCTGGGTGAACTGCCAGATGAAGCAGACCATGAAAATCGGTAGCGACAAAGGAAGAATCACGCTGCGGTAAATACGGAAAAAGCCTGCACCGTCTATACGTGCTGCTTTCACCAGTTCATCCGGTACGCTGACGTAGTAATTACGGAAAAACAGCGTTGTAAATGCTACGCCGTACACGATATGCACCATGACGAGGCCAGTCGTTGTATTCGACAAACCTGCCAGTCCGAGTAAGCGTGCCATCGGCAGTATCACGACCTGAAAAGGAATAAAACAGCCGACCATCAGTGCAGTAAAAACGATTTCGGAACCACGGAATTTCCAGTGCGCGAGTACATAGCCGTTGACGGAACCGATCATTGTGGAAATCAGTACCGCAGGCACAGTGATCCTGACTGAGTTCCAGAAGTACGGCGCCAGTCCTTCACAACTGACACCGGTACAAGCTCCGCTCCAGGCTTTTTGCCAGGCTTGCAGGCTGATCTGATGTGGTAAGTCCAGCAGATTGCTGCTGCGGATTTCATCCAGTGTTTTCACTGACGTGGTCAGCATGACGTACAAAGGCGCGAGGTAATACAAAGCGCACAGGAACAGCAGGGTATAGATAAACAGACGGCCGATACGGCCCTGAGATTCAGCGCGCACGGCTGGCCTCCTTTGTTTCCAGATAGATCAGTGGTACCAGTACCGCCAGCACTGTCATCAGCATCATCATGGCCGATGCAGCTCCCAGACCCAGTTGCCCGCGAGTGAACGAAAACTGGTACATAAAAATGGCGGGGACATCTGATGAGGTGCCGGGGCCACCGGCTGTCAGTGCCATCACCAGATCGAAACTTTTAATCGCGATATGACTGAGCACCAGTAAGACGCTGAAAAACACCGGACGCAGTGCCGGGATGACTATCTTGCGGTAAATCACAGGCAGGCTGGCGCCATCCACCATCGCTGCTTTGATGATGCTGTCATCCACGCCGCGCAGACCAGCCAGAAATAATGCCATCACAAAACCGGATGACTGCCAGACGCCTGCAATGACCACGGTGTAAATTGCCATATCGGAATCGACCAGCCAGTCCATAGAAAAACCGGTGTAGCCCCAGTCATGCAGCATCTTTTCCAGACCGAGTCCGGGATTCAATATCCATTTCCATGCTGCGCCGGTCACGATAAAAGACAAGGCCATCGGATACAGATAAATCGCGCGCAGTGCGCCTTCAAAGCGGATTTTCTGATCAAGAAAAACTGCCAGCAACAGGCCGGTAATCAGGCAAATCAGAATGAACAAGCCACCGAAAATGCCCAGATTGGCGGCAGAAGTCCACCAGCGGTCAAGTTCGAATAAGGTCTGATACTGCTCCAGGCCGGCAAACTCGTAATTCGGCATCAGTCTGGATTCTGTCAGCGACAGCCACGCTGTCAAAGCAATGAAACCGTAGACAAACAGTAATGAAGCCAGCACAGTGGGCGATAACACCAGTCTGGGTAACCAGCGATCACCAAGATGGACCAGCCGCCGGGTAAGTGGCAGGCTGACGGGGGATGCAACAGGGGAAGACGGAAGACTGACCGACATACGCAAATTCTCCGGGACTGCAGCGGAGCATCTGCCTGCCATACACATTTCTGTGTCGGGTGGCAGGCAAAGATGATGCGCCACTGCCTGAACTGATACTGCCTGCCGCTGCGCGTTTGTACTCAGCGGCGAGGCAAGTCGCTTATTTCGCTTTAACGGCTTTGACCAGTGCCTGAACGGCTGCCTGTGATGTCATCGTCGAGTTCATAAAGCGAGCGACCACATCCTGAATGGCGCCGGCTTTGGCAGAATCAATCGCCATACCATGTGCCATACTCGGTACCAGACCGCCGGATTTGCTGGTGGCATCCATGTCATCCATGGATTTCAGCGCGCAACTGTCAAACTTCGCGCGTGACACTCCGGCACGGGCCGGAATGGAGCCTTTGTTCAGATTGAATACTTCCTGAAATTCCGGACTCATGACCGCATTTGCCAGAGTCAGCTGTGCTTTTTGCTGATCCGCACCTTTTACATTAAACATCGCCAGAGAATCGATATTGAAGGTGAAGGCTTTTTCGGTTCCCGGTGCTGGCAGGCACAGATAGTCTTTACCCGGTTGTTTGCCCGCAGCACTGAATTCGCCTTTGGCCCAGTCGCCCATAAACTGCATACCGGCTTTACCGTTGATCACCATAGCCGTTGCCAGATTCCAGTCGCGACCAGCAGCATCTTTATCAATATACGTTTTGATTTTTGCCAGTGTGTCGAAGGCTTTGATCATGGTCGGGCTGTTCAGACTGCCAGGGTCAAGTTGTACCAGTGCTTTCTGGTAAAAAGCCGCACCACCAGTACCCAGAACCACAGATTCAAACACTGTTGCATCCTGCCAGGGCTGGCCACCGTGGGCGATGGCGATCAGGCCTGCTTTTTTGATTTTGTCTGCAGCAACAAAAAATTCATCAAAATTCGTCGGTGCGGTAGCACCGGCTTTTTTGAGTACTTCCGGATTAACCCACAGCCAGTTAACACGATGCACATTGACCGGAACTGCAACATAATGTCCTTTGTATTTCATGACATCTGATACAACCTTCGGCAGGCTCGCATCCCATTTACCATCCTTAGCCGCTGCATCAATATTGGCCAGCACGCCTTCTTTGCCCCATTCCTGAATCGAGGGACCTTTAATTTGCGCCGCTGTCGGTGCACTGCCTGCAATTACACGTGCTTTGAGCGCAGTCATGGCGTTTTCACCACCACCGCCAGCAACCGCGAAATCTTTCCAGCTCACACCTTTGGCTTCCATCAGTTTTTTCAGTTCTGCGGCAGATTTTGCTTCGCCACCGGATGTCCAGTAATGCAGAACTTCAACTTCCGTTGCCATGGCGGACAGCGGAACCAGCATCAGACCGGCAGCAGTCAGCGTCGCTTGTGCAATGTGTTTGAGTTTCATGTTTGTATCTCCTGAATTGCGCATTCTGACGATACGGTCAGATGCGTCTCTGTGCATGAAGGGCGCCGGCATGGCGGCGCGTGATCAGATTGAATATTTGTCAGTTGTGTCGTGCCGGATCAGAACCAGGTTTCCAGCTGAATACCGACGGAAGTGCCGCTGGTGTTATTGCCATAGACCGGGCCGGAGTTATTGCTGGCGTTGACGGCAGCTGTTGCTGCGTTATTCCATTTGCCGTAAGTAACAAAAGCGCGCAGTTCAGGACGTGACCAGTAACTTTCGCCCATGGTGATGGTCGGTGCGATCGTCAGTTTGGTCAAGCGCAGCGCTTCGCCACCGTTAGGCTGGGTCACGCGGCTGGTGCCGAGTTCAGCCTGCAGTTTGAAGTTTTGTGTGAATGCATACACAGGACGGGTACCCAGCGTTGTCCAGGTGGAAGAACCGCCTGCATTCGATTTATCACGCTGCATTAAAGCAACGAATTCCATACTGAACTGGCGGGTAGGCTGAATTACCAGATCATTGAAAATACGCAGACGTGTGACGTCGGAGCCAAGCAGCGTGCTGCCGGAACTGCCGATACGACCACAGCAAGGGCCGCCAACGCCAGTGCCGGGGCCGACACCGTATTGAATACCGAAGGTATTGCTGCCGCCCAAGACTTTGTCTTGTTTGTGGAACACGGATAATTGCCATCCGTTGTGACGGTCTGTTCCCTGTGCGCTGATCAGCGACACTGCCGCATCGATCGTACCATCCTGATTG
Organism: Cognatundibacterium luofuense; assembly: GCF_018139685.1. Lineage (GTDB taxonomy): Bacteria > Pseudomonadota > Gammaproteobacteria > Burkholderiales > Burkholderiaceae_D > Undibacterium > Undibacterium luofuense. The sequence goes on from NZ_JAGSPN010000001.1 coordinate 190,137, forward strand.
ACGGGCAAACCTTCATACGCAAAGTTCTGACGCAGGGCTGCATCGCTGCTCAGTTGTTTGCCGGTTTTCGGATCAAACACATTGCTGTCGTTGTCTTTAAAAATCGCATAGCTGGCTTTGCCCGGACCAAAACCGATTTTGTCGAAACCACCACCGGTGCCGTTCAGGTTGATGTACTGCAGATCCAGCATATGAATATCAGGCCGGAAGTAATAGCGCTTACCAATCCATGCCACACCACCGTTCAGAAAATCCAGACCTTTGGCTTCAACATAAGCTTTCGCAATTTCAGGTTTGGCATTGCCGAAATCAGAACCGTTCTTGTACGCATCCAGCCAGAATGTGCCGACAAAGCTCACACCATTGGCGGACTTTGCCAGTTCCTTGGTGTAACCGCCTTCAAAGTAGCTGTCGCATTCATTGCCGAGCCGGTACTTCATGGTATTGCCGCCGAGATCGAAACAGCTTTGCGGACCTTTTTCCGAGCTGCTGCCTGCACCGGCGCGCAGGTAGCCGTGAAATTCACCTTCTGCATCGCTGGCGTGTGCCATACCTGCGCTCAGGGCGAGCGCGACCAACGCGGACATACCGCGCAGTTTGCTGTATTTCATGTTGTCTCCGTCTTTTTTATCTGAGTGTTTTCTGAGGTGCCACAGCATGCGGAACGCAGGGATTGAGGGGAACCGCATGCTGGTTTTGTTGTGGCAGGCAGACATTAACAGCGGGGTCAATGTGATACCAGTGTACTGTGGCTGAATCAGTGGATGTGATTTAAGTATTTGATTTATATAGGAAATTTAAAATTTCGTAACATCGCGTGCTTACATAACTTTACAAAGCAGCGATCAGCGCAATTGTGGTCTGTATCTGTAAAGGCTTGTCTGCAGAGGAAAAACCGGATTGATCATCGTTGCAAGGCTTCGCAAGACAGGCTCACACTTCTTTACAAAGACCTATGCTTTTTTACCTCGGTAAGCTGACGGGTTTGCGCTATAGTTTGTGCCGAGACAAAGAAGGATCCGAACGGTGCAAACAGAACAACAAGATTTCTTGCCCGCGGAGGAAGGTACACGTATGCAGCAACGCCACGGCAATAAGTGGTTCCGGCTGTTCATACCATGTCTGCTGACAATCAGCGGTTCAGCAGTACAGGCGCAGTCAGTGCAGGTTTTGCACTGGTGGAAATCCCTCAGCGAGCAACAGGCAGTCAATCTTCTGACCACAAAGCTGGCGCAGGATAATCTGCAATGGCGTGACGGACTGGTGCCGAGTGGCTCCGGTGTCGGCGCCAGTATCGTACTCAAAAGCCGCATTCTTGCCGGAAATGCGCCGGAAGCGGCGCAACTGAACGGCGTATTGTTATCCGAATGGGCAGAGCTCGGTTTGCTGCTGGATATTGATAATGTGGCGCATGCCGGTAAATGGGAAAAAAATCTGTTTCCCAGAGTCTGGAATCTGATACAGGCAAAAAATCATGTTATTGCAGCGCCGCTCGGTGTGCACAGAATTAATACACTTTTTTATAATAAGAAAATTTTCAGTAAACTGGAAATTGAGCCGCCATCGACCTGGGATGAATTCGATCAGGTTGTGCGTAAATTACAGCAGGCCGGAATTACGCCGCTGGCCCAAAGCAGCGAAATCTGGCAGGTGGCAACGCTGTTCGAAACGGTTTTGCTGTCAGTCTCCAGCCCTGCGTTTTATCAGGATGTATTTGTGCGCAAGCAACCGTCGGCAATTATGGATGCACGGTTCGCCCAGGCTTTAAAACGCTTGCGCTTGCTGAAAAAAGCGATGCCGAACCCAGTGTCCGATAAGTTATGGATGGATCTGAGCCGTCAGTTAGCCGATGGGCAGGCCGGTATGCTGATTATGGGAGACTGGGTCAAGGGTGAGCTGAATGCATTAGGATTGAGTACTGACGCCGGTTTTTCCTGCGTTGCAGTCCCCGGTACTACACCTTATCATATTTATGATATTGATACGCTGGTCATGCTGGCAAAAGACAGCAGTAAACGCAGCGCACAGGAAAAACTCGCGCAGTGGGTAGTCTCACCTTCACTGCAACAGGAATACAATCAGGTAAAGGGTTCTATTCCGGTGCTGAAAAATCCCGATCTGAGCAAAATGGACAGTTGCGCCAGAGATGCGTGGAAAGTGTTTTCCAGCGGTGCTGCTGCACAGGTTCCGAGTTTTGCTCACCGGATGGCAACCGATGAAATTTCCAGAGATGCGATGATGAGTGAAATCCATCGCTTTTTCATGGATGATCAGATGACCGTAGCGGAAGCACAGAAACGCATGGCAACCATGGTGCGTGCCCTTCCGAAAAATAGAGCAGGCAATGATGCGCAAGATACTAATCGTTGATGATGACCAGAAAACCCGTAGTTTGTTAAAAACTTATCTGGAAAAAAATCAGTATGAAGTCAAACTCGCCCATAACGGCGAGTCTTTTCTGACAGAGTTTCAGCGCTACAGCGATGAGTTATCGCTGGTAATACTGGATGTGATGCTGCCCGATACGGACGGCTTTGCCTTATGCAAAACAGTGCGCCAGAAATCGAATATTCCTATCATCATGCTGACGGCAAGTTCGGATGATACGGATCGTATTGTCGGGCTTGAGTTAGGGGCAGATGATTACATCGCTAAGCCATATAATCCGCGTGAACTGCTGGCCCGCATTAAGGCTATTCACCGGCGCGTAGGAACCGAGAGCGCAGGTGCGCCGCGTTATTATCGCTTTGCCGGATTCACGATGGATACCGTCGAACGTTCCGTGGTGGATGCCGACGGCGAGTTGATTGCGCTGACCGGTATGGATTTTCAGTTACTCAAGTATTTCGTTGAACATCCGGGTGATATTCTGGATCGCAATGTGCTCAGCGAGGAAACGCGCGGTCGCGATTCCGGCCCGCTGGACCGTTCACTGGATGTGCAGATCAGTCGCTTGCGTTTGCGTTTGCATGATGATGGCAAACAGCCGCAACTGATTAAAACAGTGCGCGGTGCCGGTTATGTATTTTCAGCGGATGTCAGTTCAGGCGGCGCTGCATGAGTCAGCATGAAAGCCAGAACGGCGCGGATACGCCGGTATCGCGCTTGCAGCGCAGACTGGCGCAATGGATGCCGCAGTCACTGCTGGGGCGTCTGAGTCTGGTGATGCTGGCCGGTGTGATGCTGGTACAGTTTGCCGGTAATGCGATCTGGGCAGCCCAGATGCGCAAGGAAGCACGTGCTGAAGTGCGTACTGCTGCAGACCATCTGGGTCACAGTGCAGCCAGCAGTCTGCGCTATTTTCTGAGTTTACCGGTCAATTACCGTGGTCTTGTAATACAGCAATTCCGCGAAATGGGCGGCACACGGTTTTTTGCGAATCTGACCGATGGCCCGGTCAGCATGACGCCGTTTGCTGATCAGGAATTATCGGTGCTGGCGGTGCAACAGGTACACAAGGTCATACAGCATGAATTACCGGCAATTCGGCAGGTGCAGGTCGGCTTCGCCTGGCCGCAGGATCTGCGTTTTTCCAATGACGGTACCGGTATCAGCGATGTACCGGATAAGTGGGTCGAGCATATTCTGGTGACACGGCCTAAACCAGCACCGGTCATGGTGATACAGGCTGAACTGGAAAGCGGTAACTGGCTGTATCTGGCGACGCTGATGCCTAACCCGTATTTTCTGAATGGCAGCGATCCGTTCTCCGGTGATCGCGTCATCTTGCAAGTGCTGACACTGCTGGCAGTGTTTGTGTTGTCGCTGTTGGTTGTGCGCTGGATTACCCGTCCGCTGGCGGCATTGTCGTCAGCAGCAGATGCTTTCGGTCAGGGTGACAGCGTTCCTGCTTTGCCCGATACCGGTAGTAAAGAATTTCTGAATACAGCACGGGCTTTTGCGCTGATGCGTGATCGCATACAGCGTTATATCGAAGACCGCGAGCGCTTGTTTGTGTCGATCTCACATGACTTGCGAACGCCGATCATGCGTCTGAAATTGCGGACGGAATTACTGGATGACGATGCCACCCGCAGCGAGTTTCATGATGATCTGGATGAACTCGATATGATGGTGAAGGGTGCGCTGCAATGTGTGAAAGACAGTGATATCCATGAAAATCCGACCGCGATTCGCCTTGATGCGCTGATCGGGCGCATGGTCAGAGATGTCAAACTGAGCGGGCACGCAATCGCATTTGAACCGAGCGGTATCTCCGTAGTTGCTAAACCGCTGGCGTTAAAGCGGGCGATCAGTAATCTGCTGAATAACGCGCTGCATTATGGCAAAGATGTCGGTATCGCTGTGCAACAGACAGAGTCTTATGTTGATATTATGATCCGTGATCATGGTCCCGGCGTAGCCGAACAGGCACTGGCTACCTTATTTGATCCTTATGTGCGCTTAGAGCACGGACGGCAGAGCAATCAGTCCGGTATGGGCTTGGGTCTCGGCATTGCACGCGACATTGTGCAGGCACATCACGGACAACTGATATTGCAGAATGCGCCGGGCGGTGGTTTGCTGGCTTGCATACGATTGCCGGTTAGTAATCACGATCAATCGCAGCCAGCGTCCTGAGGATTACCATTTTTCAGATGTCAGGGTACATGGTTCAGGGCGCAGACTGCTGATTTACTCTCAGATATCGCAATTGCTTAAATAGTAAGCAATAAATGAGGGGTATCAGAATTGATGATAGCCCTATTCAAATTCCGTATTTTTCCCCGCCAGCCTGCGGGGGTAGACTGTAATTTCAGCAGATTTCAAAGGAAGTCGGGAAAGTGCTGCAGCGGTAATTTCGAAAACTTTCTTTGATCTCTTTGGAGTCCGGCATCCCTCCCTCAGGGCGCTACGTGCACAGCTTTCGGTTTTGTACAACGCCCGATAGCGTTCTGCTATCGATAAATATGCCGGATTCCAATAAAATGGCTGCTATCACAGCCACCGCAATCCGCCTGTAACTGATACCTCATTACAGGTGACGAGCAAAATTGGGTCTTACCGGGCGCAATGCATGTTCCTTGCGATCAAAAATCACAAATTTTGGAGCCACTATGTCAACCGACACCAAGATGGAGTCTGCTGGACTCTCGTCCGCGTCCGTCCCTGTCAGCGCAACTGCTGACGTTCAAATTTCCCCCGCCCTGAATGATGTCAGTCTGGATGATAAATACACATCCAACTCAGGCACGATTTTCCTGTCCGGTATTCAGGCGCTGGTACGCTTGCCGATGATACAGCGTCAGCGCGATCTGGCGATGGGGCTGAATACAGCGGGTTTTATTTCCGGCTATCGCGGTTCACCGCTCGGTGGTCTGGATGAGACATTGTGGAAAACCAAAAAATTACTTGAGCAAAACCATGTGCAGTTTGTGCCGGGTGTGAATGAAGATCTGGCAGCAACCGCAGTCTGGGGTACGCAAACAGTAGGACTGATCGGCCCTGCTAAATACGATGGCGTCTTTTCCATGTGGTATGGCAAAGGACCGGGTGTAGACCGTTGCGGCGACGTATTCAAGCATATGAACCACGCCGGTACTGCGCAGTACGGCGGTGTATTGCTGGTCGCCGGTGATGATCACGGCGCGTATTCCTCCACACTGCCGCATCAGTCTGACCATATTTTCTCAGCCTGTATGATTCCGATGCTGTATCCGTGCAATGTGCAGGAATATCTGGATCTGGGCTTGCATGCATGGGCAATGTCGCGTTTCTCCGGTTGTGCAGTCGGCTTTAAAGCGCTGGCAGATACCGTGGAATCCACTGCATCGGTGGATGCTGACCCTTTCCGCCTGAAAATTGTTTATCCCGAAGATTTTGTGATGCCGGAAGGCGGACTGAATACCCGTTTGTCGCTGGATACGCTGGGCGTGCAGGCGCGTAAGCAGGAAGCGCTGATGCAGGATTACAAAATCTATGCAGCGCTGGCTTATGCCCGTGCGAATAAACTGAATCACACCACTATCGACAGCCCGCATGCCAAACTGGGTATCGTGGCGTCCGGTAAGTCTTATCTGGACGTGCTGGAAGCGATGGAAGAACTCGGCATTGATGAAAAGCGCGCCGCCGATATCGGTATCCGCGTGTTTAAAGTATCGATGCCATGGCCGCTGGAACCGGACAGCATCCGCGAATTCGCGCAGGGTCTGGATGAAATTCTGGTGGTCGAAGAAAAACGTCAGATGGTGGAATACCAGCTGAAAGAACAATTGTATAACTGGCGCGATGATGTGCGCCCGCGTGTGATTGGTAAGTTCGATGAAAAAGGCGAATGGGTGCATCCGCGCGGCGAATGGCTGCTGACATCCAAAGCGGATTTCTCGGTCGCGCAAATTGCGCGCGTGATCGCCGGCCGTATTGCCCGTTTCCATACCAGTGATCTGATCAAAGCGCGTCTGGCTTTCCTCGAAGCAAAAGATGAAGTGCTGCGCAAGCAAGTCAGTACACCGGCACGTCCGGCCTATTATTGCTCCGGTTGTCCGCACAATACTTCCACCAAAGTACCGGAAGGCAGTCTGGCGCTGGCAGGTATTGGTTGCCACGTAATGGCAACCGCGATTTACCCTGAACACAATAAACTGACAACCCATATGGGTGGCGAAGGCGCACCATGGATTGGTCAGGCAGCTTTCTCGCAAATTCCGCATGTATTCCAGAATCTGGGTGATGGTACGTATTTCCACTCCGGTTATCTGGCGATACGTGCGGCGGTAGCAGCGCGTGTCAATATTACTTATAAAATTCTGTACAACGATGCGGTTGCGATGACGGGTGGTCAGCCGGTTGACGGCACGATTACCGTGCCGATGATGGCGCAGCAAATGGCAGCGGAAGGCGTGAAACGTATTGCGCTTGTGACGGAAGATCTGAGCCGCTACACCGACCGTTCTGCTTTGCCCGCCATGGTCACACTGCATGACCGTAAAGATATGGATGCAGTTCAGCGTGAACTGCGTGATATCGAAGGTTGCAGCGTGCTGATTTACGATCAGACCTGTGCAGCAGAAAAACGCCGTCGCCGTAAGAAAGGCGAATTTCCTGACCCGAATCAGCGTTTGTTTATCAACGAAGCCGTGTGTGAAGGTTGCGGTGATTGCGGCGCGCAATCCAACTGTACTTCGCTGATGCCGCTGGAAACCGAATTCGGCCGTAAGCGCGTGATCGATCAGTCTTCCTGTAATAAAGATTACTCCTGCGTCAAAGGTTTCTGCCCTAGCTTTGTGACGGTTGAAGGCGGCAAAGTGCGCAAAACCAAAACCGGCGGCAACCGTGGTGATGATTTCGGTGTCCTGCCGCAACCGGTATTGCCAGCCTGCGAGCAGTCTTACAATATTTTGCTGAATGGTATCGGTGGTACCGGTGTGATTACCGTCGGCGCTTTGCTCGGCATGGCGGCGCATCTGGAAGGCAAGGGCGCATCGGTGCTGGATATGACCGGTATGTCGCAGAAAAATGGTTCCGTGACCTCGCATATCCGCATAGTCCAAGACCCTGCCCGTTTGCGCGCACAGCGTATTGCAACCGGCGAGGCCGATCTGGTACTCGGTTGCGATATTCTGACTGCCGGTGCGCATGATGCAATTTCCAAAATGCGCGCAGGCCGTACCCGTGCTGTGATTAATACGCATGAACAGCCTACCGGCGCGTTTGCGAAAAATCCGGACTGGCAATTCCCGCTTGATTCGACTGAGCGTCTGATCAGCGATTCTGTGGAAGGCCGTGCAGATTTCATTAACGCAACCCGTCTGGCGACCGCGCTGATGGGTGACTCGATTGCCACCAACCTGTTCATGCTCGGCTTCTCGTATCAGAAGGGCGCGATTCCGGTTTCCGAAGCCGCGTTGCTGCGCGCCATTGAACTGAACGGCGTCGCGATTGAAGCCAATAAACAAGCTTTCACCTGGGGCCGCCGTGCCGCAGTGGATCTGGCAAAAGTCGAAAAAATCGCGCTGCCGGCCCAGAGCGTGGTGCTGCAAATGCCACTGAGTCTGGAAAAAGTGATCGCCCGCCGCACAGATTTCCTGCGTGAATACCAGGACGCAGCCTATGCAGAGCGTTACACCACGCTGGTGGCAAAAGTGCGTGCTGCCGAACAAAAACTCGGCAAGGGCGAACGCCTGAGCATGGCGGTTGCGCGTTATGCGTACAAGCTGATGGCATACAAAGACGAGTACGAAGTAGCGCGTTTGTACACCAATGGCGATTTCACTGAAAAACTGAAACAACAGTTCGACGGTGAATTCAGCGTGCAATTCAATTTTGCACCGCCGCTGTTCGCGAAAAAAGATGCGCAGGGTCGCCTGATCAAAGCGCGTTACGGTTCGTGGATGTTCGGTGTACTGCGTGTGCTTGCGAAAGGCAAACGCCTGCGCGGTACTGCATTCGATATCTTCGGCAAAACCGAAGAACGCCGTATGGAGCGCGCCCTGATTGCTGAGTATTTCGCACAGACAGAAGCCTTGCTGCAAAGTCTGAGCGCAGAAACCCTGGATCAGGCAGTGGCGATTGCCAGTCTGCCGGAAATGATCCGTGGTTTCGGGCACGTGAAAGAAAAAGCCGTAGCCGAATATCGTGAACGCTTGCAAACCCTGCAACAAGCAGGTGGCACGCAGAAATCCGCCTGATTACGGTCTTGCACGATGAACCGGCCAGCCTGCAACAGCGCTCTGTTGTGGCTGTCCGGTTTGTGTCGCAAACCGGTATTTCACGGAAATCCACTGATTCCGACAATGACACCGCCGCCACAGATCGGCATTTTCAATTGACGTTAACGTTAACGTCAGCTAACTTAGCTGCACGTTGATCATCAGAATGCTGCCATTTACCAGCTGCCGCATTCTGTTCATTTTGCTGAGGAACACATGACTAACCTGTCCGAAGTCCAGAAACTCACCGAATACAAACCTGCTAACAAAGTACGCTTTGTGACAGCAGCTTCCCTGTTTGACGGCCACGACGCCTCGATCAACATCATGCGCCGTATCCTGATGTCGAACGGCGCGGAAGTGATTCACCTTGGCCATAACCGTTCCGTCGACGATATCGTGACTGCTGCCCTGCAGGAAGATGCGCAGGGGATTGCGGTTTCCAGCTATCAGGGTGGCCATGTCGAATACTTTAAATACATGATCGACCTGCTGAAACAACGCGGCGGCGCGCATATCAAAGTATTCGGCGGCGGCGGCGGTGTGATCGTTCCGGAAGAAATCGCGGATCTGCATGCCTATGGCGTGACTCGTATTTTCAGCCCGGAAGATGGTCAGCGCATGGGTCTGGTCGGCATGATTCTGTCTATGATTCAGACTTGCGACAGTGATTTGTCCGGTTATGCGCCGCAACAACTGGATGTGCTGCAGCAAGGCGAACTGGCAGCACGTCACCGTCCGCTGGCGCAACTGATTACCGCCCTCGAAAACGGTAAAGTCAGCGCTGAACTGCGTGAGCAATTACACGCTGCCGCCAAAACTTCCGCTGTGCCGACACTGGGTATCACCGGAACCGGTGGTGCCGGTAAATCCTCGCTGACCGATGAACTGATCCGCCGTATCCGTCTGGATCAGGACGACAGCCTGAACATCGCGCTGATTTCTATCGATCCTTCGCGTCGTAAATCCGGCGGTGCGCTGCTCGGTGACCGCATCCGTATGAATGCGATCAATCCGTGGGGCGGTCAGTCGCGTGTGTTTATGCGTTCGCTGGCAACCCGCGAAGCCGGTTCTGAAATTTCTCAGGCGCTGCCGGATGTGATTGCTGCCTGCAAAGTGGCGGGCTTTGATCTGGTGATCGTCGAAACTTCCGGTATCGGTCAGGGTGATGCCGCGATCGTGCCGCATGTGGATGTATCGATGTATGTGATGACACCGGAATTCGGCGCCGCATCCCAGCTGGAAAAAATCGATATGCTGGATTTTGCCGACTTCGTCGCGATCAATAAATTCGACCGCAAAGGCGCGCAGGATGCACTGCGCGACGTAGCGAAGCAATATCAGCGCAACCGCGAACTGTGGAGCCAGCGTCCGGAAGAAATGCCGGTATTCGGTACGCAGGCATCCCGCTTCAATGATGACGGCGTGACAGCGTTGTATCAGGGCTTGTTGCCCGCGCTGGTGCAGCGTGGTCTGCAAGCACGCAGCAGCCGTCTGGCACCGGTAGCGGTACGTTTTTCCAGTGGGAATAATGTGATCGTGCCACCGGCACGCAGCCGCTATCTGGCAGAAATCGCCGATACCGTGCGCGGCTATCACAAAACTGTGCAGAAGCAATCGCGTATTGCGCGTGAGCGTCAGCAATTGCAGGAAAGCCGCCGTATGCTGGCAGAAGCCGGTCATGCCGCCAGCGATGCAGCACTGGAAAACCTGATCGCAGAACGCGATAACCATCTGAGTGCAGAAGCCAAATCGCTGCTGCTGTGCTGGCCGGAACTGCAGAAAACCTATGAAGGCGATGAACACGTCGTGCTGATCCGCGACAAAGAAATCCGCACCCGTCTGACTTCGCAAACCCTGTCCGGCACCCGCATCCGCAAAGTTGCGCTGCCGCGTTATCAGGACAGCGGTGAAATTCTGCGCTGGCTGATGCTGGAAAACCTGCCGGGTTCTTTCCCTTACACCGCCGGTGTATTCCCGTTCAAACGCGAAGGCGAAGATCCTACCCGTATGTTTGCCGGCGAAGGCGATCCTTACCGCACCAACCGCCGCTTCAAGCTGGTATCGCAGGGCATGCCTGCCAAGCGTTTATCGACTGCGTTTGATTCGGTCACGCTGTACGGCGCAGATCCGGCAATTCGTCCGGATATCTACGGCAAAATCGGTAACTCCGGTGTGTCAGTGGCAACGCTGGACGACATGAAAGTGCTGTACGACGGTTTCGATCTGTGCGATCCGGCGACCTCGGTATCGATGACGATTAACGGCCCGGCGCCAACCATTCTGGCCTTCTTCATGAATACCGCGATTGATCAGCAAATGGATAAATTCCGCGCTGAAAAAGGCCGCGAACCGACAGCTGAAGAAGCTGCGCAAATCCGTGCATGGGTACTGAAAAATGTCCGCGGCACGGTGCAGGCCGATATTCTGAAAGAAGATCAGGGTCAGAACACCTGTATTTTCTCGACTGAATTCTCGCTGAAAGTGATGGGCGATATTCAGGCTTACTTCGTACAGAATCAGGTGCGGAATTTCTACTCCGTGTCGATTTCCGGTTATCACATTGCCGAAGCCGGTGCGAATCCGATTTCTCAACTCGCTTTCACGCTGTCGAATGGTTTCACGTTTGTCGAAGCCTATCTGGCACGTGGCATGCACATTGATGATTTCGCGGCGAACCTGTCGTTCTTCTTCAGTAACGGCATGGACCCTGAGTACACGGTACTGGGCCGCGTGGCACGCCGTATCTGGGCCGTGGCAATGCGCGACAAATACGGTGCGAACGACCGCAGCCAGAAACTGAAATACCATATTCAGACTTCCGGCCGCAGTCTGCATGCACAGGAAATCGACTTCAACGATATCCGTACCACGTTGCAGGCACTGATTGCGATTTACGATAACTGCAACAGTCTGCACACCAATGCTTACGATGAAGCGATCACCACGCCGACCGATGAATCGGTACGCCGCGCGCTGGCAATTCAGCTGATCATCAACCGCGAATGGGGTCTGGCGAAAAATGAAAACCCGAATCAGGGCAGCTTCATTATCGAAGAACTGACCGATCTGGTGGAAGAAGCCGTGCTGCAGGAATTCGAACGTATCGCAGAACGCGGCGGTGTGCTCGGCGCGATGGAAACCGGTTATCAGCGCAGCAAAATTCAGGAAGAATCGCTGCACTATGAACACCTGAAACACGACGGTACGCTGCCTATCATCGGCGTCAACACCTTCCGCAATCCGAAAGCCGGTGATGCACCGCAGAAGATTGAACTGGCCCGTTCCACCGATGAAGAAAAACAATCGCAGCTGCAACGTCTGGCAGACTTCCAGCAACGCCACGCTGATGTCGCACCACAGGCGCTGGCTACACTGCAGCAAGCCGTGATCAACAACGACAACGTGTTCGCCGTCCTGATGGACGCCGCCCGCGTCTGCTCACTGGGTCAGATCACGACTGCACTGTTTGAAGTCGGCGGTCAGTATCGTCGGAATATGTAATTCAGACGATACTCCCGAAAAAACCATGCCCCTGCAAAGCGGCATGGTTTTTTTGTCACTTTTTTGGCAAGATGCGACCTCAGTCCCCGATTTCCGGTGAGACTGTAAAAAAAGGAGACTCCGGTGTTGCTAGCCATACTCATGTATTTCATCCTCGGCATTCCGCTGTGGCGCATTTGCCAGCGTACCCGAACCAATCCCGCAGTCCTGCTGTTATTGCTGCTTCCCGGTCTGGGCTTTTGTCTGATACTGGCGATCATCGCCTTCCGTCAGTGGCCTGCAAATCCGGACAACGGAGGGTTGCGCTGATGGATGCTTTGTTTGAGCCGTTTCAGGTAGCTGTGGTTCTGACCGCCGGTATGCTGACGATCATGGGCGTACCCTTGTTCCTGACGTTTGTGTCCGGTCTGCTGATATTTCTTTTCGTTCCGGCCTTGCTGTGTATCCCGACGCTCAGAAAAGCCGGCTTCTCCGCATGGTGGGCGCTGCCCGCCCTGATCCCCGGCATGATCCTGCCGATGCTATGGATCTTCGCCTTCATCCGCTGGCCAGGCGACCCGGACTGAACACTGATCTGAACCTGCGACTGTGCAGCTATCCGCATCTGTATTTTTCTGACAGCCAGACTTTCTGCCGACGACCGCCGGGGTGCTGTGCTGAACACCGCATTTTGCACGATTTTGGTGCAATTTTGACATTTAAGTGGCGGCTGCACCGTGAGCAGGCTTGCAGGGCTGCGCGGGCTGCTGCATGATGGCTGCCTGTGAAATTTTCAGTGGTGAATCTGATGTCTTCCCCGAACAAGCCAGAACATTCCGGCGATACGCCAGTGCATGTATTGAATCCGGAAACCGCCGGAAAAGTGGCGGATATCCTGCTGGAGCGCCGGCAGTCGTCCGCAGCATTTCGTGAATTCCCGTATGCGGCGGCGGTACCGAAGCTGTATCAGTTGCCCGCGCTGAAGAAACTGAATGAAGCCACCCAGACGGATGTGTATCAGCAGGCAGAAAAAGCAATCCGGACGGACTGGCGGGTCAGGCTGGCGACGCTGGGCTGGTTTGCTGTGTTTCTGGCGTATGCGGTGGGACTGGGTTTTGCCAAGTATGAAGGTGCAAAAATCCTGTTTCCGGCGCTGGCATGGGTCGTGTGCTGGCGCTTTATCCGGCGTCAACTTATGAGGCAGCGCATGCGTCAGCTGGCTCTGGAAGCACTGCAACGCGACATGATGCCGGCACAAGCCAGTTAAGGTCTTGTCCGGTTTTTGCGCCAGCGCAAATCCGTATGGTGGCCTTGCAACAGTGCAGGCCGGTGTTTGCGGCGGCGCAAAGCATCGCACTCGGAGCAGCGTAATCTGAATGCATTGCCGTGATACGGCTTTGCACGATTCAGGAGTTTTTCATGCGCGCTGTTCTTCATCAGATTCAATGGAAAATGCTCATGGCCGGCGCTGCTGCCGGTGCAGTAGCAGGTGGCTTTTTGGGTTACAGCAGCGGCCTGGCGCCACAGGCTGCGCTGATCGGTTTGCATCTGGGCTTGTTGTTTGGCCTGACGCAATCGCATGATGCAGGCATACGCGCCAGCCAGTCCCAGGGCCAATCTGCCAGACTGTCTTAAGCACCTCAGTAATTTTCCGTACCGTACTCTCCTGGCAAACCGGCAACGGCAGTTCGCGTTGCCGGCTTTCCATTTTTTTGTGCAGGATTTTCTGCTGCTATGATGTCATTCTTCCAGCTATGCAATGACATGTCATGTTTCCCGATTCTCTTCCTTTATTACAGCTTCCCGGTTTCAGCCTGCGGCAGATGCAGCTGACCGATGCGTCAGCGTGGTACGACTATTTGTGTTTACCGTCGGTCTGGCAACACACGAGCTGGAATGTCCAGCAGGCAGAAGACTTGCTGCCATCGCTGCAAGCCTTTGCCAGCAATCTACCGGACGCGTCGCGTCGTTTTGCCGTCACCGAAGACAACAGCGGACGTCTGGCCGGAACCGTCGGTTTTCATACAGTCTCTGCGCTGAACCGCACGGCAGAACTGGCGTATGACTTTCATCCGGATTACTGGGGACGCGGCCTCGCCACGGCTGCTGCACAGGCCGCCTTGCAATGGGCGCTGCAGGAAGGACATTTACACCGTGTGCAGGCGACGGTGCTGCCATCGAATCTGGGATCTATCCGTGTAATAGAAAAAGCCGGTATGCAGTTTGAAGGCTTGCTCAGAAATTTTCGTATGGTACGCGGTGTTTCTAAAGATTTTCGTTTATATGCCAGCGTCTTCGACGCTGATGCAAAGCAATCATGATCAGTCTGCAAAAACAAATGATCGCCACGCTGCTGGCGCTGTTCCTGACGGGTATTGCAAGCGCACAGAACTTGCCGCCCGCGACCTCAAAAGCTACAACCGGCATTCAGGAATTTACAACAGATGGCTGCAGCCTGTTTCCTGACCGTGCACCGGGCGGCACACCGGACTGGTGTGATTGCTGTGTGCAGCACGATGTCGCGTACTGGCGCGGTGGTACGGAAGAAGAGCGCCTGCAAGCCGATATCGCTTTGCGTGAGTGCGTACAAAACAAATCCGGCAGTCCGCAACTGGCGCAGATGATGTACAACGGTGTGCGCGTTGGTGGCGATGCGGCGCTGAATACGACTTTCCGCTGGGGTTATGGCTGGTCTTACGGTCGCGGTTATCGTGCACTGAGTGCTGAAGAGCAGCAACAGGCAACGCAGGCGATGGTGCGTTACCTGAAACAGCATACGGCGCTGCAATGTCCTTCGCAGGCCAGTGGATTACCGGCTTTGTTTTCCAAAAGTGAGAAAAATGAATACGGCAAATGATGCGCGCAGCCAGAACCCTTGCCTGTGTTTTGATCTCGGTGGCGTACTGATTCGCAATGCTGTGTTCACCGGCTTACCGGCCTTGTTACCAGCCGGACAGGATCTCAGTGTATTGCGCCAGCGCTGGCTGCATTCCACCGTGATACGCCGCTTTGAGTCAGGCTTATGCAGTGCTGATGAATTTGCACAGGCATTTGTGCAGGAGTGGGATTTGTCCATCAGCGCCAGTGAGTTCTTACAGGAATTTTACCGCTGGCCGGAAGGATTCTATGAAGGCGTGAACGAGACCCTGCAAGCCTTGCGACCGCATTATCAGCTCGCCTGTCTGAGTGATTCGAATAGTCTGCACTGGCAAAAATTTGCGGATTTGCTGTCTGTTTTCGATCCGGCGCTGTCTTCGCATCAGTTAGGCATCATGAAGCCGGATGTTGCGATATTTGAGGCGGCGGCTGTGCGTCTGCAAAGGGAGCCTCAGCAAATCTGGTTCTTTGATGATATGGAAGAAAACGTGATCACCGCGCGCTCTGCAGGCTGGCAGGCATGGCAGGTGCAGGGGTGGGACGGCACCCGCGCGCAACTGGCAGCACTGGGTGTGCTGCTCTGAAAAAAAGGGGGAAATATGCCGGATCAGTTTCAGTTTGTCGCTGCAGCAGCGCAGCATCAGTCTGTGATCCTGCAACTGCAGCGCGACTATTTTGCGTGGGTCATGCATCACATAGAAAGCGATCTCGGTATTCGGCCCACGGATTTGCTCGGCATGACTGTGGATGCGTATGTACAGCAAATGCAGAAAGAACTCTGTGTGCATACACCACCGGAACACTGGTTTTATCTGATCCGGCACGGAGATCAGTTTATCGGCAACGGTGGTATGCGGCGCTTGCCGAACGGTGATTTTGAAATTAAACGTGTGTATTTACAAAGCACGTGGCGCGGAAAAGGTATCGCAGCAAGGCTGTTGCGCGATCTGATACAGCAGGCGCGCCAGCAGGATGCGCGCCGTATCTGTCTGGATACCGGCCCCTTCATGCATTCAGCACAAAGCCTGTACCGGCATCTGGGTTTTCAGCCATGTGCTGCTTATCCCGGTTCGGAAGTGCCTTCGATGCTGGCACCGCACTGGATGTTTATGCAGCTGGATTGCAGCAGCCGGTAACAGTATCGCCCAGTGATTTATTTTTCCTTCTGTACTGCCGGCAGTTTTTTATTTTCTAAATATTTTTCGATACTTTTATCCGCATCTTTATCCGTTGTATCGGCAGATTTACTGCACGCAGCAAGACACTGGCGCTCCTGTACATCGCATTGCTTCACATTTTCAGCGAGGCTTTTGCGGTAAACATCATTACGCTGCTGACGGGTTTCCTGTGTCGGTGTTGGCGGTAACTGGTTCGGATTTTTCGAAGGGTAACTGTCAGTTGCTTTCGGGATCAGCGGATCAATCACCGCTTTGGCATCCTGATCTGCTTCACGGGTGCATGCTTTTTTCTCTGAACTACATAAAGACTGGCAAACACTGCCCGCATAGCTGGTGGCAGATACCAGCAGAGTCAGGCTGGCGAAAAGAATATATATCCCTGATTTCATCTTATTTCCTTCGCAGGTAACGGTGGCTGAGGCTGTGATTGTGCCGGTTTGCATCTTTTTCATGAAAATTAAAGCATTAAAGTGCAGATTGTTCGGACTGCACGGGGTAATTTCCACCACTTTCGGCTAAGCAACTTCCACAATACGGCATGCAGAACAGGGCTGTTAAGCTGACTGTTTTTCTCAGGGCGGCAGTAAAAGCCGCAAATATGATGTTTTCCCTGTTCCTGAAATCGCTGCTGGGTGCCGCCGCTGTGCTGCTGATCAGTCTGGTTGCACGCACACGGTATGTGTATCTGGCCGGACTGGTTCCCTTATTTCCAACATTTGCTTTGATCGCGCATGTTCTGGTGGCAACGGAGCGTGGTCCGTCCGCATTGCGTGAGACAGCGCTGTTCGGACTGGTGTCATTACTGCCTTATGGATTGTATTTGCTGACGGTGTTTTTAATGGCAGAGAAAGCTCGTTTGCCGTGGGTGCTGGGTACCGCGACGCTGGTCTGGGTATCAGCAGCTGGTTTATTGTTGTGGGTGTGGGCAGCGGTCAGGGGAACAGCCTGAATCTGATTTAAAAGAAATAAGGGAAACTAAGATTCCAATTCATGGAAAGGTTTCTTTGTTGAAATGATGCGTATTTCATATTTATCGTACTTGTTTCCCGCATGGCTGAGTGGCAAGAATCGCTATACGATGTTTCTCACTGGGCATGCCTTCACATGCCTTATAAAGAATCGGTGAAATGGTTCACCGGTACCCGGTCAGGTTTCTGCAATACCAAACGATACAACCGGGGAAAAAGCTGCATCCGCAGCGATACATTGACGATAAAAAAGCGAGACACGACATGACCAAGCAAACTTTTGAAGTACAAGAACTGGAATCCCGTTTTGAAATGGAAATGGTTGCAATGCCTGACGGCGCGATGATCGACACTTCCGGTGCCGAAATGTCTGCAGCAAAAGGTTCTTCCTCTTGCACATCAACTTGCTCTCCGAACTAATTCAGCAAAGGGCTATGTGGCGCTCGGTGAACCTGATTTTTGTTGATATTCAATAAAAATGGCACCGGACTACGTGGCTTTATTTCGCTGAATCCTGACCCGGCATCCGCCGGGTCAGTTTTATCTGAACGCAGATCAACGGGTTTCCGATCATGCCGGATTGGTGAATACCTGTCCGCAACGGTACGCGTTACGGAGGCGGGTATTCATGTCAATCTATACCGGGCAGTTACAAAGCAGTGTTCCCGCGCTGAGACCGGATCTGGAATTCCAGAATGCATCTGAACTCGGCCATCCCGACAAAATGATGGTCATTGCCGGGCAACGCTATTTTCTCGCAGATCATGCGACCGTCAGCTTATTACGCTTGTTGCAGCAACCTCAATCCAGTTACGAAGCGCTGGCGGAAATCATGCAGCAGCAGTATGCGATCCCGTGTGATGCGACATCTTTACAGCAACAGATTCTGGCTTTACCCGCTGGCTTATGGACCGACAGCCCGGTCCGGCATCCGTTCTGGCTGCGCTGGCATTTTTTACCGGCGGACTGGGTACGTTTACTGAGTCGCCTCTTTCAGTTTTTTTTTCTGGTTCCGGTTGCTGCATTTTTGTTAATCAGTTTTTTAATATGCAGTGGCTATCTTCTTTTTTCACACTGGACAGGACATGGTGCGGACTGGCACCAGACCCAGTGGGGAACCGCACTGGCACTGGGACTGACCGGTACCTTACTGCATGAATTCGGCCACTGCAGTGCGGCACAGCGCTTTGGCGGCAGGCAACAGGGCATAGGCATAGGTTTGTACTGGTTCTGGCCTGTGTTTTATGCCGAAGTCCACGATGCGTGGCGTTTAAGCCGCTGGCAGCGTGTGGTAGTGGATGCCGGTGGATTGTATCTGCAAGCGGTTTATGTGCTGGGTCTCAGTCTCTGGTATCTGCAAAGCAGCGACGCCACTGTATTCGCTGCGATCTGGATTTCTGCAACGATGATGCTGAACACTTTAAATCCGGTGATGAAATTTGATGGTTACTGGATATTGTCCGATGCGCTGAAGTTACCGAACCTGCATCAGCAATTATTGCAGGAAAGCCGGCGCTGGGTACAAAGTCTGCGGCCGGGGTCCGGCGTACAGCCACCATCAGGAAAAATGCGTCTCAGCCTGCTCGCGTTCACGGCACTGGCTTTACTGTTTTTCGGAAATTTGCTGCTGTTCTACGGCAATATGAGCGGCATTCAGGCTGCGGCACTGACACAGGCGCTGTTGCAACCGGTTTTGCCGTGGATGTCTGCCGGCGGTCATGGTTTGCTGCTGATAGTGCTGTGTGTCATTGCACTGATGACTGCACTGCGCCTGGCGCGCAGCATCATTTCTGTTGTGAGGGAATCATGAGCCGCCACGTGCAATGGATGCCGGTATTCAGTGAGCAAGTCAGTGAGGCCGGACCTGCGCTGATGATCGCCAGTTCTACAAGCCGCTTATGGCGCTGGCTGGTGGAAACCAGGCCGGCCGTGACTGTGATCGGCAGTCAGTTATGGGAAGAAAAAGATAACGGCGCGCTGGCTGAACGGATGATGCGTCCCGCTACGTTTATCCGCAGTCTGCAGGGAAAAACCGGATTACCAGCCACGGTGATTGTTTTGCAGGACCAGTTAAACGGCAGCGGGCCTTCATTCATTCCGTGGCAGGACGGATCGCGTGAACTGATGTTGTCTGCCATCGATTTTTTATTATTTCAGCGATTCCGGCCACCGGTATTTCGCATCTCCGCCGCTATTTCTGAGCGCCTGACGCTGCAGCCGGTTGATATGACCTTGCCAGCTTTTCAGCCGGACCGGTTTCAGTTGTATGCCGATACAGTGTACAGCGCGGTGATGGATGAAATCAGTCTGCCTTTGCCTGACTGGGAGGCGGAACAGACCTTTGCCTGCAAACATCCGCAGCAATTACAAACGCTGCTGGCGGATGAAATGCGTTTGCTGGAATGCGTGTTACGTGAAGCTTTGCTGCAGCAGGATGATCCTGTGCATCAGGCTTTATTGCAGACACTGCAACTGAAGCAAGCCCGTGGCACGGCGCAGGCAGCACCGGCTGTCAGATCAGATCATACATAACCGGAGACAGCACTATGCAGAACACGCTTTTGTCTGCTGTTCAGGCAAGCGCTTTGCGGCTTGCCTACCGCGCAGCGCACCATTTACCGCAGATTGAGCCATTTTTTCCGGAAAAATGGCAGCTGGGCCGGTTTTTACAGCAAACGATTCCGGCGTCCGTACAGGCAATGCTGCCGGCAGATCACTGGTATCGCAAAGTGCAGCGCGCCCGTTTGCAGAGTGATTTACTACGGCGTTATGCAGCATTATTTCCCCGCCGCGACTGGCGACCGATGATACAGACCAGCGGTGCTGTCAGCTGGGAATGGATAGCCGCTCAGCAGCGTCCGGTGATGATTGTTACGCCGCATTTCGGTAGTTTTGCATTCGGTAGTCTGGCGCTGGCGCAGAGTCTGCCGGAAAAGACGATCAATATTTTTTACGATGATCCGGCCGACAATGCCGGCAACGCTGTTTTCTTCGATTTGCTGACTTCGCAGCCGAATATCAATGTGCTGTACAACAATCCGCGCGGTCTGGCGAAAGCAGTTCGTGCGCTGAAACAGGGGCAGATTCTGACCATGTTTCCCGATGTTTATCAGGATATCCGGCAAACCGGTTTTGTTCCGTTTCTGGACCGTTACTTACGGGTGATGCCGGGAACCGCCTATCTGGCACGTAAAAATCAGGCCATGATCATTCCGGCTTACAGCTGGCCCTCGGAACAATTTGGTGCGCACATCTGGCTTGATCAGCCGGTATTGCCGGAAGACTTGGCCTGCGCAGACGAACGTCAGCATGAATTTGCGATCATGTGTGCATTGTTTCGCTCCGTGTCTGAACGGGTGCGGCAGCAGCCGGAATACTGGCATTACTGGGAAAGACTGGCGCAGATTTCGCACGAAATGCCCGGACAGACCGCGGCCGACAAGATCCGCGCAAGGGTGCAGCGCATACCGGCGCTGGTACAGCAGTTTCCCGAATTGCAGCAAATACTCTGATCTGTTGCATGCGGGGAACATTGCATTCATCCGCAGTGGCAGCATGCCGCCCCGCTGTTCTCTGCAAGGGTTATACTGAGCAGATTGCTGCATGATCACCAGCGCTCCGGCGGGTGGTCTGCAGCCGACTGAGCAAACTTTGTGGGGATACTGCATGACTACCGTTTTTCTGAGTTCTACCCCGTTTGATCTGGCCGCGCATCGTAAAGAGATCGGCGACACCCTGAGTGCTGCCGGTCTGCATCCTGCGCTGACATTTCCGGATACGCCGGTATCCGAACGTTTGCGTCTGGTACGTACTTCCAAAGTCTGTATCGTCATATTCGGCATGATGCTGGGCAATGTTGATCCGGATACCGGAAAATCGCTGGTGCAGCTGGAATACGAAGAAGCGCAACTGTATTCAGTGCCGACGCTGGTGTTTCTGATGGATGAAGATGAACACTGGATACTGCCGAAACACGCTGATACCGGCCCTGCTGGATTGCGTCTCGCGGATCTGAAAGCCCAGATCAGCCTGCAGCATGAAATCCGCTTTTTTGAATCCCGCGCTGATCTGACCAGCAAGATTGCCAACGAACTGAGCCGCTTGCTCGGCGTGAATATCCCGCTGCCGGACAGTGTGCTGAATGCGCCATCGGCATACGCCGGTATGCAGCAAAGTCTGTCGTCCGCTCCGCCGGTTGCCCCTGCTGTCACTGCGCCGGCTACGGTAGCTGCTTCTGCACCGGTCACACCAGCGCCAGTCGCGGCTCCGGCACCTGCTCCCGTCGCTGCCCCCGCACCTGCAGCGCCTCCGGCGGCTGTTGTAACGCCGGTAGCTGCAACGCCACCAGTACCGCCAGTACCGCCAGCGGTACCAGCGCAGCCGGTTGCCGAACCTGTTTCAGCATCTGTTTCTGCCCCGACTCCTGCGCCTGCAGTTGCCGACAGCAAACCGGTGGCAGAACCGGAAAAACCGGCTGCCCGTGGCAAGGTCCAGCGTTACGATCTGACCGGCCCGCGTTATATGTTCTTCCGTGAAAAAGTACAACCGGCGCTGACAATTCCTGTGCACGATGTCTTGCTGAAAGAAGTGCTGGAATATCTGCTGGTCAGCAATACCATGCCCGCTGCTTCTGCGATGGCGAAAGGTGCGAATCTGGAACTGGAAGATGCAATTGAAATCGTTCGTCAGATTGAACTGATTCTGATGGATACGATACGCAGCCAGAAAAACGCGCCGAAAAAATCCTGACGCGGATGTTGCTGTACACATGAAAAAGCAGGCTGAGGCCTGCTTTTTTATTGCCGGATGAATCGCATTGTCCGCATCACAGCGTTTGCAGCCACTGCGCTGCCTGCTTCAGCGCGCTGTCCCAGTCGCCTGCGCTTTGCTGGCGGCATAAACGGGTATGCGGATACCAGCCGGTAGTGCTGCTATGCTGCAGCCAGCGCCAGTCCGGCATGCGTTCTGGCAGCAGCAGCGCGCACGGTATCCCCGTCGCACCGGCCAGATGCGCGACGGCGGTGTCCACCGTGACCAGCGCATCGAGCTGGCGCAGTACTGCGGCCGTGGCAGCAAAATCATGCAGTAAATGATCGGTACGGATCAGGGCAGGCAGGCTGTCTGCCTGTGCAGCGGCAGCGCCGGTTTGCAGGCTGAACCATTGCGCTTCGGTATCTTGTATCAGCTGCGGCAGTGTCTGTACGGGCAGCGAACGTTCCGCATCGTTATGAAATGCGGTATTGCCCTGCCAGACCAGACCAATACGATGCAAACCGGCAATACGCGGCGGTAATTGCTGTGCCATGTATGCCGCTTCTTCCTCATCCGCAAACAGATAAGGTACAGCTGCCGGTATCGCATTGCTGCGGGTATCAAAGACCGCGGGCAGACTGAGTACCGGCAGCCACATGTCATAGGCTTGCGGATCGGGTTCGCTGCGGCTGGTGTAAATCGCCTCCAGCGCCGGTAGTGGCGTCAGCAAACGCTGCAAAGCCGGTTCGCACAGCAGGCTGATGTCGTGTCCACTCAGCGTCCGCAATGCATTCAGATAGCGCAGCATATGCATCACATCGCCATAGCCGCCTTCCTGTACCAGCAGTATCCGTTTTCCGTGCAGCGCATCGCCGCGTTGCCAGCGCGGTAAATCAAACGGCAAATCCGGCAACCATGGACGCTGCTCATACAAAGGCCATGCGCGTTGCCAGCGCGCCTGCCGCAGATACAGATAACTGAGATTGAATTGCGCCAGCCGGTGCTGCGGATCAAGTAACAGCGCGGTTTCCAGACAGGATTCCGCCTCCACTTCACGCCGCAGACAAGCCAGCACCATACCGAGATTGCTCCAGGCACTGACGCAGCCGGCATCATTTTCCAGCGCGTGGCGACAAGCTTGTTCTGCTTGCTGCCATTGCCCCAGCCGTATCAGCACCGCTGCCAGATTGCTGGCAATCCTCGCTTCTTCCGGCATCAGTTGCAATGCGTGCCGGTAGTGTTCAACGGCAGCCGGTAATTGTTGCAAGTGTTCCAGACTATAAGCGCGGTTGCACAGCGCCACGGCATCCTGCGGGCTGTGTGACAGTATTTGCTGATACACAACATCTGCCGCCTGCCATTGCTGGCGGGACAGTAAGGCTTCCGCCTCGGTGTGCAGTGCAGCCAGCGCGGTGGCATCGTTCGGTGTAGGACGTTCGGGTTGCATGCCCCATTGTAGGAGCGGGTTTTGAGGCTTGTCCAGCCGGCAAGCTGCTGTTCGGCTGCGCAGCATCGTCAAGTGCTCAAAAACAGGCTAAATGCGGTGTTCAGCACAGCGATCCGGCGGTCGTCGGCAGAAAGTCCGGGCCTCAGGAAAATGCAGATGACGATATTTGCACAACGGAGGCGGTTTTAGTGCTCCGTAGCCGCGCTCCGTTGTCGTGCTCAGTACACGTCGCGCCGGTAGCGGCCGGTGTCGCTGAGTTCATCCAGCAGCGCTTCGCCGAGGATGCTGAGCAGGGTTTGATGTACATCTTCGCCCATGCCTTGCAGGCTGCCGCAGACCAGAATCGCTGCGCCATCGCTGATCCACTCGCGCAGCTGGCCGGCTTGTTCTGCCAGCGCATGCTGAACATAGCGACGGGCTTCCTGATCGCGCGAAAAGCACAAATCGAGGCGCTGCAGGTGGCCGTTATCCTGCCAGTGCAGAATCTCATCCTGATGGAAAAAGTCAGTGGCGCGCTGGCGTTCGCCGAAAATCAGCCAGTTCTGATGACGGCCATCGCGTTCGCGCTGTTTCAGATGGGAACGCAGTCCGGCTAAACCGCTGCCGTTGCCGATCAGAATCAGGCCCTTGCAGTCCGGCGTATGGAATTGCGGATTACGGCGTATGCGCAAGCCTATGGTTTGCCCGATCGCCGCATATTCGGTCAGCCAGCCGGAACCGAGGCCGAGGCTGCCATCGTCTTTGCGTAACTGACGCACCAGCAATTCCAGCTGACCATCTGCTGCGACAGATGATACCGAATATTCGCGGTGCGGCAGCGTCTGATCTTCCGGCTGGCCGGGGCGTTGCGGACGGATTTCGGCAATATCACCGGCTTGCCAGTCCGCTGTGCCGTCTGCCGGTTGCAGTATCAGATGATAGGCCGGCGCACCGACGCTGCCGGGGTTCAGCAGGCGGCGTCCTTTCAATAGCCAGTCGGTGTAATCCGGCGCGCTCCAGTCGGCGCTCAGGGTGTAGCCGCTGATGCGGCCAAGCTCTTGCTGCCAGTGACGCAGCGCGGCCTCGTCACCGTTATCGACTTCAATCAGATCGCTGAGACGGTGCGCGCCGCAATGATCCAGCCAGTGTGCTAACTGATGACCGAACGCGCAGAATTGCTGATAGTGACGGTCGCCCAGTGCCAGCACGGCAAATGATAAATCCTGCAATGCGAGGCGCTGCGGCAGCAGATCGCGGCAAAAGCGGCTGGCGTTGTCCGGCGCATCTCCTTCGCCGGTGGTGCTGACGATGCACAACAGGCGGCGCACGCTGGCTAAGCGTTCCGCATTCAGCTGATTCAGCGTGACACACTGATGGGCGATACCGGCCTCCTGCAGCAGTGCCGAGGTTTTTTCAGCCAGCGTGGCGGCAAAACCGGTCTGGCTGGCAATGGCGATGATGGTATCGGCGTCCCCGCTGGCTGCGGCGTCGGCCTGCTGTTGTGCGCTGCGGTGCGCGCGCCAGACGGCTGCGCAGTAACTCAGATAACTGCTGCCGACCAGCGAGGCGCTGGCCCAGCCCGGTAAGTGATACGCCATCGCGGCAACGGAAGACAGTGCCAGCGAAGCACTCAGATGATGTAAGCGTGAAGCAGTCATGGCAATTCCGCCATGGCACGCAGCAGGGTGCTGGCGCTGGCAGTCAGGGGAGCGTGTTCAGAAGGGCGGTACACGATCAGTGCCGCCAGTTGATGTTGTTCTGCCCATTGCAGGGCTTGTTCCGGTGGCAGTACCAGCAGAATAGTTGCCATCGCATCGGCCACCATGCATTGCGGATGGCAGACGGTCACTGCCAGTGTGCCGTGACTGACCGGCCAGCCGCTACGCGGATCGATCGTGTGGCCGTAAGTCTGACCATCAGCGCGGAATTGCTGGCGGTACTGACCGGAAGTGGCCAGCGCCAGACCATGCAGCGCAAAGCGGTGCAGCGGCCAGTCTGCCTGTTCTGCCGGTGGTTCCAGATCCACCCACCACGGCTGAAAATCCGGTTTGATGCCCAGCCCGCGTAATTCGCCGCCGACTTCCACCAGATAGCTGTGTACGCCGTGCTGTTCCAGCATCTCCGCCAGTAAATCGACAGAGTAACCTTTGGCCAGCGCCGATAAATCGAGCGCAACGCCACCCGGCTGTGTGATGGATTTCGTCATGCGGTCTGGCTGAAGCCCGCGAAAATCCTGGGCGTCCAGACAGGCCTGTACCGATTTCTGCACCGGCGCTTCGGTACGACGGCCTTCCGGCCCGAAACCCCACAGATTAATCAGCTTACCAGCCGCAGGATTCAGTGCACCTTCACTTTGCTGCGCCAGATACAGCGCATAGTCGAGCACTTTGTAAAACGCATCGGGAATCGTCAGACGGCTACCAGCAGCGGCACGGTTGAAACGTGACAGCACCGAATCCGGATCCCAGTGCGACATTTGCGCATTCACGTTGAGCAGAAGATCAAGCGCCGCCTGTTCCAGCACATCGCTGTCCACAGAGTGCGGGATCAGCGCATCAATCTGCCAGTGCGTACCCATGGTGCTGCCGCACAAACGTACAGACTGCGCCCCGTCCGGCAAAGGGCGGGGCTCAGTCTGGTGTAAAGGCAGATACAGGTGGACAGTCACAAATGCAGTCGCAGCAGCAAAAACAAAAGCGCTTTATTGCGGCAGGACTTCCAGCGTCACCACATAGCTGGCAACACGGTTGGTGGCCGGTGCCTGTACGCCTTTGTCATCGCGCACTTCGGCTTCCATCCAGATCATGCCAGCTTTTTCAGGGCGGAAGCTGAATTTGCCGCTGGCATCGGTGGTGTAGGTTTGTTCACCGAGTTTCTGACGGTAGCGGATACCACCGGCAATCACTTCGACTTTCACGTTTGCCGCCGGTTTGCCATCCAGTAACAGCTGGAACGTCGCGTTTTCACCTTCGACCAGATCATTCGGATGTGTGACCGGATTCAGTTCCAGACCTTTGCCCGTTGGTTTGACAGCAACACCACCCGGTTTGCCATTCGTCACCAGTGTTTCCACGCGGCCGATACGCTGGGTTACTTGCAGATCTGTTGCATTCGCCGGTACTTCTTTGGCGAAAGTTTCTGCAGTACCGCGCCAGCGTTTAGGCTGACCGTTTTCTTTGTAGCTGGCGAACAAACCTTCGTTCAGCATACCGATGCGGTAAGTGCCGGTTTGTTTCAGTTGCAGATCAAACGTGCTGCGCAGACGACCGGTGAACGGGTTTTCTGCGGCGACTTTGCTGCCATCCGGTGCGGTGATAAACAGGTTATCGAGACGGGTTGCAACATGATCAAATTCAAATACATTGGTCGCTGCGGCTGCATCGACGGTAATCCACGGCGTATTGCCGGAAACTACAGTCTGTGACGGCACCAGAAATGCACGGTGTGCGTGGGCGCTGAAGCTGGCGCAAACCAGCAGGGTGGCGGCGCATAAACGGGTCAGGCGTTTCATCATCTGTCCTTATGATCTTGAATCTGAATGGGAATGGAAATGGTTAACAAGCGGATTACTTAATTTGTACAGCCACCGTACCGATTTCGTGGCTGCCTTGTGCTTTTGCAGTGAATTCGCCCTTGCCACCCCAGGTAAACGGCACTTTCACTACTTCACGGCCACCGCCTTCGCGTGCCGCTTCCACCAGCAACTGATATTCACCGGCAGGCAACTGAGCGAGCACGGATTTATCGGTGCTGAAGGTCAGGCTGTGCTCACCGGCGGTGCGGGTTGCGGCGCTGAGGCCATCCACCGGCATCGTCAGATCGCGACCGGATTTACGCCACCACTGACGCAAATCTTTCAGCCATTTTGTACCTTCGTTATTGCGTTTTTTCAGGTCGTACCAGACCGTCAGGTTGCCGGCAAAGCTCTGGTCGCCTTTTTCAATCCAGACCGCAACATAAGGCTTGTGGTATTCCGCCACATTCAGACGCGGCAGTTCCAGTTTCACATTCAGATCAGCGGCATGCACCAGTGCAGCCGGAGAACCCAGTAAGGTGCTGATAGCAACAGGTAAAACGTAACGCATAGAGAACTCTTTCCGGAAAGAAAAAACAGAATCGGTTTAACGAATAAATGAATGAGTAAATTAATGAATAAACAGCAATATGCACAGCAAAGGAATCACCAGCCCGCCCGCGACCAGCGGCCAGGTAGAACGCCGGTTCGCTGCATGCATTTTCAGCAGCAGTAAACCTGTAATACTGAAAATCAGACAGGCCAGCGCAAAAATATCAATCAGCCAGTTCCACACCGCACCGGTGTTGCGGCCTTTGTGTAAATCATTCAGAAACGAAATCCAGCCGCGGTCGGTCAGTTCATATTCAGCATGACCATCTTCCAGACTGACGCGCAGCCATGCATCGCCACCGGGACGCGGCATCGCGACATACACTTCTTCCGGCGACCATTCCGGCGCCTGCCCCGGATCGCGTATTCCCATTTCACTGTTCAGCCATGCACTGACTTGCGGCGGTACTGCATTTGCCTCGTCGTCGCGCGCCTTTTGCAAGGCTTTCAGCAAATTTGCCGGCAGTTGTGCTTCATTCTGGCTGACCACAGGATGCGCTTCAATTTGCGCGGCGTGGTTCAGCGTAAAGCCGGTAATCGCAAATACCAGCATGGCGACCAGACAAATCGCCGAGCTGATCCAGTGCCACTGATGTAACTGACGCAGCCAGAAAGCGCGCTGCTGGGGTTGATTGCGAGAAGAGCTGGCCTGCATTCTGAACCTGTAAATGATAATTATTCTCAATTATAACGGTATGCACCGATTTGTCTACATAAAGACCCGGAAAACACACTGGAAGTTTGTACTGTTTCTTATCAAATTGTTGCAGTGCGCAGTACAGTACCCCGCAATGGTAAAATCAACCGGTTTATCTTTTATTCATCTTTCTCAAAGAAAGCACCTATGAACGTCGTTATTCTTGCTGCCGGTATGGGCAAGCGCATGCAATCCAATTTGCCAAAAGTGCTGCATCCGGTGGCCGGTAAGCCACTGGTCGCTCATGTGATCGACACAGCACGCAGTCTGGAAGCCAGTAATATTTGTGTGATTTATGGCCATGGCGGCGAACAAGTGCCGCAAACGATAGGTGCTCCGGATCTGAAATTTGCAAAACAGGAACCGCAACTCGGTACCGGCCACGCAGTCGCACAGGCTGTACCGGTGCTGGATGATGCAGTCCCGACACTGGTGCTGTACGGCGACGTACCACTGACAACCAGCGTCAGTCTGCGCCGCCTGATGGACGTCGCCGGTAGCGACAAGCTGGGTATTCTGACGGTAATGATGGATGACCCTACCGGTCTGGGTCGCATCATCCGTGAAAACGGTGAGATTTGCCGCATCGTCGAGCAGAAAGATGCGAACGAAGCAGAAAAAGCAGTACATGAAACCAATACCGGCATCATGATCGTGCCGACCCCGCATCTGAAGCGCTGGCTGATGACCTTGTCGAACAAAAATGCGCAGGGTGAATACTATCTGACTGATATTGTGGCACGCGCCGTGGAAGACGGTGTGCCGGTGGTCTCCGCGCAGCCGGATGATGTGGTGGAAACGCTGGGCGTCAACAGCAAAGTGCAGCTGGCTGAGCTGGAACGCAAACATCAGTTGCGCGTGGCGCAGCGTTTGCTGGAACAGGGCGTAATGCTGCTGGACCCTGCACGTATCGATGTGCGCGGTGAACTGCAGTCTGGCCGTGATGTCAGCATTGATGTCGGTTGTGTATTCGAAGGTAAAGTGGAAATCGGCGAAGGCGCCAGCATTGGCCCTTACTGCGTGATTCGCAATGCAGTTATTGCCGCCGGTGCCAGCATCAAGGCTTACACACATATCGAAGATGCAGTCGTCGGTGCAGCGTCTCAGATCGGCCCTTACGCCCGTCTGCGTCCGGGCACAGAACTCGGCGAAGATGTGCATGTCGGCAACTTCGTGGAAATCAAAAATTCCAAAGTTGCTGCGCACAGTAAAGCCAATCATCTGGCCTATGTCGGCGACGCTGACGTCGGCAGCCGCGTGAATATCGGTGCCGGTACGATTACCTGTAATTACGATGGCGCAAATAAATTCCGCACCACCATCGGCGACGATGCTTTCATCGGCAGTGACACCCAGCTGGTTGCACCCGTGGTAGTGGGTAAAGGTGCCACCATTGGTGCCGGCACGACACTGACCAAAGATGCGCCGGATGGCAAACTGACATTGTCTCGCGCTAAACAAATGACCATCGATAACTGGCAGCGTCCGGTCAAACAAAAGAAATCCTGATTCTGTATAAATCATTCAGCGTCTTTTGTTCTGACGCTGATGCACCTGAAAAGCCGCAGTCGCCGACTGCGGCTTTTTTGTTTCCGTAATTTCCGATGAAATCTGTCAACAATTCTGCATACTGATGTTTTAAAGAGACAGCTTTGATGCAGGTTTCCCGCTGTTGACTATCCTGAAAGCGGGCGAAAGGAAACTGAAAGTTTCGCTCTCTACGATGTCCTCAGGCTTCAGGCGCGATCCGCTCAGGCTGAACCTGATAAGTTTCAATATAAACCGTATCACCGGATGCGGTTTATTCACCCAGACAAACCGCAGACCCGCCGGAGATCCCGGACGCGCCCGCAGCGGAAATGCAGCATTACGATAATTTTTACAAAGGAGATAACGATGAAGAAACTCGCAGTAGCGGCAGCGCTGGCAATGATCGGTGGCACAGCGGCAGCACAGAGCAATGTCACCATTTATGGTCTGTTGGACATGAATGCATCCTATAACAATGGCGGTGACGCAAACGGTGGCAAGCAGTTCAAAGTGAACAGCGGCGGTATGAATACATCGCGCTGGGGTCTGCGCGGAAGCGAAGATCTGGGTAATGGCCTGAAAGCGATTATGCAGCTGGAAGGCGGTATCGTGATGGATACCGGTGCTGCCGACGGTGATATTTTCGGTCGTCAGGCCAACGTCGGTTTGCAGGGTGATTTCGGTAAAGTGGTGGTTGGCCGTTCTTACAGCACCACCTATGATTTCCTGATTTCATATGACCCGATGGGCTATGCACCACAGTATTCCTGGGCAACTTCTGCCGGTGCAACCGGTGCCCGCAAAGACGGTATGCTGACCACGATTTCGAATCTGGTTAAATACCAGTATGACGGAAAGGCAGATGACATTACCTACAAACTCGGTGCAAGTTATGCCGCTGGTGAAACGGTTGGTAATAATTCCGCCGGTGCAAAATACATTCTCGCCGGTGCGTTGACGGCAGGTCCTGCTTCGGTTGTCGCAACCTATGAAAAAAACAATGCGGCGCTGGCGGCAAATGGTCAGTATGACCAGTCCACTGTCATGCATCTGGCGGGCAGCTATGATTTTGGCGTGGTAAAAGGGTTTGCCGGTTATCGTAACTTTAAGAAAACACTGGCGACCGGTGCTGCAGATCAGCGCAGCGACACCTACTGGCTCGGTGCAAATTATGCCGTCGCACCGAACTGGACACTGACAGGTACTTATTACTGGCAGGACATCAAAAATCTGGCAGCCGGTAAAGATGCTGATCCGTCCATGCTGGTAGCACGTGCTAAATACGCACTGTCCAAACGTACAGATCTGTATGTAGCAGCTGCTTACGCCAAGGCAAAAAATGGTTTGGCGACTGGCGTATCACGCGATGATGCAGGTTTCGCAAATTCACAGTCCGGCGCAACGATTGGTATGCAGCACCGCTTCTGATTTGTAGTGTCCCCTGTAAAAAAGAGAGCGTTTTCCCCGGCCGCGTGCCGGGGTTTTTTATTTTTGCGAAGTGTCGGGGGACGCAGGTGGTGTCAGAAAGAGAATCCAGAAAGCCGGTGATTACTACGTGGGATATTCAGTGATGCGGATGCAGTGAATTACCTTGCTGAGTGGTGTCATCCGCTTCACGGTGCCATAAACGTTGCAAGCGGTTAGCAAAACGCGGCGCCAGCAAATACAGCCAGTGGGTCAGTCGGTCAGTGCGGCGCAGCATAATGCGCGACTGATTTTTCTCCATGCCGTGCAATATACGTAACGCACATTCACTGGCCGGCATCAGGCGTGATCCGCGACCAGATGCACCGAGCACACCGGTACTCAGAAAAGCATGATCCTGTAAATGTGTCGCTACATTGTGCGGATAAGCCATCAGCACTGCGACACCGCTGCCACACAATTCATCACGCAGGCACTGATAAAATGCACTGAGCGCTGCTTTGCTGGCGCTGTAGGCGCTGGCACCGGCGACACCGGTCAGACTGGCATGGGTGCCTATCGTCAGGATTTTTCCGCGTGACTCACGCAAATGAGGCAGTGCCGCATGTGTACACCATACGCTGCCCCAGTAATTCACACGCATCAGCTCCTGATGCCAGCCGAGATCACGGCGTTCGGTGAAACTGGCTTGTGCAGTACGTCCGGCATTGTTAATCAGAATATCGATGCCGCCGAATTGCTCGACTGCAGACCGGATCAGATGCTTGCATTCGCTTTCAGAGGCAACATTGGTGCGTACGATCAGGCATGCGCTTCCGTAGCGTTTGCAGGTGCGCGCCACCATTTGCAGGCGTTCTTCATTGCGTGCTGCCAGTACCAGCGCCAGACTGCTGCGATGCCGTGCGGCAAGCTGAACGGCGAGTTCCGCACCGATACCATCCGATGCACCGGTGATCACGATGACTTGTAAATGCGCTGCAGATCGTTTCATTGCCAGACTCCGTTGTATCAGCACGCTGAAGAATTTTTTAACTGCACAAAACACAATATTATTTACTTTTTGAAAAAATGAAACTGCAACAAAGGGTAACTGTACTGTTTTCACCCTGATGCGCTGTGATTGTGGTGACTTGATTTAAGGCAACACGGCAATATCCGGTTTGTGTCTGACCACAACAACGTTATAGCGATTGCCAGCTTTCAGTCAGCCTGCAAATTGCCCGACGGCATTAGTGTGCGAAATCTAAATTGCAGAGTCATAACGCGTTTTCGTCGTACAACGGAAAAGCTTGAGTTGCACGGTCGTGCTGGAATCGGCAGTGGCTATCGCCTATTCTGAATAATGCGCAAGCAAGGAATTTCTTCCCGCCATTTGCAAGTGGAAATCTATGCCCTTCATCCGAGATTTTTTGAAAACCCTGGTGTGCTGTCTGGCAGGTCTGCATCTGCTGTGTACCGTCGCGAATGCCGCCGCCTGCACACGTCTGATTCAGGTACCAATGGCCCCCACTGGTTTCAGTGTATTTGTGCGGCAAGGCAAGCCTGAGGGCGTATACCCGGACATGCTGCGTCAGATTGCAACAGCCAGTGGTTGCAAAATGACATTCAGTGTCGTTCCGCGCGCACGTCTGGAAATGCTGTTTGAAACCGGACAGGCAGACGTGCTGATTCCCGCGATTCGTACCAGCCGTCGTGACCGTCATGGCATCTTTGTTC
The DNA here is from genome assembly GCF_018139685.1 of Cognatundibacterium luofuense. Taxonomy (GTDB): domain Bacteria; phylum Pseudomonadota; class Gammaproteobacteria; order Burkholderiales; family Burkholderiaceae_D; genus Undibacterium; species Undibacterium luofuense. The sequence continues at coordinate 222,963 of NZ_JAGSPN010000001.1, forward strand.
CCTTGCTCTACACCCGCGCTACCCTGATTGGTATGCGTCAGCAAGGCGTCACGCCGCCGGCCTCGCTGGATGCGGTGCTGAAAAATCCGGCGTTACAGATTGGCCTGGTCCGGGGTTTCGATTACGGAGATGCTTACATGAACTGGATGCAGTCCTTGCAGCAGCAAAACCGCGTACAACTGGAGTCAGACCCGGTGTCGGTAGCGAGGCTGATGAAGGCAGGCAGCGTGCAATATACGATGATGGCACCGTATATTTTCGCCGGATCTATTGCGCAGGATGCACGTGTGGCAGATCTGGCATCGTCACTGCAATACCTGCCGGTACCGGAAGTAGACTGGACCGACAGCGGCATCTATCTGTCGTTGCGCAGCCTGAATGAAACTGACCGTAATCACCTGAGGAAAGCACTGGAAGAAGCCGCACGCAGCGGTGTGGTATGGAAGTCGTTTCAACAGTATTACGGCCCCGATGTGCTGAATGCGGGCAGCAAACCGCGCTGAGCAAGTTGCAGCTGTCAGCGCGTACTGATTAAGGCAGAGGAACAGCTGTATCAAACTTACTGCGGTGTACAGAGAAAAAACTGCGCACGTTACGGATATTGCGCTGGCTGGAAAACAAACGATGCGCCAGCGCATGATAGGCGGGCATATCCTGTACCAGCATCACCAGCACAAAATCCGGCCCCGGCGATACACGGTAGCATTGCTGGATCGCCGGTTCGCCTGCCACCAGTTGTTCAAATGCGGTCAGTTGTTCGCTGGTCTGCACATCCAGCGTGATTTCTACAATCGCCGTCAGCGTCATCCCCAGTTTTTCCGGTTGCACCAGCGCCACCTGACGCTGTATCCAGCCATCTTCGGTTAAACGTCTGACGCGGCGCAGACAGGTTGGCGCGGAAGCGTGTACCTTTTCAGCCAGTTCCTGATTTGTGATCGCAGCGTTTTGTTGTAATTGCAGCAAAATGCGCTTATCCAGATCATCCAGTGTAAGCAAATTTGTCATGGTGGTGAAATTTAAGTGAAATTTACTTTCAAAATCTTATTCAATAATTTCTGAAAAACATGCAATCAATCCATGTGAAATTATATTTCATTTATAAATAGAATCAGACAAAAAATTCCACTTTCATTCGGCTAGCATAGCGATATTGTTATTTTCTTCATCGTTTATTCAACGGGAGTCATTATGTGCGGTATCGTCGGCGCGGTTGCGCAAAGAAACATCACCCCGGTCTTGCTGGAAGGCCTGAAACGTCTGGAATACCGTGGCTATGATTCCTGCGGCGTTGCGCTGCATATTGACGGTGGTCTGCGCCGCAGCCGCAGTACTTCCCGCGTGGCAGAACTGCAGGAACAGGTAGAGCAGGGCGGCTTGTCCGGCTTCACCGGTATCGCGCATACTCGCTGGGCAACCCACGGCGTACCTTCCTCTGAAAACGCTCACCCGCACTTTTCCCGTGAACGTATCGCCCTCGTGCATAACGGCATTATCGAAAACCACGAAGAACTGCGCGCAGAACTGAAAGCGCTGGGCTATGTCTTCGAAAGCCAGACCGACACCGAAGTGATCGCGCATCTGGTCGATCATCTGTATCACGGCGATTTGTTTGATGCCGTACAGCAAGCCGTTAAACGTCTTGTCGGCGCTTACGCGATCGGCGTATTCTGCCGCGACGAACCGCACCGTGTCATCGGCGCGCGCCACGGTTCCCCGCTGATCGTGGGTGTTGGTCAGGGTGAAAACTTCCTCGCTTCCGATGCAATGGCACTGGCTGGCGTGACCGACCAGATCATTTATCTGGAAGAAGGCGATGTGGTGGATCTGCAGGTACACCGCTACTGGATTACCGACATCAAAGGCCAGCCGGTAGAACGCGAAGTCCGCACCGTGCACGCACACAGCGGCGCCGCGGAACTCGGCCCATACCGCCATTACATGCAAAAAGAAATCTTCGAACAGCCACGCGCCATCGCCGATACGCTGGAAGGCGTGACCGGCATCATGCCAGAACTGTTCGGTGACAAAGCACACGGCGTCTTCCAGAAAGTGAAATCCGTACTGATTCTGGCTTGCGGCACCAGTTACTACGCCGGTTCCACCGCCAAATACTGGCTGGAATCCATCGCCCGTATTCCGGTGAATGTCGAAATCGCCAGCGAATACCGTTACCGCGACAGCGTGCCTGATCCGGACACACTGGTCGTCACGATTTCTCAAAGCGGTGAAACCGCTGACACCATCGCCGCGCTGAAACATGCACGCGCGCAAGGCATGGAACACACGCTGACTATCTGTAACGTCTCCACCAGCGCCATGGTGCGCGAATGTGCGCTGCACTACATCACCCGCGCCGGTGTGGAAGTCGGTGTCGCTTCGACCAAAGCCTTTACTACGCAGCTCGCAGGTTTATTCCTGTTAACACTGGCGCTGGCACAAGCCAAAGGCCGCCTGAGCGACGAAGCCGAGCAGGAACACATCAAAGCCATGCGCCATCTGCCGGCAGCGATTTCGGCTGTACTGGCACTGGAACCGCAAATCATTTCCTGGGCAGAACAATTTGCCAGCAAAGAAAATGCGCTGTTCTTAGGCCGTGGTATGCACTACCCGATCGCGCTGGAAGGCTCGCTGAAACTGAAAGAAATTTCTTACATCCACGCAGAAGCCTACCCTGCCGGTGAACTGAAACACGGCCCGCTGGCACTGGTCACCAGCGCCATGCCAGTCGTGACGGTTGCACCGAACGATGCACTGATCGAAAAACTGAAATCCAACCTGCAGGAAGTCCGCGCACGCGGCGGCGAACTGTTCGTATTTGCCGATGCTGACTCGCACATTGCTTCCAGCGAAGGCGTTCACGTGATCCGCCTGCCGGAACACTACGGCCACCTGTCCCCGATCCTGCACGTGATCCCGCTGCAATTGCTGGCCTATCACACCGCACTGGCACGTGGCACAGACGTGGATAAACCGCGCAATCTGGCGAAGAGTGTGACGGTGGAGTAAACATTATTCCGGAAGCTGATTGAAAAAAACAGGAGCCTGATGGCTCCTGTTTTTTTATTTTTGAAATATGAAAAAACACTATCCCTTTAAAAATAGTCATTCTGCTGGCCGACAAATTCACCCTGAATGGAAAACCAGCGAATAGTTTTCTTACCGGAGCCATTCAAAAAAAAGAAGCGATCAAACTGAAGTATTCCTCCGCACAGCGGATGCTTGAAATTGACGACGCGATTCATTGCAGTTTGCAAGAAGCGAACCGACTCGGAACCACAACAAATACAGCTATTTTTCTGATGACGAACTTTCAGATATTTTCTGAGAAAATGAAATTGTTCATCATCAATATCCAGTAATTCATCTTCAAGATTGTCAGGTCTGGGTAAGTCCGGATCGGAACGAAATTTAAAGGCTAAATCAAATTCACGTTGTGAAGGAATTCTCTCCGTATAGGAAGGTCCTTCGCACTGGAAACACCATATGCGGTTAGTCAGCACCGTAGCCCAGTTCCAGTCTCTGTATGATGGTTTTTTCCCCGTTTCAGCAGAGGTGTAAAGCAACAATTCAGGCGGAAACACATGATGTTCATCGCATTCAAGGCAACGCACACTCTCATGATCAAAAGTAATCATCGTCATTTTCTCCGGTTGCAGTTCTTTTTTTGATTAAACGATTGGCGCTCATCAAAGGCCAAAAAATCGGTAAAGGAAAAAATTTAACGACCAAAAATATATCAGACTATTTTTGTTGACGACTTCATGTGAATAAATATATTTTTATAATAGTTTGTTGAAAAAGAGATTCGGTATGCGCTTGTATCTAAAAACAGGTATTGCATGGGGTTGCACAAATTTCGTTCTTCAATGGCTACTCAATTACGTCTTAACGCTGGTTATCCCCGCATCTCTGGCAGGCAAATCCGCACCTGAGAATTTTTTTGACAGCGGGCCGGGCTTGATATCGGTGATCTTTTTCGTGCTGATTTTTGCGCCTTTATACGAAACGCTGATTGCGCAATTATTACCTGTCGAGATTTTGCGTAAGTGTAAGCTGCCGCCACTGATGATTGGCTTCGTCAGTGCAGCGATATTCGGTGGTGGCCATTACCTGAACGGCAATTTACAACACGGCATTTCGACTTTTTTCGCCGGTGCGGTGTTTGCCTGCCTGTATTTGAGAACCCGTTCACAGGGTGTAAAAAGCAGCTATGTTGTTACCGCGCTTGCGCATTTTGCGAATAATGCGACGGCCTTGCTTTTAATGGGCGTATTTGGCGCCGGCATTTGAGCAAAGCCGTAAGGCGGGAATGCATGTGTGTCATCCGCGCTATCGACTATTTCAACGCAGCGTACTGATATGAAACTCATACTTCTTCCCGGTTTGGATGGCAATGGTGCTTTGTTTGAGAGTCTGGTGCGTTGTATCGGGCAGCAGTATGAGTGTGTTGTTGTCCGTTACCCGCAGCGGGCTGAGTGGAAACTGACCGATTATGTAGAGTACGTTGCGCAGCACATTGGCGACGATGAACAAGTAATTTTGTTAGGAGAATCTTTCAGCGGTAGCGTTGCCGTGAGTCTCGCTGCGCAATTGGAAGAACGTTGTAAGGCATTGATCCTCGCCGCAAGTTTTTGCCGCAGCCCGCGCTGGTTATTGCGTGCAGGCGAATTCGCCTTGCCATTCATCCCGTTCAGATACATACCACTGGCGATCATGCAAACGCTGTTGTTCGGCATGGTCTCGCCAACTTTGCGAAAAAATTTTGAACAGGTCTGGCGTAGCTTGCCTCAGTCGGTGATTGTTTCGCGACTGCAATTGCTGGCGAATCTGGATTGCACGGAAAGTTTGCGCTCCGTTGCTGCGCCGGTGTTGTACTTACAGGCGCAACAGGATTTGCTGGTGCCAACGGCCATCGGGCAGGAGTTGCGCAGATATTGTCCGCAAATGACACTGCAGCCGCTACCCGGGCCGCACGGCATTCTGCAGCGATATCCGGAAGAAAGCTGGACGATTATTTCCAGCTGGCTGAGTCAGCAGGGTTTGTCGGCTGTGCGAGGTGTCTGATTGTGCAGCTATCCGCATTCACCTTTTCCGGAGAGCCAGACTTTCTGCCGACGACCGCCGGATCGCTGTGCAGAACTGCGCAAAACTGACTATTTTGTGCGTTTGCTGGGATTTATTCAGAGTGTCCTTAAATATCCATCCAAAACATCCATCGCCCCACCCCAGCCCATCGTCATGCTCGCATGAGATGCGTCGAAGATGGCTTCTTCGCTGGGGCTGGCGTTCAGGGCGCGCCATTCGAGGCGCATCAGCGTGCCGTCGCCATCGTCGCTGAGGGTGGTGGTGGACAGGGTGTACAGCGGCCAGTTGGGCGCCATCGGATGGCGGGTGACGCCGCCGTCGGCATCGCTGAACTGCACCACGACCTGAATTTTCTGATCCTGTTCCAGCGCGCGGAATGTCCATTTTCCCCACATCACCGGTGCGCCCGGCATCGCAGCCTGCATGCCGTAGTGGAACACGCCGTCAACGCGGGCATCGGCTTCGCATTTGACCATGTTCATTCCCGGCGGGCACATCCAGTGGCGTAAATGCGCGGATTCGGTCAGCGCGGCATACACGCGGCTGCGCGGGGCGGCGAAGCGGCGTTCCAGCGTGAAAGGGGCGGACAGCTGATCGGTCATGGCATTTCCTCTGGTGTGAGTTGGATAAGGGTGCAGCAGCCAGCATAGGCCACGGTTGCAGGCTGAGTATACGTCAGCCAATGTGGTTTTTTTGCAAGATTTTCCGGTATTGTGGCTGGCAGGATGCACACCGTCTGCGCTGGTAAATGGTTCAAAGACTATGCAGTAATCCGCATTTGCCTTTTACGGAGAGCCGGACTTTCTGCCGACGACCGCCGGATCGCTGTGCTGAACACCGCATTTGAGCTGTTTTCGGGCAATTTCAGGGCTGTTTGCCTGTCGGGCGAATCGCACCGGCAGAATGGCTGCTAGATGACAATCTGATCAGGCCGCTGACCGCGACGGGCGCTTCTGTTACCATCGGCGGCGGATGCAGGCGGCGCGGGTCGCCACTGCCGCAAACTGAATACGCCATGATCTCGCTGAACCGTTTATATAGCCTGTCGCCTTTTTTATTCCTGATCGTGCTTGGCATGGATTCGCTGTGGATGCAGCAATTCATCAGCTGGGGCCAGAGCGTATCCGTCGCCATGACCGCCGGATTTTTATGGCTGACCCTGCAACGCCTGCCGCGTGAACGTCAGCTGATTGTGCTGTGCTTTGTCGCGATTGCGATTGTCGGCGAATGCCTGTTCAGTCTGGTGTTCGGCGTGTACGAATACCGGCTCAGCAATATTCCGGTGTATGTGCCGCTTGGTCACCCGATACTGCTGGTGATTGCATGGGTGCTGGCGGATCTCTCTTTCTTTCAGAAACACGGCGCGAAGATTGCACCGTGGCTGGCGCGCGTGAACTGGCTGATCATCGCAGCGGTGGCGCTGTTTCTCGGCGATACGCTGTCGCTGGCCTTCGGTGCGCTCGGACTGTTTGTGTTCCGCAAACGCCGCTACAGTCTGGTGTACGGCCTGATGGCCTGGATCGTACTGGCGCTGGAAATCGCCGGTACCCAGCTCGGTTGCTGGCGCTGGGCCGCCGAAAGCGCAGGCGGCTGGCTGCACGCCACCAATCCCCCGTTCGGCGCTTTCTTAGGCTACGTCGCCGCCGATGTCGCGAGCATCAAACTCGCCCGCCGCATTTCGGCACGCTGGTTTCCGTCTTTACAAATACTTGCGCCGTGAGCTGCATCTGCATACATCGCCACCGCAATATAAGCGCTGCGTTGCCTGCTTTTCATATTAATCATTTGTAAGAAAATTTTATGAGCATCACCATCATCGATACCGACCTGTTCGCGCAAACAGCCAAAGCTGCGCAGGACAGTCCGCGTCTGCGTAAGAATCACAATTTCCACAGCGACAATAACGCCGCCTGCCACCGCTTGCTGAACGCGCTGCAACCGGGCACTTACGTGCAACCGCATTGCCATCTGGATCCGAACAAAGAAGAAACCATCGTCGTGGTAGCGGGCAGTTTCGGCATGGTGATTTTTGATGAACAGGGTAAGGTCACGCAGCATTTTGTAATGTCGGCGACCGGTGCGCAGCGCGGTGTGAATATTCCTAGCGGCGTGTTTCACTGTATGGTGGCGCTGGAAAAAGATTCCGTGTTTTTTGAAGCGAAAGCCGGCCCGTATGTGGTGGTTCAGGAAGTAGAAAAAGCCGCATGGGCACCGGCAGAAGGCGAGCCGGGCATGGCAGCGTATCTGGCGTCCATCGAAGCCTTGTTTGCCAAAAATTAAACAACCGCAGGAATTTGTAAGACGGATCTTGCACTGCGCGCCAGCGTCCCCATCTCCGGTGAATGCGGTGGACAACAGCTTGCTGACCACCATCACCCAACCTCAGACAGAGCACACATCATGGTTATCGGAGATTATTTTGACCGTTCTGAAATCGCATTCCAGAATGGCTGGCAGCAAGGCCGTCACGAAGGCGAACGACTGGGTCGCCGCGCAGGACAGGAAGAAGGTTTGCAGGCGGGCTATCAGAAAGGTGTGGCCGACGGTCTGGCAGAAGGTGAACGGCGCGGCCTGACCGCTGGTTATGAACGCGGCTGGAACGAAGCCATCGCGCGTGCGCAGCAGGAAGTCGCGCAGCAACTGGCGTTCACCCGTGAACAGGTCGCCGACAAACAAGTGTTGCAGGCGCAGCTGGAAGCCCAGCAACAGCAGATCAGCCGTTTGCTGGAACGGGTGCGCGAACTGGAAGCCGCCGAAACGGAAGTCCACGCCAGCCAGCAATGGCAGGCACAACAGGCAGCACAGGCAGAACGCATGACTGAGCTGCAACAGGAATTGCAGAATGCGCAGGACAAACTGACCCAGCGCAACAAAGAACACGCCGAACATTTATGGCATCAGAACCGCATCATGGTGGTACTGAACGCCGCCCGTAAAACACTGGAATCCTTGACCGCACAAGGTCAGGTGTCGGAACAGGCAATCAGCCAGATGTTCGTCGCCCACTACAGCGAACAAATCCGCGCCGCACTCGGCAACCAGTCCGTCCGCACCCCGCTGGAACAGGATCAGGTCTTCGCCGACGCCTTACCCAAAACACATGCGTTCTTAGTCAGAATGCTGGGCGGCGCCGCTGCCTGAGCAAGCATTCCCGGTATAAAAAAAGCCCGCCATGCTGCATGCAGGCGGGCTTTTTCTTTGATATCACAGGAGAGTTGCTTATCCGACTACTGAAATCCGTCAGCCTGAACTGACATCAGATTGTGCAAATATCGTCATTTGCCTTTCACGTAACCCCGGACTTTCTGCTGACGACAAGCGGGTTGCTGTGCTGAATGCCGCATTTTGGCTGTTTTTGCCATTTTACTCCTTGGGTCCGGTAAGTTTTGTACCATCCTTGAATACGATCATTTCTGGTTCCCAAACTACTTTGTATTTTTCCTCCGGCAGTTCGGCAAGCTTACGATCGTCGCTACGTCCGGTTGAATATTTGACTGAACGTGATCCAGTCCATGTAATCGACTGCCCGGGGGGAATGGTTGTGTCATTGGAAATCAGGAATCCCGAAATTTCTTCGCCAAACAAATCTTTGATTGAAACATAACCTTTTACACCGGCGACTTCTTTATCGGTATTGTTTTTGTAGCCGAAAACTACCCGAAGATTTTCATCGGTTACTATGCCGCTGTAGCCACGTTCTTCAGAAATTTTCTTTGATATCAGCGTTACGGTGATTGCCTCGCGCATTTGTTTTTGTGCTTCTTCGCGCTCAGCCTTAAGTTTGGCCTTTAACGCCTGCTGTTTGGCTTCCTCAATCGCAGCGTCTGCTTTGAATTTGCGTTGCTCCTCAATGGCTTTTCCAAGGGTCATTCCTTCCGGAATTCCCGGGCCTTCTTTTCCACCGAATAATCCGCCAATTTTTGCGGTAATCGTATGGCGCATGATGTAGCTGAGAGCAAGTTCCCTTTCCTCAGCCGTCAATTTTTCCATCGCGGGTTTAATGGTATCCATCTTGTCTAGTTCGCGTGGTAATGGAGTGTCCTTTGGGCCACTACATGCTGTGAGAACAATCAAAGATAGCAGGATGGTGAGTTTACGCATGTTCTTTTCTCTTTCGTGAATTAAAGGAAATTATTTATCTTGCAAATCCAGATATGATACATTTTTGATTTTAAAAATATAACTATTTAATGTGTGATTTTCAACAAAATTGATTCTCTTAGAATGCTATTAAATACACTATTTGTTCATATTTGTTCTAACAAAAGAAAGCCCGCCATGCTGCATGCAGGCGGGCTTTCTTTGCAGGGTAATCAGTGTTTCAGATTATGGGAGATTTAAGGCTTCGCGTATTGCAGACCACGGTACGTATTTAAAGTTTTGCTGGCCATCCGGCAAGCGCTTATAGCCATCCTGTACCACCAGCATCCCTTGCGCGAATGCGCCTCCCATGTTGGCGGAGGTGACTTCGATGCCATCGGTTTCCGACGTGCCGTCGATACCCAGTTGCGGATGGATGCCGATACGGAATTTGCCGCGCAGGCGGTACGGAGCGGCAGCATCCAGCACCAGATAACTGTGATCGCCCTGACTGGATACCAGCAGATAGCTTGCATGCTCGCCGTGATACAGCGCCAGACCTTCGGTATCCGCGACCAGTGCTTTGCCGGTGGCGTGGATCAGTTGCATGTCCGGGCTGGCATCGGCTGCGGCTGGCAGTACCCAGATTCCGCGTTTTTCTTCGCCGATGAATAACTGACCGCGTTTGTCATCAGCAACGCAGGCTTCCGGCTGGCTCGCGGTGCGGAACTGTCTGACCAGTTCTGCGCTGAAGCGATTGTTCTGATAATCAATACGGTATTGCAGGAAGCGTCCGTCTTTATCGTTGACGATGGCCTGCAGGCCGCCGGATAGCGGCTGGTACAGACAAAAGCCGTAGATTTTATCGAGCGGCGTGTGAAACCGGGCAGCTTCGCTGACTGTTCCTTCAGTGCTGATCTGAAACAGCACCAGACTGTTTTCATCGCGCTGCGTGGCCATAGCCAGATCCAGCGGCGCATTTGCTCCGAAACGTACCTGCTGGCGCACATCGACATTGTTCAGCCTGCCGGTGGCCAGCGCCTGTGTTTGTCGTCCCTGCATGTCATACACCATCAGACCGAATTTTTTATTGGTGCCGAGTACGCGGGATTCGGAGGGATTGCCTGCATTGCGCCAGATGGCAGGATCATCCGCGCTGTCGCCGTACTGCTGCATGCCGGCGGTTTGTACCAGTGGCATGACAATCGCCACCGGCATGTTTTGTCCGGCTGGTGCTGTACGTGTGAGCGGAAGCGGGTGGTGCTGCCACATCGCCGTAGATGCAGCAGGCTGGCTGGCAGGCGGACTGATCTGTGTCCACCAGCCAGCCTTGGCAGCCTGATTGTTGCCGGCAATCAGCGCAGATAAACGCTGTGGCTGACGCAATGCAGGTAAGGCCTGCAAATGCGCAGGCTGATCCGCACGCCACAACCATTGCCGCTGCGCCTGAGCGATCAGGAACTGGCCGTTATCCAGTGCCAGCAAACGCTGGCTGTGTTTTTCGGTAGCCTGTGTGTTCAGCAGTAAATCGGCGTGCAACGGGCCTTCCGGGTCCGCGCGATAACTCCAGACGCGGCCGGATTGCTCGCTCAGCAGCAAGCGGCCGCTGCTGTCATCGCTCAGGCATTGTTCCGTGTGCGGTGGCAGCGCAAGCTGACGAATCAGACGCGGTTGCGGTTCCAGCAGCCATTGCTGACTGATACCTTCCTTACCAATCAGAAATACCTGCGGCAGCGATTGCGGATCGCTGTACCAGCAACTGGTTTCCAGCGAAAACGGCGGCGCAGGCAGGCTGGCAGTTTCACGCATAGTGCCTGCTGCGGCATCAATCTGCAGCACCACCGTTTGCATGCTGTCTGCATCAAAACTCAGTGCCATCCATTGCGATTGGCGGCGCCGTAAATCCAGATGCTTCGCGCGGATTTTGTATTGCGCCAGCGTTGTGCCGTCACCGGCCAGTAAGCGCAGCGCATTTTTATCCAGACTCAGCCAGCGGCCATGATCCAGCTGAAATGCCTGCTGTGACTTTTGTAGCGCAGCAGGTGGTGTCGCATTTGTTGCAGCACTGATTTCCGCTGCGCTGACTGAAAGATGCGTCGCTGCGAGCATCATCATGCTGCTCAGACTGATGCGAATTATTTGTTTAGTTAACATAATCGGTAAATGACAGAAGGTATTACCCTTCGCGGATAAAAATTTCGGATAGCGAAGCATGAAGCACAGAAACGCTGCAGCATGCGGACTGCAGCGCTTTTTTATCTGAGCATCAGCCTTACATCAGGCTCGCTTTCAGGCTCAGCTTGTAACTGCGGCCATATTGTTCATACTGCGCGTTGTACGCCGGGCTGCCCTGATATACATAGTATTTTTCATTGTTCAGATTTGCTGCTTCAAACAACAGGCTCCAGCGTTTTGCAAACTGCCACGATAAAGACAGATCGATTTGTTTTTGTGGTGCGACGATACGGTCCTGCGCCGGATTCAGAATGTCATTACCCAGTTCCAGTAAATATTCTGATTTGGAATTCAGTGCCAGACGCGCACTCCACGGCCCCTGTTCATAGGCCACACTGAGATTCAGCAAACGGTCAGCCTGGCCGGGTAAGCGTATGCTGCGGTTCAGGAATTTGCCGCTGATACTGTCATAACGGCCAATCTCTGCATCGCTGCGAACGAAGGTGTAGTTCGCGCCCAGAATCAGGTTATTCCACGGTGCAGGCAGCATTTTTAAGGGCTGGCTGTAAGCCAGTTCCAGCCCGTTCAGTTTGCCGTCGCCACCGTTGGCATAGCTGACAACGCTGCTGTAATTCTTCCATGCGGCGCTGCCTGCCAGATTGGTGGTGTAGGTGAAATTGCGGACATCTTTATGAAACAGATATGCGGAAACCACGCCGTCATGCGACAGCAGTTTTTCAACACCCAGATCCAGTCCGCGCGCTGTCATGGCCTGTAAATCCGGATTGCCGATTTGCGCTTCGGTATTGCTGATCAGATTCGTACCCGGTGCCAGCTGGCTGAAATTGGCGCGCACCAGTGCCGAAGTCCATGCCGCGCGCAGACTGGTTTGCTGATCGAAGTCATAGCGTGCATGTACCGATGGCAGCCAGTTCTGATAATCGTGCTGCTTTTGCAGACCGGTGATTTGCGCACCACTGATTTGATTGCCGCTGGCACTGAAGCGGGTGCGTTCCAGACGGCTGCCCGCGGTCAGATGCCATGCATGACGGTCCCAGCTGACTTGCAGATACGCTGCATCCAGATTTTCCTGCATGCGGTAATCATTGATGGCGGATTCATTCACCAGTTTTGCCGCATCACGGTTCAGCCCCGCAACCCGGGCGCGGATCAGATCCGGATTGATACCGGCACCGATGCGGCCAAGCGGATAATCCAGCATGCCGCCGGTGAAATCCGCCAGACTGACAGAACCTGCACCCCAGTAATTCGGGCTGGTGGATTTGCTGCTGTTGTACGCCCACTGATTGGTGTCATTGTCTTTATCGCGGCGGCTGAATTTGAATCCCGCCTGCAGACTGATATCGCTGTCTCCGGCTTGCAGGATTTTTCTGAAGTCAGTCTGGAATTGCTGTATGCTGTCAGACGAATAACGCTGCTGCAGTGTGATGCTGTTCAGGGCATAGCTGGCCGGTGAGTAAACGGCTTCCGGTGCGCTGATGCGCGGCTGTTCGGTATTGGTGAAACTGATGCCGCTGAAATTTGCTGTGCCACGGAAGCGCGCATCGTTAATCGATTCCGGCGTATCTTCGCTGGCGCGGCTGCCGGCGGCGGCAATCTTCAGCCAGTTATCGCCGAATTTCCATTCACTGGCGATATTCAGCGATTGCAGAGTTTGCGTGTATTTACGCTGACGCAGACGCCGCTCCGCACGCGCACTGGTGCTGGCATTTTCTGCCATTGTGCCGCTGGCAAAATTACTGAAGGTCAGGCGGTCACGCACTTCATCATCACTGAAATCGCTGAGGAAATAACGCAGCGAGGTTTGCTGATTTGCATCCGGGCGGTAATCCATATTCAGCGCCAGTGCATGGCGCTCACGCACCGGCAGGTAATCACGCAATTCCACGCTGCCCAGTTTGCCATCCTGCCAGCTGCCGCCGGTTTCGATATTGTCCGATGCAAAACTGCGCTTCTCCGCGCTGATACCCATTGCCACACCAAGCTTACCGTTCATCAGACGCTGCGCCCATAAAGCACCGGCGTTCGGACTGGTTTTGCCGCTGGCACCGTCATAGCTGAGACCGGTGTACGCATTCAGCATTGCACCGGGTAAATCGAATGCAGACAAGGTTTTGACTTCCACATTGCCACCGAGCGCACCGGCATCATGTTCCGGACGCAGGGTTTTGCTGACTTCCAGCGAACGGATCATGCCGGCCGGCAGAATATCCAGCGCCACTGCACGACGGCTGGCTTCCGGTGACGGAATCTGATTGCCATTAATGCTGACACTGTTCAGATCCGGTGCTAAACCACGCACCACCACATAACGGCCTTCGCCCTGATCGCGCTGTACAGCCAGACCGGGCAGACGCGCCAGTGCTTCAGCCGCATTTTTATCCGGCAGACCACCGATATCATCGGCGCTGACTGCACTGACAATGTGGTCAGCTTTCTCCTGAATGGCAATCGCTTTGCGCAGACTGGCACGCTGGCCGCTGACGGTGACTTCCTGTGCTGGTTCGGCAGCCTGTGCGCTGCTGACAGCAGCCAGCGCCTGCAGAACAGCGATGGTCATAACGCGGTACGCCAGCGGGCTGACGGTTTTTGAATATTTAAAATCAGACATGATGCGGATGGAGTTGAACGAGGAATGGGGCGCAGTCTAGGCAGCGCTGATGTCAGATTTGTGACAGCGGTAACGCAGCGGCACGGTGATGCTGCGTAAAACGTCCGCTGCCATGCGGTTTTGCTGATGAACTGAGCTGAATTGACTGGTAACCCTTGCAGTGCGCAGGGCGGAGCGGGTGTATACGCCAGCGGTGAGAGCAATTGCCTGAGCCGTTTGCACTGCTGACGCGTTTTTGCAGCGCCGGTGGACTGCATACAACAGTGGGCAGCATTTCATCAGCCTGTCATATGTCATCGCTAGGCTGCGTCGCTTTAAGTCCGTCACCGCCATGCTGAAACTGCACCGCTATTTTTTACTGACTGTTGCCGCCCTCGTGCCGCTGCTGGTGTCACTGTATGCGTATGTCGGACAACTGAAACCCTTCGCGCACTGGAAGTGGATAGACATTTTCGGCGAAGGCGGCACGGCTGTTATGGCGGCAGTCTGGCTCGGTATTATTTGCTATAACCGCCCGCGCGGTCTGGTGACGCGCTGTTTTGCTTTCGGTTTTGCAGCGCTGATGCTCGGCAATACCGCAGACTGTCTGGATGAGTTTTTCGCTATTCCGAAATCTCACCTCTGGGACAATATTCTCGAATCCGGCCTGAATCTCGGCGGCATGCTGAGCCTGACGGCTGGCATGTACTTCTGGCAGGAAGAACAGCGCAGCCTCAACCGCCATATGGAAAAACGCGAGCGCGTGTTCCGTGATCACCGCGCAATTGACCGCGTTTCCCAGATCGCCAATGCAGATTATCTGCGTCAGCAAATCAGCTGGCAAAGTCAGCATGGTGCGGCCTGTCTGGTGATGCTGAATATCTGCGGCTTTCATAAAATTAACCGCCATTTCGGACAGGCGCAGGGCGATCATATTCTGCAGAGTCTGGCGCAGTGGATTGTGATGCATACCGATGCGCAGGACGTACTGTGTCGTTATGCCGCCGATCATTATGTGCTGCTGTTGCCCGGTCTGAACCCGCAGCAGGCGGCAGAGTATGCGCAAACATTGTGCGATCTGATACAGCAAACCGGTTTTCCTTTATCGCAGACAGCGCTGCCAACGGCTGCGGCATCGCGCGAGCGTGTGCGCTTGCAAATGCGGTTTACGGTCAGCGATGTAATGCACAGCGATACCCTGAGCATGCTCAGCCGCCAGTTACAACAAGCCGCCGCATAATGCACACCGACACATTGTCACCGCTGGCTTTTCATCAGATCAGCGATGCGGTATTGCCCGGTCACGGTCAGGCTGCTTTATTGCTGGATCTGGCACGCACACAAGAGATCACACTCAGCGAACAGCATGCGCTGAGTCAGGCTGCTGCACAGCAAACCGCGATTACGCCGCAAACTTATCTGCAAGCACTGCGCAGTTTTTTCAGTCAGCGTCCTGAACGCGACAGCAGCTTTTTACTCGGTCAGCAGTTATTGCCCGGGCATTACGGGCATTTGAGTCAGGCACTGATTCATGCGCCGAATCTGCGCGATGCACTGCGCCATATCTGCGTGCATTATCAGATCCTGTGTCCTTTGCTGCGACCACGCCTGATTGAAAGCGAACGATTTCTGATTCTGTACTGGTGCGACAGTTACGGCGTACCTGCGCTGCGCAATCAACTGGTCGAAATGCATATGAGTGCGGTTGTGGCGCTGGCGCGCTGGCTGGCCGAATGCCGCTTTCAGTGGCGCTTTTGCTTTAACCGTCCGCCACCACGCACGGCGGAACAGCATCAGACTTTTCTCGGCCACGACCTGCAGTTTTCCTGTCAGCTGGATGCGATGGTGATTTCACGCGAACAGGCAGAACGTGCATGGCCGCGCACCAGTCAGATCGCGTGGCAACTGGCGCAGCAACAAAGTCCGCCGCCGGCCTGCAATCCCAGTCTGCTGAACCAGCTTTATGATTATCTGCAAAGTCGTTTGCGTCAGCAGCCGGTGCTCGAGCAAACGGCGCAGGATTTCGGTCTGAGTCCGGCCACACTGAAACGCTATCTGAGCAAGCACGGCAGCCATTTTCAGGCGGAACTGGATTTGTGCCGCACCCACATGGCGCTGTATCTGCTGACCGTGCAGGGCATGGATACAGAACAGGTAGCCAACTGGCTGGGTTTCCACGACGCGAATAATTTCCGCCGCTCCTGCAAACGCTGGACCGGCGTCAGCCCCAGCAGCCTGCGCGCCGACATCCTCACCCGCCTGAATCAGCCCGGCTGGCTGTCATAAGCACCACCGCCGCACCGCACACTGTGCAAACATCGTCATCAGGCTTTCACGCAAGCCCGGACTTTCTGCCGACGACAGGCGGATTGCTATGCGGAATGCCGCATTTGAGTCATTTCTGGCCGTTTTAGGGCTTTGCAGAGCCATCCGCAGGCGGACATGAAAAAGCCCGCTGTCCTTTTGGGATAAGCGGGCATGTTTTTTGGGGGAAAAGCGGGGTCAGCGCGGGGTGTCGTGGTCGCCGTCGTGGCGGTGCCAGGGGTCGAGGTGGGTCATCAGGTTCAGTACGCGGTGGCGTTGCATGACGCGCTGGCGTGCCAGTACGGCGATTTCATGACCGGCTTCCACGGTGATCTGTGCATCCACTTCCAGATGCGCATCGACCATGATCATGTCGCCCATTTTGCGCGTATGCACATCATGCACGCCGAGTACGCCCGGGGTGTCTCGCAGGGTGGCGCGGATGGCTTCGACTTCTTCATCGTCGGCGGCGCGGTCCATCAGATCGTGCAACGCTTCCCAGCCGAATTCCCAGCCCATTTTACTGACCATGAAACCGACGATTAACGCGGCGACCGGATCAAGCAGCGGATAACCGGCCAGATTGCCGATAATACCGATCGCCACCACCAGCGACGATGCAGCATCGGAACGTGCATGCCACGCGTTCGCAATCAGCATGCTGGATTTCACTTTTTGCGCCAGCTTCAGCATGTAGCGGAACAGCGCTTCTTTCGCGATCAGTGCTGTTACTGCCACCCACAGCGCAATGCTGTGTACCGCCGGAATCGCTTCGGGATTTTCCAGTTTGTGAAAGGCGCTGATCAGCATGCCGATACCGACTGCCAGCAACAGGCCGCCGAGTACCAGCGAGGCCGCTGTTTCATAACGCTGATGTCCGTAAGGATGATCGTGATCGGCTTCTTTTTTGCTGTGATGGCTGGCCAGCAACACCACAAAATCTGACAACAGATCGGATAAGGAATGGATACCGTCCGCAATCAGCGCTTGCGAATGGCTGAATACGCCGACGATCAGCTGTACTGTGGTCAGCACAATATTCACCACCACACTGGTCCAGGTGCTGCGCTGGGTGGCGGCCTGCCGCTCTTTCGGCGGGATGGTCAGGTCTTCGTGATCGCTAAGTTCTTCTTGCATAGTCGTTAAGGTGGTTGCAGAATCAGCCAGAATTGTAAGTCAAGGCGGCGCGGCTGTCTTTGACACCTCTGTGACGGAGTCTGTATGAAAAAAATTCTCTACGCTGTTTCCCTGAGTCTGTTATCGGTTGCGGTGCTGGCGGCGTGCCAGAACACCGGCACGACGGCGCAGTCCGCCAATCCGCAGTCTGCGCAGTCTGTGCCATCTGCCGCAGAACCGGTATTGCAGATCAGCACCGGCAAGGAACAGCAAGGCTGGACGGTGACCACGCTGATGTCGCATCCGGCGCGCCAGACAGTGCAAACGCCGGATGATCCGGCTTACCATCAGCCGCGTCAGTGGCAGGCCGTGCCTTTGCATGCGCTGCTGCCTTCACTGAAAGCCGGTGGTCATACCCAGTTCAAAGCCAGCGATGGTTTTGTGGCGACGATTGCCGATGACACGCTGCTATCGGCGGCCACACCGTGGATTGCGTTTGAAACCGCAGCAAAGCCGTGGCCTGCGCTGGGTGCAGGTAAGCCATCGGCAGGGCCGTTTTATCTGATCTGGACCGATGCCGCACGCGGCAATATCAGTCAGGAACAATGGCCGTATCAGATTGCGTCTGTCGCGCCGGTGCAGTCGCTGACTGAGCGTTTTCCGGCATTGCTGCCAGCGGCGTCTGCACCGCTGAAAGAACAAGCTTTACGCGGCCTGCAGGCTTACAGTCGCCATTGCAGCGTTTGCCATACGCTGAACAAAGCCGGTGATGCCAGTATCGGCCCTGATCTGAATCTGCCGCACAATCCAACCGAGTATTTTCAGGAAAAGATGCTGCGCCAGTTAATCCGCGATCCGGCATCGGTGCGTACATGGCCGCAGCAAAGCATGCCGGGTTTCAGCAAGGAAGTATTGTCGGAAGCAGAGCTGGATGATTTGCTGGTGTATCTGAAGCAAATGGCGGCGCAGCGCTGACACCAGAGCTGGCGCAAACACGATACAGTTTGTCATTCCACCGACATGCCGGGACACTACAATAGTACGCAATTAGTCTTTTTATCAGAATGTATGAAGAAAACGATTCTGACCCTGCTGTTGCAGGGTCTTTTTTTGAGTGCAGGTCATGCCGCGGCACAATCCGCAGCGCCGGTTGAGCAAGCAGCAGCGGATGTAAAACAGGAAACAGAAAACTGGGCGATACATGGTCAGTACACCACGATCGCCCAGAAACTGAACCGCTTTCGCGCACCCTACAGCGGTGAAAACAGTCTGCCTTCCGGCGGGCGTACCGAAGAAACCACCGATATCACTTTGTTTGCAGGCTGGCGGCTGACGCCATCTACCGAAATCTGGATCAATCCGGAAATCGATCAGGGTTTT
Organism: Cognatundibacterium luofuense; assembly: GCF_018139685.1. GTDB lineage: Bacteria > Pseudomonadota > Gammaproteobacteria > Burkholderiales > Burkholderiaceae_D > Undibacterium > Undibacterium luofuense. Next base: position 241,714 of record NZ_JAGSPN010000001.1, read on the forward strand.
GGTGTCGGTGATACGCTGGGTGCTGCCGGTTACCTGAGCGGCGGGGCGTACAAACTCGGCCAGAATCAGCCTTATCTGCGTTTGCCGCGTGTGTTTGTCAGGCATGAGCTGGCGCTGGGGAAGACCACATCCGCCGTGGCTGGCAGCGCGAATCAACTGGCAGGTAGTCGTGCCGATGAACGCATCACCCTGACAACAGGGCGTTTCTCGGTGGTGGATATTTTTGATAACAACCAGTATGCGCATGATCCGCGTGCCGATTTTCTGAACTGGTCGGTGATTGATGCCGGTGCATTCGATTATGCAGCGGATGTGTGGGGTTACACCAATGGTGCGGTGCTGGAATGGAATAGCGGCGAACGGGCTTTGCGTTCCGGTGTGTTTCAGTTGTCACCGGTACCGAACGCCAAAATTGCCGGTGTCAGTTTCGACAAATTCATGTGGGTGACCGAATTCGAGCAAGGCTATGCGCTGGCAGGCCGCCCCGGCAAACTGCGTGCGCTGGTGTTTCTGAACCGCAGCGAGATGGGGCGTTACCGCGATGCGTTGACCTTAGCAGCGCAGAACGGACAGACACCGGATACCGGATCGGTACGGCGGCGTGCGACGCAAACCGGCTGGGCGCTGAACTGGGAACAGGAAGTGGCAGAGAACAGCGGCGTTTTCCTGCGTGCCAGTGCGAATCGCGGTGAGCAGGAAGCCTATGAATTTACCGATATCCAGTCCTCGCTTTCCGGCGGTATGCTGTGGTCCGGTCAGTGGTGGGGACGTCCGGCGGATAAGCTGGGGCTGGCGTTTGCGGTCAATGCTTTGTCAGCCGATGCACGTGCTTACTTTGCAGCGGGCGGTAAAGGCTTGCTGATCGGTGATGGTCGTCTGAACTATGGCCGTGAACAGATACTGGAAACTTTTTACCGCTGGCAATGGTCTTCTGCACTGAGTCTGAGCGCAGACCTGCAGCATATCCGGAATCCGGCGTATAACCGCGACCGTGGCCCGGTCAGGGCGGTGGCCGTCCGTGTGCATGCAGAGTTCTGACTGGCCGCATACGTTATGCGGTGTGCGCTGCAGACGGTTTGCTGAAAGAAACTGATGAAGTCCCTGTTTGTTTTATCCCGATTGCCAGCAATGCTGGCAAGTCTGGCGCTGCTGAGTGCCTGTTCTTCCCTGCTGCCTGCCGCTGCGCCGTCGGCAAGTTCTGCGTCCGCAACGACACAGAAAGTCACGCCGGCAAATCAGCCGCTGATTCTGATTTCGATAGACGGTTTTCGTCCGGATTATTTACAGCGCGGCGTCAGTCCGGTGCTGAATCAGCTGGCGCAGCAAGGTGCCAGTGCTGCGGTGATGCGGCCTTCGTTTCCGTCGGTGACTTTTCCGAATCATTACACGCTGGTCACTGGCCTGCGTCCGGATCAGCACGGCATTGTTGCCAACACGATGGAAGATCCGCAGATTCCCGGTGTACGTTTCGCACTGAGCAAACGCGAAGCTGTCACAGACCGTCGCTGGTGGGATATGGCGGAACCATTCTGGGTGACGGCGGAAAAAGCCGGTGTGAAAACCGGCACCATGTTCTGGCCCGGTTCGGAAGCTGATATTCAGGGCGTGCGGCCTTCGCAATGGGCGGTGTTTGATGAAAAGATGACTCCGGCAACGCGTGTCGATACGCTGCTCGGCTGGCTGGATTTACCGGCAGAACAGCGTCCGCGTTTGCTGACTTTGTATTTTGATCAGGTTGATCATGCAGGGCATGATTTCGGGCCGGACAGCCCGCAGATTGCTCAGGCAGTTGCCGAAGTCGATGCGGCACTCGGACGCCTGCGTGCCGGTTTGCAGCAGCGCGGCATGCAGGCCAATCTGGTAATTGTGTCTGATCACGGTATGGCAGCGGTCTCGGATCAGCGCGTGATCCGCCTGAATCAATTGCTGCCGGATAATCAGTTCCGTACTATCACTACCGGCCCATTTGCAGGCATTGAACTGACAGCCGAAACAGCGGCGCAGGCGGAAAAAGCCATACTCGGCAAACATGAACACATGGAATGCTGGCGTAAGAGCGAGATTCCGGCGCGTCTGGAATTCGGCAGCAACCGCCGTGTGCCTGCGGTGTTCTGTCTGGCAGAACCGGGCTGGCAAATCGTCGCGAATGAAAAAGCGAAACTGCGCTCATCCGGCGGTGCGCACGGTTATGACAATCTGGCACCGGAGATGGCTGCGCTGTTTATTGCCAATGGTCCGGCTTTCCGTGCCGGTGCGCAGATTGCAGAATTGCAGAATGTGGATGTCTATCCTTTGCTGATGCAGGTAGCCGGTGTGCCTGCGCTGCCATCCCGTGGCAAGCTGCAGGCAACCAGCAGCTTACTCAGTGACAGCGCCGGTCAGGGACGCTAAGGCTTGCATGCGATTACCGTATTTCACCAGAATACGGTAAGTATCTTTATCAAAACGCGGCTGGCCGGATTGCAATACTTCTCCGGCTTGCTGCGGACTGCTGGCTTTGCCCAGATAACACCAGGCATCAATCACATGCCAGATATCGCCTTCCGGTAATACAGCAGGGCCGTTGAATGGCCATGCTTTCAGTTTTTCTTCCGACAACGCAGTTTGCAGACGCTGATTATGCGGCGCCGGTTTTTCGCGTGCGCAGCAGGCACCGCGACATTGTTTCAGCTGAAACGAAAAGCAGGGCTTACCGGCCGGTAGTTTTTCCAGTCCCAGTATCGCATTACACAATTGATATTCTTTCGCCGCCTTCAGCAAAAACTCTTTGGCGCTGGCGCCGCTTTTGAACAGCCCGAATAATTCATCCTGCTTGCCCGGTTGCAAATCGCGCGCATACACCAGTTGCGGACGCAGATAGCCATCCTCATCCGCTGCTAACTGCCATGAACAGAATTCCGTATTGCGGCGTAACTGGCGGTTCAGTGTCGGTTGTTTTTCTTTGACCAGTCGTGCTTCGGTAATCAGCGCATCGACTTCACCGGCACAGCCTATCCATTCGATATCGCGCACTTGCTGCGATAACTGCATTTCTTTATTGATCGCATGATCCGCAGAGAAATGCGATAACACGCGCTGGCGCAGCTGATTACTTTTGCCGATGTAAATCGGCAGCCGGTTTTCACCGTAAAACAAATACACGCCGTAGGCTTGCGGTAACTGATCGACAATCGCCGGGTCCAGATGCGGCGGCAGGCTGGAGCGGGTGGTCAGTTCTTTGACCACTGCATGCAAATGTTCAGTGCTGAATTGCTGCTCTAGCTGACGCCATAACTGAAACAGCACGCTGGTATCGCTCATCGCGCGGTGGCGGTCGCCGGCATCCAGCTGATGCCTTTCGATGATCGCATCCAGATTGTGTTTGAAGTGCTGCGGAAATAATTTACGTGACAATTTCAGCGTACACAGCACCGGTGCACGAAAAGAAATATCGCAGCGTTTGAATTCGTTTTTTAAGAAACCGTAATCAAAGCGTGCATTGTGCGCGACGATCATATGGCCGCTGAGACGCGCTGCGATTTCATGTGCCAGATCGGCGAATACCGGCTGACCACGCACCATATCGTTGGTGATACCGGTCAATTGTTCGACAAATGCCGGAATGCCAGTTTGCGGATCAATCAGCGCAGACCAGCTGGTCGATTGTTCGCCATCCCAGGTGATGATGGCAATTTCAGTAATTCTGTCCTGGGTGGCAACGGTTCCCGTTGTTTCCAGATCGATAAAAGCGAGGGGTGTGGCGGCGAGATTCAAAACAGTGTTCCGGCAGATGGTTGCAAACCGTATTGTAGCTTGTTGCAGACAAAATGCAGGAAGTCGCCGCGATCCTGCGCCATTGTTGTGCAGTCTCGGGTACATTGAACGGGGTTGCTGCTTTACACGTAAAACCTGCGTTTTCGGGTACAACAGCATTGTTCAATCGGGAGTTTGTATGTTGAAACCTGTGCCGCCCTCGGTGTGCGATCAGTACGGCCAGCCATTGTTTGGCCGTTACGCCGGGGCGCCTGATCAGATTGCGTATGACAGGCTGGATGCGGAATACCGCCGCAGCTGGTGGTGGGAACGCACCCATCGCAAGCACTGGCATTATGTGGCGCTGGCCAGCGATGAATTGTTTTGTGCGATGGCGATTGTGGATGTGGGCTGGACCAATACCGCGTTTGCCTATGTGTTTGACCGTACCGCGAAACGCCTGATCGCCAGTTATTCGCGTGACGGCATTCCGGGGCTGACTGCGCGTTTATCGGATCATCCTGCGGCCGGTGCTTTTGCCGATTTCAAATTCGGGCGCGAATCGATGCGCTATGAACAGGATGAATACGGCTTTAAGCTGCGGCTGATTTTTCCTGAATGGGAACTGGAAGCCGGTGGCGAAAGCCTGCACGTGGTGCCCGGTATGACCGCGATTGCACGTCCGCAAGGCGGCACCGTGCATACCACCTACAAATCCTCTGCCATGCCTTGTGAAGCCGGTGTAAGGGTCGGAGAACGGTTCTGGAAGCTGAAAATGATTGCCAGTACCGATCACAGTCTGGGTTTTCTGGCGCGTGAAACGGCGTGGCAGTGGGCGTCGGCGCATAGCTTATCGCTGGGCTGGAATCTGCAGTCCGGTTATCTGGGCGAACAGGAAAATGTTTTGTGGCTGGATGGCAATCTGATTCCGCTGGGCGCGGTGCGTTTTCAGTTTCAGGCGGAACAGCCGGAACAGGCATGGCTGATTACCAGTGAAGATGGCTTGATTGATCTGGTGTTTCAGCCGGAAGGCGTGCGTGCCGAAGACAAGAATCTGATCATTGCCGCCAGCCGTTATCAGCAACCAATCGGCGTGTTTAACGGACGGGTGAGAGCGGCGAAAGACAAGCCGTGGCGCGAAGTGAAAAATCTGGTCGGCGTGACCGAGAACCATTTTTCGCGCTGGTGAGTGGCAGTGATATTAGTTGCTGATGAGCAGCAATAAAAACGCCCGGCACAGAAACTGTTGCCGGGCGTTTTGTCTGAAGCAGGCCGGAAAGCGGCTTATTCTTTTTCAGGCAGTGCGATCTGGTTATCGGTGCTGAACTGATAATCTTTGAACACATGTTCTGCTGTCAGAATCTGATACGAACCATCCTCCAGTTTGTTGGTGGTGTCTTTCAGTTTGTAGGTCAGATGACCGCAAGTCCAGCAATTGAAATTGCGCATGTGGGTACACAGACAGGTTTTGTCCATCACGCTGATTTTTTTCGCATCCGGATGCGCAGCCACTTCGCGGTTATACGAAGTGATGTAAGCGCAGTTACCGTTGCCATCCAGCAGATAACCGTAAGATTCGCAGCCCGGACGAATGCCGTCACCGATCGCCGGTGTGTTTTTCAGCATACGCATAGGATAGCCGGTCGGAGAAATCTGATTGACCTGAATATCCTCTTCGCTGGCTTTGAAGTATTCCTGTTTGACTTTGTCCGGCAGACCGCATTCTTTGGTCACAGTGAAGCGGGTTGCTACCTGCACACCGGCTGCGCCGTTTTCGAGGAAAGAAACTGCATCGCTGCCGGTGAAAATACCGCCCGCTGCAATCAGCGGAATATCCAGTTTTTCTTCTTTCAGCCAGTGGTGAATTTCGGTGATGATGGTTTGCAGATCATATTCTGCCCAGTCCAGACCAAAGCCCAGATGGCCGCCGGCCAGCGGACCTTCAACAATCACGTAATCCGGCAAACGGTTCAGTTTGGCATTTTTACGCAGGAATAATTGCAGGGCGCGCAGCGATGAAACGATGATGCCGAGCTTGGCTTCGCGGAAACGCGGATGATCAGCGATCAGCGCGAACGAACCCAGATGCAGACCGGCGCTCATGGTGATGCCGTCAATACCCGCATCCAGCGCGGCTTCCAGACGCACTTTCAGGGTTTCTTTCGGTGCATTCATCGTGAGCTTTTCCATGCAGTTCACGAAAATCATGCCCTTGCCCTGTTTGGCTTCCATGGTTTTACCCACGTGCAAACGGGTGGCTTCTGCCAGATGGGCCAGATCGAATTTCACCTCGGATTTGTCCGAGTTATTGATGTTGTATTTGTACTGACGGGTTTTTTCTTTGATATAGCTGGTGTCAAAGCGGCGGTCTGAAACATCGTGCACCATGGCATCCGAGATATGACCGATACCGCCCAGACGTGCGGCAACCAGTGCCAGTTCTGCGGTGGAAATATCGACACCCATCCCACCAATCATGATAGGAACCAGTTCATCTTTGCCTAACTTCAGGCGGAAGTCATCTAAACGTTTCATTGCTTTCCTTGACACAACGGGCCTGATTTTCCCCCGTTTGCAGGCCCCTGGCACACGGTAAGACTATCCGTCAGACGGACAGCGCCCAAGATTGTAAGCCAGTCGCAGGGGGATGCGTGAATAATTTCAGAGGGTGTAATGGTGCTTTTGATAATCAAAATTCGTTAAAAAACATTGTTATTTGATGTTGTATTTATTGCTATATTTTTACGTTGCCTGCAATTGAATTCAGTAAGCTATAAATTGGGTGGTGTTAGATTAAATTCTCTAAAATTCGCAAAACCCCATACTTGAAAAAAAGCTGACTTTCTGGCATGTACGGAAAGGCAGTTTTTTCGTTTTTTTCACACAGGATTGACAGGGATCAACCGCATTGTTGCATCGCAATATACGGATTCTGCGTTCTGGCCAGTGTGCCTGCGTACTGTGTCAGGCTGATGAAAAGTGCCGGACAGCTGCTATCCCTGTGTCATCAGCGGAACACAGACGGCGAAAATGCGGCTGCCTGACCTGTGGGTAAGTGGTAAGTTATCCCGCCTGCATCCGCCGCAGCGCAGCGTCAGGAATTGTGCAGACATCGTCATCCGGCATTGACGGAGGCCCGGACTTTCTGCCGACGACCGCCGGATCGCTGTGCTGAACTCCGCATTTCAGGCATTTTCAGACCGAAAACCGGCTTTTCTGTGCTTCCGGCGTCAGGGACGGCAAGCAGACCGGATGGCAGACCAGCAGACAGCGTACAATAAAAAACACCGCACTCCGGTTGCCGGAGGCGGTGTTATATCGCTGTGATTGCAAAAACAACGGCCGCTGGCGCAGCGCGTTGCGTCAGACAGTCGGGATCAGCTCAATGTCAGACCGGCAGTACCGGCATTCACGGTAGCGGTAGTGATACGCGCAATCACATTCGCTGGTGCAGTCATGCTGCCAGTGTTTACCAGCTTATTGACTTGCTTGAACTGCGCAACCAGTTTGCCCGGCGTCAGTGTCACCACGGTATAGCCTTGTGCATCCGCGTTGATATGCTTCATCCACGGATTGCTGTTCAGTGCCGACAATTGCTGCGCCAGACCCACCAGACTGGTGTTGAAATCGCTGTTGGTTTTCAGACCTGCCAGTACCGCAGCGACCGTGCCAGTCAGCGTTGCACCTTCCGGTACACCTTTGGCCGCCAGTGCACCGGTCAGTTGTACGCGGATTTGTTCAGCCAGATCATCCACCGTCGGCGCTGCTTTACCCATGGTGTAATCCAGCAGATTGACGTTGATCGTGACATTGCCGATATTCGGTACCGGAATCGTCAGTGGCCAGAAAATGATGGTCGCCAGACCGGTGGAACCCGCGCCGTCTTTCAGATACGTGAAGAAAGAATCGGAGCTGATACCGGCGCTGACCAGATCCACCATCACCGGCGTGCCGCCATTGGCTGCATCAAAATCCGTGTTGACCGTACCGGCGAAGAAGCCGTGAATATCACCGGTAATGGCGACCACGTTGCTGATTTTGGATGTTTGCAGGAATTGCATCAGTGCTTTACGTTCTGCGTTATAACCATCCCACTGATCGCAGTTCAGCAGGAAGCGGGTGAAGAACGACGACAGTGCTGCTTGCTGGCCGGACGCAATCACGAACTGAGAATTTTGTTTATTCGCCTGCACATCCGGTTTGATATAACCAAACGCGATGGTTTGTGCAGCAGCGCCAACCTGCGTTGCCGTACCGGCAGGTGCAGCCGTTTTGGCAGCATTGTAGGCAGCGACAGCGATCCCTGCCTGCGCTGCGGTCAAACCGGCAGAGGTGGCGGCGCTCAGCGGATTGCCGGACATTGCATCGGCGGTGGCAATCGCAATACCGGCACCGGCAGCGACTTGCTGGCTGGCGCCTGCAGTAACGGCAGCAACCAGTGCAGATGCGACCAGCACATTGCCCTGCAATGCCGGATTCGCCAGTGCGCTGGTGATGCTGCTGGCCAGTGTCGATACAGAGTTCAGTGCGATCAGCGTTGCAATCGCATCGGTACCATTCAGACCCATACGCAGCAACGATACTTCATTGCCCCAGACTTTCCAGGTTGCGGTAGCGGCAGACATTTTGCCTTTCCACCAGTCGCGCTGAGTTTTGCCGAGCATGGAAGTGTTGTTCAGCGGATCGCCGGTCATTGCGGTTGCTGCCGTGACTTTCTGGCCTTCCAGTGCATCAAACACATCTTTCGGCACGATGTAACGGGAACCTAAGCTGCTGTTCAGCGGTTTGCCGGTGGCCGGATTCATCAGGTTTTCAGGCACGACGTGATCGGTGCGGTACAGACGCTCATCGGTCATCACCAGTTGCATCAGCTTACCGAACTGGAAGTCGCGGTAAATCTGAATGTTCTGGAATGAGGTATTCGCATTGTCCAGATTCACATCGGCTGGCATGTATTCAAACCATGCCTGATTCGCAGAGCGGCGGCGTGTCGTGTTGCGGACATTGTTACCTGCGCTGTCCAGACTATTGTTTTCATAGGTGACCGCATCCTGCCATGCATCGTCGGAGAATTCATGGTCATCCCAGGTCGCAATCATCGCAAAGCGTTCATGCACAGCTTGCAGGCGCGGATCGCTGCGGTACATTTTGTACAGATAGCGGTAATCGTTGGTGGTGGTGGCGTATTTAGCTGTGGTCGCTTTACCGCTTGCATCGTTCAGTACCGTACCATCCGGCAATTGCAATGCAGTGTGGCGCGCTTCCACGCTGCCGGTCTGGAACGAAGCACCGACAGTTTCGTACACGTAATCACCCAGATGCACCACGAAATCCAGATTTTCATTCTTGGCGATGTAATCAAACGCGCCCCAGTGATTGACGCTCCAGTCCTGACATGTCAGATACGCAAACTGCAGTTGCGATAAATCAGCGCCGGCGGCAGGTGCGGTTTTGAAACGGCCTACGTTGGAGCGCACATCGCCAGCAACAAACTGATAGAAATACACGGTGCCCGGTTGCAAACCGGTGACTTTGTTGCGGACAGTGTTATCAAAGCTGGCCATTACCGGCAAACGGGTATCGACCACAGCAGTGCCGCTGAGTGCAGTATTGCCGCCCAGTGCGCTGCTGTTATCGGCGGCAGTCACCACCAGACGGATGCTGACATCGTTACCGGCGGCGGCAACGCTGGCGATACCGGCGCTGGCCGGCACCACGCGGGTCCACAGCACAACGCTGTCCGGACGCGGATCGCCGGAAGCAATACTTTGCGGAAAAGTCCAGCTGCCACCGCTGGCGGCAGGCAGGGCTGCGGTTGTGGTATCGGTGTTATTGCTGCTGCCACCGCAAGCGGTCAGCGCGGTGCTGGCAACGGACACAGTGAAAAAGCCACTGTACTTCAGAAACTGACGACGATCCATCTGGGTTTATCTCCTGATTTATTGTTGTATAAGCCTTTTGCTTCTTCTTTGTAAGCAAAGGCAGATACGGACAATAGTGCAAATCAGAAAACGATAGGTGGCGGATGTTTCCGCCTGATGACAAAAGCCCTAGAGGAATTCTTCTATTTACAGAAATCAAAAAATAAAACAGGCAAGCGGTAACCCGGATGCCTGTTTTATTGAATGTTAACAGTATTATTTATAAAAGCAGCGTCCGCAGACATGCTGGTAGCGTTCGTTACCGCCGATATCAATCTGCGCACCTTCGGTGATGCGCTGCCCTTGTTCACTGACGCGGATATTCATGGTCGCCTTTTTGCCGCAAGTGCAAATGTTTTTCAGCTCTTCGATAGTGTCAGACAGCGCCATCAGATAGGTGGAGCCGGAAAACGGTTCGCCGAGAAAATCGCTACGCAGACCGTAGCAAATCACAGGAATGCCGCGTACATGTGCCAGCTTGTGCAATTGCCGCACCTGATCTGCTGTCAGGAACTGAGCTTCATCAACCAGAATACAGCTGACATCCGGTGCCTGCGTGAAAAAATCAAACTGCCCGTCAAAGGTGGCTGCATCGCGCTGCGGACCGAGGCGTGACGTGACTTTGCCGACGCCGTAGCGGTGATCAATCGCGGCAGTGTACAGAAACACGTTCTGTCCCTGCTCTTCGTAGTTATGTGCCACTTGCAGCAGCGCAGTGGATTTGCCGGCATTCATGGCCGAATAGCGAAAATAAAGCTTAGCCAATTGTTTAACCCTGTGTTGGCCTGCAACAGATGTAGCCTGATGCAGGAAAAATTCGTAAAACCGGTATTGTAGTAGGGTGGCTGCGCTGTGCGTGATATTCACGGAAAAAACCCGTGACTGTCATGAAAAACGTGTTTAAAACCAATAGCTGGCACGTAAATATTTCCTGCAAGGAAATTTCTTTTTGCGCAAGCTTATGATCTGTTTGTAATTACAGACAGACATCTTTGATTGAGAATAAAAATCACCATAAAGCCGTGTTGTTCGCAGAAAGTTTGCGTTATGATGGTCAGACAACATTTCTTCCCGTATATCAAAGCGGGAAAGACACCACCTGCAGCAGAAATACCGGTATCAGGCTTTGTCAGTCTTTGTTCATTGTCGATGTGGTTTGCCAGGAAAGGGTATGGTATGTCGAAGACCATATTAGTCGTTGATGATTCTGCCTCAGTCCGTCAGGTTGTCGGGCTGGCGTTGCGCGGTGCAGGTTACACCGTGATTGAAGGCGTCGATGGCAGCGACGCGCTGAAAAAACTCACTGGTCAGAAAGTGCATCTGATCATTTCTGACGTCAATATGCCGGTCATGGACGGCATCACTTTTGTCACCGAAGTTAAAAAATTACCGGCCTACAAATTCACGCCGGTGATTATGCTGACCACAGAATCTCAGGAAGGTAAAAAACTGCAGGGGCAGGCAGCCGGGGCGAAAGCCTGGGTGGTCAAACCTTTTCAGCCGGCACAAATGCTGGCAGCAGTGTCTAAACTGATCATGCCTTAGGAGGTCATCATGCAGATGACCGCTGTGGAAGGCGAACTCACCATCTATACCGCTGCAACAGAAAAGCAGCGGCTGCAAAGCTTTTTATACAGCGACGATGTGCTGGAACTGAATTTATCCGGAGTGTCTGAAATTGATTCAGCCGGATTGCAGATTCTGATTGCCTTGAAAAAAGAAGCGCAAAAACTCAACAAGAAACTCAGTTATGTGATGCACAGCAGACCGGTTCTGGAGATGTTTGAATTCACAAATCTGACAGCGTGGTTTGGCGATCAGGTAGTGCTGGTACACGATTAAGCGGCGGCACGGCGGGAGATCCGCAGTGGCAGATAAACGTGCGGTATCGACAGCGGAGGAAAGGATGAGCTTTGACAGCGAAATGCAGGCCGCGATGGAAACCTTCATCGTTGAGAGCCGTGATTTGCTGCAGGACATGGAAGAACTGCTGCTGAATCTGGAACACAGCCAGAATCAGGCCGATGCAGTGAATGCGATTTTCCGCGCTGCACACACCATCAAAGGCTCTGCCGGTTTATTCGGTATAGATCATATCGTCCGGTTTACGCATACGCTGGAAAGTCTGCTCGATCAGGTGCGCGATGGCGACATTCCGGTATCCGGTGGTCTGATTGCTGTACTACTGCCATGCCGTGATCATCTGGTTACGCTGATGGATGCAATTGCTGCGGGACGTATGGAAGATCCGCCGGAGCTGTCAGCGCACGGACAGGAATTGCAGCAGGCGCTGCAACAGGTGATGGATGGCGCGCAACCCGGCGCCGGTCGCAAAGTGGTTGCGCATCAAACTGAAGTACAGACAGTCGCTGGAGAGAAAGCGGCTGTGGAGTCTGGCAACTGGTATTTGTCCCTGCGTTTTGGCGAAGATTGTCTGCGTCACGGTATGGACCCGTTGTCATTCATTCGTTACCTGAGCACCGTGGGCGATGTGGTACACCTTACCAGCATCATCACTGCGATTCCGGAGCTGCCTCAAATGGACGCGGAATCCTGCTATCTGGGATTTGAAATTGTTCTTAAGAGCGCTGCCACCAAAGAAGCAATTGAAAGTGTTTTTGAATTTGTCCGCGAAGACAGCACGATACGCATCATTGCGCCGAACAGTCGCGTCGATGAGTACATCGACATCATCAATGCTTTACCGTCAGATCACGAATTGCTCGGTGAAATTCTGGTGAAAAGCGGTGTGCTGACACGGCTGGAACTCGACAGTTGTCTGCAAAAACAAGCGCTTCAGCGTGAGCAGCCTGCCGGTGCGAAACCAAATTCGCAAATCGGGGAAATTCTGGTTCGCGAAGAACTGATTCAGGCGCCGTTACTGGATGCTGCTTTGCATAAACAGCAGCAGGTCAAAGAGCAAAAAGCCCGCGAGCGCCAGAGCATACGGGTGGATGCAGAAAGGCTGGATAAGCTGATTGATCTGGTCGGTGAACTGGTGATTGCCGGTGCCGGTGCCAATCTGCGTGCCAGCAAACTGCATGATGTTGCAATGTCGGAAGCAACCAGCGAAGTCATGCGTTTAGTCGAAGAAGTCCGCGACAGTGCATTGCAGTTACGCATGGTACCGATCGGCACAACCTTCAGCCGTTTTCAGCGCGTGGTGCGTGATGTCAGTCTGGAGCTGGGCAAAGATATTGTGCTGGACATCACCGGTGGCGAAACCGAAGTGGATAAATCCGTGGTCGAAAAAATCGGTGATCCGCTGATGCATCTGGTACGTAATTCTATGGATCACGGTATTGAGTCAGTGGCAGTGCGGGAAGCACGCGGCAAACCGGCGCAGGGTACGCTCAGGCTGCATGCCTATCATGAGTCTGGCAGCATTGTGATTGAAGTCAGTGACGATGGCGGGGGGCTGAACAAAGACAAAATTCTGGCACGCGCAGTTGAACGCGGTCTGATCGAACGGGATGCCGTACTCAGTGAAAAAGAAATTTTTGAACTGATTTTTGAACCGGGTTTTTCAACGGCGGAACAGGTATCCAGTTTGTCCGGTCGCGGTGTCGGTATGGATGTGGTCAAGAAAAATGTGCAGTCGCTGCGCGGTGTGATTGAAATTGATTCGGCGATGGGTGTTGGCACCACGATGCGTTTACGACTGCCGCTGACGCTGGCGATTATTGACGGCTTTCTGGTCGGTGTCGGTGAGTCTGCATTTGTGGTACCGCTGGATCATGTCATTGAGTGTCTGGAGTTGCCACCGGAAAGTCTGCAGCAGGATTATATGGATTTGCGCGGCGAAGTCCTGCCGTATATCCGGTTAAGACAATTGTTTGATATTCAGGCACCGATGCCGCGTCGTCAGAACGTGGTAGTGGTGGGCTATAGCGGACAGAAAACCGGTCTCGTGGTTGATAGTCTGATGGGTGAGTTTCAAACCGTGATTAAGCCGCTGGGACGTATTTTCCAGCATGTGCAGGGAATCGGCGGTTCCACCATTCTGGGCAGCGGGCAAGTCGCCCTGATACTCAGTATTCCCGCCATGCTGCAGCATTACAGAAAGAAAGAGCAGTTCCGCCTGCAAGGCAGTGCCTCCGCATTGTCGCTGCCGGGCAGCAGTATTGTTTCCTAGTTTTCGCTTCAGTCTCCGTATCAGATCTGCTTGCTTGATAAACGAAAGGAAGTACAGATGAAATCGTTCCTGGAATCGCTGAAAATGTGGCAGAAGTTTGCCCTGGTCGGCTTATTTGTCGTGGTTCTGTTCGGCTTGCCGCTGTCCTTGTATGTACAGTGGGTCAGTCGTGATGTGAATGCCGCGGCTTCAGAAAAAGCCGGAGCGTCGGTGTTGCCACTGGTGGCAAAGTCACTGCAACTGGCACAGCGGCATGCCGGATTGAATACGCTGGTCATTAATGGTCAGAGCGATATGCGTTCGCAGCGTGATGCTACTGCACAGGAAATGACTGCAGTCATGGATCAACTGACCGTCACATCGCATCAGGTACCGGATTTACGTCTGGATGAAGCTGCTGCCCAGCTGAAGCAAAACTGGACTAGTCTGCTGTCGGAAGCGGATCGCATGAAAGTCGACGATAACCGTGCCCGCCATCTGGCGCTGATCAGTCAGATTTATCAGTTAATGGATAAAACGACGGATGCGTCCGAGTTACTGCTGAGCAATGACCCGTCCACTTTTTTCATGGCTACTTTGTCGACAGACAGCGTGATTCGCCTGACGGAAGATATCCGTAAAGCACGTGCACTGGGGCTGGATGTACTGACAGCGAAATCGCTGAGTGAAAAAGACCGTACGAAAGTGGCAGAACTGCATGCGGTGATTGCGGAAAATATCAAACGCAGCGAGCGTACTTACAACAAACTGATTTCCTTGTCACCGGAATACAAAGACATTATCGGTTCGAAATTCGGGGAGCAGAATCAGAAGCTGCGCGAAACCGAGCAACTGATCGCTGAGCAGATTCTGGAAACCAGCAAATTCGATTTTGAAGTGAAGGATTATTCGCTGCGTTTATCATCAGCAATTGATGCGGTGCATGAACTTGAACAATCCATTCTGAAAGCAATGAAGAGCCGTACAGATACGCGACTGGAAGAGCAAAAAGCATTGCGTCTGAAAATGGTCGGTGCCTGCCTGTTTCTGTTCCTGATTGTTGTAGCGCTGGCCTGGCTGATGATACGCACGATTGTTCAACAGGTTGGTCAGGAACCGGCAACTGTCGTCGATTATGCGAGCAAAGTGTCATCCGGTGATTTCAGTGCCGAGCTGAAGCTGCGTGATAACGATGTCACCAGTATTGCGGCGAATCTGATTGCAATGGTTGGTAATATCAAATTGCGGATGGAAGAAACCGAAGCGATTGCGAAAGAAAATCTGCGCATCAAGATTGCGCTGGATAATTGCTCCACCAATGTCATGATTGCCGATAATGACCGGAATATCATTTACATCAATAAGTCGGTGCTGGCGACCATGCAGGCGGCTGAAAGTGATATCCGTAAAGCCTTGCCAAACTTTACAGCATCGCGCCTGATTGGTTCGAACATTGATCAGTTCCATAAAAATCCGGCGCATCAGGCGAATATGCTGGCAACGTTCACGATTAATCACCGTGCAGAAATTAATCTTGGCGGCCGGACCTTCTCCTTGTCTGCTAATCCGGTGATTTCTGAAAGAGGCGAGCGTCTCGGTAGTGTGGTGGAATGGAAAGACCGTACCGAAGAAGTCGCCATTGAAAAAGAAGTCAGCGCGATTGTGGAACAGGCAGCACGCGGCAACTTTAAGGCTCGTATTGTTGAGGATGGCAAAGCCGGTTTCTTTAATAAGCTTAGTCATGACATCAATACCCTGATGGTGACCAGCGACACCGGGCTGACTGAAATTCAGCGTGTGCTCGGTGCTATTTCTAACGGCGATCTGACACAAACCATTGACCGTGAATTTCAGGGTGCATTTGATGATCTGAAACAGGCAGCAAATCAGACGGTGGAAAAACTGTCTCAGATCGTCACTGATGTGATTAACGCGACTGATGCCTTATCGAATGCCGCAGAGCAGGTCAGTGCAACATCGCAATCGCTGTCGCAGGCTGCCAGTGAGCAGGCGGCCAGTGTGGAAGAAACCTCCGCCAGCATTGAACAAATGGCGGCCGGTATTAATCAGAATGCGGAAAATGCCAAAGTCACCGATGGAATTGCCGGAAAAGCAGCACGTGAAGCGCAGGAAGGTGGCGAAGCTGTCAAACATACCGTCAGTGCGATGAACGATATTGCATCCCGCATCGGTATCATTGATGACATCGCGTATCAGACCAATATGCTGGCGCTGAATGCGGCGATTGAAGCGGCGCGTGCCGGTGAACACGGCAAAGGCTTCGCGGTGGTAGCAGCGGAAGTACGTAAGCTGGCAGAGCGCAGTCAGATTGCCGCCAAAGAAATTGGTGATCTTGCCGGTGGCAGCGTGAAGACTGCAGAACGTGCCGGTGAACTGATCGATGAAATCGTGCCGGGTATCGGACGCACATCCGATCTGGTACAGGAAATCGCCGCTGCATCGCAGGAACAATCGGCGGGAGTTGGTCAGATCAATACTGCGATGAACCAGATGAATCAGATCACGCAGCAGAATGCATCATCCAGTGAAGAGCTGGCAGCGACAGCGGAAGAAATGACAAGTCAGGCAGAGCAGCTCAAAGAACTGGTCAGTTTCTTCCGTATTGGTCAGGAAACCATACGTGCTGAAGCTGATGAGCCCCGTGCTGCACGCGCATCACGCAGCACCCGCCGCACCCGCAGCAGCGCGCCGGTGCATTTTGATGAAGCCAAGTTTGAACGCTTCTAGGAGCGGATTATGGGAGCGCTGACAGAAACCGCAGCACGCAGTACCAGCCCTGTCCCGCAGGAAGCCAGAAAGCGGGACAGCAGTGCACAGTACCTGACGTTTATGCTGTCGGGAGAAGTGTTTTCGATTCCGATTCTGCCGATACGAGAAATTATTCAGTACGGTGAACTGACCGAAGTACCGATGATGCCTTCATTCATACGCGGTGTGATCAATCTGCGTGGCAAGGTGGTGCCGGTGATTGATCTGAATGCCCGCTTTGGTCGTGACCTGACAGCAGTGGCACGCCGTACCAGTATCATCATTATCGAAATGACTGATAAAGAAGATGTATCGGTACAAGCCATGGGTGTGATGGTGGATGCGGTCAATGAAGTGGTTGATATCGCAGATGCTGACATCGAACCACCGCCGTCTTTCGGTGCCAGAATCCGGCCGGATTTCATCGGCGGTATGGCAAAACATCAGGGCAGGTTTATGGTGTTACTCGATCTGACGCAGGTATTGTCGGTGGCTGAAATGACCAGCCTCGGACAGTCGCTGACCGGCGTGGCAGCCACGCAGGAGCAGGAGTATGAACGCTGACACCTCATGGGAAAAACCGGTCAAAGAACTGACTGCGGGCGAGTTTGACTGGATTTGCCGGTTTTTATACCAGCGCACCGGTATCGCACTGAAAGACGGAAAACAGGCGATGGTGATGGGGCGCCTGGAAAAGCGTTTGCGGCGTCTGCAGATTGCTTCCTATGACAAGTATTTCAGCTTACTCGGGCATCCCGGTTACGAAGAAGAAACCCGGCTGGCGATGGATTTGCTGACGACCAATGAAACGTACTTTTTCCGCGAGCCACGGCATTTCGATTTTCTGCGGGAAGTAATTCTGCCCAAAGCACGCACTGCAGCGCCATTCCGTGTCTGGAGTGCAGCCAGCTCCAGCGGTGAGGAAGCCTACACTACTGCAATGGTGATTGCGGCAGATGGCCGCTTACCACGCTGGGAAATTACCGGTACCGATATTTCTGAGCGGATGCTGGAAAAAGCGCGCTCCGGTTTGTATCCGATGCAGGCAGCAGAAAAAATTCCGGCTGCGTATCTGAAGCGCTTTTGTCTGCGTGGCAAAGAAGAATACGAAGACTTTTTTCTGATTGATCCGTCGCTGCGGCAGCGGGTTACGTTTTCATCGCTGAATCTGATCAACCGTTTTCCGGAAGAACTCGGGCAGTTTGATCTGATTTTTTTGCGCAATGTCATGATTTATTTCGATGTGCCGACCAAGCAGGCATTGATACGGCGTATGCTGCCTCATCTGAAACCTGGCGCCTATTTGCTGGTCTCGCATTCGGAAACACTGAACGGTATCAGCAACGATTTAACGATGCTGTATCCGTCAGTGTATCAACGGGAGGGCTGAGCCGGTAACGGCACGGTGATGAACAATGCCAGTCCCAGATTTTCTGATTGATATTTTTTTGCAGCCGGGAGAGTTTTATTTCGGCGATGCCGAAACACGTATCCGTACGCTGCTGGGTTCGTGCGTGGCGATTACGATGTGGCATCCGCAAAAACGCATCGGCGGCATGTGCCATTACATGCTGCCTTACCGCAAGAAAAATGCAGAGCATGATCTGGATGGCAAATATGCGGAAGATGCACTGAAAATGTTTTTGCGCGAAATCCGGGCGAGCCGCACTCATCCGTGGGAATATGAAATCAAAATGTTTGGCGGCGGGAACCAGTTTCCTGAACACTCTGCCAAAGTGTTTGCGATTCCTGACCGGAATATTGAATCCGGCAGGCAATTGCTCGAAAAATACGAATTTCAGTTGAAAAGCGAGCATCTGGGTGGCGTCGGTCACCGGAACGTGATGTTTGACGTGTGGTCCGGCGATGTCTGGGTGCGGCATGTGGAAAAAGTGATGTTGCCATGAGTAAAAAAATTAAGGTCATGCTGGTTGATGATTCCGCTGTGGTGCGGCAGGTACTGGCAGCGGTGCTGGCGCGCGATCCTGAACTGGAAGTGATTGCCACCGCTGCCGATCCCTTGTTCGCCATGAACAAAATGAATCAGAACTGGCCGGATGTGGTGGTGCTGGACGTGGAAATGCCACGGATGGATGGCATCACCTTTCTGAAGCAAGTGATGGCAGTGCGTCCGACGCCGGTGGTGATTTGTTCCACACTGACCGAGAAAGGCGCAGCGACCTCGGTGCAGGCGATGTCTGCCGGTGCGGTAGCGATTGTGACCAAACCTAAACAGGGATTGCGCGATTTTCTGGCCAGCGATGCCGGGGATCTGGTGCAGACGGTGAAAGAAGCGGCGGCGGCTGATATGCGGCGGCTGCGCGCCACCATGCCGTCAACGCCGTCTGCAGTACCGGAATTACAAAAGCCGGTTAAGGCGGCAGATATCCGTGAAAAAGTCACGGCGATGGCGGTAACCACCGATAAACTGGTCGCTATCGGTACCTCTACCGGAGGCACGCAGGCGCTGGAGCTGGTGTTATCTGCACTGCCTGCTGATTCGCCGGGCATCGTCATCGTGCAGCATATGCCGGAGAAATTCACCGCTGCATTTTCGGAGCGGCTGAATAAAATCTGCCAGATCGAAGTGCGTGAAGCCGCCCACGGCGACCGCGTTCTGGACGGGCTGGCGCTGGTCGCGCCCGGTGGCAAACATATGCAGTTACGCCGCAACGGCGCACAGTATCAGGTGGATATTTTCGATGGCCCGCCGGTTAATCGTCATAAACCTTCGGTGGATGTGCTGTTCCGCTCGGTCGCCAAACATGCCGGTGCGAATGCGCTGGGCGTGATCATGACCGGTATGGGGGACGATGGCGCACTCGGTTTGCTGGAAATGCATCAGGCCGGTGCTGAAACGCTGGCGCAGGATGAAAAAACCTGCGTGGTGTACGGCATGCCGAAAGAGGCGGTGAAGCGTGGCGCGGTTGACCGTATCGTGCCGCTGCAGGAAATTGCCGGACTGATCAGCCAGTACGGAAAGCGGCACCGCTGAGGCATTACCGCCGTCATTACAGCCGTTAGTATGGCAAGTGCGTTCCGTGAAGGCGTTGGCGCAACGATTCGTGTTTGTTCATTCACCGGCAGCCGTATCGTCTGATATGGCCTGCGAACCACTCAAAACAGCCTGAAAATGTCTCAAATGCGGATTCTGGCACAGCGATCCGGCGGTCGTCGGCAGAAAGTCCGGGCCTTCATAAAATGCAGATGCGGACTTCTGCACAATGATGTGCTGATCAGCATCGGCGGAAAACCAGCTTCCGGCTTGTTCTAAGACTTGTTCGGCAAGCAGTCAGCGGATAAGGATGTCGGGACTGGCGTCGCGGATATCGCGCAGACCGGTCAGGGCCATGCTGACATCCAGTTCCTTGCGCAGAATGTCCAGCATCAGGCTGACGCCCGGTTGCCCCATCGCCCCGAGTGCATACAGAAACGCACGGCCAATCATGCAGCCTTTGGCGCCCAGTGCGCAGGCTTTCAGGATGTCCTGTCCGCTGCGGATACCGCCGTCGAACCAGATTTCGCTGAGATGACCGGCGGCATCCACAATCGCTGGTAGGGCATCAATTGACGCCGGTGCACCGTCCAGCTGCCGTCCGCCGTGATTGCTGACCACGATCGCATCCACACCCAGGGAAGCACCGGTACGCGCATCTTCCGCATCCATAATGCCTTTCAGAATCAGCTTGCCACCCCATTCGCGCTGTATCCACGCGACATCATCCCAGTTCAACGTCGGGTCAAACTGGCTTGCTGTCCACTGGCTCAGGGTGGTGATGCCATCCATGCCTTTGACATGACCTGCCAGATTGCCGAAGGTTTTGCGGCCTCCGAGCGCCCGCAGTGCCCAGCCCGGTTTCGTCGCCAGATCCAGCAGATTCGCCAGCGTCAGGCGCGGCGGCACCGACATGCCGTTTTTTAAGTCTTTATGCCGCTGGCCGAGGATTTGTAAATCCAGCGTCAGCACCAGTGCCGAACAGCCGCAGGCTTTGGCGCGCTGTATCAGTTCCCGCACAAAGCCGCGATCGCGCATCACATACAACTGAAACCAGAACGGTTTGCTTGTGACGCTCGCGACATCTTCCAGCGAACAGATACTCATGGTGGATAAGGTGAACGGAATGCCGAACTGTTCTGCCGCCATCGCACCCAGCATTTCACCGTTGGCCCACTGCATACCGGTCAGTCCGGTCGGCGCAATCGCCACCGGCATGCTGACATCGTGGCCGATCAGACTGCTGCGGGTGCTGCGCTGATCGACATTGATCGCCACCCGCTGGCGCAGTTTGATATCCGCCAGTGCACTGCTGTTGGAACGGTAGGTGGATTCGGTGTACGAGCCGCTGTCGGCATAATCGTAAAACGCTTTCGGTACGCGCTTTTTTGCCAACAGACGCAAATCTTCGACGCAGGTAATGACTGGCATACAGGGCTCCGTTCGGGTGACTGTCTTGCATTGTAGAACGCGCGGCGGTTTCCGTCAGGCCTTGCGGTACTTGCGCATCACAGCTCGGTAAAGGTTTCCACGATCAGCTGCCGCAGCCACTGGTTGCCGGGATCAGACTGATAGCGGCGGTGCCAGAACAGATAGCTTGATAAGTCCGGCAACTGCACCGGCGGCTTGCGGTAACACAGGCCAAACGGTGCGGCGGCGCGTTCTGCCAGTTTTTGCGGCACCGTCACCAGTAAATCGCTTTGCGCCACGATGTAAGGCACAGCCACATAATGCGGCACTTGCAACTGTGCAGCGATACTGACGCCGGCTTTTTCCAGTGCCTGATTAATGCGCAGATAGGGTTCTTCGCGCGCATTCACAATCAGATGACGCGCATTGCGGAACGCCGCCGGTGTCAGCTCGGCACCGGCCAGCGGATGCTCGCTGCGCATCATGCAGACATAAGATTGCCGGAAAATCCGCTTCTGAAACCAGGCGTCAGATAACTGATCAAATGCACCGAGCGCCAGATCAATTCTGCCTGATTCCATTTCGGTTTTCAGATCGACAGTATTCGCGCGCACCGTGCTGATCTGCACGCCGGGGGCCAGCGCCGGTAAACGCGCTGCCAGCACTGGCATGAAATACACTTCACCGACATCACTCATCGCCAGCGTGAAGCGCCGCATCCCACCGGACGGGTCAAAGCCACCCTGCTGATTCAGCGCTGCCGTAATCTGTTGCAGCGCCGGGCCGACGCTGTCGGCAAACAGCTCGGCACGCGGGGTTGGTTGCATGCCGGCGGCGGTGCGCACAAACAGCGGGTCATTCAGGGTGCGGCGCAGTCTTGCCAGCGCATTGCTGATGGCTGGTTGCGACAAACCCAGCCGCCGTGCCGCCAGCGAAATCTGTCTTTCCTGATATACCGCCTGAAACACCACCAGCAGATTCAGGTCAGTATCCTTGGCTTCGATCATTATTGATCCTGTGAATGGTCTGTATTTTTGTATTTATATCGTAAAAATTACAGGCTTGCATTACATTGCGCTGGATATCAGAACATTCTGTACAAGGAGACCACCATGGGAACACCAGAGAACCTGCAGTACATGACCGGTTTTGCCAATGAACTGGTAACCGAAGCTTTGCCGGGCGCCTTGCCTGAGCACCAGAATTCCCCGCAAAAATGCGCTTACGGCTTGTATGCCGAGCAAATTTCCGGCACTGCATTCACTGCGCCACGCCATGCCAACCGCCGTTCCTGGATGTACCGCATCCGTCCGGCAGCCATGCATCAGCCTTTCCGTCAGATCAGCAATGGTCAGATGACCAATGACTTCGCGCAGGTACCATCCACCCCGAATCAGTTGCGCTGGGACCCGCTGCCGATGCCGGCAGAGTCCAAAGACTTTGTCGATGGCTGGTTCACCATGGCCGGTAATGGTTCTGCTGATGCGCAGGGCGGCTGTGCTATCCATCTGTACGCGGCCAATCGCGACATGGAAACCCGTTATTACTACAACGCAGATGCAGAATTGCTGATCATCCCGCAACAAGGCCGTTTGTTGTTGCTGACTGAACTGGGTCGCCTGCTGATCGAACCGCAGGAAATCGCGGTAGTACCGCGTGGTGTGCGTTTTCAGGTGCGTTTGCCGGACGGCGAAGCGCGTGGCTATGTCTGCGAAAACTTCGGCGCGATGCTGAAACTGCCGGATCTGGGCGTGATCGGTTCCAATGGTCTGGCCAATCCGCGTGATTTCCAGACACCGGTGGCCTGGTATGAAGATAAAGAAGGCGACTTCGAACTGGTTGCCAAATTCAGCGGCAATCTGTGGTCTGCAAAAATCGGGCATTCGCCGCTGGATGTGGTCGCATGGCATGGCAATTTCGCACCGTACAAATACGATCTGCGTCATTTCAACACCATAGGCTCGATCAGCTATGACCATCCTGATCCGTCGATTTTCCTGGTGCTGCAATCGCCTAGCGATACACCGGGCGTGGATACCATCGACTTTGTGATTTTCCCGCCACGCTGGTTAGCTGGTGAAAACACTTTCCGTCCGCCCTGGTTCCACCGCAATATCGCCAGCGAATTCATGGGGCTGATTCATGGCCAGTACGATGCGAAGTCCACCGGCTTCCGTCCGGGCGGCTCCAGCCTGCACAATTGTATGAGCGGCCACGGCCCGGATGCACCGACTTTTGAGAAAGCCAGTAACATCGATACTTCCACCCCGCAAAAGGTCTCTGATACGATGGCGTTTATGATCGAAACCCGCCAGATCATCAAACCGACCCGCGCCGCTATGGAAACACCGTTGCTGCAGGCCGATTATTATCAGTGCTGGCAAGGTATCAAAAAGTATTTCAATCCGGAGCAAAAATAAATGACGGTACAACTTAACGAAACACACGATCTGCAACTGCGCAGCTGGGTACAGTCTGCCAATCAGCCGGCCTGTGATTTCCCGATTCAGAATCTGCCGTTTGCGGTGTTCCGCCGCAAAGGCAGCCATCAGCCTTACCGTATCGGTGTGGCGATCGGCGATCAGATTCTGGATTTGCCGGCAGCGCATGCAGTGCATGCATTTGCCGGTTTTACCGAACTGCAGGGCGGCCATTTCACCACGGCGGTGAATGCACAAACCCTGAATGGTTTAATGGGTCTGGGGGCGCCGGTCTGGTCGGCACTGCGTCTGGCTTTGTCGCGCGTATTGCGTGAAGGTTCTGCGCTGCAAGGCACACTGCACGCCTGCCTGCTGCCACAGGCACAGGCGGAATATGCATTGCCTGCGCATATCGGCGATTACACCGATTTCTATACTTCGGTTCACCATGCAACTGCCGTCGGCAAACTGTTCCGTCCGGACAATCCTTTGCTGCCTAACTACAAATGGGTACCGATTGGTTACCACGGCCGTGCGTCGTCGATTGGTGTGTCCGGTCAGGAATTCCACCGTCCGCTCGGTCAGACCAAACCACCAACAGTGGAAGAACCGGTGTTCGGACCTGCAAAACGCATGGACTACGAACTGGAACTGGGTATTTTCATCGGTCAGGGCAATGCACTGGGCACCTCGATTCCGGTGGAACAGGCAGAATCCCATGTATTCGGTCTGTGTCTGCTGAATGACTGGTCAGCCCGTGATATGCAAGCCTGGGAATACCAGCCACTCGGTCCTTTCCTCGCCAAAAACTTTGCCACGACGATTTCTCCGTGGATCGTGACACTGGAAGCGCTGGCACCATACCGCCTGGCATGGCATCGCGATGCGGCTGATCCGCAACCATTGCCTTATCTGGATGGTGAAAGTGTACGTACTTCCGGTTCTTTCGATATTCAGTTGGAAGTACTGTTGCAGACACCGGCTATGAAAACAGCGGGTGCCGCCGCAGAACGTTTGTCTTTGTCGAACTTCCGTCACTCTTACTGGACGGTATCGCAGATGGTCGCGCACCACACGGTCAACGGCTGCAATCTGCACGCCGGTGATTTGCTCGGCTCCGGTACACAGTCCGGCCCTGCACCGGAAGAAGCCGGGTCTTTGCTGGAGCTGACCGAAGGCGGTAAAAAGCCACTGCAACTGAGTAATGGCGAGCAGCGCGTGTTTATGGAAGATGGCGATACGGTCGTATTGCGTGGCTGGGCGCACAAAGAAGGCGCACCGCGTATCGGTTTTGGTGAAGTCGCGGGTACTTTGCTGCCTGCACGTCAGATCTGAGTTCGCTGCGCAGATACTGCTGCATCATCGGCGTATGAAAAAATCCCTGCGGTCGTCAGACTGCAGGGATTTTTGTTTGTACAGCGTGCTCATGAGGAAGGCTGCTGTTTAATCGTCCGCCATCCAGAAAAATACGGCAGTCAGGCGACGATCCGGCATGGCTTCACCAAAATACCCGGTCGCGCTGTGCACCAGATTCGCTTTGTACAGAATCATGCGGTTGAACACATTCTGTACCCGCATATCTTCGTACCACGCTTGCATCGGCAGAGCGCGTACCTTTAAAGCATCCACCAGATTTTTATGCGGATCGGTCACGATATTGCCGCCGATCGCGCCATTCGGATAACGCAGACGACAAAAGCTGGTACCGCTGTCCGGTGCCGGATTCGGGCTCAGATAAATCACTGCTGCATAACGGCATAAATGCCGGCTGTCGGTATGCGGATGCGGCATGCCTTCATTTTTCCCGACCAGCTGCGCTACGTTGCTGTCCAGTCGCAAGCCGCCCGGCGGTTGCACCATCCATAAACGTGGCTTGCCAGTCAGTTCACGTACTTTCGCTTCCAGCGCGGCCAGTTCTTCCGGTAACAGCGCGCCGTGAAAACGCATACCCGGCCAGCTTTCCGGCGCATACGGTTTACCCAGTTCCCACTTTTCTCTTGCAAAACAGCGTGCACTGACTTCTTCTGCATTCGGCAGAACATTATCGATCACCCAGAAATTTTTACCGGCTTCCAGTGGTTCGTAGGTCAGCGTCGGTGCGGTGGGCGGAATCGCGGGCAATAACTGGCCCGGCGCAGGTAATGGCAGCATGATGCAAAACCGAAAAAAGGAAAGTCACCACAGTAGCAAATGCCCGTACCTGCCGTCACTTTTTTCATCGCCTGACGTTGTAATCCTGCGAAGTGATGCATTCAGTGTGTTCTTCTTTTGAATGCTGCATATTTAAAAATATTACCTATCAGAAATGCCAGTATTCAATATTATTTAACAATGTAAGAATCTGGTTCTCTGCTATTGCGATATGGAATTCTCATGAAAGACTTCTCTCATCCAGAAAAAAATCCGGCTTTATCAGGCATGAATTTCCGGCAGCTCCGCTTACAGCGCGGTGAAACCCAGACCCAGTTCTGGCAACGTTTCGGAGTCAGCCAGTCCTGTGGCAGCCGTATTGAAAAAGCCGGAAGCGCTCCGTTGTCGGTGGCGATGCTGGTCAGTTTATATGTCAGTGGCAGTATCCCTGAACACTTGCTGCAGCAAGTCATGGACATCTGCAGTAAACGTGGTGGTAATCCGCACATCATGTGCTGAAGTTTGCTTTACCGGTGACCGGGATTGCTCTCCTATGGTTGCCGGTGCGGATCGCCGGGGTGATACCCCCCAAGAAACGCTTCGGTGATCCGCAACTTTGCGTAAAAACGGCCAGTCAACCTGACTGGCCGTTTTTCATTGATACAAATAAGGATTGTTGGATCAGCAGACTGACGCTTTGAGATACTTTCGCACAGGCGTGACACGCTGCTTCAGGCTTCTGACTATCTTTTCCTTAACCGACAAACCTGAAAACGCAGCGTATGTGCTCAGTTAATTGCAATCCATCCACCACGAATGGCACGTATCACAGCCTGCTGGCGGCTGGTGACACCGAATTTTTGTTTAGCATTGTTAATGTGGAAATTAACAGTGGCTTCTGCGCACGTCAGAATTTGTGCTATTTCCCATGAAGATTTTCCGCGTGCCGCCCAGATCAGGCATTCGATTTCACGCGGTGTCAGCTTAACAGGAGCCGCATCGGGTGGTAGCAGTAATGGCCGCAGCGCATCCATTGCAAAATCCCGGAACAGACACAATTGTCCGATTTGCTGTGCCCCCAGCGTTGCCGGATGACGCGCTGGGTCTGGCGATAACAGCAGCATGATGCTGACCTCGGCATCCTGACCGCGACCGGGCAACGCGAGACCGTATTTCAGATCATACCCGGCAGCACACGCGTAAGTTGCCTGTGCCTGTATATCGGCAAAGTATTCTTCCGCCCAGAAAAACGGGCGCTGATGGCGCGCGCAATGCTGTAAAACCGGATCTGTTTCCTTGCACTGCTCTGTCAGATAGGTTTGCAACCAGGTTTGCGGCATATTGCCGAGCACTTTTGCATCCGTCAGCGGTGTCAGTTTGTGTGGCAGATAACCGAACAGAAAATACGGAAATCCGAGTTGCTGACTGATCGTAATACAAGTGTTCAGCCAGGCTGTTTCGGTATGTACATGCAGCAATGTATCGAACAGTTCTGAACCTGAAGTCATATTCATAGATGCAAATACCCATAAGGCTGAGTGTCTGTCGCCTGTCTGTTGCATCAGTGGCGCACCGGATTGTGGCGGAGTAGGGTAAGGCTGATGCTGACAGGCCACGCAGAAGCAGAATCTCAATAGATGTAAAGCTGAAACGGAAACGAAGAATCCGGAGTTAAACGTTCCTAGCTGTTTATTGGTATATTATACATATATTAATTGATGGAAGGGGGTAAGAAACACTTACCATTGCATTGCATGATTAGTCAGATGCTCTGTATATCCAATTGATTTACATGTAAAATTAAATTAATATGCGAAATGCATATTGCACGCTATCTGTGCTATCACAAGTAATAGTCAATATTGGTAAAGCGGGGTGAGTCGGCTGGAAAGTATGACAGACAGTTGGTGGGGAATACGGGTTGGATGAATTGTGTCAGATACGAATCGGGTGCAGCTTGAATACCGCACCCGCATGTTCACTTCAGATTTGCTTCAGATTTACTCCAGATGCATCTGGATTACACCGGCAGCCGGTGTGCTGCATGGTTCTTCATCGAATGCGATATCGCCGTCCGGTTTGGCGACACCGTCAATTTTCAAATCACTGAAATTGAACATATCTCTGTCCATCAGATGTGATGGCACGACAGTCGATAAAGCCGAGAAAATATGATCAACGCGACCCGGATGTTTTTTCTCCCAGTCACGCAGCATGGCTTTAACGTGTTTGCGCTGCAGGTTTTCCTGAGAACCGCACAGATTACAAGGAATAATCGGGAACTGGCGCACTTCCGCAAAACGTTCGGTGTCCGCTTCTTTTACATACGCCAGCGGACGGATCACGATATGGCGACCATCATCGGATTGCAGTTTCGGTGGCATACCTTTGATTTTGCCGCCGAAGAACATATTCAGAAAAAAGGTTTCCAGAATATCGTCACGGTGGTGACCAAGTGCGATTTTGGTCGCGCCCAGTTCGTCCGCCACACGGTACAGAATGCCGCGACGCAGGCGTGAGCACAGCGAGCAAGTGGTTTTGCCTTCCGGTACCAGACGTTTGACGATGCTGTAGGTATCCTGATTTTCGATGTGATACGGCACACCGATTTTTTCCATATACGCTGGCAGCACATCTTCCGGGAAACCCGGTTGTTTCTGATCCAGATTGACCGCAACGATATCGAACTTGATCGGTGCGCGCTCACGCAGGGTCAGCAGAATATCCAGCAAAGCATAGCTGTCTTTACCACCGGACAAACACACCATGACCTTGTCACCATCTTCAATCATATTGAAGTCGCCGATGGCCTGACCTACCTGACGGCATAAACGCTTATGCAGTTTATTGTTTTCGTACGCGATTTTTTCCGGCGAGCGTCCGCTGCTTGCGGAAGTATCTTCTGCGGGTGCTGCATCCTGCAATGTTTCATATAAAGCTTGCATCACAACCTCAGGCTTCTTTGACATGGAATACTTCAACACCGACACCATCGCAATCCGGATATACATCCGGCTTCATGGTGGAAACGCAGACTGCACGGACGCGCGGATGGGTCAGCATCATACGGGCGACGTCATCACACAGAGTTTCCTGTAAATGAATATGACCCTGAGATACGCGCTGCGCAATGGTGCCGCGCATAAAATCGTAATCGACGACTTCATCCAGCTGATCTTCTTTCGGTGTTGATAATTCCAGCGGAATGTAAAGATCAACATTGATCAGCACGCGCTGTTCGCCTTTTTTTTCAAAATCGTGCACGCCGATATTGATATAGATTTCATAATTACGCAAAAACAGACGGCGGCAACCGGTCAGTTGCGGATGGTGCAGGACGGATAACATAAGAAACTCATTCAGAAGAAAGTTGAGATTGGTTTGCAGTCGCCAGATACATGACATCGCGCTGCAAAGGAATCAGGTGCTGCCCGCCATCGACCAGCAAGGTAGTGCCGGTCATGGCCGGACTGTCGGCGACAAACGCGACGGTGCGGGCGATATCCTGTGGTGTACTCGAGCGACCGAGCGGTGTGATCTGATGCGCAGCGGCGAAATCGGCTTCGGTCTGATGACCGGACACCATAGTAATGCCCGGCGCCACGCCGACCACACGGATTTTCGGCGCCAGCGCCTGTGCCAGCATCACGGTTGCGGTGTGTAATGCGGCTTTGGACAGGGTGTACGATAAAAAATCCGGATTCAGATTAAATAATTTCTGATCCAGCAGATTAATCACCGATCCCTGCTGACCTTCCTGCAACTGTGCGTGCAGTGCTTGTGCCAGCAATAACGGTGCACCGAGATTCGCATGCATATGCTGATTCAGCATTGCATAACTGAAACTGTGCGCATGGTCTTCGCTGAACAGCGAGGCATTATTCACCACGCAATCCACCGTTCCCATCGCCGCATTCACTGCCGGTAACAAAGTACGCACTGCCGCTTCGTCGGCCAGATCACAGCAAAATACCTCAGCTTTACGACCCAGCGCGCGGATTTCCTGCGCCGTGTGTTCCGCTTCGGTGCGGGAATGATGGCAGTGCACGGCAATGTTCCAGCCCTGACGGGCCAGATGCAAAGCGATTTCGCGGCCGATGCGCCGGGCAGCCCCGGTAATCAGGGCGAGTCTCTCAACAGAGGCAGTAGCAGGCTGGTTCATGGAAAAAGTTCACGCAGAGGTAGGGTTTTTAATACAATGCCGGGATGCAAAAATTATCTTTACCCATTCCGGCGCCCGAGGCGCTGGCAGCATCGGAAGCACTGACTCAGCAACTGCGGACAGCGGTGGCAGAGCAGGGCTGGATCCCGTTTTCGCAGTTTATGGAAAAGCTGTTGTATACCCCGCAACTGGGTTATTACAGTGGCGGTGCGACTAAATTAGGCAAAGACGGTGATTTTACAACGGCACCGGAGATTTCGCCGCTGTTTGGTGGCACGCTGGCACGCTTGTATGCCAGCTTATTGCCTGCGATTGCACCGGAAGTCATGGAGTTCGGAGCCGGTACCGGCAAACTGGCCAAGGATTTCCTGACCGAATGCCGCGCGGCAGGTATCGCGGTACGCCGTTATGCGATCGTCGATTTGTCCGGCGAATTGCAGGCGAGACAACGCGAAGCGCTGGCTGCCTTTCCGGAAGTCGTCTGGCTGGATCAGATGCCTGAAGCCTTTTCTGGTCTGTTACTGGGCAATGAAGTGCTGGATGCAATGCCGGTGAATCTGGTGCAGCGTGAAAACGGGGTCTGGCGCGAACGCGGCGTGGCGCTGGATGCAAACGGCGCGTTTTGCTGGCAGAACGGGCCGCAGGCTCCTGCAGAATGGCTGGAACAAATCACGGAACACGAACAGTTACCGGATGGTTATCTGACGGAACTCCATCCGGTAGCCTGCGGCTTTATGCGCAGCCTGTCGCAAATGCTGATCCAAGGTCAGCAGCAAACCGGTTTGCACGGCGTGGCGGTACTGATCGATTATGGCTTCCCTGAGCGCGAGTATTACCATCCGGAACGGGATCAGGGCACGCTGATGTGCCACTACCGCCATCACGCACATCCGGAACCGTTTTATCTGCCGGGTTTGCAGGATGTCACCGCCCACGTGGATTTCACCGCGATGGCAGTGGCGGCATCGCAGGCAGGTGCACAGGTGCAGTTTTACCAGTCTCAGGCGGCTTTCCTGCTGGGTGCGGGGATTACCGATCTGCTGTCGCGCACCTCTGCGGAAGACGCACTGAGTTACCTGCCGCAATCACAGGCACTGCAAAAACTGACATCGCCGGCAGAAATGGGCGAGTTATTTAAGGTGCTGATCATCGGCACCGGCGCTGATCTGCCACCGCTGTTGCAGTTGCAGGACCGCTCACACCGCCTCTGAGGCACTAAAAATACCCCGGGGGGTATCTTAAAACCCCCGCGGATTCTCTCGACGATAGGGCGATTTCTTCAAAAAGGCAGGGGGGTATCTGTGTTTCGCTGGTTTTTAACGATTTTTCTGGCAGTGGTTGTGTTCTCCAGCGCCTTGCCATGGCTGGAAAAGCTGGGCATAGGCCGACTGCCCGGCGATCTGCGCTTCCGCCTGTTCGGCCGCCAGTTCGTATTCCCGTTTGCCTCAACGATCCTGGTCTGCCTGTTTGTATTGCTGGTGGCCAGAGTGCTCAAATAAATAGCAGCCAGTTGCGTGTGCGCAGCAATTGCGCACTATTTCACGGAAGCAAACTCAAGAAATACCGCGTTTGTGCCGTCACTTCCCTATAATGAATCGTAACAAAGCCCGTTCAGCGGGCTGCTTTTGTCGTCTGAACAGTCTGAATCCAGAGTAAGGCCATAATGAGTGAACTCAGTGATATCCGCGCATTGCTGGTAGAACCGCATCAGGGCATGCGCGTGAGCCTGCATAACATGCTGAACCTGTGTGGTATCAACAAAATTGAACACGCGCTGACGGCAGGAACCGCCGTGCGTGCGATCCAGAATAAAGTGTTTGACCTGATTCTGTGCGAATACGACCTCGGCGTCGGCCAGGATGGTCAGCAATTGCTGGAAGATGTGCGTCATCACAAGCTTGCGCCGCTGTCGACGATTTTCATCATGGTTACCGCCGAACGTGCGTATGCCAAAGTTGTCAGTGCTGCCGAGCTGGCACCATCCGATTACCTGCTGAAGCCATTTACTGCAGACACCCTGCTGGACCGCGTGCTGAAAGCGCTGGAAAAACGTAAAGCCTTCGTGGAAGTGTTCACGCACATGGAAAACGGTGCGGTGACCGAGGCGCTGCAAGCCTGCCATCATGGCGAACGCGATTATCCGCGTTATGCAGTGGATTTCATGCGACTGCGCGCTGAGTTGCACGTCGTACTCGGCGAGGCTGCGGAGGCAGAGGTGCTGTATCAGCATTTATTTGAACTGAAAGCGGTCGCGTGGGCGCGTCTCGGACTCGCAAAAACCCTGTTCATGCAGGGTAAATATCAGGAAGCAGAACAAATCCTGAAGAGTCTGCTGGCAGAGAATAAGCAGTACATGGATGCCTATGATTTGCTGGCAAAAACCCACGAAATGATGGATCAGTTGCCGCAAGCGAAAGAGGTGCTGGATGCTGCGGTAGCGGTGTCGCCGCACGGGGTGCGCCGTATCCGCCAACTGGGCAAAATCGCGATGGAATCCGGCGATATTGCGAGTGCGGAAGATGCGTTCAAAAAAGTCGTCAGCCGTGCCCGTTTCTCCGAATTCCGTGATCCGGAAGATCACTTAAATCTGGTCGATGCACTGGTCAAAAAAGGTGATACCAATCAGGCTAAAACGGTGATTCGTGAAATGGAACGCAGTATGGCCGGCCTGAAAAAAACCGAGGCCTGCCGCGCAATCTCCTCTGCACTGGTGCACTCCAAAACCGGTGATGAGCGCGTGCATGATGAAATTGCAAATGCCGTTAATGCTGCCCGTGAAGATATTGGTTTATCCACCGGTGCCAAACTCGGGCTGGCAAAAACCTGCCTTGATAACAATAAAGATGATCATGCTTCAGAAGTCATTCTGGACGTGATGAAAAATGCCAGCAATCAGCGCATGTTATCCAAAGCGATCGGGGTATTTGAGTCTGCCGGTAAGGGACATCTTGCGCGCGAACTGGCTCAACGCAGTCAGCGTGAAGTGATGGAGCTCGTCGCGCAGGGTGTGCAGAAGGCGAAACAGGGCGATTTCCGTGGTTCTGTTGATCTGATGCTGGCAGCGGCGCGTAAGTCGCCGGACAATCCGCAAGTAGTGCTGAATGCCGCGCTCGCGACACTCAAATGCATCGAAAATATGGGTTGGGACAACGCGACAGGTGAGCATGCCCGCGAACTGATCGAAGCAGCACGCCGCCTTGATCCGATGAACCCGCGTCTGAAAGCGATCCGGACGCTGTACGAAGATTTGCAGCGTAAATACGGTCTAAGCATTTCCCGCAAGTAAAGGCCGCTGACTTTTCTGGTAAGCTCAACAAGGTCAGTATGGTACTGACGCCGTCGGGCTTTTCAGAAAGAGACAGAGATCATGAGTTTTTCAACCTGGTTTGCATTTATGGTGGCCGCCTGGGTCATCGCGATTTCGCCCGGTTCGGGCGCGGTCTTATCCATGTCGCATGGACTTAATTACGGCGTGAAACGCGCCAGTGTCACGATTCTCGGCTTGCAGGCAGGTTTGCTGCTGATACTGGCCATTGCCGGTGCCGGCGTTGGCTCCCTGCTGATTGCGTCTGCGCTCGCCTTTAATGTCATTAAGGTTGTCGGTGCCTGCTATCTGATTTACCTGGGCTGGTCTCAGTGGCGCTCAGATGCCGGCCCTTCGCTGAATGCGGAAACAGGGCGGGCTGTGCAGATCCCGAGCATTAATCGTCGTTTCATGACAGGTTTCCTGACCAATACCACCAACCCGAAAGGAATTATTTTCATGGTTGCTGTATTGCCGCAGTTTATTTCTCAGTCTGATCCGCTGTTGCCGCAATTGCTGATTCTGGCACTGACGATGTGTACGGTGGATCTGATTGTGATGCACAGTTACGCTGCGGCTGCTTCAGCCATGCAGCGCTTTCTGCGCGATCCTTCATGGCAGCGTCGCCAGAATCAGGTGTTTGGCGGTTTGCTGATGGCAATCGGTGCGGCGCTGTTGTTCGTACGCCGCACTCCGGCAACAGCTGCGGTCAGCTGAGGCTGATACGCTGACGCGCGCACATGGCAAGCAAGTCTTGCCACAGGCAAATCTGATTCAGCAACAACGCTGCCGGATCACGTACAGCTTCCAGTTGCAGCATTTTTTGTAAGCCGTCCGCACTGGCAGGCAGTGATTGCGAGAAGCCGGTGCGGCGGTGTTGCTGATAAAACGCTTTCATCAGCCCCATCGGCGCATCTTTGTGCCAGTACTGCATCAGCCCGCCCACCATCAGTGCTGCATCTGCGGTTTGTTCAGCTGCGCGACTGCTGCGCTTTTGTTCCAGTTCACGGAAACCAATCAGACGCGGGAAGCGGATTTCCTGTATCCAGCTGGCCGGAATGCCACCTTCGCGTTGTATGCGGACACTGAACCATTGCTTCCAGCTTTGTTCTGCTGAACCATCCGGCACAAAATGCGTGTCTGCGGTCACATTGCAGGCCTCTTCCAGACGAATATCAATCACCACCGGCAGACTGGCGAGTTCCGCCGCCGGAGTCAGATCCATAGAAGGTACTTTACCCGGATTGGCTTGCAGAAAGTCGGCAAACTGTTTCAGTAAGTCTTCATGCGCGGCATGCGATGCCAGTGTGTCGTGATAGAAAGCCATGGCTGCCGCGTGGTAAGCCATCAGTTCTCCGACCGGAATCCCGGCTTCATTCTCCGGAATACCGTGCTGCAGGATCGCACTTAATTGTCTGGTTGTGCAGCCGAAACGGACTACACTGCCCGCGCCGAGTTGTTGTGTGCTCATACGGCCTCCGCAAACAGGGAATGAATTTTTTCAGGTGGACGGCAAATCACCGCACGTCCGTCAACGACGACAACCGGACGCTGCATCAGTTTTGGTGCCACTGCCATTGCTGAGAACACTTTGTCTGCATCGGCCAGGCTCAGATTATTTGTTGCAAACTCTTCTTCTGAGGTGCGGACAAATGCGTCCAGTGACTCGCCTGTTTGCTGCCATAAGTGCCGTAACTCATCCTCATTCAGCGGCTGTTTCAGATATTCCACAACGATCAGCTGACGTTGTTGGTTCGAGGCGATCGCTTCTGCCAGCGCCAGTGTTTCGCGCGATTTTGAGCAGCGCGGGTTATGGTAAATCGTGATTGTCATAGCAATTAAAAAGGAAGTTGCAGTCCGCTCAGAACCAGCAGACCGAGAATGGCAAATACAGAGGCTGCGATCCAGCGCACCAGTTTAAACGGAAAATGCGGTGAGACCGTTTTCCCCAGAATCACAGCAGGCACATCCGCAATCAGCATGCCAAGTGTTGTTCCGGCAACCACCGGAAGCAAGTCCTGAAAACGTGCCGCCAGAGCGACGGTTGCGATCTGGGTTTTGTCGCCGATTTCTGCCAGAAAGAAGGTAATGCACGTCAGTAAAAACACGCCATAACGACTTTCGGAGAGGCCGGTGTCTTCCATATCATCTGGTTTCAGTGTCCAAGCGGCAATTGCAAGGAAAGAAATACCCAGTGCAATACGCAACCATTCGGCGGGAATCGCGCCTGCAATGAAATGCCCCAGCCAGCCAGCCAGTGCGTGATTCGCCAGAGTAGCGGCCAGAATGCCAAGAATAATAGGGACAGGTTTTTTAAACCGCGCCGCCAGCAATAAAGCCAGTAACTGCGTTTTGTCGCCGATTTCACCAACGGTGACGGCCATGGCGGAGATCAGAAATGCTTCCATAATGATGAACAGGGGGACGGGGTAAGGTTAACCAGCAGACGAGCATGCATTACCCCATCCCTGGAAGAAATACACGCTCAGTCAGTGGTCTTGCCAAATAACAATTTTGAATGCTTGTTATCCGTTGCACCATGGCATGCTGCCAAGTATGTTGATGCAACGCCCGCAAAGCGGCAGGCTACTCCCCATTGAATGAGAGGCCGAATTATAACGGGAAATGAACACGCCGCATAAAAAATTCGCTTTCCTGTACGACCGCGCAAATCCCGCATGGTGGCGTGCGCTATGAGGCAAACCCTTAGGGAGCGGAGGTGCCGGGCGCATTGCTTTGTTGCGTCGCTTGCACAGGCACCAGCCTGTGCAGCTGCGTGTAGCCTTCCGCAAATATGCGGAAGTCGCTTCACAGGTGGATTGCGGTGCAATCCATTTGTCCTGCTACGCCGCCGCGCACTGCATCCCGGCACCTCGCGTTCGCACTCGTGGCTATTGATGAAATGAGTTCTAATGGTTGCTGTATGCTGAAGGCCTCATTATGCTTGGCATTGATTACATTTTTTTGCGGACCGGCATGGACACCACTTTTTACATGAATCATTTTCTGAGCTTCTGGTCTCCTCAGGAGTTACATGCGAATCTTATTATATTTCTTAATATCGTCGGGGCGATGCTGCTTGGTTTCGTTGTCGGCTATGAGCGTTCCTATCATGGGCGTGCTGCAGGGATGCGGACCTATGGTCTGGTATGTATGGCATCTGCAGCGGTCGTCGTGATCGCCGGATATCCTGATTTCTGGTTTGGTGCCCGCGCTGCAGGTACAGTGATTCCAGACCCTTCGAGAACGATTCAGGGTATTTTGACTGGCATTGGCTTTCTGGGTGCCGGGGTTATCATGAAAGAGGGCTTCACGATCAGCGGGTTGACAACGGCTGCTTCGGTTTGGGCCTCATCGGCGATTGGTATTCTGGTCGGCATCGGATTTTATGCAGCGGCTATTTTGCTGGCGGGGCTCAGCGCAGCTTGTATGGTGTGGGTGCACAAACTGGAAACGTGGCTTCCTTCCCAGGCTGCTATCGCTGTGATGCTCCGGTTTGCTAAAGACTTTCAGCCTGAGGAGCGGGCATTGCATGCGCTGGCACAGCAGCGTGGATATCAGGTCGCAGGCAATACCCTGTCGGTCAGTATGCAGGATGGTAAGATTGAATGGAGATTTGTAGCGGTTGCTGCAGATCGTCACAGCGCAATGCCGGTCAGCAAGCTTGCGGACGAATTCCGATGTTTTAACGGGGTTGAATCTTTTCAACTCAATCACGCAAAAAACTGATATAGTCTCGCCTTTCACAGCTAGGCTGATCCGTCAGCCCTCTGGTTTTAAGCGTCAAAGTCTACACTTAGCGCTTCGGTGAAAAAGTTCTTGACAAACCCTGAAATGATCTCTACAATTCGGGGCTCTTCTGCGGAGAGGTGGCCGAGTGGTTAATGGCAGCAGACTGTAAATCTGCCCTCTTTGAGTACGCTGGTTCGAATCCAGCCCTCTCCACCAGAATAAAGAATTTGCGGCTGAAGTGGTAGCCCCTGCGGGTGTAGCTCAATGGTAGAGCTGAAGCCTTCCAAGCTTAAGACGAGGGTTCGATTCCCTTCACCCGCTCCAGTATTTACATGGTCAACATGCTGCCCTTGTAGCTCAGTGGTAGAGCACTCCCTTGGTAAGGGAGAGGCCACGTGTTCAATCCACGTCAAGGGCACCATAAAACTGGTGTTATCTAGTCTGAAAACGTCGGGCGCGTCCTGAGTATTCTCGTAAAAATCGTTAGGAGTCCAAAATGGCAAAAGGTAAGTTTGAACGTACCAAGCCGCACGTGAACGTCGGTACAATTGGTCACGTTGACCACGGTAAAACTACTCTGACAGCAGCGATCGCAACTGTTCTGTCCGCAAAATTCGGCGGCGAAGCAAAGAAATACGACGAGATCGATGCCGCTCCTGAAGAAAAAGCACGTGGTATTACCATTAACACTGCTCACGTAGAATACGAAACAGCAAACCGCCACTATGCGCACGTTGACTGCCCAGGCCATGCTGACTACGTTAAAAACATGATTACCGGTGCGGCGCAGATGGACGGCGCGATCCTGGTTTGCTCCGCAGCAGACGGTCCTATGCCGCAAACACGTGAGCATATCCTGCTGGCACGTCAGGTTGGCGTTCCATACATCATCGTATTCCTGAACAAATGCGACATGGTGGATGATGAAGAGCTGCTGGAACTGGTTGAAATGGAAGTTCGTGAGTTGTTGTCTAAATACGAATTCCCAGGCGACGATCTGCCGATCGTTCGTGGTTCCGCTAAACTGGCGCTGGAAGGCGACAAAGGCGCGCTGGGTGAAGAAGCAATCATCAAGCTGGCTGAGGCACTGGATTCTTACATCCCTACACCAGAACGCGCAATCGACGGCACATTCTTGATGCCAGTTGAAGACGTATTCTCCATCTCTGGTCGTGGTACTGTTGTTACCGGTCGTGTTGAGCGCGGTAGCATCAAAGTCGGCGAAGAGATCGAAATTGTTGGTATCAAAGACACAGTAAAAACAACTTGCACAGGCGTTGAAATGTTCCGCAAACTGCTGGACCAAGGTCAAGCTGGTGACAACGTTGGTGTTCTGCTGCGTGGTACTAAGCGTGAAGACGTTGAGCGTGGTCAGGTTCTGGCTAAACCAGGTTCTATCAAACCACACAGCAACTTCACAGGCGAAATCTACGTTCTGTCGAAAGATGAAGGCGGTCGTCACACACCATTCTTCAACAACTACCGTCCACAGTTCTACTTCCGTACAACTGACGTGACTGGTGCGATCGAGCTGCCAAAAGACAAAGAAATGGTGATGCCAGGTGATAACGTTTCCATCACAGTGAAACTGATCTCCCCAATCGCTATGGAAGAAGGTCTGCGTTTCGCGATCCGTGAAGGCGGTCGTACCGTTGGTGCGGGCGTTGTAGCGAAAATTATCGAGTAATATCGGTTATAATGTGGCGATCTGTTCTGATCGCCACATCAAGTCAAGTTGTTTCTCAGGTACAGGGGTGTAGCTCAATTGGCAGAGCGACGGTCTCCAAAACCGTAGGCTGGGGGTTCGATTCCCTCCGCCCCTGCCACCGTCTAGCCTGCGGCGCATCGAAAGTTTAAACAGTATGTCTAGTCAATCCGTTGAAACGGTAAGCACCTCCAATGACAAAGTAAAAGTCATTCTGGCGGTTGTTGCTGTTGTTGCTGGTATCGTTGGATTTTATCTGCTGGCAGGTCAGTCAGGCTGGATTCGTGCGGCTGCACTGGTTGCAGGTTTGATTGTCGGTGGCGGTCTGATCGCAATCTCTGATCTTGGTGCAGGTATCATTGAGTTTGGTAAAGAATCTGTACGCGAAACCAAGAAAGTTGTCTGGCCTTCACGTAAGGAAGCTGGGCAAATAACTGCAGTGGTTTTCGGGTTTGTGTTGATTATGGCAATTTTTCTCTGGGGAACAGATAAGATCCTGGAGTTTTTGTTGTATGACGTAATCCTCGGATGGAAAAAATAATGAGCGAAAACATTCAGGAAAACGAACAAGGTGCAGCGCCTGAGGTGTCTGTGCCTAAAAGCGCAAAAAAATGGTACGCCGTTCACGCTTACTCCGGCATGGAAAAAAGCGTTCAGCGAGCTTTGACTGAGCGTATTGAACGTGCCGAAATGCAGGATAAATTTGGTCGTATTCTGGTTCCCACTGAAGAAGTAATTGAAGTTCGTAACGGACGTAAAGCGGTTACTGAACGAAGACTGTTCCCTAGTTATGTATTCGTTGAAATGGAAATGACAGACGATACATGGCATTTGGTGAAGAACACGAGCAAAGTAACAGGATTCATCGGTGGTAAAGCAAACAAGCCTTCGCCGATTCCAATGCATGAAGTTGATAAGATTTTGCAGCAAATGCAAGATGGTGTTGAGAAGCCAAGGCCAAAAGTACTGTACGAAGTTGGTGAGATTGTTCGAATTAAAGAAGGTCCATTCACTGATTTCAACGGCATGATCGAGGAAGTGAACTACGAAAAATCAAAAATTCGGGTCACTGTTACGATTTTCGGTCGTGCAACACCAGTTGAGCTTGAGTTTGCTCAGGTAGAAAAAGTTTGATTAAGGTCAGTCAGTGCCTGGCGTAAGCCAAAACTGACAATCGCGAGGAGCCCGTCTTTTAAATATCAAAAGAAGGGCGTTATTACTCAATTTAAGAGGAGCCAACATGGCAAAGAAAATTATTGGCTTTATCAAGCTGCAAGTGCCAGCAGGTAAAGCAAACCCATCCCCTCCAATCGGTCCAGCTCTGGGTCAACGTGGTTTGAATATCATGGAGTTCTGTAAAGCATTCAATGCACAGACTCAAGGTATGGAACCAGGTATGCCGATTCCAGTTGTGATCACCGCATTTGCAGACAAGTCTTTCACATTCGTGATGAAGACGCCTCCTGCAACATACATGATCAAAAAAGCTGCTGGTATTACTAAAGGTTCTCCTAAGCCGCATACTGATAAAGTAGGTAAGATCACACGTGCGCAAGCTGAAGAAATCGCAAAAGTAAAAGCAAAAGATCTGACTGCAGCTGATATGGAAGCGGCTATCCGTACTATCGCTGGTTCTGCCCGTTCTATGGGTATCACGGTGGAGGGACTGTAATGGCTAAGTTGACTAAAAAAGCAAAAGCGCTGGCAGGTAAAATTGATCGTACTAAAGCATATGCTTTCGACGACGCTGTTGCTCTGATTAAAGAGTGCGCAACTGCAAAATTCAATGAATCTATCGACGTTGCTGTCCAACTGGGCGTAGATCCTAAGAAATCTGACCAGGTTGTTCGTGGTGCGGTTGTTCTGCCAGCTGGTACAGGTAAATCTGTTCGCGTTGCTGTATTTGCACAAGGTGCAAAAGCAGAAGAAGCGAAAGCAGCTGGTGCAGATATCGTTGGTATGGAAGATCTGGCAGAGCGCGTTAAAGCTGGCGATATGCCGTTTGACGTTGTGATTGCTGCTCCTGATACTATGCGTATCGTTGGTACACTGGGCCAAGTTCTGGGTCCACGTGGTCTGATGCCTAATCCAAAAGTTGGTACAGTAACACCGGACGTTGCTACTGCAGTTAAAAATGCAAAAGCTGGTCAGGTTCAGTACCGTACTGATAAAGCGGGTATCATTCACTCCACTATCGGTCGTAAATCGTTCAACGATGCAGACCTGAAGGCAAATCTGGTTGCTCTGATCGATGCTCTGAACAAAGCTAAACCTGCGTCTTCTAAAGGTGTGTACCTGCGTAAAGTCTCCCTGTCTTCTACGATGGGTGCAGGCGTACGTGTGGATCACGCTAGCCTGGCGTAATAAAGAATCAAGTCCTGATCTGAAAAGATCAGGCGCATCTTTGGGCTGAATGCCGTCAGGGCATTCAGAGTGTCAAAGACCGTTGGGCTGAATTGCTAAAGATTCAGTTAAACCTCTGGTGGTTAACAGAAACCCAACGCAGATGGTGTACCCGAACAAGTTTTGTAGTGATTACTGGTTCCCCAGTGAAACTCCTAACTTCGGACGCCGTGTTCGAAACGATAGGCGAGCTCTGTAGCATCCTGCTGCATGGTTCAAATATCATTAATGGAGGTTGACCGTGAGTCTCAATCTGAATGACAAAAAGGCCGTCGTCGCTGAAGTCTCTGCAAAAGTAGCAACTGCACAGACTATCGTCGTGGCTGAATATCGTGGCATCCAGGTCGGTCATTTGACGCAACTGCGTGCTAACGCACGTGCTCAGGGCGTTTACATGCGCGTGTTGAAAAACACACTCGCACGTCGTGCTGTTGAGGGTACTGCATTCGAAAGCCTCGCTTCTGAAATGACCGGTCCGCTGATCTATGCGATCTCGGATGATGCTGTTGCTGCAGCGAAAGTCGTTAACGACTTTGCAAAAAGCAATGACAAACTGGTTGTTAAAGCAGGTAACTATGCAGGCAAATCGCTGGATAAAGCTGGTGTTGTTGCACTGGCAAGTATCCCAAGCCGCGAAGTACTGTTGGCGCAAGTTGTGGGCATGATGCAGGCACCTGTATCTGCATTTGCACGCGCTCTGGCAGCTGTGGCAGCGAAGAAAGAAGCAGAAGCTGCTTAATTGCAGTTTTTGTTTTCGTCAAATACCGTATCAATGTAATTAATTAATTGGAGTTTCAAATGGCAATTAGCAAAGACGATATCCTGGAAGCCGTAGGCGCGATGTCCGTAATGGACCTGAACGACCTGGTAAAAGCTTTCGAAGAAAAATTCGGCGTTTCCGCAGCAGCAGTTGCAGCTGGTCCTGCAGCAGCTGGTCCTGCAGCAGCAGCTGAAGAACAAACAGAATTCACAGTAATTCTGTCTGAAGCTGGCTCCAACAAAGTTGGCGTTATTAAAGCAGTTCGCGAAATCACTGGTCTGGGCTTGAAAGAAGCTAAAGATCTGGTTGACGGCGCACCTAAAGCAGTTAAAGAAGGCATCGCTAAAGCTGACGCTGAAGCTGCTAAGAAAAAACTGGAAGATGCTGGCGCGAAAGCAGAGCTCAAGTAATTCCGTTTTACGGCAGATCTGCGGATCTGCCTGTGTCGAAGCAGGAATCCTCTTGAAAGAGAGGGTTCCTCTTTGGCATCTTTGGCGTTTGTATTGTTTTGTTTGAACCATTAAATTCTGATAAGCCCGAAGGGCTGAGACTTGAGGTTTTTTGTCGCTGCAAGACACAAGGCGTCAGGAATCCTGAATTCTCCATCCTTCCTTGTCACTCACGGAGTGTCCATGCACTACTCATTTACTGAGAAGAAGCGTATTCGTAAATCGTTTGCGAAACGCGCCAACGTTCACAACGTACCGTTCCTGCTGGCGACTCAAATCGAGTCCTACAAAAATTTTCTGCAAGAAGACAGAGCTTTTGCAGAAAGAAGAAATGAAGGCCTGCAGTCGGCCTTTACATCGATTTTCCCTATCGTTTCTCACAACGGCTTTGCCCGTCTGGAGTTCTTGTCCTATGTTCTGGGCGATCCTGCATTTGACGTGAAAGAATGTCAGTTGCGTGGTCTGACTTTTGCTGCACCATTGCGTGCAAAAGTACGTCTGGTCATTCTGGATAAGGAATCGCCGACCAAGCCAGTGATTAAAGAAATGAAAGAGCAGGAAGTCTACATGGGCGAATTGCCTTTGATGACGACTACCGGCTCGTTTGTGATCAACGGTACAGAGCGCGTTATTGTTTCCCAGTTGCACCGTTCTCCGGGCGTGTTCTTTGAGCACGATCGCGGTAAAACGCACTCCTCTGGCAAACTGTTGTTCTCTGCGCGTATTAT
Organism: Cognatundibacterium luofuense; assembly: GCF_018139685.1. Classification (GTDB taxonomy): domain Bacteria; phylum Pseudomonadota; class Gammaproteobacteria; order Burkholderiales; family Burkholderiaceae_D; genus Undibacterium; species Undibacterium luofuense. The sequence goes on from NZ_JAGSPN010000001.1 coordinate 284,448, forward strand.
TCCTTACCGTGGTTCTTGGCTGGACTTCGAGTTTGACCCGAAGGATATCCTGTATTTCCGTATTGACCGTCGTCGTAAGATGCCGGTGACAATTTTGCTCCGTGCTATTGGCATGAACAATGAGCAAATTCTTGCGAACTTCTTCAACTTCGATAATTTCAGTCTGCACAGCGAAGGCGCAGAAATGGAATTTGTTGCTGAACGTCTGCGCGGTGAAGTTGCCCGTTTTGACATCGCGGATAAAGCTGGTAAGGTCATTGTTGCCAAAGATAAACGTATCAATGCAAAGCATGTACGTGAAATCGAAGCTGGTGGCGTGAAGCATATTTCTGTACCGGAAGAGTATTTGCTCGGTCGTGTACTGGCAAAAAACATCATTGATCCGGATACAGGTGAAGTTGTTGCAAGTGCAAACGATGAGCTGACAGAGGAATTGCTGAGTACACTGCGCCGCGCTGGCATTCGTGATATTCAGACTCTGTACACAAATGATCTGGACCAGGGTGCTTACATTTCCCAGACACTGCGTATGGACGATACTGCGGATCAAACTGCAGCGCGTGTAGCGATCTATCGTATGATGCGTCCTGGCGAACCGCCAACAGAGGAATCTGTTGAAGCGCTGTTCAATGGTCTGTTCTACAGTGAAGACCGTTACGATCTGTCCGCGGTGGGCCGTATGAAGTTCAACCGCCGTATTGGTCGTGATGAACTGACAGGTGCGATGACACTGTCAAACGAAGATATTCTGGCTGTGATCAAAATCCTGGTTGAGCTGCGCAATGGCCGTGGCGAAGTCGATGATATCGACCATCTGGGTAACCGTCGTGTACGTTGCGTTGGTGAGCTGGCTGAGAATCAATTCCGCGCCGGTCTGGTACGTGTTGAACGTGCAGTCAAAGAGCGTCTGGGTCAGGCTGAGTCCGATAACCTGATGCCGCACGATCTGATCAATTCCAAACCGATTTCTGCTGCTATCCGTGAATTCTTCGGTTCTTCGCAGTTGTCACAGTTTATGGATCAGACTAACCCATTGTCTGAAATTACCCATAAACGTCGTATTTCTGCGCTGGGTCCTGGTGGTCTGACACGTGAACGTGCCGGCTTCGAAGTACGTGACGTTCATCCGACTCACTACGGTCGCGTATGTCCGATTGAAACACCAGAGGGTCCGAACATTGGTCTGATCAACTCGCTGGCGTTGTATTCCCGTCTGAACGAATACGGATTCCTCGAAACGCCTTATCGTAAGGTGATCGACAAGAAGATTACCAATCAGATCGAATACCTGTCTGCGATTGAAGAAGGTCGTTATGTGATCGCTCAGGCGAATGCGACTATCGATGCGCAAGGTACGCTGATTGACGAACTGGTTTCCTCCCGTCAGGCAGGGGAAACAATTCTGGTTTCTCCGGAACGTGTTCAGTACATGGACGTTGCTACCGGTCAGGTTGTTTCTGTAGCGGCATCGCTGATTCCTTTCCTTGAGCACGATGACGCGAACCGTGCGTTGATGGGTGCCAACATGCAACGTCAGGCAGTTCCTTGCTTGCGTCCTGAAAAAGCATTCGTCGGTACTGGTATCGAACGTACTGTCGCAGTTGACTCCGGTACAACTGTACAGGCACTGCGCGGCGGTAAAGTTGATTACGTTGATGCTGGCCGTATCGTGATTCGTGTCAACGATGAAGAAGCACAGGCTGGTGAAGTCGGTGTGGACATCTATAACCTGATCAAATACACACGTTCTAACCAGAACACCAATATCAACCAGCGTCCTATCGTGAAAGTCGGCGACGTGGTTGCCAAAGGTGACGTACTGGCTGACGGCGCTTCGACCGATCTGGGCGAACTGGCGCTGGGTCAGAACATGCTGGTCGCGTTTATGCCATGGAATGGTTATAACTTCGAGGATTCGATCCTGATTTCGGAAAAAGTTGTTTCGGATGACCGTTACACTTCTATCCATATCGAAGAATTGTCCGTTGTTGCACGTGATACTAAGCTCGGTCCTGAAGAAATCACCCGTGATATTTCCAACCTGGCTGAAAATCAGCTGGCACGTCTGGATGAATCCGGTATTGTCTACATCGGTGCAGAAGTTTCCGCCGGCGATACACTGGTTGGTAAAGTCACACCAAAAGGTGAAACTCAGCTGACACCGGAAGAAAAACTGTTGCGTGCAATTTTCGGTGAAAAAGCATCTGACGTAAAAGATACATCCCTGCGCGTGCCTTCCGGCATGGTGGGTACCGTTATCGACGTTCAGGTATTTACCCGCGAAGGTATTCAGCGTGATAAACGTGCACAGCAGATTATTGATGACGAACTGAAACGTTACCGTCTGGATCTGAATGACCAGCTGCGTATCGTGGAAGGCGACGCGTTTGAACGTCTGGAGCGTATGCTCGAGAACAAGATTGCTGATGGTGGCCCGAACAAACTGGCTAAAGGCAGCAAAATCACACGCGAATATCTGGCAAGCATTGATAAATACCAGTGGTTTGATATTCGTCTGGCTTCTGATGAAGCAGCGAATGCGCTGGTAGCAATCAAAGATTCAATCGCTGAAAAACGTCACCAGTTCGATCTGGCGTTTGAAGAGAAACGTACCAAACTGACACAGGGCGATGAACTGCCTCCGGGCGTTCAGAAGATGGTTAAAGTTTACCTCGCGGTAAAACGCCGTCTGCAGCCTGGTGACAAAATGGCGGGTCGTCACGGTAATAAGGGTGTGGTTTCCCGTATCGTGCCTATCGAAGATATGCCATACATGGCTGACGGTACGCCGGCAGACATCGTACTGAATCCGCTGGGTGTTCCGTCCCGTATGAACGTGGGTCAGGTTCTGGAAGTGCATCTGGGCTGGGCGGCAAAAGGTCTGGGTCTTCGTATCGGCGAAATGCTGAAAGCGAAATCACAGGCTGACGAACTGCGCGGCTTCCTCGGTAAGATTTATAACGAGTCCGGCAAGAAAGAAGATCTGGAAGGCCTGACTGACGGTGAAGTGCTGGAACTGGCAAACAACCTGAAAAACGGTGTTCCGTTCGCAACACCTGTGTTCGACGGTGCGCATGAATCTGAAATCCGTCGTATGCTGAACCTGGCATACCCTGATCACATTGCTGCCCATCTGGGTATGAATGAGACCAAAAACCAGGTAACACTGTATGATGGTCGTACCGGTGAAGCATTTGAACGTCGCGTAACTGTCGGTTACATGCATGTTCTCAAGCTGCATCACTTAGTTGATGATAAAATGCATGCCCGCTCGACCGGTCCTTACTCTCTGGTCACGCAGCAGCCACTGGGCGGTAAAGCACAGTTCGGTGGTCAGCGTTTCGGTGAGATGGAAGTTTGGGCACTGGAAGCATACGGCGCATCTTATGTATTGCAAGAGATGCTGACCGTGAAGTCAGATGACGTGAATGGCCGTACTAAGGTTTATGAAAACCTGGTAAAAGGTGATCACGTGATCGATGCAGGTATGCCGGAATCGTTCAACGTTCTGGTCAAAGAGATTCGTTCTCTGGGTATCGATATCGATCTGGAACGTGACTGATCAGCGAACTCGCTGTGAGCGCTTGCTTACTGACAAGCGCTCACCAGCCGCTGAAGTAAAAGAATTTGCAGTATCTCAGTAATTGACTATGCCCGAACCTGTTTCGGGCTTTAGTCGTTTAATTATCAGCAGTTTGGAAGTGGCTTTTCGTTCCCGGTATCCGCGGAACCCGCGTGCAGAATGCACCCGGGCTCTCCCGCTGATGCGAACAGGGTCAGCGACGAATGCACACTTGCAGCATCTTCAGCCACCGGGCGCCACAGGCGCTTTAATGGAGTGATATCAATGAAAGCTCTGCTCGATTTATTCAAGCAAGTCCAGCCTAACGAACAGTTCGACGCGATCAAAATTGGTCTGGCGTCGCCGGATAAAATCCGTTCCTGGTCGTATGGTGAGGTCAAAAAGCCGGAAACCATCAATTACCGTACCTTCAAGCCTGAGCGTGACGGTCTGTTCTGCGCCAAAATTTTTGGCCCGATCAAAGACTACGAATGCCTGTGCGGTAAATACAAACGTCTGAAACACCGTGGCGTGATCTGCGAAAAATGCGGCGTTGAAGTGACGCTGGCAAAAGTTCGTCGTGAACGTATGGGCCACATTGAACTGGCTTCCCCAACGGCACACATCTGGTTCCTGAAGTCTCTGCCATCCCGTCTGGGTATGGTTCTGGACATGACACTGCGCGATATCGAGCGCGTTCTGTACTTTGAAGCATACGTTGTGACCGACCCTGGCATGACTCCGCTGAAAAAATGCCAGATCATGTCGGAAGACGATTACGCTGCAAAATACGAAGAATACGGTGATGAATTCACCGCATTCATGGGTGCCGAAGGTATCCGCGAATTGCTGCGCTCTATCGACATCGACCGCGAAGTCGAAGCACTGCGTACTGAGCTGAAAGAATCTAAATCTGAAGCCAAGATCAAAAAATACGCAAAGCGTCTGAAAGTTCTGGAAGCATTCCAGCGTTCCGGCATTAAGCCTGACTGGATGATTATGGAAGTTCTGCCGGTACTGCCGCCGGAACTGCGTCCGCTGGTTCCGCTGGATGGTGGCCGTTTCGCGACTTCCGATCTGAACGATCTGTATCGCCGCGTGATTAACCGTAATAACCGTCTGAAGCGCCTGATGGAACTGCGCGCTCCGGAAATCATTACCCGCAACGAAAAACGTATGCTGCAGGAAGCGGTTGACTCTCTGCTGGATAACGGGCGTCGCGGTAAGGCGATGACAGGCGCGAACAAGCGTCCGCTGAAATCGCTGGCTGAAATGATCAAAGGTAAGGGCGGTCGTTTCCGTCAGAACTTGCTGGGTAAACGTGTTGACTACTCCGGTCGTTCCGTTATTGTGGTTGGTCCTCAGCTGAAACTCCATCAGTGCGGTCTGCCAAAACTGATGGCGCTGGAACTGTTTAAACCATTCATCTTCAATAAACTGGAGCTGATGGGTCTGGCAACGACGATTAAAGCGGCGAAGAAACTGGTTGAGCAACAAGAACCAGTGGTCTGGGATATTCTGGAAGAAGTTATCCGCGAACATCCGATCATGCTGAACCGTGCGCCTACGCTGCACCGTCTGGGTATTCAGGCGTTTGAACCGGTTCTGATCGAAGGTAAAGCGATCCAGCTGCATCCGCTGGTCTGTGCGGCATTCAATGCTGACTTTGACGGTGACCAGATGGCGGTCCACGTTCCTCTGTCTGTCGAAGCACAGATGGAAGCACGTACACTGATGCTGGCGTCGAACAACATTCTGTTCCCTTCCAACGGCGAACCATCCATCGTTCCTTCTCAGGATATCGTTTTGGGTCTGTACTACGCGACCCGTGAACGTATCGCTGGTAAAGGTGAAGGCATGATGTTCCCTGACGTATCCGAAGCGATCCGTGCATGGGAAAACAAAGAAGTTGAGCTGACCACACGTATTACCGTGCGTATCACGGAATATCCGAAAGATGCTGCAACCGGCGAATTCGTTAAAACGATCAAACGTTACGAAACCACCGTTGGCCGTGCCATCCTGTCGGAAATTCTGCCGAAAGGTCTGCCATTCAGCGTACTGAACCGTCCGCTGAAGAAAAAAGAAATCTCCCGTCTGATCGACACTTCTTTCCGTAAGTGCGGTCTGCGTGCAACTGTTGTGTTTGCTGACCAGCTGATGCAATCCGGTTTCCGCCTGGCGACCCGTGCAGGTATCTCTATCTGTATCGACGACATGCTGATTCCGCCGCAAAAAGTGGATCTGGTTGCGAAAGCTGAACAGGAAGTCAAACAGATCGAGCAGCAGTATGCTTCCGGTCTGGTGACTGCCGGCGAACGCTACAACAAAGTGGTTGATATCTGGGGTAAAACCGGTGACGAAGTCGGTAAGGCGATGATGGAACAGCTGAAAGTTGAGCCAGTCGTTAAACGTGACGGCACCAACTCCACACAGGAATCCTTCAACTCGATTTACATGATGGCCGACTCCGGTGCGCGTGGTTCTGCAGCACAGATTCGTCAGCTGGCAGGTATGCGTGGTCTGATGGCAAAACCTGATGGCTCCATTATTGAAACACCGATTACCGCGAACTTCCGTGAAGGTCTGAACGTTCTGCAGTACTTTATTTCCACTCACGGTGCGCGTAAAGGTCTGGCAGATACGGCGCTGAAAACAGCGAACTCCGGTTACCTGACACGTCGTCTGGTTGACGTTACACAGGATCTGGTTGTTACCGAAGACGATTGCGGCACAAGCGCTGGTTCTGCGATGAAAGCCATCGTTGAAGGCGGTGAAGTTAACGTTCCGCTGCGCGAACTGATTCTGGGTCGTGTGACTGCAAACGAAGTCGTGAATCCTGAAACTCAGGAAACCCTGTTCCATCCTGGCACACTGCTGGATGAAGCTGCTGTCGAGAAAATCGAAGCAATGGGTATCGACGAAGTGAAAGTCCGTACACCACTGTCCTGCGAAACCCGTTATGGTCTGTGCGCGAAGTGCTATGGCCGTGATCTGGGCCGCGGTTCCCTGGTGAACTCCGGTGAAGCAGTTGGTGTTATCGCTGCGCAGTCGATCGGTGAACCGGGTACACAGCTGACCATGCGTACGTTCCACATTGGTGGTGCGGCGTCCCGTGCAGCGATTGCATCTTCCGTTGAAGCAAAATCCAACGGTACCGTGCGTTTCACAGCAACTATGCGTTATGTGACGAACGGCAAAGGCGATCAGATCGTGATTTCCCGTTCCGGCGAAGTGCTGATCACTGATGATCTGGGCCGTGAGCGTGAACGTCATAAAGTACCTTACGGTGCGACACTGCTGGTCAAAGACGGTAACGTGATCAAAGCCGGTACACCACTGGCAACATGGGATCCGCTGACACGTCCGATCATCACTGAGTACACCGGTACTGTGAAGTTCGAAAACGTCGAAGAAGGCGTGACCGTTGCGAAACAGGTTGATGAAGTAACAGGTCTGTCCACACTGGTTGTTATCGATCCGAAACGTCGTGGCGCAGCAGGTAAATCTGTACGTCCGCAAGTGAAACTGCTGAACGAATTCGGTCAGGAAGTGAAAATTGCCGGTACAGAACACGCTGTAACGATCGGCTTCCAGGTTGGCGCGCTGATTACCGTGAAAGACGGTCAGCACGTTTCCGTGGGTGAAGTTCTGGCGCGTATCCCGACTGAATCGCAAAAAACCCGTGATATTACCGGTGGTCTCCCACGTGTTGCGGAACTGTTCGAAGCCCGTTCTCCGAAAGATGCCGGTATGCTGGCAGAGGTGACTGGTACGGTTGCGTTTGGTAAAGAAACCAAAGGTAAACAGCGTCTGGAAATCACCGACATGGACGGTCAGAAACACGAGTTCCTGATCACCAAAGATAAACAGGTTCTGGTGCATGACGGCCAGGTGGTGAACAAGGGTGAAATGATTGTGGACGGCCCGGCTGATCCGCAAGACATCCTGCGCCTGCTGGGTATCGAAGCGCTGGCACGTTATATCGTTGACGAAGTGCAGGACGTTTACCGCTTGCAGGGCGTTAAGATCAATGACAAGCACATCGAAGTGATCGTGCGTCAGATGCTGCGTCGTGTGGTTGTTGTGAACCCTGGCGATACTAACTATATCGTTGGTGAACAGGTTGAACGTTCTGAATTGCTGGATGAAAACGATCGCGTTAACAAGATCGACGGTATTCCTGCAACCTATGAAAACATCCTGCTGGGTATTACCAAAGCGTCTCTGTCGACAGATTCCTTCATCTCCGCAGCGTCGTTCCAGGAAACTACCCGTGTTCTGACCGAAGCAGCGATCATGGGCAAAAAAGACGGTCTGCGTGGTCTGAAAGAAAACGTGATCGTTGGTCGTCTGATCCCTGCCGGTACCGGTCTGGCATTCCACCGCGCCCGCAAGCTGAAAGAAGGCTGGGAAGCGGATGAGCGTCAGGCAATGCTGGAAGCTGAACGCACATCAGTGGCTGTTGAAACTGCAGAGTTCGCAGCACCTGATACTGCTGAAGGCGGCGAAGCCTGATCTGGCAGTATGCTGATCTGAAAACGGCACCGGGGAATTCTCCGGTGCCGTTTTTTTATGGATTTTCTGTCGATATCTGAAGTGTTTGTCGATGGTTTTGCGACGTTTTTTTGTCGTTTTTTTTGATGTTTTTGTCTGAAGTGAGAAAAGTGAATAGCGTATCCGTCGCCCGTTTTGCGGCCGGAAACCCTTATTCAAGCAAGCAGGTATGAGCGATACAGAGAATACATATGTCCTGAATGCACAGGCGATTGCCGGCTGGCGCGACGCCTTCGGTGTGTTAGCCGATGTCGAAGTGGTGCAGGAAACCGGTTCCACCAATACCGATCTGATGCAGCGCCTTTCAACGCTGCAGCGCCCGGTTTTGTTGGTGGCTGAACGCCAGACCGCCGGCCGTGGTCGTGCCGGACGCAGCTGGCTATCCGTTCCCGGTGGTGTGCTGACCTTTTCGCTGGCATGGAAACTGCCGCAGTCCGGTGCGCAACTGATGGGCTTGCCGCTGGTGATTGGTCTTGCAGTAGCAGAAACCCTGAAAGCGCTGGCCGTGCCGGCCGGACTGAAATGGCCGAATGACATCTGGCGCGATGGCAAAAAAATGGGGGGTATCCTGGTTGAGTCCGCACCGGCTGCAGGTGGCGGCACATGGATAGTCGGGGGTATCGGTTTAAATCTGCTGGTACCGGAAGCACTGGAAGCGAGCCTCGGGGTACAGGTCGCAGATGCGCCGTGGCTGGCGCAAATGGACAGAAATCAGTTACTCGGCACCTTGCTGAATGCGCTGGCACGCTTGCTGGAACAATTTGCGATCAGCGGTTTTGCACCGTTCGCTGCACGCTGGAATGCGCTGCATGTGTTTGCCGGACACATGGTGCAGATACAGGATCAGGGCAAAGTGCTGCTGGAAGGGCAGGCGCTGGGCGTTGATGAAGAAGGCTATCTGCTGCTGAACACGCCAGCCGGTGTACGCAGGGTGGTCAGTGGCGATGTATCATTGCGCCCGGTCACGGAATAGGAAATCACCATGCTGCTTTTGATTGATGCCGGAAACACCCGCGTGAAATGGGCGCTGCCCGACGAGCAGGCTGTACCGGATACCCGCCTGTCAGCATGGCTGCGCATGGAATCGCTGGCGCATGACGCGCTGGATACGGTGCTTGCCGACTGGCAGACCTTGCCGGTCAGCCGCGTGCTGATCTCGAATGTCGCCGGTGATGTTGTACAGCAAGCGATAGAACAGCGTCTGGCGCAGGCATTTCCGGCGCTCAGTCCGGTGCGCTTTCGTTCAACCGCCTGTGTCGCCGGTATGGAGAATCATTACCGGTTTCCTGAAAAGCTCGGGTCAGACCGCTTTGCCACCGCAATCGGTGCGCGCGCCCTGTATCCGCAACAGGAATTGCTGATCGCTACCTGTGGCACGGCGACCACGGTGGATATTGTCAGCAGCGCCGGTCATTTTGAAGGCGGCATGATTTTGCCCGGACTGAAACTGATGGCGGAATCACTGGCAAAACAAACGGCGCAATTGCCGCAAGTCGCAGAAAGCATACAAGTCAGCCAGCCATTCGCCGATAATACTGATCAGGCCATTGTCAGCGGCTGCATTCATGCGCAAACCGGTGCGATTCTGCAGGCATTGCAGGCGCGCGAACAGCAAACCGGCCAACCGGTGCGCTGCTTGATTTCCGGCGGGGCAGCGCCTTACCTGCTGCCGCATTTGCAGGGCAAAGCAGAAGCAATTCCGTCGCTGGTCTTGACGGGCTTGCGGGTCGTGGCACAATCCCATCCGGAACTCTTTCAACAATAATATTTATGTTGCGATCTTTATTCTGGTTACTGTTAGCAGCAAACGCCGGTCTGGCGGCCTTTCAGATGGGCTGGCTCGGTCACTGGACGCTCGATACCCGCGAGCCTGAACGCCTGAAACAACAGCATCATGTGAATCTGCTCAAGCAGGTTTCGGCCAGTGCGGCCAGCGCACCTGCTCCGGATTCCGCAGACACTGATGCCGCCAAAACAGACGCTGAAGGCGAGAAAAAAGCAGAAACGAAAGCTGACGGCAAAACCGATACAAAGCCAGACACCAAAGCGGATGCCAAGCCCGAAGCCAAACCGGAACCCAAAGCTGAGAAAAAGCCTGAACCCTTGGCCTGTATGGAAATCGGCAATTTTCAGCAAAGCGATCTGGCAAAGGTGGAAGAGAAATTACGCACGCTCGGTCTGGGCGACCGTCAGACCCGTGTGAATATCAGCGAAACCGCGACCCACATGGTGTATATCCCGTCGCAGGGCAGCAAAGAAGGCGCGGATAAAAAAGTCGGCGAACTGAAACGTATCGGCGTTGGCGATTACTTTGTGATTCAGGATCAGAGCGCGCTGAAATGGAGCATTTCGCTCGGCGTGTTTAAAACCGAAGAAGCTGCCAAACAGCATTTAGCGCAACTGAACAACAAAGGTGTACGTACCGCCCGCATCATGCCGCGTGCGGTCAGCTCCACCCGTTTTGCTTTCCAGTTCCGTCAGGTCACAGCGGATGAGCAAGCCAAATGGGACAGCATCAAAGCCAGCCTGCCAGCCTTCGATACCCGCAGCTGCCAGGACAATAAAACCACCCGTCAGCAGTAAGATCCGGCCTGATCTGCCCGAAAGCCCGTTGCCAGCGCAGCGGGCTTTTTTCATGGGCGATGGTGATTACTTTTGGTTTGCCTCGCCCGTCTGACACCACAGGCTCGCCAGAGCGCCTGAAACCCGCTCAAAACGCCCCGAATGCGGTGTTCAGCATAGCAACCCCGCTGTCGTCGGCAGAAAGTCCGGGCTTGCGGAAATCGCGGATGCGGATAACGGCATAGCCGGGTGTGGTTCGTGCCGGTGCAGACGGAAACGCTGGCCATGATGCTGACAAAGGCACCGACGCCAATGCAGTTGAAAACACAGGCGCCACTTTGAATAAAAAAAGCCCGGAACCAGTCCGGGCTTTTTTGTCAGGCGAGAAAGAATGACAGCAGGCGCTTATTCTTTGATGCCCCACTGATCCAGCATCCAAGCGAAATTGAAGGAAGCTTCTTTCAGCGCGTCGTAACGGCCGGAAGCGCCGCCGTGGCCGGCGTCCATATTCATTTTCAGCAGCAACGGATTGTTGTCTGTTTTCAGGGTACGCAGTTTGGCCACGTATTTGGCGGGTTCCCAGTACATGACCTGACTATCGTTGAGGCCGGTGGTGACCAGTATCGCCGGATAGGCTTTTTTCTCCAGATTGTCGTAAGGCGAATAGCTGCGCATGTAGTCGTACGCAGCTTTTTCGTTCGGATTGCCCCATTCCAGATACTCACCTGTGGTCAGCGGCAGGCTGGCATCCATCATGGTGTTCATCACATCCACAAACGGTACGGCAGCGTGAACGGCTTTGAATAAATCCGGACGCAGATTGGTCACAGCACCCATCAGCAAACCACCGGCACTGCCGCCCTGAATAATCAGGCGGTCGCGGCTGGTCCAGCCGTTTTTGGTCAGGTATTCTGCGACGTCGATGAAGTCATAGAAAGTGTTTTTCTTTTTCATCAGCATGCCGTCGTCATGCCAGTGTTCACCCATTTCTGTGCCGCCACGGATGTGAGCTTGTACATAGATCACGCCGCGATCCAGCAGACTGAGGCGGGCCAGCGAGAACGATGGTTCCATCGAAATACCGTAGCTGCCATAGGCGTACAGCAACAGCGGTGCTTTGCCGTTCAGTTCCACGCCTTTTTTCATGACGGCCCAGGCCGGTACGCGCACGCCGTCACGCGCAGTCACCCAGATACGGCGTGCTTCGTAGCGGCTGGCATCATAGCCGCCCAGCACTTCCTGTTGCTTCAGGACTTTGCGCTGACCGCTTGCCAGATCGACTTCCATCACCGTAGAGGGGGTGACCGGCGACTGGTAATTGATGCGCATGGTGCCGGAACGGTATTCCGGTGTGCCGGTGTTCATCGCCAGATAGACCTGATCATCAAACGCGATGGTTTTCCAGTTCTTTTTCGTAAAATCGTAAATGCGGATACGGTTCAGCGCCTGCGATTTTTCTGCCACGGCCAGATAGTTTTCAAACACTTCAAAACCGGTGATCAGGCCATCGTTCTGGTGTTCGGCAATCGTGGTCCAGTGCGCCTCATCCGGTGTGGCAACCGGTGCAGACACCAGACGGAAGTTACGTGCATTGCGGTTGGTGCGGATCAGGAACTGACCTTTGTGCGAATCGGTATCGTAACGGTGACCGGTTTGACGACCCAGCACCGAGCGCATCGTCGTCGTTGGTTTATCAGCCGGAATCGCCCAGTCTTCGGTGGTATCGGTACTTTGCGCATGCACGATCACAAACGCGCGGTCTTTGGTGGTGCCGACTTCCAGCGCGAATTGTTCAACCGCTTCGTAATACACTTGCTCAGGCTGACTGCCCAGTTTCAGGCGGAATAAGCGGTCAGAACGTTTGGTGACCGGATCTTCCTGTGTATAAAACAGGGTTTGATTGTCCGCCGCCCAGGCCACGCTGGTCACACGCTCAACGGTATCGCTGAGCACTTTACCGCTGCGTAAATCTTTAACTTGCAGACGGAACTGGCGGAACCCGGTGTAATCCACCCAGTACGCGATCAGATTCGCATCCGGACTCAGCGACGTGCCGCCCATGCCCATGAATTTCTGACCTTCTGCCAGCGCATTGCCATCCAGCAGAATTTCTTCTTTGCCATTCACATCGTCCTGACCATTTGCAGCTGCAGGACGGCGGCAGTAAAACGGATATTGCTTACCGGCTTCAAAACGATTGTAGTAATAGTAGTTGCCGCGACGTACCGGCACCGACAGATCGGTTTCTTTCATGCGGGCGCGGGTTTCCTGAAACAGCTTATCGGCCAGCGGTTTCACGTGCGCGGTCATCGCATCGGTGTAGGCATTTTCTGCTTTCAGATAGTCGATGACTTTCGGGTCGTCTTTTTTATGCAGCCAGCGGTAAGGATCAGTCACCGTTTCGCCGTGGCGGACTTCCTGCCACTGACTGGTTGCAGCGACCGGCGGCTTGACGCTGTCGGTATTGGAAGCGGCCATACTGACTCCTCCCTGCAGACTCATCAGGCTGACGAATCCTGCGATGGATAAATGTCGGATTTTCATATTTTTCTCATGGAAAGGATTGGATCGCCGCCAGCGCGGCACTACAATGGACTGCAATTTGTATAACTAGTTCCGGAAACGCTGTGCACGGAACAATGATCGGGAGAATAAAAAATGCAGAAATCACGGTGGATGCTGGCAGCGCTGTTGTTATGTGCCGGTGTGGCACATGCCGATGAAAACAAAGCACAATGCGACGCAGGAAAAGGCAGCTATATGACTGCTACGGTGGTGAAAGGGCCGAAATTCACTTCCGGCAAATTTCTGAAAGGCGTTGAACTGTCGCATACCCATCTGAAAGTCAAGCCGGACGGCAGCAATGATATTTACGATGTGGCGATTGATAACGTCTTCGCCCAGGGTTACGAAAAAAACAGCAAGCAAGTGCCGGAATCGCTGGCGCAGATCCGCACCGGCGACAAACTCGCACTGTGCGGCCAGCTGTATGACGATGGCAGCAAAGGTATTCACTGGGTGCATACCAATTGCGGTGCAGCACCAACACCGCAAAAGCCGAACGGCTTTATCAAAATCATCGAAAGCGATGGTAGCAGCGATAATTTTGAAAACGTCACAACCTATTGTGATTTATGGGGTAAGCAGCGTAAACGCTGATGAAGCCGGGATGGATTCTCGTAGCCGGGTTCATTCCTGATGCTTGAATAATAAGAATTTTACGGACAGATAATTCCCCAGCATGCCGGCAATACTGCCGGCAGCCACACCAAGCACAGGGAATTCGCGCACGGTAGCGGAAACCAGTGTCAGTACCACATAGCAGCCGTAATTGACGGCACCGCCTGCCAGCATCAGCGACACATAACGCAGAAATTCCTGCCACAAGGATAATCCACTGTGTTTGTTACGGAATGTCAGGCTGCGGTTAATCAGCCAGGTGGTGAAAACGGCGCAGGCAAACGACAATGCCCGGCCGCCGTAGTAGCCCAGCGCAGGCTGACACAGGTGCAGGATGCCGGCATCAACGATAAATCCGGCCGCGCCTGCCAGCGCGAACCGGAAAAATTCTTTACTGAGCATGGCGACGACGCAAATCCAGACGGGGTACTGATAAATAAGCGAGACGTTTCATTTCATGTCGTCCACGGGTGACGTTGTCCAGTATCAGACCGCATAAAAATGACAGCAAACCGGCCAGTAATAAACCAAAACTCAGAATAGCAGTCGGTAAACGCGGCACATCACCAGCGTTTACATAATGCGCTAGTATCGGGAAAAACAGCAATAATGAGACGCACGCCAGTAAGCCTCCGATCAGACTGAAAAAATGCACCGGACGTTCTGTCATGTAAAAACGCATAATGGTGCAAAGAATGCGAAAACCGTCTTTGTAGGTCGATAATTTACTGACTGAGCCCTCCAGACGTGCGCCGTAGCGTGTCTGAATTTCACCATAAGGCATACGTAGTTCCAGTGCATGTATCGTCAGCTCTGTCTCAATCTCAAAGCCCTTGGCCAGGGCAGGAAATGATTTCACAAAGCGGCGTGAGAATGCACGATAACCAGAAAGCATATCGGTGAACTCACCACCAAAAATGGTGCTGACTGAGCGCGTCAGTAACTGGTTACCCCAGCGGTGACCCGGACGGTAATTTTCCGCTTCACCCTCATCTATGCGGCAGCCAACTACCATATCCAGATTCTGATCAATCAGTGCTTGCATCAACGCGCGCGCTGAGGATGCATCATAGGTTGCATCGCCATCTACCATGATGTACACATCGGCATCCACATCGGCAAACATGCGGCGTACGACATTGCCTTTGCCCTGCTGGTGCGCCGTAATTACTGTTGCTCCGGCAGAGCGTGCAACGGTGCAGGTGTTATCTGTAGAGTTATTGTCGAACACGTAAATTTCTGCATCCGGCAAGGCAGCACGGAAATCATCGATGACTTTGCAGACACTGATTTCTTCGTTGTAGCAAGGAATCAGAACAGCAACGCGGGGTTGTAAATAGGAATCGTTCATGTCGGGCACGCAGTCGTAGAGTCAGGGTTGCGGATCAGTATCGCTTTTCCATCAGAGTTCTGACGCGCTGTCAGAGTCAGGCAGCGGAGGGATAACTGTTCCGGCAGATGTATCGAAAATCCGTTTAATAATGGAATCGGAGTTTGCTGATCGTCACCATCCATGATGGATTCAGCAGGTGAGAGCTGATATATGCGAGCTGCATTTGCCGTATCAGCAGAAACGCCGTTGATTTGAAAAACAGTATTGCTCAGTAGAAAATCAGCAGGCAGCCAGCCTTTCAGTATCAGACCGTGTTCATTGTTTGTCACGATAAAGCGACCACCGGTGGTGAGTTGTGCTGTGTTGCTAACCGCCAGACTGACACGATGTGGTATGCCAGGCTGAAAATGCGTGAGCGGAATTACTACGACATCCAATCGCGGGCTGTAAGGCTGAGTAATGTCATCCAGCTGTAAATGCGAGTAGCGATTAAATACCTGCAGCCGCTGCCCTTGCTGCATTGCAGGAAACTGGGCAGCCCAATAAGCCAGATGTGGCACGGGTGTGACATGTGTGACCGAGCGGAAGCCAGCACCGTTCAGTGTCGCCCCGATAAAACCGCTGGCTGCCAGAACACCCTGATTATCATTTTGCATTTGCCGCAAACTACTGAGTACCTGTGTTTGCGGTAAATGAAAAATCGGCCAGGCAGATTGCAAGGGATTGAACCGGCCAAACACAATGAATGCAAGCAGACAAGAGATAAGTGCCAGATGGTGTTTCAGTTTGTCCGTTTTTTTGTGAACCAGCAGCAGACAGATAAGCAATATCCCGAGGAAAATCAGGTCTTCCCAGACGATGTAGCCTGCGCCATATTTGAACAGCAGCCAACAGCCGATAGTCAGAGCTGTAAATATGCCGGTACGCGCTAAGCTTATCCGCAATTGTGCATGTTTCAGGATCAGAACCGCGATGAAAGTCATCAGAACTCCGCTCGCAAATTGCATGCGTACCGGCGGAATGTGATCCCACAGGAATATTTTGCCCGCCCAGGCTGGCAGCGGTAACAAGATCCAGGCACACATCATGGCCAGTCCAGAACCTGCGATGCGCAACTGACGACCCAGTGCAGTGGTTTGCATTGATGTACGCAATGCACGGAGATCAGTAAAACACATTAACAGGGGGAACAGGTACATCCCGACTGCGCCGGTTTCGGAAATATTGGTATCAGTCAGAGGGCGGTAAAGACGATCAAAACTAATGGCAGGAAAAAACCATGAAGCTGCAACCTGGGCTGAGACGCCACCGCCTCCCACATGGCGGCCACCCGGATATAAAGTCGTCGCAGTCTGGCTCAGGTAATCCCATAAATACCATACAGTCGTTCCGGCTGCTGCAGCACCAGCCATCAGCACGGCAGGAAGGGTGGATTTGCGGAACAGATCAGGGCGTACTGTCAGCATATAAATAATGCCGACAAAGGCCAGTGAGACTTGTACGGGCGGGTAGAAATTGGTCAGTAGCCAGCTTGCGGCCAACCAGTATCCGGTCAGTGCACGCAACCAGAGTGGCCAGCTGGTCATCCAGGGCAGCAGTACCCATGGAAACAGTGCGAAAACAGGACCTTTTTCATTCCACCAGAACTGTGAGAACCCAGTCAGATAAAGATTCATGCTGATGATAACGCTGAGTCCCGCACTGAGTCCGGCTTTGCGAAACAGCAGTGCATATCCTGCGATAAATAGCACAAAGATCAGATACCAGTGCAGAGAGTAAGCGTAAGCTGGATCCGTTAGCAAATACGCCCACATGGTCGGTTTAAGTGCCATGCCCCAGTCAGCAATTGGCATACCGTAATTGATGCGCAAATCTTCCTGATACAAAGAAGTTTTGTTATAGCGCTCTAAATGATTGTTGACTGTTGCCTGTGTCAGCGGCGTGACGACAGACCATTCGTCGCTGCGCACCGGACGCGGCTTACCCGCGACAATACCGGTTTGCGGTGATTGCCAGAATTGTTCCAGGACAAAACCGTAGGAAGAAGGACTCCAGCATTGGCTGACATATAAAGCGCCGAACATCAAAGCCAGTGTTGCAGCAAGCATGCGCGGTTTGCGTAACAGCGCTGAAAAAAAATCTGTCATAGTGATCCGACAACCTGATTATCTGAAGTGAAAAAACTACCGTTGGCAGACCACTTCGGAAAACTCTTGAAAATAGCATAAGTACGCGGTTTTGCGATATGTCGATTAAGCAAGATTTGTGCTGGGGCTCCGTAAGATGCGTATTTTGATACCAGGAAAATCGATTAATTCTCAAAAAATGGGAATTTAATCTTGTGATTCCTGATTTCTGTGATTAGCATGCATTGATTCTTTTTTTGTGTGTAATCTGATGACTTTCTCTCCAACCGAACGTGCGTTACAAATTCTGGCCTTGTTAGCAAGGGCCGCAGAGCCGGTATCGGCGCGTGCAATGGTGGAGGCGCTGGATGTACCTTTGAGTACCGTTTATCGTCATTTACAGATATTGAAAAAATGGGGCTGGGTGCAGGAACATGCGCATACTGGTTTGTATGAGCCAGGACCGATGTCGGTGCAACTGGCGCACGGTTTTGATCAGCATTCCTGGCTGATGCAAGCAGCCCGACCAGAACTTGAGGCTTTGTCTTCCCGTACTGGTGAAAGTGCTGGATTGTTGTGCTTCCTTCATGGGCATATTGTTTGTCTGGATCTGGTCGAGAGTCAGTATGCTTTGCGTTGCAGCTTTGTCAAAGGCGTGGCGCGCTCGACGATACGTGGTGCCTCGGCCAAAGCCTTGCTGGCACATTTGCCGGAGGCACTGGTGCAACCCTTGCTGGTGGAAGCTTTGCCGGATACGGCGGATCAGCCGGGTAATACGGCGGTGATGCAATTCAGTGCATGCCTGCAGCAAATCCGCGAGCGCGGTTATGCGGTCAGTGAGCACGAAGTTGATCAGGGTGTCTGGGGTGTCAGTGCGCCGGTATTGCTGCCACGCGCACAACTGATCGCCACGGTATCGCTGATGGCACCATCGCAACGTGCCAGCCATCACATCACGGAATGGATACAACAGACTTGTCTTGCCGCTGACCGCATACGGCAGCGCTTACTTCACCGATAAGGAAACATCATGTCCGAAGTTTTTACTTTCCGCGCCGGTTCGGTGCCCTTGCTGATTTCCATGCCGCATGTCGGCACACAGATCGCACCGGAAGTGCAGCAACAATTATTGCCGGAAGCGGCGGTGCTGGCGGATACCGACTGGCATTTGCCAGCGCTGTACAACATGGCGGAACAGCTGGGTGCCTCGCTGCTGGTAGCGCAGCAATCGCGCTATGTAATTGATTTAAACCGCGCGCCGGACAATGCGAATCTGTATCCGGGACAAGACACAACAGGCTTATGTCCGGTCGATACATTTCATAAACAAGCCTTGTATGCAGAAGGTAAGCAGCCGGATGCACAGGAAATCCAGCGCCGTATTGACACTTACTGGCAGCCGTATCATCAGCAATTGCAAAGCGAGTTACAGCGTCTGAAACAGCAGTTCGGTACAGTGGTGTTGTGGGATGCACATTCGATTGCTTCGGTCGTTCCGCGCTTTTTTGAAGGCAAATTGCCGGATCTGAATTTTGGTACGGCAGACGGTAAATCCTGTGATGCCGGATTATCCGCAGCGCTGGCTGGTGTATTGCAGACCTCAGCTCATGCGCAGGCCTATTCGCATGTTTTTAACGGACGCTTCAAAGGTGGTTATATCACACGCCAGTATGGTCAGCCGCAGCAAGATATTCACGCAGTGCAGCTGGAAATGGCGCAGTGTGTGTATATGAATGAAAGCGCACCGTTTATATATCTGCCTGACAACGCTGCGCAGGTACAACCGTTGCTGCAGGAATTATTGCAGGCTTGCGTGAACTGGGCGCAAGCACAACAGAAAGGCTGAACCGTGTCTGAAAAAAATACTTTATACGCGCAACAGGCATATCTGCCACAGGGCTGGACAGAGAATGTACGTTTGCACTGGGATGCAAGCGGCACGCTGACACAGCTGGAAACCGGTGTGGCGCAACAAGTGGGTGAAGCCAGTGCTGAACTGGTGCTGCCGGGTATCACCAATCTGCATTCGCATGCGTTTCAGCGAGCGATGGCAGGGTTGACTGAAGTGGCAGGCGATAGCAAAGACAGCTTCTGGACATGGCGCGAACTGATGTATCGCTATGCACTGCAATTGCGTCCGGATCAGCTGGAAGCCATCGCTGCGCAGTTGTATATGGAATGTCTGCGTCACGGTTATACCGGTGTATGTGAATTCCATTATTTACACCGCGCCCCTGGTGGTGACTGGTATGACAATCCGGCTGAAATGTCGGAACGCCTGCTGGCTGCAGCCGACAGCGCCGGTATCGCGATCACGATGCTGCCGGTGTTGTACAGCTACGCGGATTTTCTGGAGCAGCCTTTACGTGAAGATCAGCGCCGCTTCCGTACCGATGAAGACAGCATTCTGGATCTGATCAGCAGGCTGGAGCGTTTCCGCTCTGCGCAAGTCGAAGTCGGTGTTGCACCACATTCCCTGCGTGCCACTACCACAGAGCAGATAGGTCGCGTACTGGCAGCCATGCCTGCTGACCGTCCGGTGCATATCCATATCGCGGAACAAATGCGCGAAGTCGATGCATGTGTCGCCGCCCACGGCAAACGTCCGGTGGCTTTGCTGACCGGGGATCTGGCAGTGGATAGTCGCTGGTGTCTGGTACATGCAACCCATCTGGATGCTGCCGAAGTCACGGCGATTGCACAATCCGGCGCGGTTGCGGGTATTTGCACCACGACCGAGGGAAATCTGGGCGATGGCTTCTTCCCGTTGCCTGAATATCTGGCGCAGGGCGGGCGTTTCGGTGTCGGCAGTGACAGCCATGTCTCACAAAGTCCGGTGGAAGAGTTGCGCTGGCTGGAATATGGTCAGCGTTTGCGCTTGCAGGGCCGCAATATTGCGCACAGCGCGGAGCAGAAGCGGGTCGGCGATTTCCTGTGGCAACAGGCGCTGGCGGGTGGCGCACAAGCCAGCGGCCGCCGCACCGGCCAGTTACAGCCCGGTTATCAGGCTGATCTGGTGGTGCTGGATGCAGAACATCCGAATCTGGCCAATTTACCGGTGCAGCAAGTGCTGAATACCTGGTTGCTGGCCGGTAACGATAATCTGGTGCGCGATGTGTATGCCGGCGGACACAAAGTGGTATCAGACGGACGTCATATCCGTCAGGATGCGATTCAGCACAGTTATCGCGCCTGTATGCGTGCTTTACGCACTGCCTGAGAGTACGAAACGGCTTAAACGGTAATCCCGTTGTCTGATTACCGGTGTGTGTTGAAACTAAACTATTGTTTAATGGTCTGACAGCCTGTGATGTTGCATCACAGGCTGTTTTTTTGTGTCCTGAGTGCAAAAAAATGTAAAAAAATACTTTTTTTGCTATATTGCCCGACACCGCAATCCCGGTGTGGTCTGCAGCAAGCACGCTGCAAACTTCAAAATTTTTACAGAAAGAACTGGATACACCATGAAATTGAAACCCGTTTGCTTTGCAATTGCGCTGGCATTCAGCGCTGTTTCAGCAATGCCGGCTCTGGCTGCTGCGCCAAAAGCGTCGGCAGCTGCAGCGGCGACCGCTGCTACTTCCGTGGAAGGGATCACAGAATACCGTCTGGCCAATGGCCTGCGCGTGTTGCTGGCGCCGGATGCATCCAAGCCAACCACAACAGTCAATGTGACGTATCTGGTCGGTTCCCGTCACGAAAGCTATGGTGAAACCGGTATGGCTCACTTGCTGGAGCACATGGTGTTTAAAGGCACCAAAGCGCGCGGCAACATCATGCAGGAACTGAGCAAACGCGGTATGCAATTCAACGGTACCACTTTCTACGACCGTACCAACTACTTCGAAACTTTCCCGGCTTCTGACGATAATCTGCAATGGGCGCTGGAAATGGAAGCAGACCGTATGGTCAATTCCCGTATCGCCCGCAGCGATCTGGATACTGAATTTTCCGTTGTGCGTAACGAAATGGAAATCGGCGAAAACAATGCTTTCCGCGTACTGTGGAAACAACTGGCCGCTGTGACATTTGACTGGCACAACTACGGCCATAACACGATCGGCGCGAAAGCCGACGTGGAAGGCGTGAAGATCGATAATCTGCAAGCGTTCTACCGCAAATACTATCAGCCGGACAACGCTGTGCTGATGGTGGCAGGTAAATTCGATGTGAAGAAAACGCTGGAACTGATCGAAAAGAACTTCGGCAAACTGGCAAAACCAACACGTCAGCTGGAAAAAACCTGGACCCGCGAAGCACCGCGTGACGGCGTGCGTGAAGTGACTGTACGTCGCGTCACTGACCAGCAAATGGCTGCTGTACTGTATCCGACCTCCGCTGGCAGCCATCCGGATGCCGCAGCGATTGCTGCAGTCAGCCACATTATCGGTAATGCACCGAATGGCCGTTTGCATAAAAAACTGGTGGATACAAAAATGGCGGTTGGCGTTGGTGAAATGCCTTTCAGTCTGGCAGAACCGGGCTATGCGATGTATCTGGCCGTGCTGAGTAAAGATCAGAGCATGGATCAGGCTAAAAAAGTACTGGTCGATACCGTCGAAGGTTTTGCGAAACAACCAGTAACCGAAGAAGAACTGAAACTTGCAAAAACTTCGCTGCTGAACGACATTGAAAAAACCATCAATGATCCGCAAAAGCTGTGCGTTGCGATGTCTGAATCGATCGCACTGGGCGACTGGCGCATGTTCTTCATCGAACGTGACCGCATCGAAGCACTGAAACTGCAAGATGTACAACGTGTTGCGCTGAATTACTTCAAAGAAGATAACCGCAGCTTCGGTCAGTATATTCCTGTAGCGAAACCGGAACGCGCTGAAATTCCGGATACTCCGGATGTGGCAAAACTGGTGGATGGCTATAAAGGCCGCGCCGCAGTGGCAGCCGGTGAAACCTTCGATACCAGCACTGCAAATATCGATAAACGTACCGAAAACACTAAACTGGCAAACGGTGCAAAAGTCAGTCTGCTGAGCAAGAAAAACCGCGGCGAAACCGTCAGCGGTGCGGTCACTCTGCATCTGGGTACTGAACAAAGTCTGATGAATCAGTCCGTGAATATGGATGTTGCGGTTGATATGCTGATGCGCGGCGCAGGCAAATACAGCCGTTCTGATATCGCCAGCCGTCTGGAAGAACTGAAAGCGAAACTCAGTGTTTCTCACAGCGGTCAGAATGTGAATATTCAGTTTGAAACCGTGCGTTCTAATCTGCCGCAACTGATCGAACTGATGTCCGACATCCTGCGTCGTCCGACTTTCCCACAGACAGAATTTGATACGCTGCAAAAAGAAAATCTGGCAGCGATTGAAGCCCAGCGTAATGAGCCACAGGCAGTCGCATCGAACGCGCTGAAACGCCTGAGCAACACCGGTTATCAGCCTGGTGACATCCGTTACGATTACACGCTGGAAGAATCGCTGAAACTGTACAGTGCCGCCAAACTGGATGACGCGAAAAACTTCTATCAGCAATTCCTGGGTGCAGACAATGCAGAGTTCTCCATCGTCGGTGACTTTGACAATGCGCAGATCAAAGAAGCGCTGAACAAAGCCTTTGGCGACTGGAAATCGAAACAAACGTATCAGCGCGCACCGTTGCTGAAAGCACAGGCGAAAGCCAGCACCGAAAGTTTTGAAACACCGGATAAAGCCAATGCGATGTATCTGGCTGTTCTGCCGCTGGCAATCAGTGACAGCACTGCAGAAGTGCCGGCACTGAAAGTGGCGAACCAGATTCTGGGTGAAGGTATCAAATCCCGTCTGTTTAACCGTCTGCGTCAGAAAGACGGCATCAGCTACGGTGCAGGCAGCCAGCTGGCAGTCAATTCTCAGGATCCGGCATCCCGTCTGCTGGTGTACGCAATGTTTGCACCGCAAAATCTGGATAAGCTGAAAGCCGGTGTCAAAGAAGAGCTGGACCGCTTCGTTAAAGACGGTATCACTGCGGAAGAGCTGGATGAAGCGAAAAAAGCGATCCAGCAGGAAACCAAAGTGATCCGTGCACAGGACAAAGTACTGGCTAACTACTTGCGCAGCAATGCCAATCTGGGTCGCACGATGAAATGGCATGAAGAGCGTGATAACAAGCTGCAGGCAGTGACACTGGATCAGGTCAATGCCGCGATCCGCAGCATGATCAAGCCTGAACTGCTGTCTCATGTGTACGCAGGTGATTTCGCCGGTGCTGCGAAAAAAGCGGCTGCACCGAAGTAATCTGCTGAAAGCGTGCTCGTCAGGTGGCCGACAGTCTGCCTGACAATCTGAGGCATAAGTCACACAGCAAAAGGTATCTACTGATACCAACAAAAACCGCCCGCCGGAGTTATCCGCCGGGCGGTTTGTTTTTGCCTCGTGATCCGGTAAAGCCTTTCACGGAACCGTGGTCGTTATGCAGAACTCCGCATTTTGATTTTACGGAGGCCCGCACTTTCTGCCGACGACAGCGATTTTGCTATGCTGAAATCCGCAAACAGGCCTTTTCGAACCATTTCTGGCCATTTCAGACGGCTGCAGGTGGCTTCACGAGGCAGGGGTGCTTGAAGAGCAGAGTCCGGGGAAGGAGGGGCTTGAGTCAGCAAGTGCATTTGCTGGCAGAAGGTGTGAGATACGAACTCACGCGCCAGTGCGACACCGCTGCCTTGTCGTGCAGCGGTGTCAGCAGCGGACTCAGGTACCGGTTTTCGGCTGGTCGTTATTGTGATCTTGCGGCACAGCGACCGGTGCATCTTCTTCTTTCTTGCTGAAGAATTTGCGGGCTGCCATGCCCAGACCAATCACGCCGGCAATCGCCAGTTTGGCAAATTTGGCGAGGAAAGCGACGATGATCGCGAAAAAGCCGAGTTTTTTCGCGGCGACACCGGCAATCAGTGCGGCCAGTCCGTATTCAGCCACTTTGTCGGTCGCCGGATTAAAGTCAGCGTAGCGTTTGCTTTCGTTAAACTGCAGACTATCCAGTATCGTTTGTGCCTGGGCTTTATCCGTCGCGATCTGGCTGGCGGAAGTAATCATATTCACGCTGATATAACCTTCACGTCCCAGCGCATAGGTGTTGTAGTTGACGCCCGGATCAGGATCTTCACCTTGCTTTAATTTGGCAAGAATGGACCAGACCAGACGATGGCTGGCAGCATCGTAACGCGGTGCTTCTGCCCAGCGATCAACCATAATCGCTGGAATGCCCATTTTTTCGCGTTCTTTGTTTTGCTCTTCCGTGCCTTCTTTCAGGCTTTTCAGCAAATCATCGGCATTCCAGTTTTTCGCATCATCATCTTTGATGTAACCGGATTTTTCCCATTTAGCGACCGCCATCCACTGGCCTTCGCGCGGGAAAATCAAACCCAGTGTGGTCGGGTCATTGTGATTACCCATCGCCTGCATAATGCGTCCGGCTTCCGGCATCGGGATATAAATCTGATTGGCGGGCAGTTTCAGATCGGCCTGATCGTTCAGATGAATGACGGCCGGGCCATCTGTTTTTACTTTGGCAGCGGCATCGTAGGCAGCTTGCAAAGCCACTGCACGCGGATCGGTTGGTGCAGAAGATTGTTGTGCCTGAGCCGGTACGGCAAGGCTGGCGCTGAGTAGCGCGGAAATGCTGAAAATACGCAGATAAGACATGGTTTTCCCTGAAAAAAAAGACGCCGGTACATTGCCGGCGTCATGTCAACAATTTATAACATCACCATCTTTGTGCAGATGACATCATTTTTGCAATCTATTTAAGATGAATTGTTGTTTCTTTATCAGGTGAATGTTGCGCGGAAAAGCTTCAGGCTTTCTTCGCGCTGCGCAGACGTTCTGCTGCGTAACGCAGCATGGTGACGGTGGTTTCCCAGTCCACGCAGGCATCGGTGACCGAGCAACCGTATTTCAGCTGACTCAGATCTGCCGGAATCGATTGATTGCCGGCTGCCAGATTTGATTCAATCATCACGCCGACAATATTCTGATTACCGTTGGCAATCTGATTAACCACATCGGCCATCACCAGCGGTTGCAGTTCCGGTTTTTTGTAGCTGTTGGCGTGTGAGCAATCGATCACGATATTCGGCGGCAGTTTGGCTTTCACCAGCGCCTGCTGTGCCATCGCGACCGAAACCGTATCGTAATTCGGGCGGTCACCGCCGCCGCGCAGCACTACGTGGCCATGCGGATTGCCGCTGGTGCGGACAATGGAAACACGGCCCTGTGCATTCAGACCGAGGAAAGAATGCGGATGCGATGCCGACAGAATCGCATTGATCGCGATACCGATGTCACCGTCGGTGCCATTTTTAAAACCGACCGGCGTGGATAAGCCGGATGACATTTCGCGGTGAGTCTGGGATTCGGTGGTACGTGCGCCGATCGCTGTCCAGGTGATCAGATCACCCAGATATTGCGGCGAAATCGGGTCCAGTGCTTCGGTCGCTGTTGGCAAGCCCAGTTCACAGACATCCAGCAGGAACTGACGTGCTTTTTCCATGCCTTCATTGACACGGAAAGAATCATCCATATACGGATCATTGATGAAGCCTTTCCAGCCGGTGGTGGTGCGTGGTTTTTCAAAATATACACGCATGACCAGCACCATCACATCTTCCAGTTCTGCCTGCAGGGCTTTCAGTCGGCGCGCGTAATCCAGACCGGCGACCGGATCGTGAATCGAGCATGGCCCCACCACCACAAACAGGCGCGGGTCTTTACGTTCCAGAATCGCGCGCAGTGTGTTGCGGCTTTGTTCTACGACGCTGCCAGCGGTTTCGCTGAGTGGCAGTTTAGCGTGCAGTTCTTCAGGCGTCGGCATATTGTCGAACGCGCTGACGTTAATGTTTTCCAGTATTTGCGTCATGTTAAATACAATCTTAAAAAATAAATGCAGCAAGTGCGGACTGCATATCAGCCGTGACCCGCCCGCCGTGAAGGCGCAGGATACGGATGAAATGAAGTCTGTGACTTCTGCGGTTCATCAGAGCATGTTTGCCGTGTCAGCCACGGATAATGGCTTCAGTGCTGCCTGACCCGGGGTCCGGGCTGCGCAGGGTGGAGCAAGGGGCTGGCCCTTGCAGGCAGTGGTGCCGGTCACACCGTGGCGGGTAGCCACCGTATCCGGTTCTAATCCACATTATTGCCCGAATTCCTGATGCGGCGCAAAAAGCTGTGTAATCCGCAGTTTTGGCGCGGAAAGCAATCACAGCTTTGTTGCAAAACCGTTGTTTGCAATGCTTGTCAGACAAAACTGCTGCGGCAGAAAATTCGCATAACTGTTTTCCCTGTCTTGCTTTGCCTGTGGAACAATACCAGTTTTTTGCAGGAACTGCAGATGTTGAACCCTACACAGATCGCTTTCTTCCGTGAGCATGGCTATCTGGTGCTGCCGGGTCTGGCAGACCAGGCATACTGTCAGCAGATTGTTGCGGATGCACAAGCCGCGCTGGCCAGTCATTGCGGTGAGATTGAATACGAAGCGGATACCCGCTATCCGGGCGCACCGGCATCGCGTGATGCGGAAGGTGGCATGACAGCGCGTCGTTTGCTGCAGGCATATGCGCGCAGTCCGGAACTGGCGCAGTGGGCCACCGGCGCGCAGTTGGCCGCACCGTTGATCAGTCTGCTCGGCGAAGGCGCTGCTTTGTCGCAGGCACATCACAACTGCATCATGACTAAGCAGCCGCGCTATTCCACAGCCACCGGCTGGCATCGCGACAGCCGTTACTGGCAATTTGCGCGTGCCGATCTGGTTTCCGCATGGCTGGCCTTGCGGAATGAAACAGTGGAAAACGGTTGTCTGTGGGTGATACCGGGAACGCACAAACTGACGCTGCATGAAGGCCAGCTCGATGATTTGCAGTTTCTGATCAAAGATCATCCGGACAATCAGGATTTACTGAAACAGGCCGTGGCCGTACCTTTGCAGCAGGGCGATGTGTTGTTGTTCCACAGCCAGTTATTCCACGCGGCAGGGAATAATCAGACGCAGCAGACGAAATTCTCGCTGGTGTTCACGTATCATGCCGCAGACAATCCGCCGTTGCCGGGCAGCCGTTCTGCCCGTCTGCCGGATATTCCGCTGACCCTGAACTGAACCTGTATGCTGCCTGCACGACTCGTTTGCCTGCTGAGTTTTACCCTGTTGCACGGCGTATCTGTCGCGGCGCTGCAAACCGTGCCGCTGTGTCAGGGTTTATCGCTGGATATTCTGCCACCGGCTCAGCGTTTGCAGCAGCCAGCGCCTGTGGTGGTGGTTGTGCACGGCGGTGGCTGGATAGGCGGCAGCCGTCAGGATTATCCGGAGTTGCTGCAATGGCTGAGTCAGCAAGGCTATGTTGCTGCCGCCGCTGAATACAGGCTGGCGCCTGCAGCACGCTTTCCGGCCCAGATCGAAGATATGAAATGTGTGCTGGGCTGGTTGCAGCAACATGCAGCGCAATACGGTGGCGATGGCAAACGTATGGCAGGCATCGGTATTTCTGCCGGAGCGCATTTGCTGGCCTTATCGCAGACTACGCCCGGCCGGTGGGAAACAACGAACACTTCGCCTTTGCGTTGCGCAGCATTGCACGGTGCGCCGCTGGATTTACCCGCCTGGTGGCAAACTGCTGATCCTGACCGGCAGGATATGATGTCGCCGCGTGTGATGCTGAAAGCGCTGACGGGCGCAGCATATCCGCAGGCTGCTGCGCTGTATCAGAAAGCCAGCCCGCAATGGCAACTGGATCAGCGAGATAAGATCAAACGCCGCAAGGAAGCGCTGCCGGCACTGTTACTGATTCATGGTGAACAGGATCAGACCGTACCACTTTCGCAATCACAGCGTTTTACGGCCAGCTATCAGCAAGCCGGAGGACGCGCAGAATTGATGACCCTGGCAGACACTGGTCATATCGGATTTGGTACGCATAGCCGCAGCGTCGCAGAAAAGCTACGGCAATTTCTGCAAACCTGTACCAAATAAGCGTTAATACCAGTTTTTCGGCAGATTTATACGTACTCTGTGCCAGAATCAGTCCATCATTTCTGAGCCTGATATCTATGAGTGCTGTGTCTTCACCTTGTCTTCAAGCGTTAGCTGTTATCCGTTATGTGGCGCTTGCTACTTTACTATGCACCGGATTGCCGGCAGCAGCACTCGAATATCAGGTATTTACTCAGGAAACACCGGACGGACAATGTGCCGGCCCAGTGCCATCGGATACGACCCGGAATTTACTGGACTTCATCAGCGCTACGGAACAATTACAACTGAAACGGGTGTGTCTGCCGTGGCCGCGGGCTCTGAAAATGGTGGAGCAGGGCGAGGGATTAATTTTTGGCATCAGCAAAAACAAAGAACGTGAGAAAACCCTGCATTACTCACAGCAGGTTGTGACGCGGTATATTTTTGTCGTGACCCGTGCTGATGCGCAGTTTCCGGTGAAGAGTCTGCAGGACTTAAAAGGTAAAGTGATTGGTGTGCCACGCGGATTTCAGTTCACTGATGAATTCGAAATGATGCGCGACAAAGTATTTAAGCTGGAGCAGGATCACCCGCAGCCAATTTCACGTATTTATAAATTATTATTTAAACGCATGGATGCCGCACTGTTTGCCAGTCCGGTTGCCAATCCTGCGTGGATAGAACGTCGTTTACAAACGATACGTGATCAGCAACCTGCCGGTGTCGGCGGGCTCGATGATGTGAAGCTGGTCGCATCGCCGGAACCGCTGATGGCAGATACGCTGCATTTTGCGATTCGTGCCGATAAAGATCAGGGCTTGATTGATCAGATAAATCACGGCTTAATGCGTGCCCGTAAAGCCGGCATACTGGATGAGCCACCGGGGAAATGAGTTATCGCCGGATACAAAAAAGCACGCTTTGACAGCGTGCTTTTTTATTTCCGCATGGAATGCTGATTCGGATTTTAAAATATCAATATCAATATCAATACAAATATTGATAAATAAAAATCAGATGCCGGTTTCCAGTGCGATCAGTTCCTGTATCGTCTGGCGACGGCGTATCAGTTTCACCTGATCCTGCTCCACCAGAATTTCCGGTAGCAGCGGACGGGAATTGTAATTCGATGACATGCTGGCGCCGTAAGCACCGGCATCGTGGAATACCAGCAAATCGCCGATTTCTGCCACCGGCAGATTTTGTGTGGTCACAACGCCGCCGTCTTCCTGCGTGAATACGTCGCCGGATTCGCACAGCGGACCCGCCACCACGGTTGGCTGCAATGCTCCTGTGCGCTCCTGCCCGTCGCGGGTGCACACGCTTATGCGGTGGTAACTGCCATACATGGCCGGACGCGCCAGATCATTAAAGCCGGCATCCACCAGCGCAAAGAAATTATTCCCCGCCTGCTTTTGCGCACGCAATTCCGCCACCAGCAAACCTGATTCAGCAACCAGAAAACGACCCGGTTCAATTTCCATACTGATCGCATGACCAAGATGCGCTTCGATTTCGCGGCGGGCTGCCTGCCAGACTGTGAAGTAATGATCGGTATCGACTTCCGCTTCACCGTCGCGGTAAGGAATCGACAAGCCACCGCCAACGGAAATCGCTTTCAGATCACGGCCCAGCGACTTGACTTGCGCCACCATCGCGTCGCCGACTGCCTGCAGATGGCTGTAATCCACGCCGGAGCCGATGTGCATATGCAAGCCCTGCAATTGCAAGCCATACTGATCGATGATCGCCAGTGCCTGATCCAGATTGCTGTGCCAGATTCCATGCTTGCTTTGCTCGCCACCGGTATTGGTTTTACGGCTGTGGCCATGACCAAAACCGGGATTGATACGCAGCCAGACCGGATGGCCGGGCTTGGCTTTACCGAGTTGTTCGAGCATCTGCGGGCTGCCGCAGTTAACCGGAATATTCAGTTCCGTCACGCGCTGTATCGCTGCCTGATCCAGTACGTCAGCTGTAAATACAATCGGTGCATGATCAGTCTGCGCCAATGGATCAAAACCCGCTGCCAGCGCACGTTCCACTTCACCCAGCGAAACGGAATCGACCAGCACGCCTTCTTCGCGCATTAATTTCAGAATGTGAATATTGCTGCAGGCTTTCTGCGCAAAGCGAATCACATCAAAGGCACGCAGGCGTGCAATCTGCGCGCGGATCACGCTGGCGTCATACACCCAGTACGGCGTCTGATACTGATCGGCAAGGCTGGCCAGCTGGCTGGCGGAGAGGCGGGCTTTCATGGTTTTCCTTGAAATTCGAAGCAAGTGTTGTACGCTACTCTAACAATTTGCACGCGATGCTTGAATAGGATTTCATAAGTGATCAGGCTCTGATAAGGTGTACTCATCGGGAAAAACGGTGATTTGCTTATGAATTCCAAAATCGATCAGTTTGATCAGAAAATTTTGTCTTTATTGCAGCAGGATGCCCGTATGTCACATGCGGAAATCGGGCGGCAGGTGCATCTGAGTCAGCCTGCGGTGTCAGAGCGCATACGCAGACTGGAATCCAGCGGCGTAATCCGCGGTTACCGCGCAGAGGTCGATCCGAAAGCGTTCGGCTATCAGATGACAGCGATGATCCGTATTTCGACGCAACAGGGCAGACCGTACACGCAATACGTGACACAAAGTCCGGAAATTATTGATTGCTACACCGTCACCGGCGAAGACGGCTGCGTGATGAAAGTGCTGGCAACCGATGTTGAACATTTGCAGCGCCTGATTAATCAGCTCAATGCATTCGGTTCTACTTCTACCGCGATTGTGCTGACCACTCACGTTAATGGCAAAGTGATTACACCGCCGTCCGTTTAGGAGCTTCGATGAAACCTTCTGTTCATATCAGCCTGTTGTGTTTGCTGAGCTGTATCAGTCTGGCTTCTTATGCAGATGATGAAAAAGAGGATGGCGTCACACCTTACCGGCCTTCAGTATCGAACACCGCATTTTTACCGCAAACCGGACAGCTCGAACTGGAAGCCGGTTTCACGCGCAGCCGCAGTGACGGCTTGTATCGCGACAGTGTGCCGTATCTGCTGAAGCTGGCTTTCAATCCGCGCTGGGGCGTGCTGCTCGGTGGCGATGCACATCTCCGTCAGCAGAATGATGACGGCAGCACGCAGCGCGGCATCGGCGATACCAGCATCACCCTGAAATATGCGTATGCGCTGGACGACAAACGTGCGCTGGGGCTGGAATTCGGCAATAAGCTGCCGACCGCGAAATTCGGTCTGGGCAGCGGCAAAACCGATTATGTGCTGAATGGCATCTGGAGTTATGACGATGGCAGCCGTGCGCTGGATATCAATCTGAATACCAGTCGTCTCGGTTTTGCAGAACCGGGAAGCTCAGCATGGCAAACCGGTTTGTCTGCGGCTGCATCTTGGAGCGTGGCGGAGAAAACCGATCTGACCGCAGAACTGAGCACTGCCTACCGGCGCGGCACTGCCAGCCAGCACCAGTTGCTGATGGCGGTATCATACAGCCCGACCCCGAAAATGACGCTGGATATCGGCTTCACACGCGGTCTGGCGGCTGGCAGTCCGGACTGGAGCGTATTTACCGGTATCGTGATACCGCTGGGAAAATTGTTCTGATGCGTATCATGCAGGGAAGGGAAGCGGCGCACAGTTTTCCGTAACACGGGTACAATGCGCTTGCTCCTTTGTCAGGATTATTGATCATGCTGAAGTCTCTGAACGCCCGTCATTTTCGCTTGTTTATCGTGTTTGTTGCGCTCGCAGCGGGTGCTTTGCTGTGGGCACTGAATGTCGCGCGCAATGCACAACCGGTGATGCCGCCGGTCAGCTTTACCAATCTGCAGGGCCAGAAAATCAGCAGCGAACAATTGCGCGGCAAAGTCGTGATGGTGAATTTCTGGGCCACATCCTGCTCCACCTGCGTCGCAGAAATGCCGGACATGGTGCGGACCTATCAGAAATACCATGATAAAGGTCTGGAATTTATCGCCGTGGCGATGCAGTACGATCCGCCGAACTATGTACTGAACTTCACCGAAACCCGCCAGTTACCGTTTCAGGTAGCACTGGATGTGGACGGTGGACTGGCCAAAGCCTTCGATGGTGTGCGCATGACACCCACCACTTTCGTGATCGACAAAAAAGGCAAAATCCTCAAGCGTTATATGGGGCAGCCTTCGATGGAAGAGTTACACAAAATTCTGGAAACCGCGCTGAAAGCCTGACGCCGGATCATCCCCAAAAAACGGAGCCTGTTCGGCTCCGTTTTTGTTTCTGCTCTCTACTCACCGCTAACCGCAGTTCTGACCGCTCTGTTGATTCACTGCTGAACACAGTACCGGACTGCTACTCTTTTTTGCTGGCTTAGTCTTTTTCAGCAAACATCCCGCTGCGCCGCCATCAGGCCGGATTGTCTGCATTCCGTAGCGTTGATTGTGCAGAACTCCGCATCAGCAATTTTCAGACAGCCAGACTTTCTGCCGACGACCGCCAGAGTGCTATGCGAAAATCCGCATTTCGGGCACTTTCAGGTGGTTTCAGACAATTTCGGGCAATTCGCGCAACGCCGGATGATGATGAATGATTGCCAGTAATGACAGCTGAGCACTTGTGATGGTCTTTGTGGAGGCAGCGTGCCGGTTGCTGATGGTGGTACAAAAAACCGGCACCGCAGCAGACAAATAAAAAACCGCGCCGTAGCGCGGTTTGTGTCTGGCCGGTGTTATGTCAGCCGGCGATGTGGTTACCTGATTCAGCGGCGTGAATCAGCGTTTGCGTACCACGACGCAACCGATAGAGTAACCGGCGCCGAACGAGCAGATGACGCCTTGCTGGCCGCTTTGCAGATCGTCCTGATATTTGTGGAAAGCGATAATCGAACCGGCAGACGAGGTATTCGCGTATTCGTTCAGAATGGTCGGTGATTCTTCCGGTGTTGCGTCGCGGCCCAGAATCAGGCGGGCGATCAGCAGGTTCATGTTCAGGTTGGCCTGATGCAGCCAGAAACGGCTGATATCGTTGACCGCCAGACCGGCTTGCTGCACGGTAGTGGTGATCACTTCCGCCGCCATAGGGCAGACATCTTTGAATACTTTACGGCCTTGCTGACGGAACAGTTTGTCAGGCTGACCAACACCGCTTTCATCGGCGCGGTTTAAGAAGCCGAAGTTATTGCGGATATTGTTGGAGAACTGAGTTTTCAGTTTCAGGCCGACGATTTCAAACTGATGTGCAGAAGTTGCCAGATCAGCGCGCTCAATCAGGATCGCGGTACAGGCATCACCGAAAATGAAGTGGCTGTCGCGGTCGCGCCAGTTCAGGTGGCCGCTGGTAATTTCTGGATTCACGACCAGTACGGCACGTGCCTGACCGGACTGAATTGCGCCGACCGCTGCCTGAATGCCGAAGGTGGCGGAAGAGCAGGCAACGTTCATGTCGAAACCGTAACCGTCGATGCCGAGTGCATTCTGAATTTCGACGGCCATTGCCGGATAAGCACGCTGCATATTCGAGGCGGCGCACAGTACGGCATCCACATCAGCGGCGGTTTTACCGGCACGTTCCAGCGCCTGACGGGCAGCGGCAACGGCCATTTCGCACATGATGGATTGTTCGTCATCCGCACGTTCCGGAATGCGCGGCACCATGCGCTTCACATCCAGTACGCCTTCTTTGTTCATCACATAACGCGACTGAATACCGGAAGCTTTTTCGATAAAAGCGGTGCTGGAACCTTCCAGCGCAGTCAGTTCACCGGCGGCAATCGCAGCGGCGTTGTCGTGGTTGTACTGTTCCACATAGGCGTTGAAACAGGCAACCAGTTCTTCATTGGAAACAGATTCAGCAGGCGTGTACAGACCGGTACCACTGATAACGACTTGATTCATTGCAGGCTTTCTGTAAAGAGCGGCTGGCAGTTTGCGCTGGCAAAACACCGTCAGTCGCCATAGTGTTGGCGGGGCGTAAAAACGCGACTTCGTCGCTTCATTTTACACAGAAGCGATGACATTTCCGGCAGCGGATTACCGAAATAGAGTGCTTGTTCCAAAATGGTGCGCTTGCTGCGGAAATGGACAGCGCTGCTGGAATTTGTGCTCCCGCAGCCTGATAGGGAACTTGCTGCCAGGATCAGACTGTCATGTAGCGACCCGGGCGGTGGTTCAGACTGATCGCCAGATTCAGTGCAAATGCGCCGACCACCGAAGCTGCCAGTGCTTGCCAGCCGACCACGCGGATCGACGCCAGCACGATCAGGATATCCAGACCCATTTGCAGTTTGCCTGCGCGGATGCCACGGGTTTGTTGCAGATACAGCGCCAGAATATTGATGCCGCCAAGGCTGGCCTGATGACGGAATAACACAATAAAGCCGACACCCATCAGCAAGCCGCCGGTCAGCGCCACATAAAACATGGCCAGCGTGTTGTCCTGACTCAGATGAATGATTTTCGGGTGCAGGCCGGACATCAGCGAGACCAGCCCGACCGAACAAAAGGTTTTGATCGTGAATGGCCAGCCCATGCGTTTGAAGGCCAGATAATAGAACGGCAGATTGATGATGAAGAACACCGTACCGAAGCTGTAACCGCTCAGGTAATGCGTCAGAAATGCCAGTCCGGCTGTGCCGCCGGTCAGCAATCCGGCCTGATTGAATAAGGCCACGCCGAGTGAAACCAGCAACGTACCGGTCAGTATCGCCAGTACATCTTCAAACCAGCTGTGCGGCACAAAACGGCGTGTCAGCGGTTTTGCTGCAGGTGGGGGTGTGTGAGAAGTGGTGTCAGACATGGCAGCGCATTCAGTAGGCAATTACCGGATTGTACGCAGAGCGCGGGTGCTTCCCGCGTCTGCCCGCTTCACAATATGCGCTGTCTTGCGTTGTATCAAGCCTTGCAGCACAGCAGGAGGCTGAGTGCAACGCTGCGTCGTGCGTCAGAGTAATTTTTGCTGACGCCCGGCAACCGCTGGATCGGTACTGACGGATGCGGTTTCATCAACCGGCATGTCGTTTTTGACGGTCGCAGCATTGTCGGCCGTGCTGTTTGCTGCATCGGTTTGCTGTTCCAGCAGGGCATCATTCGCAGCCTCCTGCGCCAGTACCGGTTCCTGTGCAACCCATCCTTCGCCTGCAGTCATGCCAGCCGCGAGCGGTTTTTCCGGCAGAAAGAAGTCACGTGCACCATGACGGAAACGCTTCCACAGCAAGCCGACTAAAGGTCCGCTGAGACCGAAGCTGGCACGGCGTGAACGCAGCGCCACCATCAGTGCCAGACTGAAACTGACGCCCAGATTGACCAGACCAATCAGCAGTACGCCGATAAAGCTGTACAGCATCGCTTGCCACGACACTGCATATTCCAGTCCGGTCAGGGCGAATACAAAATTGGCGCTGGAGAAAGTGATATGGCGGATATCCACTGGCAAGCCAAAGAATTGTCCGAACTGGCCGATCGAACCCAGCATCACACCGAAAAAGAAATTACCGGCCAGCGCACCCAGATGCTGACCGATGTAATCGGTCATGCGTTGCAGACGCTGTTCGCCGAGCAGGCGACGCAACCAGCCCAACTGGCGCAGACGTGCCGGAATTTGCGCATAACTGGCTTTGTTATCGTAGTAGCCGGAAATCAGACCGGATAAAAACAGGCAGACACCGGCAATCGCTGCATGTGGTAATGCCATGCTGTGCAGGGGATCAAGGTCGTGCAGCAAATGTTCTGCTTTTTGTGGACTGACTAAATGGTCGCCGGTAAAACCGTACCAGAGCCAAGCGATGATCAGCGCGGTTGGCATCGCCAGCACAATATTGCCGGCAATCGCAATCAGCTGAGAGCGGATCACGCGCACGATCAGTTCGGTCAGCTCATCCAGCTTTTGCTTACCCTGATCAATGGTGCGGGCGATTACCGCTGCCGTCATTGCGGGCTGTTTCGTCGCAATCGTGAAATGCAGAATATGCACCAGCACGAAACCGGCGGAATAATTCAGGCTGTACAGTAATGCATAGCCAAACGGAGCCATCGCCATGGCACCGAACAGAATTTTAATCAGCGCCATGAAGCCGACGATCAAGCCCGCACCCATCGCGGATTTCATCATCGCCAGCCATTCTTCACGGGTGCTGGTCACATAATGTTCGCCGCTGCGACCGGCGCGCTCGGTCACCTGCAGTGATAACAGTTCAGTATTGCTTTGCACCAGTTCACGCACGCTGTGCTGACGGTTATCTGCCCTGACCAGTTCTTTGAACAAAGGCACGGCCAGTGTGATGGTATCGCGCAGTTCGCGGCTGTCGAGCAAAGCCAGCAGCGTTCGCAGACGCCGCATACTTTGCGTCAGACGCAACAGTAAACGGGTCAGACTGACCGAAACCCCGTTTTGCGCCGCCGTTTTACGGATGCGCTGCACGATGTCATCGCACTGATCCAGCAGAATCGCAATGTGCTGACTGTCTTCGCGCGCCAGTTGCGGATTGTGAAACCAGGCGCGGTAGGTTTCAGCGTAATTATTGATTTCATCATTCTGGCGCAGGAACGGCGATTCGAATTTTTCAATGGCCGGATAGTTGCGCACTAGTTCAGCTTCCAGACCGATGGTGGTAATGCGGTATGACAAAACCTGTACTGCATTCAGTACTTCATCCGTCATCAGCTTGTGGGTATGGCGCACTTTCGGTAAGCGCCCGCCGAGGCTGCGGATCAGATCTGCCCAGGCTTCATCACTGACGCCCTGCACCCACAGATAATCGTCGTCGCGGTCGAAAATCTGACCGAATACATCTTTCAGATATTCATCATTGATCAGTGGCGGCAGCAAGCGGTTAAACACGCGGGTGGCGGCAGCGCCCCAGAAACCATCATTCAGTGTGATACCGGTATCGGTCAGCAAATGCACCAGCTTACGGCGGCAGACAATCTGCGTCAGATAACAGCGCAGCGCATGCCGCCATGCCGGCCGCTGGCGCAGTAAAAAGCACAGCGCACGCAGATTATCGGTGGCACGCTGAATATCACGGGCTTTCGCCGGGCGTATCGTGTTGATCAGTGCGCGTAAATGCGTGATGTCACTGGTTTGCGGATTTTCATGCACAGCCTGTGCAATGCAGGACAAAATATGATCAAAGGACATGAAAACTCCTTTCTGAGGAACGGATACCGTGCATACTTGTCACAGGGGAAAGTGTTGGTATCCGTGTTGTAACTGATTTTGACAGCCTTGTCATCCATTGCTGCACAAGCTTGTCAGTTTGCTGCGGACAGCAAACCCGGAGCAGTATCTGCGGGTGCTCGTGCCGGAACAATGATCTGCAATCGGGAGCGCCCTGAATGGGTGGCAGGATGCGTTGTGGTCTGCTCCTGTGCCTGTTGCGGAACCGGCGCTGTGATGCCGCGATGCGGCGCATGCACACGCCACAGTCTGATGAATTTAGCCGGAAATAGTTCCTTTTTTCGGCAAAGTATTGAAAATTAAGACTGTTTGCATGCGGAAACCATGCACGTCTCATAAATTTCGTCTACAGTATCGGCGTGTTTATTCTTAAGGGAAAGCGTTGAATAATTTGTTACTGGTCGTTGCGGCATTTGCTCTGGTGCTGCTGAACGGCTTTTTCGTGGCAGCGGAATTTGGTCTGGTGAAGCTGCGTCAGACACGGGTACGCAGTCTTGCGCGCAAGACAGGTCTGCGCGGGAAACTTTTGCTGACCGTACACCGCCATCTCGATACTTACTTATCTGCCTGTCAGCTGGGCATTACGCTGGCATCGCTGGGACTGGGCTGGATCGGTGAACCGGCATTTGCACGTTTGCTGGAACCGCTGTTTGCACTGGCCGGCGTCACATCACAGGAACTGATACATGCAGTTTCTTTCTTCTTCGCTTTCTTTGTCATTTCGTTTTTGCACATCGTAGTCGGTGAACTGGCACCGAAGTCGATGGCGATTCGCATGCCGGAACGGGTGTCTTTATGGACCGCACCGCCGTTGTATGCGTTTTACTGGATCATGTTCCCGGCAATCTGGGTGCTGAACGCCAGTTCCAACAAAGTACTGCACTGGCTGGGGCTGGATGCAGTTCACGGCAGCGATGCACATTATTCTCAGGAAGAGCTGCGCTTAATTCTGCGCGGCGGTCATGAAACGAATGCCGGCAACGATGAATGGAGCCTGATGGCGCAGGCGCTGGATTTCGGCGGACTGGAAGTCTCCGATCTGATGCGTCCTATCAATGAAGTCGTGGCGATGTATAAAAGCCAGTCTCTGCAGGAAAACATGGAAACGGCGGCCCGCCACCGTTTCAGCCGTTATCCGTATTTTGATGACGATGAAAAAACCGTGCTCGGTATGCTGCATCTGAAAGATTTATTTCTGGCGCAACAGGCTGGTAAACCGCTGGAAGATCTGAGTCGCCACTTGCGTCAGGTCGAATATGTACCGCCAACCATGCCGGCACTGGAGTTATTCCGCCGCTTCCGTAAAGGTGCGCCGCACTTTGCGATTGTGGGGCACAAAGGCAGTAATCCGGTCGGCTTTCTGACACTGGACAACCTGCTCAGTGCGCTGGTCGGCCAGATCCGTGATGAGTTCCGTCAGAATGAAAACGACTGGACATTGCTGGACGACGGTACTTTGCTGGGTAAGGGCAGTTTGCCGCTGCATACGCTGGGTATGGCGCTGGGCTTTGAACTTGATGATGACGAGGTCGAATCCATCGGTGGCCTGATCATGGAAAAGCTCGGTGAAATCCCGTCGGAAGGTCAGAAAATTTCTTTTGACCGTTTCGATGCTGTCGTGAAGAAAATGAATGGTCCGCGCATTGTGCTGGTCAGGATTCA
The DNA here is from genome assembly GCF_018139685.1 of Cognatundibacterium luofuense. Lineage (GTDB taxonomy): Bacteria > Pseudomonadota > Gammaproteobacteria > Burkholderiales > Burkholderiaceae_D > Undibacterium > Undibacterium luofuense. The sequence continues at coordinate 323,534 of NZ_JAGSPN010000001.1, forward strand.
TCCGAAAGAAGCGCAGGCAAATCATCACGAAAACTGACTGTTCGGCCTTGTCATAAAACTGGTTGCCGGTAGTAAAAAACGCAGTCAGCGGAAACGCTGTACTGCGTTTTTTATATCAACACAGATATACCTGACGCTGTCCTGACAAGTGCCGGGATGCACCAAAAACTTTGTGTTCCCCCACGCGAAAATGTGAAACATCATGACGTAGCATGAACACGGTGTTTCCTTCCGCCAATTCAGCTATATTGATAGAAGATGAACTTTGTGCAGCTCTGATATCAATCATCGCGGGTAAAAGCATATGGGTGGAAAAGCAGCATTAGGACAATTCAAACTCAGTTTCTGGCTGACGCTGGTGTCATTTTGCGCATTTGCTGTTGCATTCGGTTTGTATGTGATGGCAGAAAAAGAAGTAGATGAAGTGAGTGAGAATCGCTTTATCTCACACGAGATGACGGATGAACTGATCCGGACGTCGGAAGATCTGACCCGTTTTGCACGCGCCTACGTAGTAACCGGCGATACTATATATCGCCGGTACTTTAATGAAGTCATGGATGTAAGGGAAGGTAAGCGTCAGCGTTTACCGGCCGGGGAATATGCTTTCCATGATCTGACACCGATACAGGAGTCAGGCAGCCCGATGGTGACTGTGCCCGGTAAGCCGATTATGCAACTACTGCGTGAGACCGGCTTATCTGACCATGAGTTTGAACTGTTACTGGTTGCAAAAACAAATTCCGATATTCTGACCAGGCTGGAAAAGAAAGCCATGGATATGGCAGAAAATCCGGGACCCAATGTTGACCTCGGACGTGAGCGTGCGATTCGTTTGCTGTATGACGAAGAATACCGCGCCGCCAAGCTGAATATTCTCGCGCCGATTGCGGAAGCGCATCGCCTGATGTCGGGGCGACTGGATATACGTCTGGAAGAAAGCAAAAAAACTGCGCTGCGGATTTTGATTGCTTTTTTGTTACTTGGCGTAGTGACGCTCGGTTTATTTCTACGCGCCTATCTGCAATTACAAAAAATTCTCGGTGGAAATGTCGGTGATCTGCAGCAGTGTCTGGCGGCACTGGGCCGTGGTCAGTTTGAAACACCGCCACATCAAGCCGAGGCACCTCCGTACAGCATCATGGGCGGCATACAGGCGACGCGTCAGCAACTGGCACGCATTGATCTGGAATTACGCGCCGAGCTGGAAAAAAGTCATCGTATTAATCAGATGTATCTGGCGCTGGCACAGTGCAACCAGTCCATTTTGCGGATTGAAGAAAAAGATGATCTGTTCCCGCGTATTTGTCAGGATGCAGTGATTCTGGCCGGATTGAAAGTCGCATGGGTTGCATTGTGTGATCCGCTGAAGCAGGAAATGCAGGTCGTCAGTGAATGCAGTAGCGGCATACTGAATGGTGGCGAGGACATTCCGGAGTATTTTGAACAGCGCCAGTTTGATTTTCATTTCCCTTACTGTTGTCGTGGAGAAGCAGTCTGGTTTCCGGATATTCATGATCCTGCCCAGGCAGAAGGCTGGCGTTTGCTGGCGCAGCAATACCATTGCGGTGCGATTGCGGCACTGCCACTGATGGTGAATCACCGCGCGATTGGCAGCTTCATCGTCTGCGCTGAAAATCCTGCAGCATTTGATGAAGTCATCCGCACTTTACTGACTGAATTTGCGGTCGATGTCGGCCATGTGCTGAACCGTTTTGAACTGGAAAAAGAGCGGCGTCATTCATTGCAGATTGAAGAATTGCGTAGCTTCCTGCTGGAAAAAGTCACTGCGACACTGACGCTGCATCATTTCCTCGAAGAAGCGGTAACTAAAGTTGAAGCGATTCTGCCGCATTGTTTCTGCACTGTCATGCTGGTGGATAAAGACGGCGTCACTTTACGCACCGGTGCGATGCCGAGTCTGCCTGTATTTTTCTCGGAAGCGATCGATGGCTTGAAAGTCGGCCCCGGTAAAGGCTCTTGCGGCAACGCGATTGCGACAGGTGAGCGCACGATTGCAGAAGACCTTTCGGTACATCCTTTCTGGCGCGATTACTGGCCGCTTGCCCAGCGTGCCGGTTTGCGTTCCTGCTGGTCAGAACCGATTATGTCGACCTCCGGCAAGATTTTTGGTGCTTTTGCTATTTATCATGCGGAACCAAGGGCACCGTCTGCATATGATTTACAGTTGCTGGAAATGGCGGCGGGGCTGGCAGCGCTGGCGATTGAACACAGACAGTCACTCGATGCCCAGCACAAGTTATCGCAGGCTGTGGAGCAAAGTTCGAATGCGATTCTGATTACGGACAGTGACATACAGATTGAGTATGCGAATGCCAGTTATCTGCAAAATACCGGTCGTCGTTTGCAGGATATTATCGGATCACGTCCGAGTATCCTGAGCTCCGGCAAAACGCCGCCCGCAACATATCAGGAAATGTGGGATCAGTTACGTAAAGGTGAAAGCTGGAAAGGTGAACTGATTAACCGTTACACCGATGGTACTGAGCATGTGGATCTGACTCACATTTCACCGATCCGCGATGCAAAAGGCCATGTCACTCACTTCCTTGCGATTCAGGAAGATATTACGGACAAAAAACGTAATGATGAGCGCATACGGTATCTCGCGCACTTTGACTTGCTGACCGGATTGCCGAACCGCAGCCTGCTGGAAGAGCGCGCCCGTGCCGCGATTAATCACGCTGAGCGCAATCAGCGTCGTCTGGCGGTGCTGTTTCTGGATCTGGATCACTTTAAAGATGTCAACGATACGCTGGGCCATAGTATCGGCGATAGTCTGCTGGTCGAAGTCGCAAGCCGTCTGCGTCAGAATCTGCGCGAAGAAGATTTACTATCGCGTCTGGGGGGCGATGAATTTATCGTGATGCTGACCGATGTCGATGAAAAAGCTTCCGAACGTATTGCACAAAAACTTATCGCGCTGGTCAGTACACCGTTTTCTATCGGCGGCTACGAGCTGAATGTGACGCCGTCAATCGGGATTGCAGTGTATCCGGAAGATGGTACAGATCTGGAAACGCTGTTACGCAATGCAGATGCAGCGATGTACCGCTCCAAAACGCAGGGCAGAAATACTTTCAGTTTCTTTACCCGCGAAATGCAGGAGCGTTCTGCGCGCCATCTCGAATTGGTGAATGCTTTACGGCACGCGCTGGCAGGGCAGCAGTTCGCACTGCATTACCAGCCGCAAATCAGCCTGACCGGTCGCAAACTGGCTGGCGCAGAAGCCTTATTGCGCTGGACGCATCCCGCGCTTGGCGTGGTGTCACCGGCGGAATTTATTCCGGTGGCCGAGGAAAGCGGACTGATTCTGGAGATTGGCGAATGGGTATTGCGTACCGCGTTGCAGCAGCTGAAAGTCTGGCGCGATCAGGGATTATCCGACTTTTGCATGGCGGTGAATTTATCCGCAGTGCAGTTCAGAAATAAAGAATTGCCTTCACTGGTACAGCGTTTGCTGGAAGAAACCGGTGTACCGCCGGATTGTCTGGAGCTGGAACTGACCGAGAGTATGGCAATGCATGATCCGGCAGCGGCGATTGCGATGATGAATCAGTTGCACGCGCAGGGAGTTCGTTTGTCGATTGATGATTTCGGAACCGGATACTCTTCGCTCAGTTATCTGAAGCAGTTTAAAGTATACAAATTAAAAATCGATAAATCATTCGTACATGATGTCAGCGAAGATCCGGAAGATGAAGCGATCATCAGCGCGGTTATCAGCATGGCACATAAGCTGGAAATGATTACGATTGCAGAAGGCGTGGAAACGCACGATCAACTGCATTTCCTGCAAGGGCAGGGCTGTGATGAAATTCAGGGTTATTTCTTTTCAAGACCTTTGCCGCCGGATGATTTCCTGCGCTGGGTGCAGCATGATCTGAAAAATCATCTGCAATGATGATGGCAAGTGCAGGTAATAATTAAAAGTAAGGAATAAAAAACATAAAAGCGCCGCGACAAAATCGCTGCGCTTTTTATGTTTACTTGTATTCCGCTGAGCCGGTTCCGGTGACTGACTGCACTGCGTCAGCGACTATGGCTGGCCGGTAAAAATCCCGGTTTCCTTTGCCGTCATCAGCGTATCGCTGTCAGCCGGTACGGCTTTCATACGACCGGCGACCTCTTCCAACGGCACATAATTCACATTCGGGAACGCCAGCGCGACCATCATGCCGGACTGACCTTCCGCCAGCGCACGCACAGCAGCCGCGCCGAAGCGCAGCGCAGAAACGCGGTCAAACGCACTCGGGCTGCCGCCGCGCAGCAAGTGGCCAAGCACCACGGCGCGCGCTTCTTTGCCGGTCAGTGTTTCCAGTTCTGCCGCCAGATGTGCAGCAACGCCGCCCAGCCTTTCCACATAACCCTGACCGGCGGCCGCCTGCACATGCAGCGCCTGTCCGGCAGCGTGCGCACCTTCCGCCACCATCACAATCGAATAATGATGGCCTTGCTGTTCGCGTTCGCGCAGAAAGGTGGCCAGCGCTTCGGTGTCGTAAGGAATTTCAGGAATCAGAATCGCATGGGCGCCGCTGGCTAAGCCGCTGTGCAGCGCAATCCAGCCTGCGTAACGTCCCATCACTTCCACCACCATAATGCGCTGATGGCTGGCTGCCGTGCTGTGCAAACGATCCACACATTCAGTAGCGAATGACACAGCGGTATCAAAGCCAAATGTGGTAAAGGTTTTGTCCAGATCGTTGTCGATGGTTTTCGGTACGCCGATCACGTTTAAACCCTGCTGATGCAGTGCATGGGCAATCGTCAGCGTACCATCGCCGCCGATACAGATCAGCGCGTCAATGCCGCGTGCGCGCAACGCTGCATGAATGTCGGCGGTGCGGTCGGTTTCCTGCACGCTGCCGTCCGGCATGGTGGTCGGATAATGCAGCGGATTGCCGTGATTGGTGGTGCCGAGGATGGTGCCGCCGGTGCTGCTGATATGCTCGGTCATGGCTGGTGTCAGCGCGATAATGCCATCGGCCGGATAACGATCCGGACGCAGTATGCCGTTGAAGCCTTCACGGATACCGAAACACTCCCAGCCCAGACGGGTGGCAGACATCACGACGGCATGAATCACCGCATTCAGACCGGGTGCATCACCACCGCCGGTACTGATCGCAATTTTACGACGTGCTGTGGATTGAGCTGCTGACATAAATATACTTCTTCAGAAAAAATTGAGCGGAATTTTCAGGTAGTGTACGCCATTCTCTGCGGCTGGCGGAAAATGTCCGGCGCGGATATTGACCTGTACCGATGGCAGTATCAGTTGCGGCATTTCCAGCGTTGCATCGCGTTTGCGGCGCATCGCCACAAAATCCTCTTCACTGATGCCGTCATGCACATGAATATTGGCGGCGCGCTGATCAGCCACCGTCGTTACGAGGCAAGGGCTGCGGCCGGAACCGGCGGGCGGATAATCATGGCACAGAAATAAACGGGTTGCTGCTGGCAATGCCAGTAATTTGCGTACTGACTGATATAAAGCGCTGGCGTCGCCACCGGGAAAATCACAGCGCGCCGTACCGGCATCCGGCATAAACATCGTGTCGCCGACAAACACCGCATCGCCGATCTGATACGCCATATCCGCCGGTGTGTGGCCGGGCACCGCAATCGCGGTGAAATGCAGCGCGCCCAGTGGCAGCGTATCGCCATCGTGCAGCAAATGATCAAACTGCGAACCGTCGCACACAAATTCCGCTTCCAGGTCAAAAGCTTTGCGGAAAACCTGTTGCACACCGGCGATACCGGCACCAATCACCGTCTTGCCGCCTGCCTGCTGTTGCAGGTAGACTGCCGCCGACAAATGATCGGCATGGGCATGGGTTTCCATAATCCAGTCCAGCGTCAGCTGATGTTCGCGCAGCGCCGCCAGTACCTTGTCGGCATTCTGATGGCGGGTGCGGCCGGATTTCGGATCGTAATCCAGCACCGGATCAATCACCGCTGCGCGGCCACCCGGCTGGTCAAACACCAGATGCGTGCCGGTGCCGGTCACAGGATCAAAAAAGCTGAGGATCTGGGCATTCATCATTGCTTCCCGGTAAGTTGAATGACTATCATCATAGCAAGAAAGCGGCGGCACACACTGTGACCGCCGTCACAGACCGCACACAAAACCGGCATTAGGATGGCGGCTGCAAACGCAAGGAGACAACATGGCAATACTGATGGCGGCACTGACCGGCTTACTGATCGGCAGCGTGATGGGGCTGACCGGTGCCGGTGGCGGCATACTGGCCGTACCCGCGCTGGTGTACGGGCAGGGCTGGAGCATGCAGCAAGCGATGCCGGTGGCATTGCTGGCCGTGACTGCCGGTGCCGTGGCCGGTGCGGCGGAAGGATTTGCCAAAGGGCTGGTGCGTTACCGCGCCGCTATGCTGATGGCTGCGGCCGCCGTGATTCCGACCTGGACCGGCGTCTGGCTGGCCGGACGCTTACCGCAAGCCACGCTGATGATCCTGTTTGCCGCCATTTTGGCGGGTGTCTCACTGCGCTTATGGCGCCAACTCAGCCAGCCAGCCTGCGATGAAGAACAACGCGCACTGGCTACCATCAACAGTGCCACTGGTCGCTTTGTCTGGAACTGGAAAACCGGTGGCCTGATGGCTGGCATTGGCAGTCTGGCCGGTCTGATGACGGGCTTACTCGGCGTCGGTGGCGGCTTCATCATCGTCCCTATGCTACGCCACTTCACCAATCTGACCATCCACGGCGCGATTGCCACTTCCTTATTTTTTATTGCGATGGTCGGCACGCTCGGCGTCGGTTCCGCGCTGGCACACGGCGCCAGCCTGCCGCTGGCCTTTTCCGGCGGCTTCGTGATCGCCACCATCGCCGGCATGCTGGCCGGCCGCCGCCTCGTCCACCACCTGCCCGCCCGCCGCGTACAACAAGGCTTCGCACTGATGCTAAGCCTGGTCGCCCTCAGCCTGTGCTGGCGCGCTCTCGGCACCTGAACCTTCTCCGACATTGCAGACGCTGAAAAAGCGCTGAAAAAGCGCTGAAAACACCTCAAATGCGGAGTTCAGCACAGCAATCCGGCGGTCGTCGGCAGAAAGTCTGGCTGTCCGGGAATGGCGGATGCGGATAGTTGCATAGTTGGTCAGCTGTCATACTTCTCAAGAATTTTATTTGCGAGGATGTGATTATTGGTTAATGATGCAACACTTACTGCGGACAGTAGGGAAATTTTGCTGGAAAAGGCGAGTACTTCTTTAACTTCGGCAGCGCTGTAATTTGGTTCGATACTTTCTTCTGTAATCCATCGCTGAATTTGTTGTGGCCCGGTATGGGTGTAAGCACACATGCTTTTCCAAACATTTTTATGCAGAGTTGAAAGCAGCTGACCTTTCACTTCACTTGAGTGATCAATAGCAGCAACTAAAACATCCATGTTCGCCAACTTTAAATTGCCCTTGGAGAAAGCATCTATCTCATCTTCTCTTGCGCAATGAGAAATCCACATGCCACGTATATATGCTTCGTATTGAACCCTGACCAATGAAAATGCCGATGCATTTAGCGCAGCTTGCTGACTTAGGCACAAAACAATGGCGTGTTGATGTTCTTGTGCAACTGCAAAGCATGATGCGGAGATTTTGTTCCGGAGTGTTGCTGGGAAACTGAAGTCGCGGAACTCGTGTATGAGCCATTCAACCAATTCAGTGGCGGATTCAATGGTGTCGAATTTGTTCATGGTTATAAAAAACGTAAATGAATGAGCTGTGAAAAATGTGCTTCAAGAGGTCAAATTAGCTAATTGCTGACGCTTTTTACTTCGACGTGAGTCTAATGCGGTATTTGAGCCTCATCCCTTAATCTTTCGCCAAATTGTCCACGCGAACGCACAGCACCTGCAAATACCGCCTGCTCAGCAAAAACCGGCCAGGCCGGCGCATCAGCGCTGTCCATTTCCAGTCCCAGTTGCCGTGCGGATTGATCCTTACTTCCCACGCCTGATGTTTTTCGCAATACAGTCGCCAGCTACGCGCCTGCGGTGTCTCATCGTCCTGCGGTTTGCAGATCACATGGAAGCTGAATTGCAGGGTATCTGCGCTGCGTCGCTGTACTTTGTCGACGAAGCCAAAGCTGTCCGGCAGCGTCAGCTGGTCGAGCAGGGTGTTGCCTCTGAACAGATACAGCCAGTGATTGCAGCCGTCGAAGAAATCGTAGTGGGTGGCGATCAGGGTCAGTTCACCGAAATCCTGCTGAAAACTGATGGCCTCGCCATTGACCACGGCGATTGGCTGGCCTCGTGCATTCAGCAGTTTGCTTTTGTATTCGCTGTGGCTGCGCAGGCTGTAGCGTGGCGGGTTGGATTCGTCGGTGATCATCGCTGGCGGGATTGATGTGTTGCTGCGATTGTAAGTCGCCGGACGGCAAAAATCAGCCCGAAAACAGCTCAAATGCGGGGTTCAGCACAGCGATCCGGCGGTCGTCGGCAGAAAGTCTGGTTGTCCGGAAATGACAGATGCGGAGTTCTGCACAACGGGTAGGCGGTGGCGGGTTGATCTGACCGGCGCAAAGCGTGCCTGATGATGCGGCGGAGCAGCGCGGCGCTGCCAGCGGCAGGCCGTTTTTTTTGCGGGTGAGGAAATTGAATAAGCGCGGCGGCGCTTATTCGTGACGGAAGCTTTGCGCGAGGGCAGCCTGCGCTTCGAGCTGGCGCATGACGTTGCCGCAGACTAAATCGCAGAGCGCATAAACGGACGGGTCGGCGATGCGGTAAATCGCGGTGGTGCCGCGACTTTCGCGTTCCACAAAACCGTGTTTGGCCAGCGTCGATAAATGGCGCGACACGTTCGCTTGCGAGCACTGGCAGCGTTCGGCCAGTTCGCCTACATTGAGTTCACCATCGCGCAGGCAATTCAGTATGCGCAGGCGGTTCGGTTCCGATAAAGCGGAAAAATACTGCGCGACCTGAGTCAGCGCCTGTTCGGATAATCCTTGCATCACAAAACACGCGGGGGCTGAAAAGTTCACATCATACCTTTTTACGGCGACGGGCTGCCAATTAAAAATAACTATTTGCGTATATACGCAAATAAGGATACTATGAGTCCATCAAAAATCAACCTGTATTTCCTCCGGAGGAGTGATGATGCAATTTGCAAAGATGTTCAGAGTGGTGTTGCCGGGCGTGCTGGCAGCAGCGTGCAGCGTGTCTGTGATGGCGGCGGAAACTGCCGCTGCGGCACTGAAAACCGTGAAAGCGCGCAGTACTGCCAGTGCAGAGCGCGCGCAGGCCGATGCGGTGGTGGAAGCGGTGCGCCAGACCCAGATATCGGCGCAGGTGGCCGGGGCGATTACCGAGATTCTGGTGCGTCCGGGTGACAGCGTAAAAGCGGGACAAGTGCTGGTGCGGCTGGATGCGCGCGCGGCGCAGCAGCAGGCGAATGCGAGTCAGGCGCAGGTGGAAGCGGCGAATGCCAGTCTGGCGGTGGCGGAAAAAGACTGGCAGCGCAGTCAGCAATTAGCAGCGCAGCACTTTATCTCGGCAGCGCAACTGGATAAGGCGCGTGCGCAGTATCTGGCCGCTGCGGCGGAAACCCGCGCGCAGATCGCCGCTGCCGGTGCGGTGCGTACACAGTCCGGTTTTTACACGCTGACAGCGCCGTACAGCGGCGTGGTGTCGGAAGTACCGGCCATGCCCGGTGATATGGCGATGCCCGGTAAGCCTTTGCTGACCATGTATGAGCCCGGTGCCTTGCGCGTGACGGCGATGATTCCTGAACAGCAGGCGGCGCGTCTGCGCAAAGACGGTGCTGTGCAGGTCAGCTGGCAGCAAAGCGGCGTGCAGCCTGCAGCAATCAGTCTGACTCAGTTCACGGTCTTACCGGCGGCTGATCCGGCCAGCCACAGCATACAGTTGCGTGCTGCATTGCCGAACACGGTGCAGGGTTTGCGTCCCGGCATGTTTGCCCGTTTGTCGCTGGCGCTGGATAACGGCAATGCGCAGGGCGCACAGGGAACACCGGCGCGGATACTGGTGCCGCGCAGCGCGGTGATCCGTCGTGCGGAACTGAGTGCGGTGTATGTGGTGCAAGGACCGAAAATTCTGTTGCGTCAGGTGCGTACCGGCCCGCAACAGGGCGAAGAAATTGAAATTCTCAGCGGTGTGAATGCCGGTGATGTGCTGGCTGCAGAACCGCAGGTTGCTGCACGTCTTGCCAGCGGGGGGCAGCCATGAGTCGTACCGACGGCATTTCCGGCCGCATCGCGGCGTATTTTCAGCAAGCGCAAATCACGCCTTTGCTGGCGCTGGTTGCGTTTCTACTCGGTTTGTTTGCGATTCTGGTCACGCCGCGCGAAGAAGAGCCGCAAATCAATGTGACGATGGCGAATGTGATGGTGGCGCTGCCCGGCGCATCCGCCAAAGATGTTGAGCAAATGGTCGCGACACCGGCAGAACAAGTGTTGTCGCAAATGGCGGGTGTCGAGCATGTGTATTCGGTGGCGCGTCCCGGTCAGGCAATTCTGACCGTGCAGTTTGCCGTTGGTGTGCCGCGCACCGAAGCGCTGGTGCGTTTGTATGACGCGGTTAACAGCCATGCTGACTGGCTGCCGCCGTCGCTGGGTGCCTTGCCGCCGCTGATTAAACCGAAAGGCATCGAAGATGTGCCGGTGCTGGCGTGGACGCTGTGGAGTAAAGATGCAGAGCAGGGTGCGGCGCAGTTGCAGGCGGTGGCACACAGTCTGGAAGCTGATCTGAAACGGGTAGCCGGTACGCGCGAAATTCTGACTACCGGTGCGCCGGGCCGCATGATACGCATAGAACCGGATGTGGCGCGCATGGCGAACGTGCAACTGAGTCTGAATGAATTGCAGCGTGCCTTGCAGGGCGCGGGCGGCAGTCTGCCAGCCGGTCAGTTACTGGCGGGGAATCAGCAAATTCAGCTGGATGCCGGTGGCTGGTTCAGCGATGCGAGGGAAGTGGAGCAACTGGTGGTGGCGGTGCGCCAGAACCGTCCGGTGTATCTGCATGATGTGGCCAGCGTGACCGATGGCAGCGCGGTGCCGGGCCAGTATGTCTGGTATGGCGTCACCCGTACCGGCGGCGCCAGCGGTGAATATCCGGCTATCACGATGTCGGTCACCAAAAAAGCCGGACAGAACGCGGTTGAAGTCGCCAGCGCAGTTAAAGCGCGGCTGGAATTACTGCGCAATACCGTACTGCCCGCCGGTGTGGAACTGAGTATCACCCGCGATTACGGTCAGACCGCCGATGAAAAAGCCAGCAAGCTGATGCAGAAACTGCTGTTTGCCACCTTATCCGTGGTGGCGCTGGTGTTCTTTGCGCTGGGCAAACGCGAAGCGGCGATTGTCGGTACAGCAGTCTTGCTGACGCTGACCGCGACTTTGTTTGCATCCTGGGCATGGGGCTTCACGCTGAACCGGGTATCGCTGTTCGCGCTGATTTTTTCGATTGGGATTCTGGTCGATGATGCGATTGTGGTGGTCGAAAATATTCACCGTCATCAGGCTTTATTTCCGCAGCGCACGCTGACGGAAATTATTCCCGGTGCAGTGGCAGAAGTCGGCGGCCCGACCATACTGGCAACGCTGACTGTGATTGCTGCTTTGCTGCCAATGGCATTTGTGACGGGTCTGATGGGGCCGTACATGAGCCCGATTCCGATCAATGCCAGCATGGGCATGCTGCTGAGTCTGGCGATTGCCTTTGTGATGACGCCGTGGCTGTCGCGTTTATGGATGAAATCTTCACATGCGCAGGGCGAACATGCTGAGCATGGTTCTGCCGTACAAGGCTCCGCGCTGGCACGTCGTTTCGAACAATTCTTCCGCCGTTTTCTTGATCCGCTGGACGGTGCAAAACGCCGTATGCAACTGGGTTTGCTGGTGCTGGCGCTGATTCTGGTGTCGGTGGCCTTGCCGGTGATCGGCTGGGTGCAGCTGAAGATGCTGCCTTTCGATAATAAATCCGAGTTTCAGCTGGTGCTGGATATGCCTGCCGGTACGCCGCTGGAAAAAACGGCTGGTGTGCTGCGCGAACTCGGCGCTTATCTGCAAACCGTGCCGGAAGTGCAGGATTATCAGGCTTACGCCGGTACGTCCGCGCCGATCAGTTTTAACGGTCTGGTGCGTCAGTACTATCTGCGTCAGGGCAGCGAGCAGGGCGATATTCAGGTCAATCTGGTCGATAAACATCACCGCAAAGAACAAAGCCATGCGATTGCAATGCGCGTGCGTCCGGCGCTGCAAGCGATCGTTAAACCTTACGGTGCGAGTCTGAAAGTGGTGGAAGTACCGCCCGGCCCGCCGGTAATGGCACCACTGGTGGCAGAAATTTACGGGCCGGATGATGAGGGGCGTCGTCAGGCTGCTGCGCAGGTGCGCAAAGTGTTTGAGCAAACCAGCGGCATCGTCGATACCGACAGTAGTGCGCAGGCCGACAGTCCGCGCTTGTGGCTGCGGGTGGATCGCAGTAAAGCGGCGGCGGCCGGTGTCAGTCAGCAGGAAATCGTGCAATTGCTGAATACCGCGATGGCGGGCAGTGCGGCCGGTTATCTGCATGACCAGAGCAAATATCCCGTGCCTTTGTGGCTGCAATTGCCATCCGATCAGATGGGCGCGCTGGATGCGGCACTGGCGCTGGGTGTGCGCACGCAGGCCGGACAATGGATAGCGCTGCGCGAGCTGGTGCAGGTGGAACGCAGTCTGCGCGATCAGGTGCTGTATCACAAAGACGGTTTGCCGGTGGTGTATGTGATGGCGGATATGGCTGGCCGTATCGACAGCCCGCTGTACGGCATGTTCGGTATGCGCAGTGCGCTGGCGCAGTTGAAGATGCCGGATGGCGCTGCGCTGCAGGAATATTTCATCAAGGCACCGGCCGATCCTTATCGTGGCTACAGCCTGAAATGGGATGGCGAATGGCAGGTGACCTATGAAACCTTCCGCGACATGGGTGCTGCCTATGCCGTCGGGCTGGTACTGATTTATCTGCTGGTGGTGGCGCAGTTCGGTTCTTATCTGACGCCGTTAATTATCATGGCACCGATTCCGCTGACGATCATCGGCGTGATGCCGGGTCATGCATTGCTTGGCGCGCAATACACCGCAACCTCGATGATAGGCATGATCGCGCTGGCCGGCATCATCGTGCGTAACTCGATACTGCTGGTGGATTTTATACAGGTGCAGGTGGCGCAGGGTATCGCGTTTGCCGATGCGGTGGTGGGCGCTGCGATTACCCGTGCTCAGCCAATTATCCTGACCGGTGCGGCAGCCATGCTGGGCGCTTTCTTTATTCTTGATGATCCGATTTTTAACGGTCTGGCGATTTCGCTGATTTTCGGGATTTTTGTATCGACTTTATTAACCCTGGTGGTGATTCCGCTGCTGTATTTCAGCGCGTATCGCCGCCAGTATGCAACGCAGGGAGAATGACATGCATAGCTGGCAAATCGTACGTATCGTGGCAGGTATTTTTATTCTGCTGAGTCTGGCACTGGGCTGGCACGGCAGCCCGCTGTTTCAGAGTGAATGGTGGCTGGCGTTTACCGCTTTCGTCGGTCTGAATTTATGGCAAAGCGGTTTTACCCGCTGGTGTCTGATGGAAACGCTGTTGCGTAAAGCGGGTATCCGTTCCGGTTGCTGAGGCATTCCGGCGTCACCGGCATGTCTGTGACGTGTGCTGCACAGGTGTAGACTGTTAAAATGGGTTAACTCTGAATTTTCCCGCTTTTGTCTATGTGTGCAGCACCGATTACGGTTGATGTTCCGGTTGAACGTCTGTGTGTGGGCTTATATGTCCATCTGGACGTATCCTGGCTCGACCATTCATTTGCCCTCAACAGTTTCAAGATCAAGTCCGAAGATGACTTGCGGGCTTTGCGTCAGCTTGGTCTGAAAACGATACGTGTGAATCCCTCGCGCTCCGATTGCCGGCCTTTGCCTGCGCAAGCAGCTTCGGCAAGTGCGGATGAGGCGCAGCAACAGGTGGTGATTACCGAAGAAGAACGGCAAAAGATCGCAGAAAAACGGGCGCGGGTTGAGCGGCTGGTGCGCGAGCGCGAAGCGATTGCGAGTTGCGAAAAGCAAATAGTTAAAGCCGCCAGTACCCTGAAAGACATTACGCGCAATTTGTTTTCGCGTCCGAAAGAATCGGTGGCGCAGGCTGATAATCTGATTCAGCAAATGCTGGATTCGCTGCTGACCGACAAAGACATCGCGATCCATTTAATGAATGACAAAATCGCCGGTGAGGAAACCTATTACCATTCTCTGAATGTCAGTGTGCTGACCATGATGCTCGGTAAAGAACTGGGTTTGCAGGCACCGGATATTAAATTGCTGGGCATGGGCAGTTTGTTTCACGATATCGGGAAAATCGAAATTCCCGACCGTATTGTCAATAAAACATTTGAACTGACGCGGGCGGAGCAAAGTCTGTTGCAGCAGCATGTCATGTACGGCCAGCAGATCGGACAGAAACTCGGTCTGGCCAAAGGTGTCATGGATATCATCACGCAACATCACGAATACGCAGACGGCACCGGTTATCCGCAGTTTTTACGCGCGGAAAAAATCGCACCGCTGGCACGTATCGTCGCGATCACCAATACCTACGACAATTTATGCAACCGTGCGAATCCGGTGGATTCTATGACGCCGTATGAGGCGATGTCGTATATGTTTGCCCACATGCGTAAGCAATTCGATGCACCGGCACTGAATCTGTTTATCCGCTGCATGGGAATTTATCCGCCGGGAACCGTGGTGCAACTGAATGACGGTACGCTGGGCATGGTGATCGGTGTGAATTCCGGTAAACCGCTGCGCCCCAGCGTGCTGATCTATGATGCATCGGTGCCGAAGAACGAAGCGATTATTCTGGATCTGGAACATGATCCCGCCGTGGAAATTGTCGCCAGCCTCAAGCCGCGCCAACTGGCACCGGAAGTGTATGAATACCTGAGTCCGCGCAAGCGTATGACCTATTTCTTCGATACAGAAAAACGAAACGGAACCCGATGAGTACGCCGCTGTTGTCCGCAGACAGTCCGGCAGCACTGCAGCGCTGGCTGCCGGTGTGGGATCATTTGTGGCAATGGAAAACCTCGCAGACACAATGTAGTCCGCACTGGCCTGCAGAGCAGGGCAGCGCGCCGGACGGCGATGGCATCTGGCTTGGCCGCGCCAGTCTGGATGGCAAAAAAATATGGCTGGCGGTGCAGGATGGCAAGGTCACGGGCGGCGCGATCGGCGAAGTGCATGGTGCGCGTTTATGTGCGCTGCTGCAGCGGGCGCTGACTGACAAAGCCAATGCCGTGATGATCATTGCGGAATCCGGCGGTGTGCGTTTGCAGGAAGCCAACGCGGGACTGATTGCAGTCGCAGAGTGTATCGATGGTGTGCTGCGCTTACGTGCTGCGGGTATTCCGGTGCTGGTGCTGATTGATCAGGGGCGTGGCTGTTTCGGTGGTATGGGCTTAATCGCGGCGGCAGCAACACAGGTCTGGATGACGCCTGCTGCGCGCTGGGGTATGAGCGGTGCAGCAGTCATTGCACAGGCGCACGGCAATACGGAATTTGATCCCGAAGACAAAGCGCTGCATGCACGCACTCACGGTGCCTGGCATCGCAGCCAGTTGCATGAAGCGATACTGTTACCCGATCACGAACCCGCGACGCTGCGGCAACAAATTGCCGGATTGCTGGCGCAGCCTGTCAGTGAGGCAGGTGATTTTTTCACCTTACCGGTTTTGCGGCAGCGTCAACAGGCATTGTCTGAACGCTGGCAAGCAGGAAAATCCTGCACCGATGTGATCTCTTACTGGCAGTCACACAATCTTGCATTGCCAGCGACGTGGCTACAGGAGCAAGCCCGCACCACCACTGCCGCAGAACCCGAAGCAGTGAAGATCAGCGCTTTACAGCAGCAAGTGTCAGACCAACTGGCAATCAACGATGATGTGCAGATCAGTCCGTATGGTTTTGTCATCGGGCAATGGCAAAGCCGTTATCGCTGGCAGGTCATCGGCACGGCGGGCGGTGCGGAATCCGGCACGGCCCTGGTGCTGGCGCAGGCAGCGGCCTGTATGCAGGCATTGCAGGAACCGGTGGATGCGGTGCTGCTGCTGATCAGCACCTGCGGTCAGCGTCTGCGTTATCAGGAAGAAATGCTGAGTCTGCATCAGGTCATGCTACATTTGTCGGCTTGTCTGTTTGCATTACGTCAGGCGGGCAAGCCGGTACTGGGGCTGGTCTGCGATCAGGCTACTGCCAGTGCGCTTGTTACTGGCGGCATGCAATGCGATGCACTGTGGGCATTGCCGCAGGCCAGCATACGAGTGATGTCGCCAGAGGCAATCGCGCAAGTGACCGGCAGCTCTGTGCAGCCGGATACCGCGATGCTGGCACAGACTGCGCAGGCGCACTGGCAAACCGGTGCGTTACATCATCTGTGTGATTTGCCGGACCGTGCAATGCTGGATGACTGGGCTACGGAATTACTGCAACAACAACGGACAAATACATGTTTACCATTACTGGATCAGCGCAATCTGCTGGGCTGGCAGCGGCAAGGCCGTACAGCCGCATATCCGGTGATGCAGGCATTACAAGCTGTAAATCCGCGCAGTCCGGATTTACAACCGGAGGCGGTCTGACATGGATCTCTTGTTTCAGCGTCATGATCTGGTCTGGCTATCGACGCAGGGCTGGGAGCAAATTCGACCACAGATTCCGCTGGCCTGGCACAGCGAAAGTCTGCGCTGGCAATACGGCGACTGGCCACTGGTAGTGACGCGTCGCGATCACCATTTACCATCTGAGCAATTGAATCTGGGGCTGGTGTTTTTACAGCCCGATGGCAGCACACAAGCTTGCCGCGTCGCGGTATCCAGCCATCACATTACCGGCCACCAGCCATGTCTGGCGCTGCATTCCATCCTCAGTCATGTACTGCCTGAATGGCAGCCGGGTTTGCAAGCTTTGCATCAGGCCGGACGCGAAGCCGGTATCACTTTCCGGGTCTATGGTCTGGCGGCATGGCAATTTCTGACCGGCTTATCTTATCTGCAGCCGGATACCGAAATCCGGCTGTTGTTCCGTCCGCAGGATCAGGAACATCTGGTATCCGGCCTCACGATTCTGCGCCATTTTTCCAACAGCTTGCCATTGCGCGGGGAAATCGTGTTTCCCGGTGGCGCAGCAGTTTCGTGGCGCGAGTGGCTGATTTCTGACACAGTTGCAGAGAGTCTGCATAGTCAGAAGATTCTAATGAAAGCTTTTCGACAGCAAAAACTGGTATCTAGATACTCGTTGCTGCAATTACTAAAGTCTGCGCAGTAAACGCCTTATTAATAAGGCGTTTATCATTCCACTCGGAAACAGTGTCGTTAAAGTGGTATTGCTTCTTGGCTATATTGTGCAGATTTTGCGCTGAACCATGTGGATTTAACAAGCTCTGACAATTGCGCTGATTGCAGCACTTTCTTTCTTAATACAGGTGTTTACAATGCCTGCAGTGGCATATCGCCGTGGCACTGCCGGTATCATTGAAAGTGAGGTCTGCTGATGAATTCTCTGAGTATCGCCCTGGTTGGCGCACAATTATCTGCTTCCAACGGCTCCGCACAGCAGACTGAATACGGTTTGCCGCTGCGCGCAGACTGGCGTGGCTTTCTGCATTATCTGGGACTTGCGAAAGGCAGTCGCATTTTGCTGACGCTGGAAACCCCTGAGCTGACGCCATTGCTGCAAGTGGTGCTGCAGGCTGCTGGCATGCAGGTCAAAGTGTTACCGTGGAGCGAGCAATGCTTGCAACCGGGTGATGTGTGGTGCAAAGAGGTTGAAGATTTCGATCCTGACTGGTGTTTTCTGACATCCGCACTGTACCTTGAACTACCGTTTTCCTACTGGGGCCGGGTTTGCTGGGAGCAGGATCTGCGCTGGCAGCTGGAAGAATTTTCGCTTGAGCAGGCTGCATAAAAGTCAGGATACAGCCTGTACACAGCCTGCATTAATGTAACTGTGTTACTGAATAAAAAACCCGCTGTGAAGCGGGTTTTTTGTTGCAGAGCCGGATGGCAGATTAAGCAGTCACGCCGTGTGCCTGCTGATCTGCGTGGTAGCTGGAACGAACCATCGCACCGACTGCCGCATGCGCGAAGCCCATTTTGTACGCTTCTTCTTCATACATTTTGAAGGTGTCAGGATGTACGTAGCGGCGCACCGGCAAGTGATGGTTACTTGGTGCCAGATACTGACCAATCGTGATCATATCGACATTGTGAGCGCGCATGTCACGCATCACTTGCAGCACTTCTTCGTCGGTTTCACCCAGACCAACCATGATGCCGGATTTGGTTGGTACGTCCGGATGCTGTTCTTTGAAGCGTTTCAGCAGGCTCAGCGAATATTCGTAATCGGAACCCGGGCGTGCTTCTTTGTACAGACGCGGTGCGGTTTCCAGATTGTGATTCATCACATCCGGTGGTGCGGCATTCAGAATTTCCAGCGCGCGGTCCATACGGCCACGGAAGTCCGGTGTCAGGATTTCGATCTGTGTACTTGGCGACAGTTCGCGGATCTGACGGATACATTCCACAAAGTGACCGGCACCGCCGTCACGCAGATCATCACGGTCGACGGAAGTAATCACCACGTATTTGAGTTTCAGTTCGGCGATGGTGCGTGCCAGATTACCCGGCTCGTTTTCATCCAGCGGATCAGGGCGGCCGTGACCAACGTCGCAGAACGGGCAGCGGCGGGTACATTTGTCGCCCATGATCATGAAGGTGGCCGTACCTTTACCGAAGCATTCACCGATGTTCGGGCAGGTGGCTTCTTCACAGACGGTAACCAGTTTGTTGGAACGCAGAATGTCTTTGATTTCGTAGAAGCGCGTGGTTGGCGAACCGGCTTTGACGCGAATCCAGTCCGGTTTCGGCAAACGTTCTGCCGGGACGATTTTGATCGGGATACGCGATGTTTTATTTGCGCCCTTTTGTTTCTCGGTCGGATCGTAAGCCGCTGCTGCGGTATCGCCAGTGCCAGGTGTTTGTTCAGTAGTCATGGTGCGAAACCCTTTTTCAGAGTCAGGTAAGGTCAGCCGGAACTGACAACAGTTCATGTAATCGTTGTGCAAGCGCTTGCTGGACATCGGCCAGCGCAGCGGTCACGCCCAGTGTTTTCATATCGATGGTTTCCATACCGGCGTAACCGCAAGGGTTAATCCAGCTGAAAGGTGCCAGATCCATATCCACATTCAGCGAAACGCCGTGATAGGTACAGCCGTTGCCGCGTACTTTCAGACCCAGCGCGGCGATTTTTGCGCCTTTGTGCGAGCCGTCGCTGAGGTAGATGCCGGGCGCGCCTTCTTTGCGCTCTCCGTGAATCTGCCAGCGGGCAAGAGTGTCGATCACTGCCTGTTCGATTTTGTGCACGAATTCGCGTGCATACAGGCGGGCTTTCGGATGGCTGCGGCGCAAATCCATCATCAGATAAATGACGACCTGACCGGGACCATGATATGTCACTTCGCCGCCGCGATCGGTCTGCACCACAGGAATGCCATTCGGATTCAGCACGTGGCCGACGTCGGCGCCCAGTCCCAGTGTATAGACGGGCGGATGTTCAACAATCCAGAATTCATTCGGGGTGTCAGCGGTGCGGGCATCGGTAAATGCGCGCATAGCATCAAAGCTCTGCTGGTAGTCTTCCAGACCACGGTGCAGGATGCGTAACGACGGGGAAGGGGTGAGAACGGCTTGCATAGTCTGCTAGTGTAACATTTTGCGTCGTGGCTCAGGCGGCTGCATTGCACGTTTTTTGCGCAGGAAGCGGCGTAAAAGCGGGGATTTCCGTGAAAAGCAGGATTTTTGCCGAACATTGCGGTGAAAATCTGCGCTCTGACCAAAGACAGCGGGTGATTTTCAGGGAAATCACCGCAGTTTGTAGCGAAAATCAGCGTCTGAGCGCAGGAAAATTTACCAGTCTGCGCAGGTCTGATTCGCCCCGGAACAATCTGAAATCAACCCGAAATCAAGCTGAAAACAGATACCCCCCCGTATTTTTCAGAAAATTGCCCTGTTGTCGGCGTCAACACTGGGGCTTTTCAGATACCCCCGGGGGTATATTTGAGACCAAAAAGCGGCTTACAGCACTACTTTGACCATAGGATGGCCGGACAACGCGCGGTACAGGTTATCCAGCTGTTCGCGGCTGGTGGCGGTCACAGTGGCGGTCAGCGACAGATACGTGCCTTTGCTGGAAGCGCGCATATCCATTTTGCCGGCATGAAAGCCCGGATCGTGCAGCACGATCAGTTCGACGATAGTCTGGGCAAAGTTGTCATGCATGACGCCCATGATTTTGATCGGAAATTCGCTCGGATACTCGATCAGGCTGTCTTCCGGTGGGATAGGTTTGATGTCCATGATAATTCCAGTTCAGTTCAGGCCACCGCGTCCGGCTGTGGCCTGCTGGCATCACAGACTGGCGGGTGTTCAGGCGTGTTTGGCGGCCTGGTAAGCGGCGTATAACTGCTGGTAAATGGGGCCGGGTGCGCCATTTCCAATAGTCTGCGCATCCAGCCGGACCACCGGGAGAATTTCTTTGGTTGCGGAGCTGATCATCAGCTCATCTGCCGCAAAAACTTCTTCTTTCGTTATTTTACGCGATTCAAACGGAATACCGTGCTGTTCACACAGTTCCTGCAGCAAGCCGTAACGGATGCCTTCGAGGATCAGATGATCTTTCGGCGGGCCCATGATCACGCCATTTTTAACCACCCAGACATTCGACGACGAACCTTCGGTCAGCCAGCCATCGCGGAACTGTATGCTTTCCGTTACGCCGGATTCTGCCGCGTGCTGGGCTGCCAGCACGTTGCCGAGCAGGGAAATTGATTTGATTTCGCAATGCAGCCAGCGGCGGTCTTCCATCGTGACACAAGCCACACCATCGGCGCGGACTTGCGCAGAAGGCAGTACCAGCGGATTGGTCATGATAAACACCGTCGGTGTCACTTCTTTCGGAAATGCATGCGCACGTTTGGCAACGCCGCGCGTCACTTGCAGATACACCATCTGATCATCAGAAGGATGCGCATCCATCACTTTCTGAATCAGCGTCATCCATGTTTCTTCTGAGTGAGGATTCGGAATACCGATCGCGTCCAGACTGCGGAACAGGCGCGCCATATGCTGCTTCGCGCGGAACATGTTGCGGCCATACACCGGAATTACTTCGTAAATGCCATCACCGAAAATAAAACCGCGATCCAGCACCGGAATGCGGGCTTCCGACAAAGATTGAAATTCACCGTTCAGATAAACAAGCGCGTCGTGCATAGCATTCTCACAAAAGATCAGAAAAACCGACAAAACCGGCTGATCGTTGACGCAACAACGCGGCACTGACAGCGGCAGGGATGAGAAGGATTCTTGCACAATTCTGCAGCCATGCTTATGCAAAGTATGCATGCAGGAATAGGGCTGAGTTATGCGTGACAGCGGAAAAGCGGATTGCGCAGCAGCGCGGAGACGGATGGCGCTCATGCCAGAATTGCATAAGCACCGGAATCAGGCTGCAAAAAAGGCCGGAAAAAAGCCGGAAAAAAACCTGAAGCAGCCTGAAACAGATCACGCGGATGCGGTCGTGACGGTTTGCCAGTCCGCCAGTTGCAGACGGCGTTTGCGCAGCGCATAGATCAGCGCCATGCTGACACCGAAGAACACACCGGCGAAGACCGTGGCGATGATGCCGGGTGCACGGATGGTTGGTGACACCAGATGGATAATCTGCATCAGCGACGACCAGAAAATACCAAAGTACAGCGCGTGACCAATCGCCAGCCGGTACGCGGGAACGAAATGCGGTGGCCTGACCATCACACCGGCTTTCCACAACAGACGGAAAATGGCCGGTGCAGCATCTGCCTCACTGACCCCGCGCTGCTGCAAATACTGCAGGGCTTTCTGATGGGATGCCGGTAAGGCAGCCCACGGATTCTGAACGTTGGTATTCATATGCAGTCTCCGTGCGGAGCGTTAAGCCGGCGGATCAGGCTTTACGTACGAATTCGGATTTCAGTTGCATTGCACCGAAACCATCGATCTTGCAATCGATATTGTGATCGCCGTCGACTAAGCGGATATTGCGTACTTTGGTGCCGACTTTCAGTGCAGACGACGCACCTTTGACTTTGAGATCTTTGATCACAACAACGCTGTCACCATCCGCCAGCAGATTGCCGTTGGCATCTTTGACGATCAGCGCGCCGTCATCTGCACTGGTTGCGGCTTCCGCAGCAGGGTTCCATTCATGACCGCATTCCGGGCAGATCAGCAGTGGTGCTTGTTCATAGGTATAGGCCGACTGGCATTGCGGACAAGGTGGGAGGGTAGCGGTGCTCATCTGAAAATTCCGTAAAAACGCTGCAAAAAAACAGCAAACGATGATTGTAACCTGCACCCTTGCAGATTATTCAAAGCGACTTCGCGAAATTTAACGCCATTTTGATATGAAATCAGCTATTGTTCAGAAAACAGAGCAAAAAACAGGAGGAAATATGATAAATCGTTTGCCGTTCGCGAAAGGCGGCCGTCAGGAACACCGCAAATCGCATTTTGAAAAAGAACAGCGCCGTCATGTGCGCGCCCGCTGGATCGGTGTGGAACTGGTACTTGCCGTACTGGTCGCCTACTGGACACTCAGCAGCTGACATGGCATGCCGTCGCTGTCTGCAGCGACAAAGCCGGATAGTCCGGCACTCTCCGGTGAGCTGATAACAAAGCACCGGAAACAATAAAGGGCACCTCCGGTGCCCTTTATCATTGCGTCTGCAGATGCCTGACGATGGATGACGATATCTGAATTACTTCATCATCATACGGATCGAATCCCAGGCACGGCCGAAAATACCTGCCTGATCAACCTGTTCCAGCGACTGCACCGGAAATTCCGCCACGACTTTGCCATCCAGCATCATTTTCATGGTGCCGACTTTGCTGTTCAGCGGTACTGGTGCGACCAGCGGATCTTTGCGTTCCAGCGCCGGTTTCAGATTGGCGGCTGCACCTTTCGGCAGGGTCACGTACAGATCGCGGTCGAAACCGATTTTGACCTGACGCTGTGAGCCTTTCCAGACTTCCGGCGTCGCAATTGCCTGACCTTTGCTGTACAGCTTGACGGTGTCAAAGTTCAGGTAACCCCAGTTCAGCAGTTTCAGGCTTTCCTGCGCGCGCACCTGATCGCTGGCAGTGCCGGTGACTACCGATAACAAACGACGCTGACCAGTGCCGTTCGGGCGGATAGCAGAGGAAATCAGGCAGTAACCCGCAGCCTCGGTATGACCGGTTTTCATGCCATCGACAGTCGGATCGAGGAACAGCAGGCGGTTACGGTTAGGCTGAGTGATTTTGTTATAGGTATAGCTCTTGGTGCTGTAATAGGTTTTGTAATACTCAGGGAAATCGGAAATCAGACGCGATGCCAGCAAAGATAAATCACGTGCGGTCGCATAGTTTTCCGTGCTTGGCAGGCCGTGCGGATTGCCGTAATGGCTGCTCTTCATGCCGATGCGCTGGGCTTCACGGTTCATCTGTGCAACGAAAGCTTCTTCGCTGCCTGCTACGGCTTCCGCCAGCGCCACGGCGGCGTCGTTGCCGGACTGCACGATCAGGCCGTATAACAGTTCATTGATCGTAACCGGTTTGTTCGGCTCAATAAACATTTTAGAACTGCTGGAATCCACTTTCCATGCGCGGGTCGAAACATTGACGCTCTGATTCAGGTCCAGTTTCTTGTCGCGTAATGCGCCGAACACCAGATAGGCAGTCATGATTTTGGTCAGCGAAGCCGGTTCGATACGCAGATCCGGATCTTGTGCTGCGATGACCTGATTACTGGTCACATCCAGTAACAGCCACGATTTAGCGGCAACAGTCGGTGCAGGCAGGGTTTGCGCGACAGCGCTCACAGTGACAAGTGAAGCTGCCACAGCTGCGAGAAATTTCTTCATAGTTTCTTTATAAGTCCAGACAACAAAAAATCTGCATCAGTCCCACAGGCTGGTCACCAGCTGTTTGATATGGTGCAGACGACGATGGAAAAAGTGATCCGCGCCGGGAATTACCGTGACAGGAATTTCCTGCGGGCGCAGCCAGTCAAGTACGGCGCTGAGCGGAATGGTGTCATCCAGCTCGCCGTGGATCAGTATCGTGTTTGCCGGAATCGCCGGCATATCCCATTTACCCGCAGCAGCGCCGATCAGTACCAGACGGTCTGCCGGGCGGTTCTGTTCCTGCAAACGCAATTGCAGGCGGCTTTGAACAAAGGTGCCGAACGAAAATCCGGCCAGCGCCAGTGGCAGATCCGGAAAGCGCAGGCGCATCGCATTCAGCAGCAATTCCATATCATCGGTTTCACCAATGCCGGCATCGTAGCTGCCTTCGGTCTGACCGACGCCACGGAAATTCATACGCACCGCTGCATAACCGAGGCCGGTAAAGGTACGGGCCAGTGTCTGCGCGACTTTGTTATCCATGGTGCCGCCGTACAGCGGATGCGGATGTGCGACCAGCGCCAGACCGCGCGGTGCGCCCTGTGTATCGGGATCAGGCAGATCAATCGCGCACTGCAGTTTGCCGACTGCGCCATCGATCATCAGGTATTCAGTTTGTGCATTCATAACAAAAATTCTTTTTGCCGCCGGTCTGGCAGGCTGATCATCAGGTATTCGGTAACTTCAGACGTTCGACCACACCGCCGCCTACCAGATCGACGTCAATAATTTCATCGATATCCGACTGATCGACCCAGGTGTACCAGGTACCTTCCGGATACACCACCATCACCGGACCTTCTTCGCAGCGGTCCAGACATCCGGCTTTATTAATACGGATTTTGCCCTGACCGTTCATATCCATTTGTTTGATGCGGCGCTTTGCATGTTCCTGCGCTGCCTGCGCACCGCGCTCTGCGCAGCACGGGCGGCCGTCTTCACGCTGGTTCATACAAAAGAAAACATGTTTGCGAAAATACAGGGTATCGGACATGATGGTCCTTTCAAATCGGGGTTACGCGAAAGGCTGCTATGATACTTCATCCGGCTGCCGGATACGCGGGCGCGTCAGCACTGCCCACAATGCCAGCACTGGCCAGAACAGACTCAGCGCAGCGGCAGCGCCGTTGAAATTCAGAAATTTTCCCGGTTCCCAGCTTTGCAGCGTCACACTGAAATACGGATTGTCGGGCAGCATGTTCAGAATGAACAGATTGATACTCAACAGCAGGAAAGTCAGGCGTTGCTGTACCACCAGCGGCGCATAGGAAAAGCCATACAGCATCAGTAAAGCAATCAGCAAACCACCGCGTGCGCCCGGTGTCAGCCAGCTGAATGCAGCATCCTGACCGAAAAACAAAACGGCTGCAGTCGATTTTGCAGCAAGGCCGATAGCTAGTAGTAATGCGGCGATCGCACTTTTCGGAGCCCGTTTGGTCAGGACGGACAGACAAAACATCAGCGCGGCGCTGGCACCGCTGGCGGTAATCAGTGTCTCTGCTAATAGATAATCGTCCGCGCTCAGATCAATTCCGTGTAACAGCCAGACGCTCAGATCAATATCCATTTCCAGCCAGTCGGACACATGCTGCGAAATGACCGCGAGCCAGCCACCGAGACCGAACAGATAAGCCTGCGGTGAAATCTGTGCCAGTGGCCATAAACCAATCAGCACCAGATCCCGGCTGCTGCCCGGTAAGGCCCATTCCCTGCGCAGCAAACGCAGACGCCCTTTTTCCAGCAAAGGAACTGTCAGCCAGATGCCAATGACGGCACCAATCGTGCTGCCTGCGGAATTGGTCAGAAAATCCAGCAGTGAGGTGACGCGGCTGGGAAGGAAAAACTGCACCAGCTCCGCAGTCGCAGAAAGCAGAGCGCCGCACAGCGAAGCGAAGATGAACGCTTTCCAGCGGCGCAGATACGGATACACCGAAAACGTCAGCAAAATACCCAGCGGTATATAGCCGATCACATTGGTGATTGCGTCAAACATTGTCCAGTAGCGCGGCCACTGACGAATCACATCCGGAAGTGCAGACAGGCTGTTGGCTTGCCAGCCGCTGAATGGAAACCAGCTGGCGTACAGAATGATGGCGATATATGCCAGCAGACTGATCCGCGCGAAAGGCGAACTTGGAAACGGGTTTTGCATGCGCCGGTTATGGTGTGTTTTGTCCTGCAGAGCGGATCAGTTGCCAGACGGTTTCGATCAGCTGGTCAGCAGTTTTCTGTGCAGCCAGTACGCCGCTTGCTGCATCGCTGCCTGCTGCCTGCTGCAGGCTGAACACACGAATCATCGCCGGTTTTCCGGGTGTCTGAACCAGAATTCTGCCACTGAGCACGAAAACACTCTGACTGGCGCTGCTGAAATGCTGAGCTGCCTCATCCAGTTCTATCTGTACCTGCGGCAGTGTCAGTTCGCCACTGCTTCTTTGCAAAACCCGGCCACCATGCTGTGCGGTCAGTTGTTTCAGCCGTAGGCTGAGCAGTTCTGCCGGCGTGCTGGTCCAGCGCGCGAAGGCAAAAGCTTTTAATTGCTGTGGCTGATCATATAAGCGGTACCACATGGCAGTCGATTCCAGTGCGCTGCTGCTGCGGATGTCGCTCAGTAAAAAAGACGGCGCTGCGGTGTTGGTCATGCCAGCAGAAAGCGCAGGTCCCAGATCGTAGGCTGCTTTACTGACAACCGGTTGCGTACTCTGGCATGCACTCAGTAAGAATATGGCGGATAACAGCAGAGATTTCATGAAACGGGATCTGCAGGCAAATAAACGGACAGTAGACATGTCAGCTCGCAAGGTTATGGTTTCTGGGAACTGGCCGGAGCAACAAAACCCGGTTCGCCGGGGCCGGGTAACGGCGCTTTGTTACCGAACAGCAGACTTTGCGGGCGTTCGCGTAATTGCTCGGCGGTTTGTCCTACTGATCGCAAACTGGTACGTGCATCCTGACTCAGCTGGTTCAGGCGCGGCAGCGTTTCGGATTGCAGGTTCTGATTCAACAGATCAACCGTTTGTGAGAAACGGAACAGCGGGCTGTCTTTGGACTGCAATTGCAGTGTTAATGTGTTCAGATTGCCACTCAGCTGCGTCGCCTGGGTGGACAGTTGTTCCATACCATGCAGAGTGTTTTTTGCCTGATGGAGTACATCCGGTAATTGCTTTAATCCCGGCTCCAGCCGGGCGGGAATCTGGCTCCATTGTTCCGCAGCTTTGCCCGCCATTTCCACTGTGTGCATCAGTTTTTGCTGGTTTTCCGGAGCAAGAAGCTGGTTCAGGCGTCGCGTCAGTTCCTCTGCCTGTGACAGGATCGCCATACCGCGTTGCTCCAGATTTTGTAATGCCCCCGGTCGCATAGGAATACGTGTGATGCCCCCGTCGCTGCCGGACAGCGCACGACCCGCAGCGGGGTGCTTTTCGTCTTCATCCAGCTGAACAAATGCAATGCCGGTAACGCCCTGATAACCCAGTGTGGCAAACGTGGCGCCGGTGACTGGTGTATCCGGCATGACTTCCAGACGCAGGATAATTTGCCCGGGTTGTGCCGGATCGAAATCAATGTCTGTCACATTGCCGACTTTAATGCCTTTGTAACGTACAGCTGCCTGTAAATTCAGTCCGGAAACGGCCTGGCGGGTAACGATTTCATACGGGACGCGCTGAATTTTGTCGCGGCCCAGCCAGATTGCCAGCAAGACTGCCAGTGCAATCAGGGTCACAGTAAAAACACCTGCAATCAGCGCATGTGAGCGGTTTTCCATTTTGTTCCTAGCGTTTTTCAGGGAGAGCTTCCATCGCCCGGCGACCGCGGCCACCGAGGAAAAAGCCATCAATAAACGGATGTGGATAACGAATCACTTCTTCCGGTGTGCCGATCACCAGCACTTTCTTTTCTGCCAGCACGGCAATACGGTGTGAGAGGGCAAACAGACTGTCAAGATCATGCGTCACCATGATGACGGTCAGTTTCAGCTGTGCGTGCAGTGACTGTATCAGTTCGACAAAGCTGTCAGAACGGTCAGGATCGAGACCTGCTGTCGGCTCATCCAGAAACAGCAGTTCAGGATCGAGTGCCAGTGCACGTGCCAGCGCGACACGCTTGACCATGCCGCCTGAAAGGTCAGATGGCATTTTCCGCGCATGTTCGAGTCCGATATTCACCATTTGCAATTTCAGGTACACCATATCCCGGATCAGATCTTCCGGCAGTTTGCCCAGTTCCCGGAGTGGTTGTGCGACATTGTCGTAAACAGTCAGTGCCGAATACAGTGCGCCATGCTGGAACAGCATCCCTGACCGCTGGCGCAGGTAATGCAAATGGTCGCTGTCACCGCGGTGCAAATCATCGCCAAAGATATGAATTTTTCCGCGTGCCGGTGTTTCCAGTCCCAGCATCTGTCGCATCAGCACGGTTTTTCCCGTACCCGAGCCACCAACAACCGACAGAATTTCGCCACGTCTGACCTGTAATTCGAGCTGGTCATGCACAACAATGCGGCCGAACTGTGTTCTTAAGCCCTGAATATCGATCAGAATTTCGCTGTTTTGCGCCATCAGTAGCCAACCTTGCTGAAAATAATGGCGAAAATCGCATCCGCAATGATGACGAGTGTGATCGCGCTGACGACGGAGCTGGTGGTTCCCTTGCCGAGACTTTCTGTGTTGGGCTCGATACGTAAACCAAAATGACAGGCAATCAGCGCAATCAGTATCCCGAACGTGACACCTTTCAGCAGACCGATCCAGTAGTTCAGAATAGGAACCGCCTCTGGTAATTTATAGATAAAAAACTCAGGCGTCATACCCAGCAGGGCTTGTGCGGAGATCATTCCGCCTGCCAGCGCCATCAGATCGGTCCAGATCACGATTAATGGCATTGCAATTGCCAGTGCAAGTACTTTAGGCATAATCAGCCGGAAGCCATGCGGAATTCCCATGACACGCATTGCATCGAGCTCTTCCGTGACCCGCATCACGCCAAGTTGCGCGGTAATCGCAGAGCCTGAGCGCCCGGCAACAAGAATCGCCGCCAGCATAGGTCCCAGCTCACGGATAATACTCATTCCGAGAATATTAACGATAAATAAATCACCGCCGAAAGTACGTAATTGTTGTGCGGACAAGTAAGACAATACGATGCCGATCAGTATCCCGACCAGCGCTGTAATTCCCATTGCCTGCGCACCCATGCGATAAACATTGGCAGATATTTCTTTCCACGGGCCACGCAGGGGATGGCGGATAAACTGCATCAGATCAAGTACCAGCTGCCCAAGCAGTACCGCCATGTCGCCGGCATGGTGAAAAAATGTGATAACCCCGCTGCCCAGCTGCATTAACGGTGTGAGTCTGGCTTTGACGGGAGGCGGGTATTGATCCGGATGTAACTGTGACAGGCGCCGGAACAAGCCTTCATGCTGTTCCGTGCAAAGCAGTTGTTGCGGTAACGTTCTTCCCCAGCTACGCCATAAAAGCTGCGCGCCGAGATGGTCAAGTCCTGTTAACTGGCGTAAATCCCAGATGCGTCCTGGTTGCTGTTGCAGATTATTCAGCGTCTTCTGAAGCTCATCCAGCCTGTGCGCTTTTGCAAGCCGGTGAGCAATCCACGCTCCCTGCAGAATAATGCGTTCGGGAGCGTCGGGGCAGCAATTCAGAGTCGGTTCAGATTCAGTCAGCATGGCCTGAGTGTAAGTCAGAGTTTCAAGTATGCCAATCGGTTCAGCGTTTTTTCTTTACCGGCTTATCGCGATTCGCGATGACTTCCCGGCAATCGCCGCGCAGGCTTGCATTGTCATAATCTGTCCATCCGTAACTGTCTACATAACGTATGTGCGGACGCCAGGCGGCGCTGACAAAACTACGGCTCAGATTTTCATCCGGATAACGTATTTCAGCCATGTCCAGCAGCGTGTGAAACACATTTTCAGTGCTTAAGCGCGCGGTTCTGTGGCGATGTAACTGCTTGATTTTTTCCGGAAATTGATCAGCATACAGGTCGGAATACCAGACAAAGGCGGGAATGTGAAATTCGTACTGCGTATTGTGTCCATGGAATGCGAGGTTGCAACTGTCGTCGTAAAGCGTTTGCCCGTGATCTGCAACGTACATCATCGACACAGGTATAGTCACACCCTTTAGGCGTTGAATCACCTCTGAAAGAAACCAGTCGGTATAAAGGACAGAATTGTCATAGCTGTTATTGAGCGCGTCTTTATTACGCAAGTCGGTGTATGCGGGATTGCTGACACCGAACAGCGATGGTTTCCAGTGATCAAAAGATGCCGGATAGCGGTGGCTGTAATTCCAGTGATTTCCAAGTGTGTGCAGGACAATCAGTTTTTTCTGCGCAGGATCGTTCAGGGCGTTTTGTAACGGAGGAAGCAGCACTTCATCCAGATTTGACTGATTGGTATATCCGCCAAGATTCAGGAATTGAGTAACGTCGGCTTCTTTTGCAAAGACAGATGTTGGCGTGTCAAACTGTCCGAAACTCATTTGGTTAGAAATCCAGTAGGTTTTAAAACCGGCTTCACGATAGGCAGATAAAAAAGACTTTTCCGCAAAGCCAGCCTGCAATCCTTGTGCTGCTGGTTTGCGCGACACGATGATGGGCACGGATAAACGGGTTGCGGAAACGGCGGTAATCATATCTGTCAGCGGAACCAGATTTTCCATTGCAGAAAGATTGGGTGTCGTGTCCCGTTCGTAGCCGTTCAGCCCCCAGCGGTCAAAACGTGACGATTCACCTATGACCATGATGACCAGCTGCGGTTCATCTTTCGATAATGCCGCGCGCGCACCGAAAGTAAAGTTGCGGCTTTTTTCGCTGAGCTGTTCCAGATACATTCGTTCGTTCCAGAAATCAATGCCACGCAATATCAGCCCGAACGGCCAGCTACGCATAGCTAACTCATCATCAAAAGGTGGCCGTGCCCAGCCAGGTAATGGGCCGGTCTTTTTGCTCAGCCAGTTTCGTATCACTTCCAGTTGCACCTGACTGAATGCGTGCGCGCTGACAGATGCTGAGCTTCCTGAACCAGCTTGTACGCCAACTCTGTACCCATATTGAAAAATAAATAATGGCAGTAACGCGAGCGCCAGTGCAGGCCAGCGACTCCAGTGTCGCCAAGGGAGCCATTCAAGGGCTTTTATCTGACGCCACAGGAAATACCAGAAGCCAGTGAGCATTAGCAGGCCCGCGCCTGCCAGCCATAATTTGCTTCCCAGAAACTCAGCTGCTTCGCGCGGACTGGTTTCCGCAATAATCCCGAGATGATGTGTAGAGATTCCCTGGCCATAAAATTGCCGAAGATAAATCTCGACAGGCAGCAGCAATACAGCAGGCAGCATGACCCAGTGCAGCCAGCGTAGTGATCCGGTCATGGCCCACATGCCTACCCAACTGATAGCGGTCAGAGACATCAGCAATACAGATTGATCCGGCGCTTGTCCGTTCAATAAACTGAGCCACGGAACCGTTGATAGCAACGCATAACAAAATGCAACTAGCCATAGCTTCGGTGAGCGTAGATTGGAATGTGGCATGAGACTTCGGGGGGCAGCGGACGGACGATCAAAGCCCGTCAATATATAGCAATTCAAATACTTACAACAGCTTCCGTCATGGTATGACTGATCGTTATGCCTTGATTTTCGCTATGTTTTTTCTATCCTGAGAGCCTGACATGCGCACCGATTCGCTCATAAACCCGGGCGCGATTTTCATTGACACGCTTGCGAAAAGCGACTTAGAATTGCGAGTTCTCGATTTTGGGTTTGTGTTTTTTCGCTTATTTCTTCCGGTTGTTTTCAGGAAAAATTGCTCAGAAAGCAGGCAACAGTCGGGAGCATCCGTGAGGTTTTCCGGATGGTGAAATTTTCTGAGTGCCCGGGCAACCGTTTCCGGGCTTGTGTTTAACGTTGTATTTTGTTGGATTTAAAACGATGCCAACCATCAATCAACTGATTCGCCAGCCACGCGTTTCCGCCGTGACTAAGAGCAAATCGCCGGCGCTGGAAAACAGCCCGCAAAAACGTGGCGTATGTACACGTGTTTATACGACAACTCCTAAGAAGCCTAACTCGGCTTTGCGTAAAGTTGCCAAAGTACGTCTGACCAACGGTTTCGAAGTTATTTCGTATATCGGTGGTGAAGGCCATAACCTGCAAGAACATAGCGTCGTACTGATCCGCGGCGGCCGTGTAAAAGATTTGCCGGGTGTGCGTTACCACATGGTTCGCGGTGCTCTGGATACTCAAGGCGTTAAAGACCGTAAACAAGCTCGCTCCAAATACGGTGCGAAGCGTGCTAAGGCTGCTAAGAAGTAATCTCCCGCAATGGCGTCATTTAGTCGTCATTAATTAAAGTTATATTCTGTAGATTTCAGTGGTCGATCCGGAATGGGTCGAGTAAGTGACAAACTATGATGGTTTGTCGCGAGCAGGAATGAGTTGTTATTCTGTGCTCAACTGAAGAATGAAAGGAATTGAAATGCCACGTCGTCGTGAAGTCCCGAAACGGGACATTCTGCCGGATCCAAAATTCGGCAATGTAGAAGTTGCAAAATTTGTTAACGTACTGATGCTGTCCGGTAAAAAATCTGTTGCCGAAAACATCATTTACGGTGCGTTCGATCACATCCAGCAAAAAACTGGTAAAGATCCACTGGAAGTTTTTGCTCAGGCTGTGAGCAATGCTAAACCAATCGTTGAAGTTAAATCCCGCCGCGTTGGTGGTGCTAACTACCAGGTTCCTGTAGAAGTGCGTCCAGTTCGTCGTCTGGCCCTGTCTATGCGCTGGTTGCGTGAAGCCGCTAATAAGCGTAGCGAAAAATCCATGCCGCAGCGTCTCGCAGGTGAGTTGCTCGAAGCTGCTGAAGGCCGTGGTGGTGCGATGAAGAAACGTGATGAAGTTCACCGCATGGCAGAAGCGAATAAAGCATTCTCTCATTTCCGCTTCTGATTGTAGTATGAGAGCCGGGCTGATGTGGATCAACGCATTAGCTCGTGTGTGCATGTTGAATCAAGCCGGGCGCAATTTTTGTAAAAAAGTCGCGCTCGGTTTTGTACATTAAACGAATTAGGACTAATTATGGCCCGCAAGACTCCTATTGAGCGCTACCGTAATATCGGTATCTCCGCTCACATTGATGCTGGTAAGACAACCACTACTGAACGCGTACTGTTTTACACAGGCGTAAATCACAAAATTGGTGAAGTTCATGATGGCGCGGCAACCATGGACTGGATGGAGCAAGAGCAAGAGCGTGGTATTACTATTACCTCTGCTGCTACTACCTGTCACTGGAAAGGTATGGCAAACAACTTCCCTGAGCACCGTATCAATATTATTGATACTCCGGGCCACGTTGACTTCACTATCGAAGTTGAGCGCTCTATGCGTGTTCTGGACGGTGCTTGCATGGTTTACTGTGCAGTGGGTGGTGTGCAGCCTCAGTCCGAAACAGTTTGGCGTCAGGCTAACAAATACAAAGTTCCACGTCTAGCTTTTGTTAACAAGATGGATCGTACCGGCGCAAACTTCTTCAAAGTTTACGACCAGATGCGTGCTCGTCTGAAAGCAAACCCAATCGCAATCCAAATCCCGATCGGCGCAGAAGAAAACTTCCTGGGCGTTGTTGATCTGGTCAAAATGAAAGCGATCATCTGGGATGATGCAAGTCAGGGTATGAAATTTGACTACCGTGATATCCCTGCTGAACTGGTTGATCAGGCCAACGAATGGCGTGAGAAAATGGTTGAAGCAGCTGCTGAAGCCAGTGAAGAACTGATGAACAAATACCTCGAAGAAGGTGATTTGTCTGAAGAAGAAATCAAGAAAGCGCTGCGTCAGCGTACCATCGCTTCTGAAATCGTTCCGATGATGTGCGGTACTGCATTCAAAAACAAAGGCGTACAGGCAATGCTGGACGCGGTTATTGAATACCTGCCATCCCCAGTGGATATTCCACCGGTTGCTGGTACCGATGAAGACGATCAGCCAGTAACACGTAAAGCTGCCGACGATGAGAAATTCTCTGCGCTGGCATTCAAGATCATGACTGATCCGTTTGTTGGTCAGCTGATTTTCTTCCGTGTTTACTCCGGTACTATTAATTCCGGCGACACAGTTTACAACCCGATCAAAGGCAAAAAAGAGCGTCTGGGTCGTATTCTGCAGATGCACGCAAATCAGCGTGAAGAAATCAAAGAAGTTCGTGCTGGTGATATCGCTGCTGCGGTTGGTCTGAAAGATGCAACTACCGGTGAAACCCTGTGTGATCCGACTTCTATCATCACTCTGGAAAAAATGGTTTTCCCTGAGCCAGTTATTCAACAGGCCGTTGAACCAAAAACCAAAGCTGACCAGGAAAAAATGGGTCTGGCACTGAATCGTCTGGCACAGGAAGATCCTTCTTTCCGTGTTAAAACTGACGAAGAATCCGGTCAGACTATCATCGGCGGTATGGGTGAGTTGCATCTGGAAATTATCGTTGATCGTATGAAGCGTGAATTTAACGTTGAAGCGACAGTCGGTAAGCCACAGGTTGCATACCGTGAAACTATTCGTAAAACTTGCGAAGAAGTTGAAGGTAAGTTTGTTAAGCAGTCCGGTGGTCGCGGTCAGTACGGTCACGTTGTTCTGAAGATCGAGCCGCAAGAACCGGGTAAAGGTTTTGAATTCGTTGACGCGATCAAAGGTGGTACGGTTCCGCGTGAATACATCCCTGCGGTTGAGAAGGGTGTTATCGAAACGTTGAGTAATGGTGTGTTGGCAGGCTACCCTGTGGTAGACGTTAAAGTTACACTGTTCTTTGGTTCTTACCACGATGTTGACTCCAACGAAAACGCGTTCCGTATGGCGGCTTCGATGGCGTTCAAAGACGGTTGCCGTAAAGCGTCTCCGGTTATTCTGGAGCCGATGATGGCAGTAGAAGTTGAAACACCAGAAGATTATGCTGGTACGGTAATGGGTGATTTGTCCTCCCGTCGTGGTATGGTTCAGGGTATGGATGAAATTCCAGGTGGTGGTGGTAAGATCATTAAGGCTGAAGTGCCGCTGTCTGAAATGTTTGGTTATTCCACATCTCTGCGTTCCGCAACTCAAGGTCGCGCTACGTACACAATGGAATTCAAACATTACTCCGAAGCACCTAAAAATGTGATCGACGCAATCGTCACAGCAAAAGCGAAGTAATCTGTTTCTTGAGATCCCCCGGTGTTGCACCGGGGTTTTTAAGTTTTTAAAATTGTTCTTTCGAAGGAAAATTCAAAATGGCAAAAGGTAAGTTTGAACGTACCAAGCCGCACGTGAACGTCGGTACAATTGGTCACGTTGACCACGGTAAAACTACTCTGACAGCAGCGATCGCAACTGTTCTGTCCGCAAAATTCGGCGGCGAAGCAAAGAAATACGACGAGATCGATGCCGCTCCTGAAGAAAAAGCACGTGGTATTACCATTAACACTGCTCACGTAGAATACGAAACAGCAAACCGCCACTATGCGCACGTTGACTGCCCAGGCCATGCTGACTACGTTAAAAACATGATTACCGGTGCGGCGCAGATGGACGGCGCGATCCTGGTTTGCTCCGCAGCAGACGGTCCTATGCCGCAAACACGTGAGCATATCCTGCTGGCACGTCAGGTTGGCGTTCCATACATCATCGTATTCCTGAACAAATGCGACATGGTGGATGATGAAGAGCTGCTGGAACTGGTTGAAATGGAAGTTCGTGAGTTGTTGTCTAAATACGAATTCCCAGGCGACGATCTGCCGATCGTTCGTGGTTCCGCTAAACTGGCGCTGGAAGGCGACAAAGGCGCGCTGGGTGAAGAAGCAATCATCAAGCTGGCTGAGGCACTGGATTCTTACATCCCTACACCAGAACGCGCAATCGACGGCACATTCTTGATGCCAGTTGAAGACGTATTCTCCATCTCTGGTCGTGGTACTGTTGTTACCGGTCGTGTTGAGCGCGGTATCATCAAAGTCGGCGAAGAGATCGAAATTGTTGGTATCAAAGACACAGTAAAAACAACTTGCACAGGCGTTGAAATGTTCCGCAAACTGCTGGACCAAGGTCAAGCTGGTGACAACGTTGGTGTTCTGCTGCGTGGTACTAAGCGTGAAGACGTTGAGCGTGGTCAGGTTCTGGCTAAACCAGGTTCTATCAAACCACACAGCAACTTCACAGGCGAAATCTACGTTCTGTCGAAAGATGAAGGCGGTCGTCACACACCATTCTTCAACAACTACCGTCCACAGTTCTACTTCCGTACAACTGACGTGACTGGTGCGATCGAGCTGCCAAAAGACAAAGAAATGGTGATGCCAGGTGATAACGTTTCCATCACAGTGAAACTGATCTCCCCAATCGCTATGGAAGAAGGTCTGCGTTTCGCGATCCGTGAAGGCGGTCGTACCGTTGGTGCGGGCGTTGTAGCGAAAATTATCGAGTAATTCTCGTAATTTTGGTGTACACTAAGCGGCTGCCAAAAATTTTGGCAGCCGTTTTTTTACGTTCTTTGTAAAAACGCTGGATTCAAGAATCTAGCACCGTTCTTTATAGGAATAGCAATGTCTACTCAAAATCAAAAAATCCGCATTCGTCTGAAAGCGTTTGATTACAAACTGATCGATCAGTCTGCTTTGGAAATCGTAGAAACAGCCAAGCGTACTGGTGCAGTTGTAAAAGGTCCGGTTCCTCTGCCGACACGTATTCAGCGTTTTGACGTTCTGCGTTCCCCGCACGTTAATAAAACTTCTCGCGATCAGTTTGAAATCCGTACCCATCAGCGTCTGATGGATATCGTTGATCCAACAGATAAAACTGTTGATGCACTGATGAAGCTGGATTTGCCAGCTGGCGTTGACGTCGAAATTAAACTGCAATAATACGGTAACCCTGCATTGTTCTTTTGCGTCAGATGCTTGCTGGTCTGGTGTGAAAATTTCTTGCAAATAAAAAGTTTGCGGGCTACAATGGAGGGCTTAAACGTAGGTCAGCGAAAGCTGACCTATTTGTTTAAGTTTTTTTAAACATCAGCCTCACCCAACCGTAGGTGAGAATGGAGAAAATAATGAGCTTGGGCCTTTTAGGTCGCAAGGTTGGTATGATGCGCATCTTCACAGATGACGGTGATTCTATCCCTGTTACTGTGCTGGACGTATCCAACAACCGCGTGACGCAAGTCAAAACTCCTGAAACAGACGGCTATACTTCTGTTCAGGTAACATTTGGTCAGCGCCGTGCTTCCCGCGTAAATAAAGCGGCTGCCGGTCACCTTGCTAAAGCAGGTGTTGAAGCTGGCGTCGTCTTGAAAGAATTCCGCGTTGATGCTGCTAAGGCTGCTGAGCTGAAGGCAGGTG
The DNA here is from genome assembly GCF_018139685.1 of Cognatundibacterium luofuense. Classification (GTDB taxonomy): domain Bacteria; phylum Pseudomonadota; class Gammaproteobacteria; order Burkholderiales; family Burkholderiaceae_D; genus Undibacterium; species Undibacterium luofuense. Next base: position 360,980 of record NZ_JAGSPN010000001.1, read on the forward strand.
ATGTTGTGCCTGTCGGTCTGTTTGAAGTCGGTCAAAAAGTTGACGTTCAGGGCGTTTCTATTGGTAAAGGCTATGCCGGTACCATTAAACGTTACAACTTCTCTTCTGGTCGCGCAACTCACGGTAACTCCCGTTCCCATAACGTTCCGGGTTCGATCGGTATGGCGCAGGATCCAGGTCGTGTTTTCCCTGGTAAGCGCATGACTGGTCACATGGGTGACGTTAAGTGCACAGTACAAAACCTCGAAATCGCACGTATCGATGCAGAGCGTTCTTTGTTGCTGGTTAAGGGTGCCGTACCAGGCGCAAAAAATGGTCAGGTGGTTGTATCTCCTGCTGTTAAAGTTAAAGCCAAGAAGGGAGCATAATTCATGGAACTGAAGCTCCTGAACGAACAAGGTCAAGCAGCATCTAATGTTGCAGCCTCTGATGCGATCTTCGGTCGCGACTACAATGAAGCCCTGATTCATCAGGTTGTAGTTGCATTCCAAGCGAACGCACGTAGCGGTAACCGCAAACAAAAAGATCGTGAAGAAGTTAAGCACACCACAAAGAAACCGTGGCGTCAAAAAGGTACTGGCCGCGCGCGTGCTGGTATGTCTTCTTCTCCTCTGTGGCGTGGTGGTGGTCGTGCATTCCCGAATTCGCCTGAAGAGAACTTCTCTCACAAAGTTAACAAAAAGATGTATCGTGCAGGTGTCTGCTCGATTCTGTCTCAGCTCGCTCGTGAAGATCGCCTGCAAGTTATCGATAGCATGACCGTTGAGGCTCCGAAGACAAAATTGTTGTCTGCGAAGCTGAAAACAATGGGTTGCTCCGACTCGGTGCTGATTATCACTGAAGATTTCAATGAAAATCTGATGCTGGCTGCACGTAACCTGGCGAACGTGCTGGTTGTAGAGCCGCGTTACGCTGATCCAGTTTCTTTGGTGTTCTACAAAAAAGTACTGATCACCAAACCAGCACTGGCTAAGATTGAGGAGATGCTGGCATGAACGCAGTAGTCAAACATAGCGAAGAACGCCTGATGAAGGTATTGCTGGCTCCTGTTATTTCTGAAAAAGCAACTATGGTTGCTGAAAAGAATGAACAAGTTGTTTTTCTGGTAGCTCCGGATGCAACTAAGCCAGAAATCAAAGCTGCCGTCGAATTGCTGTTCAAAGTACAGGTTCAATCTGTGCAAGTAGCAAATCGCCAAGGTAAACAAAAACGTACCGGTAGATTTGTTGGCCGTCGCAATCACACCAAACGTGCGTTTGTGTGTCTGAAGCCTGGTCAAGAAATCAACTTCACTGAGGAGGCATAATTATGGCACTCGTTAAGATGAAGCCAACCTCACCAGGTCGTCGTGGTATGGTGAAAGTGGTAACGGAAGGTCTGTTTAAAGGTCGTCCATTTGCTGCTTTGTTGGAAAAGAAAACCAAAACTTCCGGCCGTAATAATAACGGTCACATCACTACCCGTCATATCGGTGGTGGTCACAAGCATCATTACCGTGTTGTTGACTTCAAGCGCAACAAAGACGGTATTCCTGCTAAAGTTGAACGTATCGAATACGATCCTAACCGTACTGCGCACATTGCACTGTTGTGCTACGCAGACGGTGAGCGTAAGTACATCATCGCTCCTAAGGGTGTTTCCGTTGGCGATCAGCTGATGAACGGTTCCCAGGCACCTATCAAAGCCGGTAACTGCTTGCCTATCCGCAATATTCCTGTTGGCTCCACTATGCACTGCGTAGAAATGCTGCCGGGTAAAGGTGCTCAGATCGCACGTACAGCAGGTGCTGGCGTTGTTCTGATGGCCCGCGAAGGTACCTACGCGCAGGTTCGTCTGCGTTCCGGTGAAGTTCGCCGTATTCATATCGAATGCCGCGCGACAATCGGTGAAGTAGGTAATGGTGAGCATAACCTGCGTAAGATTGGTAAAGCTGGTGCGATGCGCTGGCGCGGTGTTCGTCCTACCGTTCGCGGTGTGGTCATGAATCCGATCGATCACCCGCACGGTGGTGGTGAAGGTAAAACAGCAGCCGGTCGTCATCCAGTATCTCCATGGGGTCAACAGACTAAAGGTAAGAAGACTCGTCGCAATAAGCGTACTACTTCGATGATCGTCTCTCGCCGTGGTAAGAAATAAGGGATAACACATGACACGTTCATTGAAAAAAGGGCCGTTTTGTGACGCCCACCTGGTGAAGAAAGTCGAAGCTGCGCAAGCTGCTAAAGATAAAAAGCCAATCAAGACCTGGTCCCGTCGTTCGACAATTTTGCCGGACTTTATCGGTTTGACTATTGCGGTTCATAACGGTAAGCAACACGTACCGGTATATGTTTCCGAAAATATGGTTGGTCATAAGCTTGGTGAATTTGCGCTGACGCGCACATTCAAAGGCCATGCAGCCGACAAAAAGGCTAAACGATAAGGACCGATGATGGAAACTAAAGCAATTCTGCGCGGTGTTCGTCTGTCAGAGCAAAAAGGTCGTCTCGTGGCAGATATGATCCGCGGTAAAAAAGTAGATCAGGCACTCAACATCCTGGCTTTCAGCCCGAAAAAAGGTGCTGCAATCATCAAGAAAGTTCTGGAATCCGCAATCGCGAATGCAGAACATAATGACGGCGCAGACATCGACGAACTGAAAGTTAAAACGATTTATGTCGAAAAAGGTGCGATTCTGAAGCGCTTCACAGCACGCGCTAAGGGTCGTGGTGATCGTATCTCTAAACAATCCTGTCACATCTACGTGACTGTTGGTAACTAAGGAGTCACGATGGGACAGAAGATACATCCAACCGGTTTTCGTCTGGCAGTAACACGTAACTGGTCTTCCCGCTGGTACGCAGGCAATGCAAATTTTGCCTCCATGCTGGGTGAGGATCTGAAGGTACGTGACTACCTGAAAAAGAAACTGAAAAATGCATCTGTAGGTCGTATCACTATTGAGCGTCCTGCAAAAAATGCACGTATCACCATTTACAGCTCCCGTCCGGGTGTTGTAATCGGTAAAAAAGGCGAAGATATCGAAGTTCTGAAAGCAGAACTGTCCAAAATGATGGGCGTTCCTGTTCACGTGAACATCGAAGAAATTCGTAAGCCAGAAATCGACGCACAGTTGATCGCTGACTCGATCGCTCAGCAGCTCGAAAAACGTATTATGTTCCGTCGCGCAATGAAGCGTGCGATGCAGAACGCAATGCGTCTCGGCGCGCAGGGTATCAAAATCATGTCCGGTGGTCGTCTGAATGGTATCGAGATCGCACGTAAAGAATGGTATCGTGAAGGCCGCGTGCCTCTGCATACTCTGCGTGCTGATATCGACTACGGTTTCGGCGAAGCGTCGACTACCTACGGTATTATCGGCGTTAAAGTCTGGGTTTATAAAGGTGATCGTCTGGCAAATGGCGAAGCACCAGTAATCGATACTGCACCAGAAGACGATAAAAAACGTCGTGGTCCACGTCGCGATGACGGTAAGCCAAACAGCCGCCCACGCGCAAAACGTGCAGACGGACAAAACACAGCTGCAGCACCAGCCAAACGTGTTCGTAAGGCAGATGCTGCACCAGCTGAGAAAGCAGGAGAATAATCATGCTGCAACCAGCACGCAGAAAATATCGTAAGGAACAAAAAGGTCGTAACAAGGGTATTTCCCATGAACGCGGCACAGCAGTTTCTTTCGGTGAATTTGGTTTGAAAGCGGTTGCTCGTGGCCGCATCACAGCGCGTCAGATCGAAGCTGCGCGTCGTGCTATGACTCGTCACATCAAACGTGGTGGTCGTATCTGGATTCGCGTTTTCCCAGACAAGCCAATTTCCCAGAAGCCAGCTGAAGTTCGTATGGGTAATGGTAAAGGTAATCCTGAGTACTACGTTGCCGAGATTCAACCAGGCAAAATGTTGTACGAAATGGAAGGTGTCGATGAGTCGCTCGCACGCGAAGCGTTCCGCCTGGCAGCTGCAAAGTTGCCACTGGCTACGACTTTCGTCGTTCGTCAAATCGGTCAATAATTAGGAGTCCACAATGAAAGCATCTGAACTCCAAGCTAAGGATCAAGCGGCTTTGACAAAAGAACTGAATGATCTGTTGAAAGCTCAGTTTAGCCTGCGCATGCAATTAGCAACGCAACAGCTGACAAACACAGCGCAACTGAAAAAAGTTCGTCGTGACATCGCCCGCGTGAAAACCGTCATCAATCAGAAGGGTGCCAAATAATGAACGATCAAGTTAAAGTGGCATTGAAACGCACATTGATTGGCAAAGTCGTGTCTGACAAGATGGATAAAACAGTTACAGTACTGGTTGAACGTCACGTAAGACATCCTCTGTACGGTAAGATCATCGTTCGTACTGCAAAGTACCATGCACACGATGAAGCTAACCAAGCAAAGGAAGGCGATACAGTCGAAATTCAGGAAGGTCGTCCGATTTCCAAGACTAAATCCTGGACAGTAACTCGTGTGATCCAAGTCGCACAGACTGTATAACAAATTTATTGCACAAAAATTTTTTTGGTGCGATAATCTAAGGCTGTTATCTGCAGATAATGTGGGTAGCAGCCTAAAACGTCTTCGTAGCAGTTCTCGCTGCGAAATTAGTTAAATCGTCCACCTAATCAGTTGACTCGTGCATTGTGGGTTGTGTAGGGGTTGGCTGGCGGGTCCAAGACTGACTACAAGCTTGCAGTGCGCAAGTTGTGTGGATTAAGTTGGGAAAGAGAATATTATGATTCAAACAGAAAGTCGGCTGGAAGTGGCCGACAACACTGGTGCACGCGAAGTATTGTGCATTAAGGTGTTGGGCGGTTCCAAGCGTCGTTACGCAGGTATCGGTGACATTATTAAGGTCACTGTAAAGTCTGCTGCTCCTCGTGGTCGTGTGAAAAAAGGTGAAGTTTATAACGCCGTTGTAGTTCGCACAGCTAAAGGTGTTCGTCGTCAAGATGGCTCGCTGGTCAAATTCGACGGCAATGCGGCAGTATTGTTGAATAATAAACTTGAGCCTATCGGCACACGTATTTTTGGCCCAGTGACACGCGAACTGCGTACTGAGCGCTTCATGAAAATCGTGTCTCTGGCTCCTGAAGTACTGTAAGGGGTCGTCATGAATAAGATTCGTAAAAATGACGAAGTCATCGTCTTGACGGGTAAAGACAAAGGTAAACGTGGTCAAGTGCAGACAGTTGTCAGTGCTGATTATGTTATCGTTGCAGGTGTTAATGTTGCGAAAAAAGCAGTTAAGCCTAACCCAATGACAGGCGCAGTTGGTGGCATCGTAGATAAACTGATGCCGATTCATGTGTCCAATGTAGCGTTGTTTAATGCTGCATCTGGCAAGGCAGACCGTGTAGGTTTTAAAGTTGTGGATGGTAAAAAAGTTCGCGTCTTTAAGTCTACTGGCGAAGTTGTGAAGGCGTAACATCATGGCCCGTCTCCAAGCATTATATAAAGATAAAATCGTTAGCGAACTGACTGAAAAATTCGGTTATAAGTCTTCGATGGAAGTTCCACGTATCACTAAAATCACTCTGAATATGGGTCTGTCTGAAGCTGTTGCAGACAAAAAGGTGATTGAGCATGCTGTTGGTGATCTGACAAAGATCGCAGGTCAAAAGCCTGTTGTTACTAAAGCACGTAAAGCGATCGCTGGCTTCAAAATCCGTGAAGGTTACCCAATTGGCTGTATGGTGACTCTGCGCGGCGCGCATATGTACGAATTCCTGGATCGTTTCATCACCGTTGCTTTGCCACGCGTGCGTGACTTCCGCGGTGTGTCTGGTCGTGCATTTGATGGTCGTGGTAACTACAACATCGGTGTCAAGGAACAGATTATTTTCCCTGAAATCGAATACGACAAAATCGATGCGCTGCGTGGTATGAATATCAGTATCACGACGACAGCTAAGACCGACGAAGAAGCGAAAGCGCTCCTCGCCGCATTTAAATTCCCGTTCAGAAACTGAGGTCGCCATGGCAAAACTGGCACTGATTAATCGTGAGAAGAAGCGTGCGGATCTGGTGAAGAAATTCGCTGGCAAACGCGCTGAACTGAAGGCCATCATCGAAGACCAGTCTAAAACAGAAGAAGAGCGCTACGAAGCGCGTCTGAAGTTGCAGACTCTGCCACGTAACTCGAATCCTACACGTCAACGCAACCGCTGCGCTTTGACAGGTCGTCCACGTGGTACATTCCGTAAATTCGGTCTGGGCCGTATTAAGGTCCGTGAGATCGCCATGCGTGGCGAAATCCCGGGTATGACTAAAGCCAGCTGGTAATAGGAGAATTAGCAATGAGTATGAGCGATCCTATCGCCGATATGCTGACCCGCATCCGTAACGCACAAGTTGTTAACAAAGCTTCCGTTGCGATGCCGTCTTCCAAGGTGAAAGTTGCAATTGCAACTGTTCTGAAAGACGAAGGTTACATTGAAGATTTCGCAGTTTCTGAAACTGCAGGTAAGACTGAACTGAATATCGGTCTGAAATATTACGCAGGTCGTCCTGTTATTGAGCGTCTGGAACGTGTATCGCGCCCAGGTCTCCGTGTTTACCGTGGTAAAGACGAGATCCCAAGTGTGTTGAACGGTCTGGGTGTAGCGATTGTATCTACACCAAAAGGCGTTATGACGGATCGTAAAGCACGCGCAACCGGCGTCGGTGGCGAAGTAATTTGCTACATCGCCTAAGGAGTGAAAGATGTCTCGAGTAGGTAAGATGCCAATCGCTCTGCCAGCCGGCGCAGAAGTTGCGATTTCTGCAGAGCAAATCACAGTTAAAGGTCCGCAAGGTGTATTGAGCCAAGGTCTGAATGGCTTGGTTACAGTTGCTAACGATAACGGTACCCTGACTTTTGTAGCAGCAAACGAAACTCGCGAAGCAAACGCGATGACCGGTACGCTGCGCGCATTGGTCAATAATATGGTAACTGGCGTAACCAAAGGCTTTGAGAAAAAGCTGTCTCTGGTTGGCGTTGGTTACAAAGCGCAAGCTCAAGGCGATAAACTGAATCTGTCTCTGGGTTTTTCTCACCCAGTGGTACATCAGATGCCTGAAGGCGTAACCTGTGCAACTCCGACTCCAACTGAAATTGTTATCAAAGGTGTTAACAAACAAAAAGTTGGTCAGGTTGCAGCTGAAGTCCGTGCATACCGTAGCCCAGAGCCATATAAAGGCAAAGGTGTTCGTTATGTGGACGAAGTGGTTATTATCAAAGAAACCAAGAAGAAGTAATAGGGGTTGACGATGGACAAGAAACAGTCACGTCTGCGCCGCGCACGCAAAACCCGTGCGAAGATCGCAGAACTCAAAGTGAATCGCCTGGCCGTGCATCGCACCAACCTGCACATCTACGCAAACATCATTGGCCCAGACGCCAAAGTAGTAGCTTCCGCTTCCACTGTGGAAAAAGAAGTTCGTGCAGAATTGGCTGGCAAAACTGGTGTTGGCGGCAACGTCGCAGCAGCAACTCTGATCGGCAAACGTGTTGCAGAGAAGGCTATCAAAGCAGGGGTTACCGAAGTTGCGTTTGACCGCTCCGGTTTCCGTTACCACGGCCGTATCAAAGCACTGGCAGAAGCTGCCCGTGAAGCCGGCTTGAAGTTCTAAGGAAAATTGTCATGGCAAAAATGCAAGCAAAAACAGCAGCCGACAAACCGGATGACGGCATGCGCGAAAAAATGATTTCGATCAACCGCGTAACCAAAGTGGTTAAGGGTGGTCGTATCATGGGCTTCGCTGCGTTGACAGTCGTTGGTGATGGCGATGGCCGCATCGGCATGGGCAAAGGTAAGTCCAAAGAGGTTCCAGTTGCTGTTCAGAAAGCAATGGAAGAAGCACGTCGCAAAATGATCAAAGTGCCGTTAAAAAACGGTACTCTGCAGCACTCTGTTGTAGGTAAACACGGTGCATCTACTGTGATGATTTCTCCAGCTAAAGATGGTACTGGTGTGATCGCTGGTGGTCCAATGCGCGCGATTTTTGAAGTAATGGGCGTAGTGAACGTGGTTGCAAAATCCCACGGTTCCACAAACCCTTACAACATGGTTCGTGCAACACTGGATGGTCTGGCAAAAATGAGCACTCCAGCGGATATTGCAGCGAAACGCGGCAAAACCGTTGAAGAAATCCTCGGTTAAGGAGAGCACAATGTCGAAGACTATTAAAGTGCAATTGGTCAAAGGCCTGATCGGTACACGTCAGGATCACCGTGCAACAGTACGTGGCTTGGGTCTGCGTCGTGTAAATTCCGTTTCGGAATTGCAAGATACACCAGCAGTACGTGGCATGATCAATAAAGTCGCCTACCTGGTAAAGGTAGTAGGCTAAGTCGACAGGCTTAGACTCGGAGCAAAATAATGGAATTGAATAACATTCAACCAGCTGCCGGTGCAAAACACGCCAAACGTCGCGTTGGTCGTGGTATCGGCTCTGGATTAGGTAAAACTGCAGGCCGTGGCCATAAAGGTCAGAAATCCCGTTCGGGCGGCTTCCACAAAGTTGGTTTCGAAGGCGGTCAGATGCCTCTGCAACGTCGTTTGCCAAAGCGTGGTTTCAAATCGCTGGCAACACCGTTTAAAGCAGAAGTACGTTTGTCCGACCTGGAAAATCTGCCTGTGACAGAAATCGACGTACTGGCATTGAAACAAGCCGGTGTCGTCCATGAACTCGCACGTTCCGTACGTGTGATTCTGTCCGGTTCGATCTCCAAGAAAGTAACTTTGAACGGCTTAGTTGTCACTAAAGGCGCTAAAGCTGCAATCGAAGCTGCTGGCGGTACGGTCGCTTAATCAGTGCAGACACCGGAGTAACAATTGGCGACATCTCCACAACAAGCAAAAAGTGCCGCAAGCGGATTTCCATGGGGACGTCTCTGGTTCCTGCTTGCCGCGCTGGTTGTCTACAGGATCGGGGCACATATTCCTGTTCCTGGCATCAACCCGACTGCATTGGATGACTTGTTTAAGCAGAACCAGAGTGGTATTTTGGGGATGTTTAACATGTTCTCCGGTGGTGCATTGTCACGGGCAACCGTGTTTGCGCTCGGTATCATGCCGTATATTTCGGCATCGATTATCATGCAGTTGATGTCCATTGTCTCTCCGCAGCTGGAAGCCCTCAAAAAAGAGGGTGAGGCCGGCCGCAGAAAGATAACCCAGTACACTCGTTACGGTACGGTAGTGCTTGCTACATTGCAGGCTTACTTTATCGCGTTTGGACTGGAAGGGCAGACTGGTCTGGTGCTGGATCCGGGCTTTGCATTTCGTTTTATAACCGTTGTAACGCTGGTCACAGGAACAATGTTTCTGATGTGGCTTGGCGAACAAATCACCGAGCGCGGTCTGGGTAATGGTATTTCCATCATTATCTTTGCCGGTATCGCTGCGGGATTGCCAGCCGCGCTGAGTGGCTTGTTGCAGCAGGTAAATGAAGGTCAGATGGGCGGTTTTTCGGTTCTTCTGATCTGTGTGATTGCCGCTGCTGTCACGTACATGGTTGTATTTATTGAACGTGGTCAGCGGAAGATTCTGGTTAATTACGCGAAACGTCAGGTCGGTAACAAGGTTTACGGCGGTCAGAGTACACACTTGCCATTGAAGCTTAATATGGCTGGTGTCATTCCTCCGATTTTCGCTTCGTCTATTATCTTGTTTCCGGCAACAATCACCAGCTGGTTTACCAAAGGTGCAGATTCTTCTTCGGGATTCGTTAATTTTCTGAAGGATCTGGCTGCATCGATGGCGCCAGGGGAGCCGATTCACGCTCTGTTGTACGCAGTTGCAATCGTATTCTTTTGCTTCTTTTATACCGCACTGGTATTTAACAGCAAAGAGACGGCAGACAATCTGAAAAAGAGCGGTGCATTTGTTCCTGGTATTCGTCCCGGTGATCAGACAGCGCGTTATATCGACAAGATTCTTATGCGTTTGACATTGTCTGGCGCAATCTATATCACGCTGGTTTGTTTGCTGCCGGAGTTTCTGGTGGCGAAATGGAAAGTTCCTTTCTATTTCGGTGGTACATCGCTGTTGATTATTGTTGTCGTGACGATGGATTTCATGGCGCAGGTACAGAATTACATTATGTCCCAGCAATATGAGTCACTTCTTCGCAAGGCAAATTTCAAAGGCGGCATGCCGACACGATAAGCGGGATCAGAACGAATGGCAAAAGACGACGTTATACAAATGCAAGGCGAGATTCTGGAGAATCTTCCGAATGCAACATTTCGAGTTAAGTTGGAAAACGGACATGTTGTGCTTGGCCATATTTCCGGCAAAATGCGTATGAACTACATCCGTATTTTGCCTGGTGATAAGGTCACGGTAGAATTGACGCCTTATGATTTAAGCCGGGCGCGAATAGTGTTCCGTACCAAGTAAATTTAAGTGAATTAATAAGGGAAGAGGGCAATTATGAAAGTTCTCGCATCAGTTAAGCGGATCTGCCGCAACTGCAAAATCATCAAGCGCAAAGGCGTTGTTCGTGTGATCTGCACCGAACCACGTCATAAACAGCGCCAAGGTTGATAAACCTATTGAACGAGGAATAACGAATGGCACGTATTGCAGGGGTTAACATCCCAAATCATCAGCATACCGTAATCGGCCTGACAGCGATCTATGGTATCGGCCGTCCACGCGCACAAGATATCTGTGCAGCGACTGGCGTTCCGACCACTAAAAAAGTAAAAGATCTGGACGACAGCGAACTCGAAAAACTGCGTGACGAAATCGCGAAGTTTGTCGTCGAGGGCGATCTGCGCCGTGAATTGTCCATGAGCATCAAACGTCTGATGGACCTCGGTTGCTATCGTGGCTTGCGTCATCGTAAGGGTCTGCCAGTTCGTGGCCAGCGTACACGCACCAATGCGCGTACACGTAAAGGTCCACGTAAAGCAGCTCAATCTTTGAAGAAATAATCCAGGCTAGCCCGGATCCAAGGAAAACATTATGGCAAAAGCTCAATCTAGCGCAGCAGCAGCACGTGCGCGTAAGAAAGTTAAAAAGAACGTATCGGAAGGTATCGCACACGTTCACGCTTCTTTCAATAACACTATCATCACGATCACTGATCGTCAGGGCAATGCGTTGTCTTGGGCAACTGCCGGTGGTGCAGGCTTCAAAGGTTCTCGTAAATCGACACCTTTCGCAGCTCAGGTTGCTGCTGAAACTGCAGGTAAAGTTGCAGTTGAATGCGGTATCAAAAATCTGGAAGTTCGTATCAAAGGTCCAGGCCCAGGCCGTGAATCTTCTGTACGCGCACTGAACGCACTGGGTATCAAGATTTCTTTGATCCAGGACGTTACACCAGTTCCGCACAACGGTTGCCGTCCTCCAAAGCGTCGCCGTATCTAATCAGTGACGAAAGTCGCTGGTGTTCTGACGATTATTTCGTTAGAATCTAGGCCCGCCCTTCAATAGGCGGGTTTTGTGTTGTGTATTGCTAGTCCTCATATGTGGGGGAAAAGCTTTTTAAGACCACTGTCTGACTATTTCTGAGTCAGACTAGCGCAGGCTTGTCTTGCGTCATTGAAAAGGAAATTATTGTGGCACGTTATATCGGACCTAAGGCCAAACTGGCCCGCCGCGAAGGCACAGATCTGTTCCTGAAGAGCGCACGTCGCTCCCTGGATTCCAAATGCAAACTGGACGTAAAACCAGGTCAGCACGGTCGCACTTCCGGTGCACGTACTTCTGACTTCGGTAACCAGCTGCGCGAAAAGCAAAAAGTTAAACGTATGTACGGCGTTCTGGAACGTCAGTTCCGTCGTTACTTCGCTGAAGCAGACCGCCAAAAAGGTAACACTGGCGAAACTCTGCTGAAATTGCTGGAATCCCGTCTGGACAACGTTGTGTATCGTATGGGCTACGGTTCCACACGTGCAGAAGCGCGTCAGCTGGTAAGCCATAAAGCGATCACTGTTAACGGTAACGTTGTTAACATCGCTTCTTACCAAGTTAAAGCAGGCGACGTCGTTGCTGTTCGTGAAAAATCCAAAAAACAAGCTCGTATCGTTGAATCCCTGTCTCTGGCAGAAAACATTGGTTTCCCAATCTGGGTTTCCGTTGATGCCAAGAAAATGGAAGGTACTTTCAAATCGATGCCAGACCGTTCCGACATCGCTCACGATGTTAACGAATCTCTGATCGTTGAATTGTATTCCCGTTAATCCGGGTCTGTACCGCCTGCCTGAGTTTTCAGGCAGGCGTTTTTCTTTAATGCCATCAGCCTTATCGGTGTAACGAACCGAGGGTATTGAAAAGGACATTTCATGCAAACAAATCTGTTGAAGCCACGTATTATCGACGTAGAAACACTGGGTCCTGGTCACGCTAAAGTGACAATGGAACCGTTTGAGCGCGGTTATGGTCATACACTGGGTAATGCGCTGCGTCGCGTACTGTTGTCTACCATGACTGGTTATGCACCGACAGAAGTAACTATCGCCGGTGTTGTTCACGAGTACTCCTCGCTGGACGGTGTTCAGGAAGACGTCGTTGATATTCTGCTCAACCTGAAAGGTGTAGTTTTCAAACTGCACAATCGCGATGAAGTGACCCTGACACTGAAAAAAGATGGTGAAGGCGCTGTTCTGGCAGCCGATATTGAACTGCCGCACGACGTTGAAATCATCAATCCTGAACACCAGATCGCTAACCTGAGCACAGGTGGCAAACTGGATATGCAGATCAAAGTAGAAAAAGGCCGTGGTTATGTGCCTGGTAACATTCGTCGTCTGTCTGAAGATGCGAATAAAACCATTGGCCGCATGATTCTGGATGCATCTTTCTCTCCTGTTCGCCGTGTTTCCTACGCAGTTGAATCTGCTCGTGTGGAACAGCGTACCGATCTGGATAAACTGGTGATTAACATCGAAACAAATGGTGTGATCTCCCCAGAAGAAGCGATTCGTCAGTCCGCCCGCGTACTGGTTGATCAGCTGACCGTATTCGCAGCACTGGAAGGCACAGAAACAACAACCGAAGCACCGTCCCGCGCACCTGCGGTTGATCCGGTATTGCTGCGTCCTGTTGATGATCTGGAACTGACAGTACGTTCTGCAAACTGCCTGAAAGCAGAAAACATTTACTACATTGGTGATCTGATCCAGCGTAGCGAAAACGAACTGCTGAAGACACCGAACCTCGGCCGTAAGTCCCTGAACGAAATCAAAGAAGTTCTGGCTTCCCGTGGTCTGTCTCTGGGCATGAAACTCGAAAACTGGCCACCAGCTGGTCTTGAGAAGTAATTGAAGAATTCGGGATGAGGTAACTCATCCCTCCCTTAGTAGTAGCGTACCGGCCCGCAGCTTGTGCTGATAGAAGAGCTGGCTTTTATAAACCTGAAAGGAAATTATTATGCGTCATCGTCACGGCTTACGTAAGCTGAACCGTACTTCCTCCCATCGTCTGGCAATGCTCCGTAACATGGCAGTTTCCCTGCTGCGTCACGAAGCAATCAAAACAACCGTGCCAAAAGCAAAAGAGCTGCGTCGCGTTGTTGAGCCTCTGATCACTATGGGTAAAACAAACACACTGGCAAACAAACGTCTGGCATTCGCTCGTCTGCGTGACCGCGAAATCGTTCAGAAGCTGTTTGCTGAAATCGGCCCACGCTACGCTACCCGTCCAGGTGGCTACCTGCGTATCCTGAAAATGGGTTTCCGCGTTGGCGACAATGCACCTATGGCCTTTGTTGAACTGGTAGATCGTCCAGAGATTTCTGACGTAGCTGAAGTTCCAGCTGCTGAGTAATTCTCAGATTTTCCGGAAAACCGCTCAGTTCGCTGAGCGGTTTTTTTTTATCTGAATGTTTTCCTCCGCGCTGACCTCGCTGCTGCGGGAAAAAATTCTGACTGAAAGGTAAAATAGCGATGATGAAAAGTGCACAGTCACAATCCATACTGGTACTGACCAATGTACCTGATCAGACAGTTGCAACGACACTTGCTCATGCACTTGTTGAAAATAAACTTGCTGCATGTGTGAACATCCTGCCCGGAATACAGTCAGTGTACAGGTGGGATGGAAAAACTGAGCAGGCCGCTGAAGTCAGCATGTATATCAAGACTCTCAGTACGCGTTATGCGGCGCTGGAAGCCTATCTGCATGAACACCACCCTTATGATGTACCGGAGATCATTGCGATCCCCGTCGTGGCCGGATTGCCGGCGTATCTGCATTGGATAGAGGAACAGACAGGATAAGAATGAAAGCAGCGACTTATATTCAGAAAGGATCCGCATCCTGGATCCTGAAATTGCAGCAGATGTTTCTGTTGCTGACCACCTGGCTGGTCATGATGACGGCAGCCACTGCGCAGGAGTTTCTGGATCCGGAGCAGGCGTTCCCGGTTCAGGCACAAATTGTCGACGGCAACGTTGCTGAGGTGAAATTTACGATAGCGAGTGGTTACTATCTGTATCGCGAGCGACTGAAATTCAGCTCTTCTGACGGAAAAATCGGCGAACCCGTGCTGCCGGCCGGCAAAGTGAAGTTCGATGAAACCTTTAATAAGGAAGTCGAAACTTACCGTGACGGTCTGATTGTCCGCATTCCGGTACTGTCAGACGGTAGCTTTACACTGAAAGTCACACGTCAGGGATGCGCGGATCAGGGCTTGTGTTACCCGCCTCTGGATCAGGAATTTAAGCTGACTGCAACAGCCGCTAACGGTAATGCTGGCAGCGCTGGCTCTGTACCTGTAACAGCAACGGAAACACCGAAAGAAAGTGCGGCGCAGGGTGATCTGAGCAGCCGTATCGCTGGTGCGCTGAAGAGCGGTCGTCTGGTTGTGATCATCCCGTTGTTCTTTGTACTGGGCCTGGGCTTGTCGCTGACGCCTTGTGTATTGCCAATGGTACCGATTCTGTCTTTCATTATCGTTGGTGAAGGTGCTTCGGTCACACGCGCACGTGCATTTGCCTTATCGCTGGCCTATGTGCTCGGTATGTCGCTGATCTATACCGGTATGGGGATTGCAGCAGGTCTGGCCGGTGAAGGGCTGGCTGCAACCTTGCAAAATCCGTGGGTACTCAGCGTGTTTGCTTTGCTGATGGTGGTTCTGGCGCTGTCCATGTTCAACGTCTATCAGTTGCAAATGCCGGCTGCGATTCAGACCCGCCTGACACAGGTATCTGAGAAACAGCGCGACGGCCGGTTCGGCAAGCTGCTGGGCGTGTTTCTGATGGGGGCAGTTTCGGCGCTGATCGTTGGCCCTTGCGTGACCGGTCCGCTGATCGGTGCGCTGGTGTATATCAGTCAGACCCGCGACATTATGGTCGGTGGTATCGCGATGTTTTCGATCGCGATCGGCATGGGTGTGCCGCTGTTACTGGTTGGCATTTCTGCAGGCAGTCTGTTGCCAAAAGCCGGTATCTGGATGGAGAACATTAAAAAGTTCTTTGGCGTGCTGATGCTCGGTATGGCGCTGTGGATGATTTCACCGGTGATTCCTGTCTGGCTGCAAATGACAGGCTGGGCCTTGCTGTTCGTTGCTTACGGTGTCTATGCACTGGCCATTCAGCGTTCCGGCAAACTGGGTAAGGCGATTGGCGCGATATTTGTATTACTGGGCTTGCTGCAGGGTGTTGGCGTTGCGACCGGTGGTCGTGATGTGTTTGCACCGGTCGCACATCTGACCGGCACGCAGAAGCACGGAGTCATATTCAAGCGGATTAAGTCTGTCGCTGAACTGGATCAGGTACTGGCACAGAACAAAGGCAAAGTCGCTGTGCTGGATTTTTATGCCGACTGGTGCGTTTCGTGTAAGGAGATGGAAAAGCTGACCTTCACCGATGACCGCGTACGCGCCAAAATGGAAACCATGCTGTTGCTGCAAGCTGATGTAACGGCCAATAACGCCGATGACAAAGCTTTGCTGAAGCGCTTCGGTTTGTTCGGGCCACCCGGCATTATTTTCTTCGATTCACGCGGACAGGAAATGCAGGATACCCGCGTCGTTGGTTATCAGAATGCAGAAACCTTTTACCAGTCTTTGCAAAAGACAGATAAAGGCGCTTTATAACCAGTCATAATAAGCATCTCACGACTTCGTCGTTGGTGTTGTGAGATGCTGCCCCTATATTGTTGTGACTAACATTTTTGGAGAATTCCATGACTTTGCGTTTAGGCGATATCGCTCCTGATTTTGAACAGGATTCTTCCGTTGGCCCGCTGAAGTTCCATGAGTGGGCAGGCAATTCCTGGGTTGTCTTGTTTTCTCACCCGGCCGATTTCACACCAGTCTGTACCACAGAACTGGGCCTGACTGCCAAACTGAAACCTGAGTTCGATAAACGCAATGTCAAGGCCATAGCATTGTCCGTAGACGGTGCGCAATCCCATCTGGACTGGATCAAAGATATCGAAGAAACCCAGAACACAGTGGTCGGCTTCCCTATCATTGCCGATGCAGACCGCAAAGTGGCAGGCTTGTTCGACATGATTCATCCGAATCAGTCTGATACCGTGACAGTACGTTCCCTGTTCATCATCGATCCGAACAAAAAAGTACGTCTGATCATTACTTACCCGCTGAGCACAGGCCGTAACTTTGATGAAGTGCTGCGTGTGATCGATGCATTGCAACTGACCGATGCTCACACCGTTGCAACACCGGGTAACTGGCGCGATGGCGATGACGTGATTATTCCGTTGTCGGTCAAAGATGAAGAAGTGATCAAACAGAAATATCCGAAAGGCTATAAAGCACCGAAGCCTTATCTGCGTATCACACCGCAGCCAAACAAATAATCTGAATATACGGATTAAAAAGCCCGCCTGAGAAGGCGGGCTTTTTGTTTCTGTGCGCGCTGCGTGCTCAGCTGCACGCAGAATAACTCAGGATTCACGTAAGGCTTTCCACTCATCCCGCAGCAAGGCATACATCAGAATGTCATGGTAACGGCCACGGTCAAATACCGCGCCGCGTGCTGTGCCTTCCAGCTGAAAACCGCATTTGACGGCAACCCGTTCTGATGCTTTGTTCTCTGTATTCATGTGAATTTCCAGCCGGTTCAGCAGCGTGGTGTCGAACAGGTAATCACGCAGCAGTGTCACTGCTTCTGTCATGATGCCTTTGCCACGGACTTCATCGGTGAACATCGAATAACCGATTTCGCGTGACTGAAAATACGGCACGGTTTTAAAGTGAAACACGCGACCGAGAATCTGATCAGCCTGATCCGCAATCACAAAAAACTCCATATGTTCACGTGACTCCTGTGCATCCATCAGGCGCTTTTCCATCACGGCAGGCAGGAACAATTCGCGCGGGAGAAATTGTCCGCGCGCTTCCGGCAGATTCATCAAATGTACCAGATGCGGAATTTCTTCTTTACGCGGATAACGCAGATGAAACGTGCTGCCCAGAATCATGTTTGCTCCCTCTGAATATGAATTAATGCATTTTATCGCATCGGAATAATTTGTTCCGCGTAATCGTATAAAGCACCGAGAATTTCCTCAGCGCGTTCATCGGCTTCTTCTGATAACTGATCGATGCGGTCAAAAAACGCTTCCGCGGTCAGCGCGCCACCGGCACCGTCATGCAAACGGTCTGTGCAGTGCTGCTGCCATTGCTCCTGCTCTTCCTCATTCAGGCTTTCGGGGAAATTACGCGCACGGTAGCGGAACAGTAATTCGTTCAGACGATGATCCTGAAAATGCACAGAACGGTTCGCGATTTCATAACCATCCAGCTCACGTAACTGATTCAGAATTTTGCGGTCACCGGCACCGATGAAGCCGCCGTACAAATCCTGATCCACATCCGCATCGCCATCGCTGCTGCCCTGGCGCTGATACACCTGTCGCCATAGTTCGTCGTTCAGGGACAGTGCAGCGGCATGTTCAGCATGTTCCATGACTTGCTGCATATCGATTTGCCAGTGCGCAGCGCGATCCGCACTCAGGGTTTTCAGATTGCCGATGACTACCGGTGATTTATTGATATGGATGGTTTTCAGCGGCAGACGCTGTTCGCCTTCCGGTAAATCTTCGTTGCGGGTGAACAGGCGGCGGCGGATGGTGTCTGCATCCAGACTTGCCAGTTCGCGCGGGTCAGCTTGTAAATCCCAGACGATCATTTCATTTTTATTGGTCGGATGCATTGCCAGTGGCCACACCACGGTAATGCAACCGCGTTCCGCCGGAATCATGCCGGATACATGCAGGAAAGGCTTGCGCTGCGGCCAGCCGGTTTCTTCCAGTACCCGTTCTTTACGGCGCAGTCCGAGGCAGAAATCAAACAGACGCGGATTCTGTTGTTTCAGCAAACGTGCCAGCGCAATGGTGGCGCGCACATCGGATAACGCATCATGCGCCGCTTCATGCGCGAGGCCATTCGCGGCACTTAAATGTTCGAGACGAAAACTCGGGCGGCCTTCATCATTGCGTGGCCACTGTATGCCGTCAGGGCGCAGTGCCCATGCGGTACGCACCAGATCCAGAATATCCCAGCGCCCGCATTGATTCTGCCATTCGCGCGCATACGGATCGGTCAGATTGCGCCAGAATAAAAAGCGGGTAACTTCATCATCAAAACGGATGGTGTTATAGCCGACGCCTATCGTACCGGTCTGCGCCAGTTCCTGTTCGATGCGGCGTGCGAATTCCGCTTCCGTTACGCCTTGTTCCAGACATTGCTGCGGTGTGATACCGGTAATCAGGCAGGACACCGGATCAGGCAGATAATCCGGTGCAGGCTGGCAGAACAACATGACCGGTTCGGCGATTTCATTCAGGTCGGCATCGGTGCGGATCGCGGCGAACTGTGCCGGACGGTCTTTGCGCGGCACGGCGCCAAAGGTTTCATAATCGTGCCAGAGAAAACTGTATGCTTGCATGCTGATCAGCGCTGTGTGATAGCGCGGTAAATGTATGAATATTTATTAATCTGTATAGATAAGAAATGGAAAATCAGATCTGATCGCGGATCTGATCTTCAAGATAGCGCTGGCGACGGAATACCAGTAACAGCAGCACAACGATAAACGCCATTCCTGCCATTGTGTAACCAAAGCCGTGATCGGTTTTGATCAGTGGCATATGTTCAAAATTCATACCAAAGATACCGGTGATTAAGGTCAGTGGCATGAACAGGGCAGTGATGACGGTCAGCACGCGCATGATTTCGCTGGTGCGGTGCGCCATTGCCGAGAAATGCATTTGCACCGCGGATTCCAGAGTTCCTTCCAGCCGGCGCGCATGATTCAGTACCCGCTGCACATGGCTCATCACATCATTCGTGCGTACCAGCAGCCAGTCTTTGGCGCGTGCGCTGTTGTCATCGAAACTGTCGTAGGTATCGACCAGATGATCGCGTAATTCCTGCAGCGCATCGTGCTGTTCTTCGCACAGATTATCCAGCCGCCGTAATTCCATGCGTGCTTCCAGCAACGCCATCCAGTTATTAAACGGACGGCGCGGATTCAGCAAAGCCTGTTGCCAGCGATCTAGCTGTTGTGTCAGTGGCTGACGTAATTCCAGATACTGATCGACCATCGCATTCAGTAAGCGCAACATCAGATCGGTCGGGCTGGATGGCATACGTGCGTTGCGTTGCGGTGTATCGCTGCGCGGCGTCAGTGATAACAGTTTTTGCTGTAGCGATTCGATGGTACGGCTTTGTGCCGGACGCACCGTGATCAGTACATCATCGGTAAATATAAAACTCACCGGTGCAGTCTGCAGTTTCTGCAATGCTGCAGGTAAGCGGCGACGGGCAGTGTCGGCATTTTCCGGATTGCGCACCGGTTCCGCATTCAGCAACAGCTTGCGGAATACCAGCATCGTGTAGTCTTGTGTATCTTCAAAACTGGATGGATGGTTCAGATTAGCGGCATCCTGCAAATGCAGATCAAACACGTCAATGCCGGTCAGACTGGCGATCTGCTGACGCCAGAGTTCGGCGTCGGCCGGAATTTCTTCATGATGCATATCCAGCCACAGAAAGCCGGACGTGCCCGGCTGCCACGCGCTTGCTTCGCTGAGTTTGTGGCAGCTTTGTTCAGTGATGTGAAATCTTTCCATGCGCAGATTGCGGGCCGCTGAGCAGCCATAACCGGGCTGCAGACATTATGCAGGCCAGTCCGCTCAGTAACAGCCACGGAGTGGTGAAAGCCGCAGTATAAAACCAATCCGGCATCACCAGCGAAAAAGCCGCAAGCGGCAGCGCCAGTAGTGCCAGCCGCGACCATTCGCGCCGGGTTGCGAGGCGGGCATCTCCGATGCGGTAGCAGAGATTGGAAAATCCCCACAGCAACCAGCCATGCAGTGCAATTTGCCAGCCTGTGTGCAAGGACAGGTTTATGCACAGGCTGACCCAGCCTATCAGCAATAAACCGGCCAGCTGCCACAGCAAAAATGCTTGTGCCGCCGGTGTTTGCGGCTGGCGGAAGGGGGCTGCACCGGCTTGCCACGTCGTTTCCGTTGTCTGCGGCTTTGCGGTTTGTGCCGGCCACCAGCCCGGTGCCTGCCACAGCAATTGCCAGCCTTGCTGCCAGCGCGGCAGGGCGCGTGCCTGACGCAGCATGCTGCGCCAGATCTGCAGATTCGCATCCCATAAAGAAAAGCTGCGCAGCGGACTGCGGGTGCCGTAAGTCAGTGGATGGTCGTCAAGACGCTGCGCGTAAGTGCCGAACAGTTTGTCCCAGATAATCAGCATGCCACCGTAATTTTTATCGAGAAATACATCGTCCGATGCATGGTGGATGCGGTGATTTTCCGGCGTGACCAATACCTGATCCAGCCAGCCGAGGCGGCCGATGGCTTCGGTATGGATCCAGAACTGGTAAGCGATATGCACGAGTGCGATGACCATGAATACGGATGGCGGCACACCCAGTATCGCCAGCGGCAGATAAAACAGCCAGCTGACCAGCGGGCTGAACAGGCTCTGGCGCAAACCTGCGGCCAGATGGTAAAGCTCGCCCTGATGATGCACGCCGTGCAGCGCCCACAGCCAGTGAATCTGGTGTCCGGCACGGTGCAGCCAGTAATAGCAAAAATCGTACAGCAGCAGCGTGCCCAGCCACAGCGCTGCTGTCCCCGTATCCCAGTCGAACCAGCGTGCGTGCTGCCACAGCGCATCGTAAGCGAGCAGCCCCGGCACTTGCAGATACACCGCCACCAGCTGACTGGCGCCGCCTATGCCGATACCGCTGACGATGTCTTCCAGCGGCAGTTCGCGGGTTTTTCGCCAGCGCCACAGGGCTTCAGTGAGGATGGCCAGTCCCATCGCCAGCATGACAGCCAGCATCAGCCAGGGATGTGAAGTGAACATCGTGTGCTTTCTTTTTGGTGGTGAGATCGCAGCTAAATGATTTAAACAATTCCTGCGCGGATCGGTCAGGGTAATACGGCACAGAATTTTTTCAAGCAAAAAGAAGCTTCGCGCAGGGTAATGCGTGTAAAACTTTGTCAGAGCCTGTCATCAAACACCGTCGCTAACATACGGTTTCAGGCCCTGTTTGTTCGCACTATTCAGCACTGAAAAGCAGAAAATAAGGGGGTATATGGCAAAACCGGCTGATTGTCGGCATGAATACTGGGCGTTTTAAAATACCCCCGGGGGTATTTTCTAGGCAAAAATGCCCGTTTTGATGGCTTAGAGGAACGCCTGATTTGCGCCGCGTTGTGCGCAACATGCGGATTATCCACAGCGAGTGAGCGTCAGAAAAGGAACACAGCGTCCGTTCAGATGCGCAAATCCGCAGCTTCCGGTGTTTTCAGAAAGTCAGGCACGCGTGCAGATGCAGTCGGAAACGGCTTTGGGCTGTGAACAGATGCCTGCTTATCCACAAACCATTCGGCAGCCCGTCGCCAGCGCCGTTATCTCAGTCATCGCCGCCCAAACAAAAACCGCCGCCTGCATTGCAGACAGCGGTTTGTTGTCGGATCTGTCCGGTATGAAGGCGATATGTGATCGCCGGAGCCGGAGAGTCAGCGTTTATTTTTTCAGCAGACGGGCGATATCACGTGCAAAGTAAGTCAGCACGCCATCGGCACCGGCGCGTTTGAATGCCAGCATCGCTTCCATCATGGCTTTATCGTGATCCAGCCAGCCGTTTTGCGCGGCGGCTTTGATCATCGCGTATTCACCGCTGACCTGATAGGCAAATGTCGGCACACGGAATTCGTCTTTAACACGGCGCACGATATCCAGATACGGCATCCCCGGTTTCACCATCACCATATCCGCACCTTCGGCCAGATCCAGCGCCACTTCGCGCAGTGCTTCATCGCTGTTGGCCGGGTCCATCTGGTAATTCGCTTTATTGCTCTTACCCAGATTCGAGGCCGAACCGACCGCGTCGCGGAAAGGACCGTAGTAAGCCGATGCGTACTTGGCAGAGTAAGCCATGATACGCACATGAATATGACCCGCTTCTTCCAGCGCCTGGCGAATCGCGCCGATACGGCCATCCATCATATCGCTCGGTGCAACCACGTCGGCACCGGCGGCAGCTTGTGTCAGTGCCTGCTGTACCAGAATCGCGGTAGTTTCATCATTCAGCACATAACCGTTTTCATCGATCACGCCATCCTGACCGTGACTGGTGTAAGGATCAAGCGCCACATCGGTCAGCACGCCCAGTTCAGGGAATGCTGCTTTCAGCGCACGTACCGCACGCGGCACCAAACCATCCGGATTGCAGGCTTCGCGGCCATCCGGTGTTTTCAGCGCAGCATCGACCGATGGGAACAGGGCAATCACCGGAATACCAAGCGCGACGCAATCCGCCGCAGTTTCCAGCAACACGTCCACCGACATCCGTTCCACACCCGGCATAGAGCCAACCGCCTGACGCTGTTGTTCGCCTTCCACAATAAATACCGGATAAATCAGGTCTTCCACCGTGACATGGTTTTCACGCATCAGCGCGCGGGAAAACGCATCTTTGCGCATGCGGCGCATACGGATGGCCGGAAACAGGGGATGAGCAGGAGCAGTCATGGATATCCTTTGCAGTAACAATTCGGTGCAGCCTGACGGGGCGTCATCGCCCCGCGGTCTCATGCAGAGCTGTCAGGCTGTTCAGAGGAGGTATTGTCAGACAAAGGCTGGTCGGGATCTTGATCCAGCCCAAGTAACTGGCGAATCACTTCATCGGCTTCTTCCACGCCGGTGCGTTTCAGTGAAGAAAACAATTGCACATGGTAAGGAAACAGCGGGCCTTCATCGTCGTGATACTGTTCCAGAAAGGCTTCCGCCTTACGCAGTGCCGCTGTGGCTTCGCTGCGGTTCAGCTTGTCGGCTTTGGTCAGCAGACACAGTACCGGACGGCCGCTGTCTGCGAACCATTCCAGCATTTGCACGTCCAGATCAGTGAACGGACGGCGGGAATCCATAATCAGCACCAGCGCGACTAACTGATCGCGTTTCTGAACGTAATTGCCGAGCAGAATATTCCAGTGTTGTTTAGCGGCACCGGAGACTTCGGCATAGCCGTAGCCGGGCAAATCGACCAGCATGGCGCGGATTTCATCAGAACGGGCTTCATCATTACGATGCTGGCCTACGTGGGCGCCACCAATCGAAAAATAATTAATATGCTGAGTCCGGCCAGGGGTCTTTGATGCAAAACAAAGTCGCTTCTGGTTGGTTAGTGTATTAATAGCGCTTGATTTTCCGGCGTTGGAACGGCCAGCGAAAGCGATTTCAGGAATCTGCGTCTTAGGCAGATCCCGCAGGTGATTGACCGTGGTAAAAAAACGGGCTTGCCAGAGAAGGGACATAGATTCGGATCTTGGAAAAATGCAACATGCGGCGCGTATGCTGCCGGAAAGCTATTGTACAATAAGGCTCGCTATGCGGGGGCTTCCCCCGATGACGAACCCGGTTGTCAGCTCTAGTCTTACGTGTGGCAGACCAGCAGTGTCAACGCCATTTTCGCCTTCAGGGCAGAATCCTCTTACTAGTCTCAGGGTGTTTGAATGAACCGTGCTTTCTTTCCAGTGATGAAATCCCTTGGCATTGCCGTGCTGGCAGTGTCGTCGATGATCCCGGCAGCGTATGCAAATACCGATGCCAAAGCGGTCAAAGCCGATCCGGCCAAAGGAGAAGCCCTGTACAAAGGTGGTGATGCAGCACGCGGCATCGTTGCCTGTGTGTCCTGCCACGGTGATGCAGGCAATTCCACGATTTCGGTTAACCCTAAACTGTCTGCCCAGCACGATGTGTATCTGGTCAAACAACTGACCGAATTCGCGTCCGGCACACGTAACAATGCGACCATGACCGCGTTCGCAAAATCCCTGACACCGGAAGACATGAAAAACGTCGCTGTCTATCTGAATGCGCAGAAATCCGTACCGGGCGCCGCGAAAAATAAAGACATCGTCGAGCTCGGCAAACAAATTTACCGTGGCGGTATCGCTGAGAAAAATGTGCCAGCCTGTGCAGGCTGCCACAGCCCGAACGGTGCCGGTATTCCTGCGCAATATCCGCGTCTGGCCGGTCAGCATCAGGATTACACGCTGGCACAGCTGCTGAATTTCCAGAACGGTTCCCGTAAAGGCGGCGCAAAAATCGCCGGTGCGCGTCTGAACAGCCCGCAAATGATGACGATTGCAAAATCGATGTCTGAAGATGAAATGCGCGCCGTTGCAGACTATATCGCCGGTCTGAAATAATTTCGCACCACAATCAGATTTTTATACGGAAGGGGGTGGCAGTCAGCCACCCCTTTTTGTCAGCTGCAAATGTTGAATATGGATAATCCGCTGGAACACGAAAACGCCGGAGATACCGCCGGTATCCGTCTGCAAACCCGCAATACCGTGCTGGCTGACAGCGTGGAATTGCTGTCTTCCATGCGTTTCGCGATCAGCCTGTTAGTGCTGATCTGCATTGGTGCCGTGATTGGTACCGTGGTCAAACAAAACGAACCCGCCCCGAATTACATCAACCAGTTCGGCCAGTTCTGGTATGAAGTGTTTGATAAAGCCGGGGTGTATTCGGTCTATTCCGCGTGGTGGTTTTTGCTGATGGTCGGCGTGCTGGTGTTATCCACCTCGCTGTGCGTGATCCGCAATACTCCGAAAATGCTGAAAGACATGCGCAGCTGGCGTGAAAACGTCCGCGAGCAATCGCTGCGCAATTTTCATCATCATGCCGAATATGCTTCTGCACAGGATACCGTGACGCTGGCTGAGCGCCTGAGTGCTTATCTGCAAGCCAGTGGTTATCAGAGCAAAGTCGTCGCCAAAGACGATGCGGTGCTGATCGCCGCCAAACGCGGTGCAGGTAACAAATGGGGCTACATCTTTGCGCACAGCGCGATTGTCGTGATCGTGCTCGGTGCGATGCTGGATTCAGAATTGCCGGTCAAAGCGCAGCAATGGTTTCTGGGCAAAGTGCCGTATGACGGTGCTGGTCTGATTTCGAAAATTCCGGAACAACACCGCTTATCCGAGCGCAATCCCAGCTTCCGTGGCAATGCCATGATTCCGGAAGGTGGCGTCGCAGATACCGCGATTTTGTCGCAGCAAAGTGGTGTTCTGATTCAGGATTTGCCGGTTTCCGTACGTCTGCGTCAGTTCCATATCGAGTTTTACAACACCGGTATGCCAAAATTGTTTGCCAGTGATGTGACGTTGACTGACCATGAAACCGGTAAAAGTTTCGATGCAACCATACGCGTGAACCAGCCGCTGGTGTACAAAGGTCTGGCGTTTTATCAGTCCAGCTTTGAAGACGGCGGCAGCCGCCTGCGTCTGAAGGTCTGGCCTATGCTTGGTGCACAAAATCAGCCTTTTGCGCTGCGTGGTGAAGTTGGCGGCAGTACGCCGTGGGCTCCGCCGGGTCAGAAGGCTTATAACATTGAGTGGTCCGGCTTCCGCGTCTTCAATGTGGAGCCAGTGGCCAAAGTGGTCAGTGAAGCGGACAAAGAAAAAGGCCTGAGCCGCCATCTGGGTTCCGCCGCTAAATCGGCAGAAAGTAAAGAATTCCGTAACGTCGGCCCCAGCATCCAGTACAAACTGCGCGATGCTGCCGGACAGGCACGCGAATACATGAACTTCATGCAGCCATCGCAAATTGAAGGCAGCACCGTCTTCCTCAGTGGTATGCGTGAATCTCCGGCGGATCAGTTCCGCTTCCTGCGAATTCCGGCGGATGATAACGACAGCCCGCAGGAATGGATGCGTATCCGCGCCGCGCTGCAAAATCCGGAACTGCGCAAACTGGCGGCTGAACGCTTCACTTCTCATGCATTACCGGCCAGCCTTGCAGGTAATCCGGCGATGAAGGAGCAAATGATTTCGTCGGCGATGAATACGCTGACCTTGTTCGCCGGTGATGAAAAATCTGCCGGTTACCGTGCGGTATCCGATTATCTGGAAAAGAAAATTCCCGAAGCAGAGCAGGCGAAAGCCGCTGATGTGATGATGAAAATCCTGAACGGCAGTTTATGGGATTTGTGGATGATTGCGCGTGAAAAGGATGGCCTGACAACACTGGAAGCGGATGAAAAACACGGTCGTTTCCTGCAACTGTCTATGGCGGCGCTGTCGGATGCCGGTTTCTACGGTGCGCCTGTGTATCTGCAACTGGAATCGTTTGACGAGGTCAAAGCCACCGTGCTGCAGATCACACGCTCGCCGGGGCAGGGTATCGTCTACTTTGGTTGCCTGCTGCTGGTGCTGGGTGTGTTTGCGATGTTCTATATCCGTGAACGCAGGCTGTGGATCTGGCTCAAAAAAGGCGACGCCGGTTCGCATATACTGATGGCCATGAGTACCCAGCGTAAAACCCTGGACTTTGAAAAAGAGTTTGAACAATGCCGTGCGCAGTTAGCGGAGATTACTGACGCAACGGAAACTTCCCTTGCTGCACAAGGAAAATAAGATGGAAATGACCCGTAATGTTTCCGCCGCTGGCGGCATTCTGAAACAACTGAGCTGGCAGGACTGGGGTTTCAGTCTGTTGCTGGCGCTGATGGCAGCGTTTGCGCTGCAGCGTTTCAGCAGTTTTATGGATATCTACGACAAAGCGATTCTGGTCGCCTCCGTGCCGACCTTTGGCTGGCTGGGCTGGCGCTGGAAGCCGGTGAAACCGCTGATGCTGGGCATGACGCTGCTGGCCTTGTCTGCGATCAGTCTGTACAACGGTCAGTTGCCGCTGGCGAATGAAAAATTCTTCCTGAAATATCTGCTGTCCAGCCAGTCAGCGATTTTGTGGATGAGCGTATTTTTCTGTTTATCCACGCTGTTTTACTGGGTCGGGTTACTGGCCCGTTCAGAATTCGGTGGCAGCGTCGGTTCCGGTCTGTGCTGGGCGGCGGTACTGATGGGTTTTACCGGCTTGCTGGTGCGCTGGTATGAATCGTATCTGCTGGGGCCGGACGTTGGTCATATTCCGGTATCGAATCTGTATGAAGTGTTTGTGTTGTTCGTGCTGATTACCGGCCTGTTTTATCTGTATTACGAACAGCAATACCGTACCCGTCAGATGGGCGCTTTCGTGTCGCTGGTGATTACTGCTGCGGTCGGTTTTCTGTTCTGGTACACCGTGAGCCGCGAAGCATCTGAGATTCAGCCGCTGGTGCCAGCACTGCAAAGCTGGTGGATGAAAATTCACGTACCGGCGAACTTTATCGGTTACGGCACGTTCTCGCTGGCTGCGATGGTCGCGGTAGCTTATCTGCTCAAAGAAAAGGGTATTCTGGCAGACCGCCTGCCAGCGCTGAATGTGCTGGATGATGTGATGTACAAAGCGATTGCCGTTGGTTTTGCTTTCTTCACCATCGCGACCATTCTGGGGGCGTTGTGGGCGGCAGAAGCCTGGGGTGGTTACTGGTCCTGGGACCCGAAAGAAACCTGGGCGCTGATCGTCTGGCTGAATTACGCGGCATGGCTGCACATGCGTCTGATGAAGGGCTTGCGCGGCGTACCGGCCGCCTGGTGGGCGCTGGTTGGATTGCTGGTGACGACCTTTGCTTTCCTCGGCGTAAATATGTTCTTATCCGGCCTGCATTCTTACGGCACGCTGTAATTTCTGCCTGACACACCATCAAACGCACCGCTTCCGGCAAACGGAAACGGTGCGTTTTTTATTGCGGCCGGTGCGTTAACACTGCAGCCCGTCGCCGGCTTTGCAAAACGACTGAAAGCAGGTCAAAACAAGGCTAAAAACAGGCTAAATGCGGTTTTCTGCATAGCGATCCGGCGGTCGTCGGCAGAAAGTCCGGGCCTCCGTGAAATGCAAATGACGATCTTTGCACAATGCAGGCCGTCCGCTGCGTCTCTTTTCGCGTCAGAAACACGGCCAGGTCAGCGGTGTCGTTGCAGAGCCCTGCGTTGTTCAGCGTACTCCCGCTACAAGCCGATACAAATTGCCGCGATCCGGTGTCAGGTTTTCCGGAACCGTCCGACTAATCGCAGGTCTGTGCAAAACCAGTCCGTCTGCTGAAAAAACAAAGGCGGGTTACACTGCGCTGTTGTTTTGCACTGTGCACTGATCATCGATTATCCACGGGAGTTTGTCATGCTGATACTACCGGGTCCGAACGGAACGGACCGCCCTTACGCTTCTGAAATCACGCCGCGCGAGGTATTTGAAAAGCGCCGCAAGTTACTCGGCATGCTGGCTGCCGGCGGCTTAGCCGGTGTCAGCGGATTACGCTGGACTGACGCCGCAGCACAGGCGACGCAGCGACTGGCGGCAGCGGCGAATCCGGCTTACCAGCTGACAGAAAAGCAAACCAGCCGCAAAGATGCGACTACGTATAACAATTTCTACGAGTTCGGCACGGATAAAGCCGATCCTGCGCAAACGGCAGGCACGCTGAAAACCCATCCGTGGAGCATCAGTATCGAAGGTGAAGTCAAAAAGCCGTTTGTACTGGATCTGGAAGCACTGCTGAAACTGGCACCGATGGAAGAGCGTATTTACCGGCTGCGCTGCGTGGAAGGCTGGTCGATGGTGATTCCGTGGATCGGTTATTCGCTGTCGCATCTGATCCGTCGTGCCGAACCGAACGGCAATGCACGTTATATCGAATTCGTGACGCTGAACGATAAAAAACAAATGCCTGGCCTGAATTATCCGGTGCTGGACTGGCCATACACCGAAGGCTTGCGCCTCGATGAAGCTAATCATCCGCTGACGCTGCTGACTTTCGGCATGTATGGCGAAGTGCTGCCGAATCAGAATGGTGCACCGGTCAGGCTGACGGTGCCGTGGAAATACGGCTTCAAATCGGCTAAATCCATCGTCAAAATCCGTTTCGTGCGTGATCAGCCGCAAACCTCGTGGAACCGCGCCAATGGGCGCGAATACGGCTTCTATTCGAATGTGAATCCGGAAGTCGATCATCCGCGCTGGTCGCAAGCCAGCGAGCGCCGCATCGGCGAAGATGGCTTGTTCACCCGCAAACGCAAAACCCTGATGTTTAACGGCTATCAGGAAGTGGCATCGCTGTACAGCGGCATGGATCTGAGGAAGTTCTACTGATGCGCAGTCTGCATCTGAGTGCGGCAGCGGTCAGTCGCTGGAAAATCGCCGTGTTTTTGCTGGCCTTGCTGCCACTGGTACGCATCATCGTCTGGGCGCTGCTGGATAAAATGGGGGCGAATCCGCTGGAATGGATGACCCGCAATACCGGTTCGTGGGCCATCTATATTCTGCTGCTGACGCTGGCGATTACCCCGCTGCGTCGCATCAGCGGCTGGAACTGGCTGCAGAAATTCCGGCGTATGCTGGGCTTGTATGGGTTTTTTTACGCCAGCCTGCATCTGACGATGTATTTGTGGTTTGACCATTTTTTCGAATGGGAAACCATCTGGCCGGACATCATCAAGCGCCCGTTTGTACTGGCTGGTATGGTCTCGTGGAGCATGATGTTGGCGCTGGCAGTGAGCAGTCCGCAGGCAGTATTACGTTGGATGGGCGGCAAGCGCTGGCAGCGTCTGCATCAGCTGATGTATGTGCTGGTGCCGGTGGCGGTGCTGCATGTGTACTGGATGAAATCCGGCAAACATGACTTTTTCTGGCCTGCGGTGTACGGCGGTATCACCGTATTGCTGTTGGGCTTACGGATCTGGTTTGCGCGCCGTTCTCTGCGTCCGGTCTGAGGACTTACTCGGTTTTTTCTGTTGCAGTAATCGTATAAACGATTGAGATTTTATGCACAGCGGCGCACAATTTCCGGTCGCAAACCGAAACGGGAATCATCATGCAGTCGTATTTACTGAAGCCGGGCCAGACCAGTGAACTGTCACGTAAGCTTGCTTTGCTGGTATTGGGCTTGTTTGGCTGGAAAGTGTTTTATAAACCCTTACCCGGACCGCGTGGCGTCATCATCGTTTATCCGCATACGTCCAACTGGGATTTTCCGATTGGCGTACTGGGAAAAATCGCGATCGGACAGCGTTTCCGCTTTATCGCCAAGTCGTCTTTGTTTGAAGGTGTGACCGGCGCATTGTTTGGCCCGTTTTTGCGCGCCATCGGCGGCTCACCGGTGGAGCGCGGAGTGTCTACCGGCGCGATCGGCAGGATTGCAGAGCAAATGCATAAGGCGGACTGGTACTGGCTGGCGCTGGCACCGGAAGGCACGCGCAGTTTACGCCCTTACTGGCGCAGCGGCTTCTATCACATTGCCCGCAACGCCAATGTACCGCTGGCCTGCGCTTATTTTGATTTCCGCAGAAAATGCATCAACCTGACGGATTATCTGACGTTGACCGGTGATCCGGACACCGATATGGCGGCAATTGCGGCTGTCTACAAAGATGTGCAGGGCTGTCGCCCTGCGCTGGCTGGCCCGATCAGACTGAAACCCGACGAAACTCAGGGCGGTAATCAGGCTTAAGGTTTGACCGACTCGTCTTTCGCCGGCGCTTTAGCCGGTGCCGGAGAGGATGCCGGATGTGCGGCAGGTTTGTCCGGCATGTACAGCGGCCCTTTCTGGCCACAGGCGGACAACATCACAGTAAGCAGCAGAACAGAAAACAAGGTGCGCATCGCAGAAATTCCGGAACGGTTAGAATGCTGATTTCTCAGTAAGAATTTCACGGAGTGTAGCATGACTGAATCTGAATTCCATGATCTGGCGGAAGCCTGCCTGCGTCAGGTCGAAGAGATGTTTGAGCAAGCGTTTGAGCGCGATGAAATGGATGTTGAGTGCAGCCGCAGTGGCAATGTGCTGACCATCGAATTCGTGAATAACGGCAGCAAAATGATCGTCAACAGTCAGGCACCGATGCAGGAAATGTGGCTGGCTGCGCGCAGCGGTGGTTTTCACTACCGTTACGATGGTCAGCACTGGCTGAATACACGCGACGGCAGCGAATTTTTTGCCACTTTGTCCCGCCTCGCAGCGGAACAAAGCCGGGCATAAGCGCTGAGCGGCGCTATTCTTCAATCACTGGTGGCGCGCCCGGATCGAAAGTTCCGGGCTGATTTTCCACATAGTAATAATCACCGTTAATTTGCACGATTCCCTGCGGTAACGGACGTTCTTCAATCGGAATGTCTTTCAGGGCTTTCTGCATGTAGCCTATCCAGATCGGCAACGCCAGACCACCACCGGTTTCGCGGTTACCCAGATTGCGCGGCTGATCGAAGCCTATCCATGCAATCCCGACCAGCTTTGCCTGATAGCCGGCAAACCATGCATCGACGGAATCATTGGTCGTACCGGTTTTACCCGCGAGGTCTGTACGTTTCAGTACCATCGCTTTCGCTGCAGTGCCATAGCGCACGACGTCTTTCATCATGCTATCCATCAGGAAAGCATTCCTCTCATCGATCACACGCGAGGCTTCGTTACCTGAGGTGTCCGGTTTGGCCTGCGCTAACACTTTGCCGCTGGCATCGGTGATTTTTGCAATCAGGTAAGGATTGATTTTGTAGCCACCGTTCGCGAACACGGCGTATGCACCGGCCAGTTGCAGCGGCGTAACAGCACCTGCACCCAGTGCCAGCGTCAGATAAGGCGGATTTTTTTCCGGCAGAAAGCCAAAGCGTGTCGTGTATTCCTGACCATATTTGGCACCGATTTTATGCAGGATACGAATCGAAATCATGTTTTTCGATTTCGTCAGACCTTTACGCATGGTCATCGGACCTTCGTATTTGCCGTCGTAGTTTTTCGGTTCCCAGGCTTGTCCGCCGGTTTGCCCTGCATCGAAACTGATCGGTTCATCAGCAATCATGGTGGCTGGTGAGAAACCTTTTTCCAGCGACGCAGAGTAAATAAACGGTTTAAACGAAGAGCCTGGCTGACGCCATGCCTGAGTCACGTGGTTAAACTTGTTCAGGTTGTAGTCGAAACCGCCAACCAGTGCTTTGATCGCACCATCAGTGGTACTGGCAGCTACAAAAGCAGACTGCACTTCCGGCATTTGTGTGACGATCCAGTTTTTACCTTCCTGCATCACGCGAATGACAGCCCCGCGCTGAATACGTTTATTCGCCGGCGCTTTTGCTGACAGACTGCTGGCGGCAAAACTCAGACCAGCTTCTTCAATACGAATCTCTTCGCCGGATGCCAGAACAGCGCGCACCTGCTTTGGTGTCGCGTCCAGCACCATCGCAACCAGCAAGTCATCGCTGGCCGGATGTTCGGATAATTTCTTCTCGATCAGTTCTTCGGCAGCTTCTTTGTTCGCAGGCAGTTCCACAATGGCTTCAGGACCACGATAGCCATGACGTTTTTCATAATCCATCACACCGCGACGCAGCGATAAATACGCAGCATCCTGATCGGCTTTCGTGATGGTGGTATACACGTTCAGGCCACGGGTATAAGTCTCTTCTTTGAACTGTTCATAGACCAGCTGGCGCGCCATCTCTGCCACGTATTCGGCATGTACGCCAAAATCACTGCTGTCAGTTTTGACCTGTAATTCTTCGGTACGAGCTTGTTCAAACTGTGCTTCAGAGATGTAGCCCAGTTGTTTCATGCGCTGCAGGATGTATTGCTGACGCACAGTTGCCCGTTTCGGGTTGGCGACAGGGTTGTAGGCTGACGGCGCTTTCGGCAAGCCTGCCAGCATGGCAGCTTCGGCCAGCGTCACATCTTTGAGTGCCTTGCCAAAATAAATCTGCGCTGCGGAAGAAAAGCCATATGCCCGCTGCCCCAGATAAATCTGATTCATGTAGACCTCAAGGATCTGATCCTTGGTCAGGTTTTGTTCAATTTTCCAGGCGAGCAGAATTTCGTAAATTTTCCGCTTGAATGTTTGCTCACTCGATAAAAAGAAATTACGGGCAACCTGCTGGGTAATCGTTGATGCGCCTTGCTTCGCGCCGCCTGTCAGATTATGCAAAGCCGCGCGCAGGATTCCAAGATAATCTACGCCACCGTGCTCGTAGAAGCGATCATCTTCAATTGCCAGTACCGCTTTTTTCATCACATCAGGAATTTCCTGAAAACGTACGACGTTACGGCGTTCTTCACCGAACTCACCAATCAGTACGTGATCCGCCGTGTAAATGCGCAATGGCATTTTCGGGTTGTAACTGGTGATTGCGTCAATATCCGGCAGATTCGGATATGCCATAGTGAGAGCAAACAGAATGATCAGAACCAGACTGGTCGCCAGACCGGTAACGATAACGGCGCCGCCGATTGCAATGCGTGCGGCGAGCGATCGTTTTTTGGGAGATGGCTGTTCTGTTTGCTGGGAAGAGTTATGTTCAGACATGAGTTTTCACAATATCAATCACAAACCGGATTATAACGGTTGTGCTTTGGGCTCAGACGGAAAACCCGTTAATCGGAATGACAGATGCAAAAAACTGAGTGGGGTATTGGCAACGAAGCGCGCAACGCTCGGGAGGAAATTCCTTTACCAAAGCAAGTGATATTGCTAGGATTTCATGTAGGGTAGGCCGACTGTATTTGTAATTGTTAGAAAATGCAGTCACTTTGTATGCAGTTGGTATTTTATAACGGTTTTTGTTTCAATTTGTAATAAGAACGCGTATGTCGTTCATGAGGGGATATTCTTGGCTTTCAATCTTGCTACCTTGCTTGGCAGAAAAAATCCGCCACTGATAGGCTTGGATATCAGCTCGTTCGATATCAAACTGGTTGAGTTGTCCGAGTCGGGCAACAAATCTTACCGGCTTGATCGTTATGCCTCTGAGCCTTTGCCAAAAGGCGCTGTGCTTGACGGTAATATCGAAAATATCGAACAAGTCGCAGACACCATTAAAAAATTGCTGAAAAAAAGCGGCGCCAGTGCGAAAAATGTTGCACTCGCCATGCCGGCATCTGCTGTTATTACCAAGAAAATTTATCTTCCCGCTGCGTTAAGTGAGCAGGCGCTGGAAGTGCAGGTAGAGTCAGAGGCCAGTCAGTACATTCCGTTTTCAATGGATGAAGTCAGTCTGGATTTCTCTGTCATTGGTCCTGCAGCTAATGAAGAAGATATGGAAGTTATGCTGGCAGCTTCACGTAAAGAAAAAGTCGAAGACAGGGTGGCAGTCGCAGAAGCCGCCGGTTTGACAGCGAAAGTGATGGATATTGAATCCTATGCCGCCAGAGCTGCTGCACAGCGTCTGATTGATAAACAGGCAAATGAAGGACGTGATCAGGTATTCGCAGTATTTCAATTGGGAGCAAAGCGGACTTACGTCTACATCATCTTCAACGGTGAAGTGGTTTACGAGCGTGAGCAGCAGTTCGGCGGTAGTCAGCTTACTCAGGATATTGTCAGAAACTACGGCTTGTCGCAGGACGAAGCGGAAATTAAAAAGAAAAACGGCGATTTGCCTGATAGCTACGAGATGGAATTACTTGAGCCATTCCTGGAAAATGCTGCGCTTGAAGTAACGCGCGCTATTCAATTTTTCTTCACTTCCACCCCTTATACACGTGTGGATCAGATTTTTCTCACAGGTGGTTGTGCTGTGCTTACCGGTCTTGCTGACATCGTTGCAGAACGTACGAAAATCTCTACTGCAGTTATCAGCCCTTTCAAAGGCATGGAGCTGGCGCCGGGCGTTAATGAAAAAGCGCTTCGTAATGATGCTCCGGGATACGCGATAGCATGCGGACTCGCACTGCGGAGATTCGACTGATGATTAAGATTAATCTTTTACCGCATCGCGAAGAAAAGCGTAAACAGCAGATTAAAGATTTTTATTCTTTGCTGCTGTTATCGGCAATTGTCGGTGCGTTTGTTGTCATTGTGGTTGGCGCGTTGAAACAGCATGAAATTACCGTGCAGGATGAGCGTCTGGCTTTTATTAAGAAAGAGAACGCAATCCTTGATGAAAAAATCAAGGAAATCGCTAACCTGAAACAGGAAATTGATGCATTGAAGGCGCGTCAGCAGGCTGTTGAAGATCTTCAGGGTGACCGAAACCAGCCTGTCTTCCTTTTGCAGGAGCTGGTACGTCACACGCCTGAAGGTGTCTATTTACGCACTTTGAAACAAGAAGGCCAGCGCGTCACGATCAGTGGCTATGCGCAGTCACAGGAGCGTGTTGCTGAATATATCCGTAATCTTGGCAGTCGATCTGAATGGATGTACAAACCTGACCTGATTGATATTCACTCAACAGGAATTGGTCAGGGGCGTGACGCACGTAAAGTTTCTGATTTCTCAGTTAATGTGGGAATCAAACGTCCGCGTGAGCGTGATGAAAGTGCGTCCTCCACGGCGGAAAATGTTCGCCCTGACAGTGCGAAGCCAAATTAATACCGCATGGAATCGAGAGAGTCTGAATGGCTGCGAAATTAAATTTAAACATCAATTTCAACGAACTGGCGGACGATGTACGGTCGCAGTTCGCTGATACCAGTGGATTGCATCCTGGCTTATGGCCTGTCATTCCGCGTATGAGTGCAGCTGCAGGTGTTTTTGCTGTAGTTATGTTGCTGGGATGGTTCTTCTACTGGAGCGCACAGAATGAAGAGATTGAGCTGAAAATGGCTCAGGAAGTTCAACTGAAGCAAGAGTATCGCGACAAAATGCAAAAGGCGATTAATCTTGATGCTTTGAAAGATCAGCGTGCACT
This sequence comes from Cognatundibacterium luofuense, assembly GCF_018139685.1. Taxonomy (GTDB): domain Bacteria; phylum Pseudomonadota; class Gammaproteobacteria; order Burkholderiales; family Burkholderiaceae_D; genus Undibacterium; species Undibacterium luofuense. The sequence goes on from NZ_JAGSPN010000001.1 coordinate 396,956, forward strand.
TGTGCAGCAGTATGTTTCCACGATGGAAAAGCAACTGCCAAGTAAGGCTGAGATGGATGCTTTATTGTCTGATATTAATCAGGCTGGTATTGGTCGTGGATTGCAGTTTGACTCCTTCAAACCAGGTACGCCAGTCGTTAAAGACTATTACGCTGAATTGCCGATCGATGTGCGTTTGAGTGGCAGTTATCACGATCTGGGTGAATTCGTTGCTGATATCGCGAAACTTCCGCGTATTGTTACTTTGAATAACCTTGCAGTTTCAACCAATAAAGACGGAGGATTAACTCTTGAGGTTGTTGCAAAGACATTCAGGTATCTGGATAAGGATGAAGTGATGGCTCAGGCAAATCAGAAAAAGGCGAAGAAATGAGATCAAAACTGACAATGCTGTCCGTACTTGTCAGTACGCTTTGGCTTAGTGGCTGTGGGCAGGATGATTCGACCGAACTGCGTGACTGGATGGAGTCCGTTAAAAAAGAGACGCGTCTTGTTGTGCCGAAACTGAATCCACCAAAAACCTACATGCCGGTTCCGTACGAGGTGAAGGCTGATATTGATCCCTTCAATCCCGAAAAACTGATGGCAGTGCTTGCAAGAATGAAAGATAACGGCGGACGTCTTAAGCCGAATATGGAAAGACCGAGAGAAGAATTGGAGTCTTTTCCGCTTGATACGCTGAAGATGGTCGGTTTGATTGAAAAGAATGGCCTGAAACTTGCGCTGATTCAGTCAGATAAGAAAGTGTATCAGGCAAAACTTGGTGGATACATAGGGCAAAATTTTGGGTTAATTGTCAAAATATCCGAGTCTGAGATACAGATTAAAGAGACGGTGCAGGATGCGGCCGGAGATTGGGTAGAACGTGAAGCTAAGCTTGAGTTGCAGGGGAGTCAAAAATGACAGCGTTGATAAGTAAAATCAAAAGTGGCGCGATGTTTGTAAGAATCTGCCTGATTGCGTTGTGCGCACTTTGTTTGCCAGCACTTGCACAATCGAACAGTATTGAGTCCGTTGTTGCTAATCAGCAAGGTGCCAATATCGTCGTCAAAGTCGGTATGAAAAATCCGATTCAAAAAGCGCCTGTAGGATTTTCAATTAATAACCCTGCGCGAATTGCACTGGATTTCCATGACACACTGAATGCCACCGGTAAAACGACTATTGATGTCAATATCGGTGATCTGCGTACGGTCAATCTGGTTGAGGCTGCGGGTCGTTCGCGCATGGTCTTTAATCTCAATAAAGCGCTCAATTACGCGACAACGATTGAGGGCAACAATCTGATCATTACGATTGACGGATCAGGTGGCGTTGCGACTGCAGTCAATTCTCAAGGTTTGCCAGCAAATCCTGAGCCTGTGAGTTTTGCTAACGGTAATAAACCTCAATTGCGCGATATTGATTTTCGTCGTGGCGTTGCAGGTGAAGGGCGAGTAGTTGTTGACTTACCTTTAACTCAGGTTGCTGTTGATGTTCGTCAGCAAGGACAGAAGATTTTTGTAACCTTCCTGAAAGTTGCCTTACCAGAAAAGTTACGCAAGCGATTAGATGTAGCGGACTTCGGATCGCCTGTGCAGATCGTTACGACCACACCGAACGGTGAAAATGTACAAATGGTCGTTGAGCCAAAAGGCTTATGGGAACACAGTTCTTATCAGAGTGATACACAGTTTGTGTTAGAGGTACGTCCGATCAAAGAGGATCCTAATAAGCTGACTCAGGGAACCCAGGGCTATCGCGGTGAGCGTATCTCTTTTAATTTCCAAAATATTGAAGTACGTGCGATTCTGCAAATTATTGCTGAGGTCAGCGGCTTGAATATTATCGCCAGTGATACTGTAACCGGCACCATTACTTTGCGTTTGAAAGACGTTCCTTGGGATCAGGCGCTGGATAATATTATGCAAATCAAGGGTCTTGATATGCGTAAAAACGGCAACGTGATGTGGGTCGCGCCGAAAGACGAGTTGTTGACGAAAGAAAAGCTGGAGCTGGAGCAAAAAGCGCAGATCGCTGAACTTGAACCATTGAAAACAGAAGCTTTTCAGCTGAATTATCAAAAGGCAGAGGCGTTCAAGCAAGTTTTCGGTGTTGATGGTGCGTCTACTAACCGTATTTTGTCGAAACGTGGCAGCGCGGTGATTGAACCTCGGACTAATCAGTTATTTGTGACGGATATTCCTTCTAAGCTTGAAGAGGTGCGTAAACTGATCCAGAAAACGGATATCGCTTCTAAGCAGGTTTTGATTGAGGCGCGTATCGTTGAGGCGGATGATAAGTTCAGTAAAAACCTCGGCGCCAAACTCGGATTTACTGATATGCGAGGTCTTCGCGGCGGGGATGCCGGATATCAGGTTTCCGGTAATCAGCGCGTGGCATTAACAGGTAATTATCTTGGTGTTGGTGAGCAGACTGGGCAGGCAAAGATAACTGATCAGAGTTTCGTACCTAATTCGCAATTTGTGAATTTGCCAGCAGCAGGTATTAATGGTTTGTCCCCAGGTAGTCTTGCCGTCAGTTTATTTTCATCTGCGGCTAATCGCTTCCTGAATCTTGAGTTGTCTGCACTTGAGGCGGATGGTAAGGGAAAGATTATCTCCAGTCCTCGTGTTGTGACAGCTGATCAGCTTAAAGCATCGATTGAGCAGGGTACCGAAATTCCATATCAGGTTGCAACAGCCAGCGGTGCGACATCAATTGTTTTCCGTAAGGCTTCATTGCGTCTCGAAGTTACGCCACAAATTACACCTGACGGTAACGTTATTCTGGATGTTGATGTGCATAAAGACAGTGTTGGTCAGGAAACGCGGATGGGCTATGCCATTGATACCAAACAAGTCCGTACTATGGTACTGGTTGAGAATGGTGGCACGGTCGTTTTGGGTGGTATTTACCAGCAGACGGAACGTGATAACATGACAAAAATTCCATTTTTCGGAGATTTGCCATTGTTCGGTAATTTATTCAAAAGCACTGGCAGAGTAAATGACAAGACCGAGCTGCTGATATTTATCACGCCAAAAATTATGGCTGACCGGTTTAGTATTAAGTAATAGGACAGGAAAATAAAATGATACGACTGCAGAAAAACGGGTTCGGGCTAGCCATGCTGTTTCGCTACTTCGTTGCGATCTTATTCGCGGCGATGCTTACTGCCTGTGGCGGTGGCGGTGGTTCGGCAGGTTCATCAGGTAACGGGGCAGCATTGTTCGTCTCTGCGCCGAGCGCCATTACAATTATTCCAGGACAGACCGTGCAGTACACAGTCGGTGGCGGTGTGCCATCTTATGCTGTTGCAACGGCCACGTCCGGCATTATTGCTACGATTAAAGACAAAGTCCTGACTGTTACAGCAGTGGCTGGTGGTACATCTCAGATTACCGTTACTGACAGTGCGGGTAATAAAGTTGGTATCGCAGTTACAATAGGAACTGGCATTCCATTGTTCACTTCTGCACCAACAGAGTTTTCAATGGCAGTCGGCGCAAGTACATCCTCATTTGTAATCGGTGGTGGATCTGCTGAGTACATCGTCTCCGTAGACAATTCATCGGTTGTAGCACTGAGCTGGATCAATAACAGTTTTTCTCTTTTTGCGCGTGCTGCAGGAACGGCAAATGTAACTATTACCGACACAATGGGTGGGAAAATTTCCCTTAAAGTAACCGTCACTGCCGGCGGCACATCCAGCAGCGCTTCATTGACGTCAACTGCTCCGTCTACCATTAAGCTTGCATTAAATGAGACTGCTACTTATACAATCAGTGGCGGTACTCCTGCGTACACAGTCGGTAGCTCTGATAATTCGATTGTCAGTGCATCTGTTTCCGGAAATTTACTGACAGTTACCGGTAAAGGAAACGGAAATGCTTCGATCAAAGTTCTGGATACAACTGGTCAGAATTTGCCGATTGCCGTTCAGGTTGGAAATGCAACAACCGCAATTTTCACATCTTCGCCTTCAGATATTACTGTTGGGGCAGGTAATGCATCTCCGACATTTAACGTCGGTGGTGGTACACCGCCATATACAGCAGTGTCTGCAAATGAGTTGGTTGCTAAGGTCGCTCTTGGTACAGGAAGTACCTTCATCGTGAATGGTGTTGCACCAGGTACGACGACAATTACTTTGAAAGACAGTACAGGTTCTCCTGTCAGTATAAATGTTACTGTCAAAGATACTTCGACAGCACCTTTGGCCTTGTTTACAAATGCACCATCAGCCCTGACGCTGCAAACATCTGTAAGCGGTTCATATCTCGTTTCTGGTGGTACGCCGCCATATTCGGCGATTCCTAGTAATCCGTCAGTTGTTGACAGTAATGTTACGGGTAACAATTTGTCGATTACAGGTAAAGTTGCAGGCAATGCTAAAGTAACGATTTCAGATTCAAAAGGTAATAAGCTGCCAGATATTGATGTCACAGTATCAGGTGGTTCAACACTGACCTTGTTCACAACGGCGCCATCTGCAATCACGATGGCAACTGGCTCGCAACCGTCATATACAATTTCCGGTGGCGTTGCCCCATACACTGTGATCAGTAGTAATGCAGGGGTAGTGTCAGTTGTGACGCCAACAGTTGCTGCTTCTGGTGGTAGTTTTACGTTGAAAGGCGAGGCTGACGGGTCTGCATCTGTGCTTATCACTGACAGCACAGGTAAAACAGTTCCGTTAATTTCTGTGACTGTGACCAACACCTTGCCTGGAACTTTAAATACCACAGCTCCACAGTCTGGTGTAACGCTGAAGCTTGGATCAACTGATACAGATAATGGCAATTACGGCATTATCGGTGGAACGCCGCCATTTAATGTGGTGTCATCTGATGTGACCGTCGCGAAAATTAGCTCTCCTGCAACTTTCCCAACTTTAACTACTATATTTTCTATTAAAGCTGTAGCAGCTGGTACATCGACAATTACGGTGACTGACGCAAAAGGCGTTCAGGCGAGCTTTGCTGTAAAAGTGCTCGCTCTAACCGGGCCAGCATTCACCGTTTCGCCTAGTAACGTTACTGCTGGCAGTCTTGGTGATATTCTTTACTTCCGTGTAGACGGTGGTGTTCCGCCATATACAATTTTGTCGAATAATTCAGCCGCAATCAGTATCCCAAGCGGCACGGTGTTATCGAGTTCGGGAGGCACCTTCACTGCTCAATTGACGCGAGCATCAGGAACGGCAAATCAGATAGTTGTATCTGATGCTACCGGTGCAGTACAAACTGTCGCTATTTCTACGGTAGGTGCTGCAGCCACCGGATTTTGGGTTACGCCTTCCAGCTGGACGATTGATGAGGTAACAAGTGCACCGGTTACAATGACTCTCAATGGTGGAAATGGGCCTTATCAAATATTCTGGAATAATAAAGCGCTGGCAAACGTATACACAAGTACTGGTACCGATTTAAGTTTGCCTTCGTCAACGTTCTTTAATGACGGCACGCTCAGTATTCGTGTTGGAACACAAGGTACGCGATGCGTAGCTGGTGATACTACGATAACTTTCACAATCGTCGATAGTTTAAATCGCTCAACTACCAGTACAATGATGATTAAAAATAATCCGACATCAGGGTGCTGATTCTGCGCAATCGTAAGTTACAGCTTCCTGAGTGCCGGTCAGGCTCAGGAAGCGAACATGGCAGGTAATATCTTTTTAGTAGGGCTAATGGGCTCCGGCAAAACGACAGTTGGCCGGGCTTTGGCCCGAAAACTCAATAAACGGTTTATCGATTCTGATCACGAAATCGAATCCCGTACCGGTGTTTCCATCCCCGTAATATTTGAAATTGAAGGCGAGGCGAGTTTTCGTGCTCGCGAGGCTGAAGTCATCAAAGAACTGACCGCAAGAGACGATATAGTTCTGGCAACCGGGGGCGGCGCAATTTTGAATGCGGAGAGCCGTAAATTTCTTCACGAGCGAGGTACCGTCATTTACTTGCGGGCCAGCGTCAACAGTATCCTGCAGAGAACTCGCCATGACAAAAATCGGCCATTACTTAAGACAGCCGATCCCAGAAAGAAGCTGGAAGAGCTGGAACAACAGCGACATCCCTTGTATCAACAAACCGCTCATGTGATCATTGAAACCGGGCGTCCCCACATCAATCATCTTGTACAGCAAATCGTTGAAAAGCTGCCCTTGTCCGATAGAACGCCACTTACCTTGGAAACTATGAAAACAGTTCACATCAATGCATCCGGCCAAAGTGTACAGACATTGAAAGTGGAACTGGGCGAGCGTTCATATCCGATCTTTATCGGGCAGAACATTCTGGATGATGAAAAGATTTTGCAGGAGAGCATTCGGGCGAAACGAGTAGTTATCGTCACAAATGACGTTGTGGCTCCGTTGTATCTGGATAAGCTGCAGAAAAAGCTGATGCTGCTTAATAAAGAGGTTAGTGCGGTAGTCCTTAGAGATGGAGAGGAATTTAAGACCTGGGAATCCTTGATGCAGATTTTTGATCACATGCTAGCTGGAAAATGTGATCGTAAAACGATGCTGCTTGCACTGGGAGGCGGGGTTATAGGTGATATGACGGGATTCGCTGCCGCAACGTATATGCGTGGTATCCCGTTCGTACAAGTGCCTACAACCTTGCTTTCGCAAGTCGATTCTTCGGTCGGAGGAAAGACAGGAATTAATCATCCCGCTGGTAAGAATATGATTGGTGCATTTTATCAGCCGCAGGCGGTGATCGCAGACACTGCAACATTAAATTCCTTGCCTGATAACGAGCTGTCTGCTGGCATCGCCGAAGTTATTAAACATGGTGCGATCACCGATCTTGCATTCTTTGAATGGCTTGAATCTAATATGGCAGCTGTTCGTCAAAGAAAACCTGAAGCATTAGCACATGTGATTGTAAGGTCGTGCGAAATTAAGGCGAACGTAGTCCGGCAGGATGAACGTGAGGGTGGATTGCGAGCAATTCTGAATTTCGGTCATACCTTTGGGCATGCTATTGAGGCTGGTTTAGGTTTCGGTACCTGGTTGCATGGCGAGGCCGTTGGTTGTGGTATGGTTTTGGCGGCAGAGGCAGCATATAAGGTCGGGTATATTGATTTCATGCAACGAACTCGCCTGATTCAGCTCGTTAGTGACGCAGGTCTGCCAACGATCCCGCCACAATTGGGATTTCAGCGCTGGCTGGAGTTGATGGAAGTCGACAAAAAAAATGAAGGCGGCAAGATACGCTTTATTTTAATTAAACCGCTTGGAACGGCGGTCATAACAGAGATTGAATCACAAATTCTCAGGGAAATTCTCCACTAATCATATTCGCTTACAAAGCAGGTATCGAAAGAAGGTGATGAATGTCATTTTTGCTCGCACCGTTTGCTGTTCATCCTGATACATCACGCGGGCGGATTCACTCCGAGCCGGCACCAGCGGGGCGAACTGAATTCCAGCGGGACAGGGATCGCATTATCCACTGTTCCGCTTTTCGTAGGCTTGAGTACAAAACGCAGGTTTTTGTAAATCATGAAGGTGACTTATTCCGTACCCGGCTGACGCACAGTATTGAGGTGGCACAGATTGGGCGTTCAATAGCAAGAACCCTTAAATTGAATGAAGATCTGGTTGAGGCGATTGCTTTAGCTCATGATCTGGGACATACCCCGTTTGGTCACGCTGGCCAGGATGCGCTAAATAGCTGTATGCGTGAGTTTGGCGGTTTTGAGCACAATCTGCAAAGCTTGCGAATTGTTGACTGTCTGGAAGAGCGTTACGCTGATTTCAATGGATTAAACCTCTGTTTTGAAACGAGGGAAGGTATCCTTAAGCATTGTTCAGCGTCAAATGCTGAAATGCTGGGTGAAATAGGCGAAAGGTTTTTGCAAAAAAAACGTCCCAGTCTTGAGGCGCAGCTAACAAATTTAGCTGATGAAATCGCTTATAACAATCACGATATTGATGACGGCATCCGTTCAGGATTGATCACGGACTGCCAGCTACGCACCGTGCCACTATATGAGCGTCATCGACGGATAGTAGAGCAAATGTATCCGGGCCTTTATGGGAAAAGAATGGTTTCAGAAACGATACGGCGAATCATTCACACGCTCATTACAGACCTGATCCGGACATCATCAGAAAAAATTCAGCAATATAATCCTCAGCATGTCGATGAGGTCAGAGACTTGCCAACTCTCGTCGGCTTTTCCGATCAGATTTCTTCAGAAGCAACAGAGTTAAAGCAATTTTTATTTAAAAATCTTTACCGACATTATCAGGTGAGCCGGATGATGCGGAAAGCACGTATTATTATTGAAGAACTGTTTGATGCATTTATGCAAGATAGCAGTTTGCTACCTGCTGACTATCAATTAAGTCTTTCAAATTCAAATGGCAGAGATAGGCAGGCTCGGCGTATTTCCGACTATATAGCAGGCATGACGGATCGGTATGCCATACGGGAACATTGCCGTATTTTCTCTCTTCATGAGCCACTAATTTAACTATAACTGATCATATGAAACGGTCTCTATTAGCTACTCTGCTTGCGTTGTTTATGTTTGCGTCTCATCCCGTGTGTGGTGCAGGTTTAAGTGACTTATCCAATCAAGAAACTAGCGTTGGCTTGAAAGCGGCGCTTGAGAAAGGTGCGAGTGCAGCCGTAGGGCAACTTGGAAAAGAGAACGGTTTTCTGAGTAATGAAAAAGTAAAAATTCCATTGCCATCAACACTGGAGAAAATTCGTCCTGTCTTACAAATGACAGGAAAGTCTGGCCAGCTTGATGAATTGGTTGTCGCAATGAATCGTGCTGCCGAGGCAGCAGTTCCGAAAGCAAAGCCATTGCTACTGAACGCAGTGAAGTCAATGACGATTTCCGATGCGAAAAATATTCTGACTGGCGGGGACACATCGGTTACAGAATTTTTTCGTCAAAAAACGAGCAGCCAGCTTGGTAGGGAATTTTTACCTGTAGTCAAAAATGTTACGGATAAATCTGGTTTATCATCAAAATACAATAATGTAATGGCGCAGGTTCAGAAATTTGGCGTTGTCAATTCACAAGAGTCCACAGTTGAGGGATACGTGACCGAACGAGCGCTGGATGCACTTTTTGTAATGATTGGTGAGGAAGAGAAAGCAATTCGAAAAGATCCCTTAGGTGCCGGCAGTAAGGCAATTTCCAAAGTTTTTTCATTGCTGAATTGATTCAATGTAAAAAATAAAGTGAATGTAATGCATGCCAAAAAATAAACTTGGTTCATTCAGTAGTTATTTGATTGATTTTTTTTTATAAGTGAGTTATTAGATTGTTGAAGATGCAGATTTTAGATGTAAATGTTGACCTGAATATTTGATAAATAATCAGCAAACTGGTTTAGTCAAATCGGTCGGCATAAGTTTTTCAAAGTTGATTTTTGATTTAAAAGGGATAAATTCGAAAACGAATATATTCCAGTATGGCAGATGTTGTCAGCATAAAAGATTTATAGCGCTTTCGTTGGAATGTTCTTTATTTCGTTGTTGCACTAGCTGCGCTTCCGGGCTTGCGGATGCGCAATCAAAATAATCACGACAGGAGACCTGTATGTCCGGTAAATTCAAGGCAGTTCTTGCCATTACATCCCTTTCATTAATTTCCTCAGCATTCGCTGCAGATCCGATACGTATCGGCGTTTCAGGGCCACTGACAGGTGGGTCTGCTCCGATGGGCGTTTCTATGCGTGACGGCGTAAAGCTGGCTGTGGCAGAAATTAATGCAAAAGGTGGTTTACTGGGCCGCCAGATTCAATTAATCGAACGTGATGACGAAGCAAAAAATGAGCGCGGAGTACAGGTTGCGCAAGAGCTCATCAATAAAGAAAAGGTAGTTGCTACAGTTGGATACATCAACACTGGTGTCGCCCTTGCATCGCAGCGTTTTTATCAGGAAGCAAAAATTCCTGTGATGAATAATGTAGCTACGGGAAGTGTTATCACAAAACAATTTCTGTCGCCGGAACATAAGGAAAATTATATTTTCCGCGTCTCAGCAAATGACACAATTCAGTCTGCCATGATTGTCGAAGAAGCTGTCGGAAAAAGAAAGCTGACGAAAGTCGCGATTCTTGCTGATTCGACTAACTACGGGCAGCTTGGCAGGGAAGATCTCGAAAAGGCACTTTCAGCAAAGGGGATGAAAGCGGTAACTGTTGAAAAATTCAATATTAAAGATGTTGATATGACTCCCCAGTTACTGAAAGCTAAACAGGCTGGGGCACAAGCGATTCTGACATACGGCATCGGACCGGAGTTGGCTCAAATCGCAAATGGTATGGAAAAACTCAGCTGGAAGGTACCAATGATCGGCAGTTGGACTTTGTCGATGGCAAACTTTCTGGATAACGCCGGGAAAAATGGAAACGGTGCAACAATGCCGCAAACATTTATTCAGGACCCGAATACTCCAAAACGTAAAGCATTTATCGAAGCTTACCAAAAAGCATATAAATTAGAACGTATTCCATCGCCGGTATCTGCAGCGCAGGGGTATGATTCGATTTATTTACTTGCTGCCGCAATTCGTCAGGCAGGAACTACCGATGGCACTAAAGTCCGGGAAGCCCTGGAAAATCTCAATGAAAAGGTTGAGGGTGTTGTGACAATCTATGTCAAACCATATACCCATGATGACCATGAGGCAATCAAACCCGGAATTCCTGTGATGGGGGAAGCAAAAGACGGTCATATCGTGTTATCCAAATAAATGCATCCAGAAAAAGCCGGCAGCCAAGCCGGCTTTTTCTTTTCGCTGGCTGCAAGTGTGAAGTGACAACAGGAAACATACTATGGATATTTTTTTGCAACTGGTTTTCAGCGGCATTGCACTGGGCATGATTTACGCTGTGATTGCTTTTGGTTATCAACTGACTTTTGCCACGTCCGGAACGCTGAATTTTGGGCAGGGCGAGGCGCTGATGTTGGGTGCGCTTGTCGGTTTGAGTTTGGTCGGGAACATACATGGCGGGCCATATCTTAATTACTGGCTGATGATTCCGCTGGTCTTAATGTTCGGAGCATTGCAGGGGGCATTTGTTGAATGGATAGGCGTTCGTCCTGCAATAAAAATTAAGTCCGAATTTGGCTGGATAATGTCGACAATTGCGTTAGCAATCATTTTTAAGAATGTCGCTGAAAACATATGGGGTAAAGATGATCTGACTTTCCCATCCCCGCTGAGCGCTGTGCCATTTCAGGTGTTCGGGGCGAATATTCAGCCAATGCAAATAGTGGTTGTGCTTGGTGCGATCGGCATGATGGTCGCTGTAGAAATATTTAACAGGAAATCCATATACGGAAAGGCTGTGGTTGCTACGTCTAATGACAGAGATGCGGCAGGCTTGATGGGTATAAACACAAGCCTTGTTATTACATTTTCTTATGCGCTTTCGTCTGCAACTGCAGCTTTCGCGGGAGTTCTGGTTGCACCGCTGACATTAACAGGTGCAACGATGGGCTCTGCACTAGGTTTAAAAGCATTTGCTGTTGCGATTATCGGAGGGCTAACCTCTGGTGTTGGTGCTGTCGTCGGTGGTCTGATACTCGGCATTACTGAGACGCTGACGGGCTTTTATATTTCCACCGGATATAAAGAGGTTCCGGGACTCTTACTTTTACTGCTTGTGCTGGCAATTAAACCAGCCGGGCTGTTTGGGAAAACAGCAATTAAAAAAGTATGAGGATCAATATGAAGAAAATACTGCGTATTGCACCCTGGTTCGGTGTGATTGGAATTTTGCTTGTACCTGCTTTTATTCACAATCCGTATTACCTGCATCTGATTGAGACCATACTGATATACGCAATTCTGTTGTTCGGACTTGATATTGTCGTCGGTTACACAGGTCAGGTGTCTCTGGGCCACGCTGGTCTGTTCGGCATAGGTTCTTATACTACTGGTGTACTTTTGCTAAAGCTCGGACTGCCTTTCTATCTGACGATACCGGCAAGTATTTTAACAACGGCTGCTTTCGGTGCACTGCTGGCATTACCAGCTTTAAGGGTAACAGGGCCATACCTTGCGATGGTAACCCTTGCATTCGGAACAATCATTCAGATTTTGATCAATGAAATGAGTTTTCTGACTGAAGGTCCGATGGGTATCAAGGTCACAAAGCCGGTAATTTTTGGCATTAAGCTCACAGAGACCGGATATTACTATTTTGTTGCGGTGATGATGCTATTGGCAATGTTGTGTGTGCACCGGATATTGAAGTCTTATCTGGGGCGTGCATTTCAGGCATTACGGGACAGTCCGATCGCATCCGATTGTATGGGGGTATCGGTATACCGGTATAAAGTCTTGGCATTTGTTATCAGTGCTGCGCTTGCAGGACTTGCAGGAAGTCTCTACGCCTATTCCGAAGAGTACATTTCACCAAATACGTATAACTTTGAGCTGACAATTTTATTTTTACTGGCAGTGATTATGGGGGGGCGAAAATCGCGAGCCGGATCTCTGCTTGGTGCACTCATTGTTGTAATGCTTCCCTCGTTGCTGGCTGATATCGATTTATTCAGAAAAATCGCAACAGGAGCTGCCTTTTTTGGCTTGGTTTTTGCGCTGATTACATTCGTGCGTGCGCGTGCGAGGTGGCGTGATTTGCTGGTTCCGGTTGTTGCATTAATTGGTATGGCGTTGTTCGCGTATAAATTAGAGAGCATAACGGACTGGCGACTGACAATCTTCGGGCTGATGACTCTTTTTGTTGTCTATTATTTGCAAGATGGTATTGTCGGTTTTGTTATGAGCCTGACCGGATATCGGTCCCGACATATCACCTCACACACCGGTGCTAATGAAAATGTCGGTGCGGTGCAATTTCAGGATAGTCAGACGGATCGCTGCATTCTGAGTGCAGATCAGATTGTTATGCAATTTGGCGGCTTGAAAGCACTCAACCGGGTCGACCTTCAGATCATGAAAGGCACTGTGCACGGATTAATCGGACCAAATGGTTCAGGTAAAAGCACAATGATGAATGTCCTTACAGGGATTTATTTTCCAACTGATGGCAAAGTAAACTACGGAGGAATATTAATTTCAGGGAAAACACCTTCGGCAATTGCTCTGGCAGGTATAGCGAGGACATTTCAAAATGTCCAGTTATTCGGGGAAATGAGCGCAACAGAAAATATTCTGGTCGGACTGCATCATAGTTTTGGCAGTTCGCTATGGGATATTTTAGTTGCGAACCGTAGTGATAGTCGTCATGAAGCAAACGCTCGTCAACGTGCTGCAAGTATTCTCGGTTTTGTCGGGTTATCCGATTTGGCAGATGAAGAGGCGCGCAATTTACCTTACGGTAAACAGCGTTTACTGGAAATCGGACGCGCACTTGCATTAAATCCGGGGCTGTTGTTACTGGATGAGCCAGCTGCTGGTTTGACGGCACCTGATATTAAAGAGTTAACTGAGATAATTAAGAAAATTAAAGGAAGTGGTGTAACGATTATTCTGATTGAGCATCACATGGATGTGGTGATGTCAGTTTGCGATATTGTGACTGTTCTGGATTTCGGGCAGAAAATTGCTGAAGGAACGCCTGCGGAAATACAGGGAGATACCAGAGTGATTGAAGCCTATCTGGGGAGCAGTCAGGAAGATACTGGCAATGCGAAAACAGCTACGGGGGAAACATGCTGAAAATAGAAAATCTTCATGCTGCGTATGGGAAGGTCGAAGTTCTGCACGGAATTTCTCTGGATGTGCCAAAGGGAAAGCTTGTGACTCTGATAGGATCAAACGGAGCAGGAAAAACGACAACAATGCGCTCCGTATCTGGCATGCTGAAACCAAAAAGCGGCAATATTTCATTGGCTGGAAAAAATATCACAGGACTGGATTCACATAAAATCGCAAGAGCAGGTCTGGCGCACTCCCCGGAAGGGCGCAGGGTTTTTTCAACGATGACTGTGATGGATAATTTGCTGCTTGGCGCATTTCCTCGTTATACCGGTAGTCGCCCCAGAGGGGATATTGATACAGATCTTCAGCGTGCAATGGAGTTATTCCCACGTCTTCGGGAGCGCCGGAATCAACAGGCTGGAACCTTATCCGGCGGGGAACAACAGATGCTTGCAATGGCAAGAGCGGTCATGCTGAATCCTGAGGTCATTTTGTTAGATGAACCATCAATGGGACTGGCCCCAATTCTGGTGGATGAAGTATTCAGAATACTGCAGAGGTTGAAAGATGAAGGCAGAACGATGTTGCTTGTTGAACAGTTCGCCGCTGCGGCGCTCGCTGTCGCGGATTATGGATATGTTCTCGAAAACGGGCGAATCTCAGTACATGGTCCGGCAGCACAATTGAAAAATGATCCTGCGGTAAAAGCTGCCTATCTGGGTGGAGGGCACTGATATTTCTGCGGACTACTCCCGCTGTCATAGATGTATGAAACGGCGGGAGTTTACTAATTACGCTGATGCTGAGTCTGTCAACATGCGAAGCGGATGCGTAATATCGGGCCATACTGCCACAAAGAAACTCTCAACTTCAGCTTCACTGACATCATCTACTGCCTGATGTTGCCATTTTGGCTGATTATCTTTGTCGATGACCAGTGCGCGTATTCCCTCAATGACTTCGTTTCGTTCAAAACAGTGCCTGACCATGGTGCGCTCCATACGCAAACATTCGGCAACATTCATCATTGCAGAGCGTTTTAATTGCTCCAGCGTGACGCACATCATCAGTGGTGATCGTTTTGACATTGCATCAGTAACGCTTTGTGCGAAAAAGTCTTCGCCTGACTTCAGTTTCTGGCATATTTCAGAAACAGAGTTTCCTGAAAAATAGTGATCTATATATTGACGGTTCTTTTTGATGAAAGAATTTTCTGCTACTTCTGCCTGCAATGATTCGGAAAATTGTATCAACTGATTTTTAATATTTTTTGTATCGCAGGTTTTTAGCAGATGCATCAATGCAGGAATATGTTCTGTCCGCAGAAATATGTCAGCGAGCCCGGTCTCAATGGCGTCTTCGCCTCGCATAATTTCACCTGTCAGTCCCAGATAGCGCCCTGTCTGGCCTGGCATGCGCGAAAGAAAATAACCACCGCCGACGTCAGGAAATAGGCCGATATTCACTTCAGGCATTGCCATTTTGGTTTTTTCGGTGACGATGCGTATTGCAGACTGCGGACCTGCCTGTGCAACTCCCATTCCTCCACCCATTACAACGCCATTCATTAACGCAATATAGGGTTTAGGATAGTGGTGAATCAGATGGTTCAACGCATACTCTTCTGTAAAAAAATCCTCGAGCAAAGCACTGCCGCCTTGTGGCGTTTTGCTACCGACTTCATAGAAAAAGCGTATATCGCCACCGGCGCAAAAAGCACGCTCACTACTGCTGTATATCAGTACGGCCTTTACTTCGGGCTCAGATTTCCAGTTCATCAGTGTTGCTGTGAGAGTCCGTATCATTTCCAGTGATAAAGAATTCAACGCCTGCGGGCGGTTTAGTTCTATATGTCCGATCTGATTGATAACAGAGGTACGTATCATTGTATTCATAGAAAATTCGTATGCGAAAAATAACTGTAGATAACTGTTATTGAATGCAGCAGGCAAAAGCATTAAAAATAAACAGCTGAAAAATATCAGATTTGCGGATTCCGGAAAGCAAAACAGGGCGTTTCCGCCCTGTATTCAGATACAACCTAAACTGTTTACGTTGATGCCGGATCCGGCATATGTTTAATTGCTTCGTGGTTATGATCCTGAATTTTATCTTTATGTTTAATTACCTGACGATCCAGTTTATCAATCAGTGCATCAATCGCTGCATATAAATCATGTGCGAGGCTTTCGACATGAATATCTTTGCCACTGACATGCAGATTAATATCTGCCTTATGACGTTTTTCTTTTTCACGCAGTTTGTCTACCGTGAGGATAACAGCAATATCAATGACCTGGTCGAAATGACGCCGGATGCGTTCGAGTTTGGTTTGTACGTATTCGCGGATTGCAGGAGTAACTTCGACGTGATGTCCACTGATGGTGAGATTCATACTGTGCTCCTATGTGATGATCTTGCTACTAGAATGCGCGGTCTCAGTTTTTCTGACGTTGCGCTAAATCATATATAGCAATGAAAGCCTGAATTACAAGAATTGCACTACAAGATTTTTCGCATACTCACTGGAGGAATTTTCAGGGCTTCCCGGTATTTGGCGACGGTGCGTCGTGCAATCACCATGCCTTGTTCGCCCAGCATGTCTGCGATTTTGCTATCAGAGAGTGGGCTCTTCTGGTCTTCTGCTCCTATTAACTGCTTGATCAGAGCGCGTATCGCGGTGGATGATGCTTCACCCCCGGTTTCCGTCGCGACATGGCTTCCGAAAAAATACTTCAGTTCAAACATGCCATGCGGGGTCAGCATGTATTTCTGAGTGGTTACACGAGAAATAGTACTCTCGTGTAAACCTAGTGTATCAGCTATTTCACGCAAAACAAGGGGGCGCATGGCGACTTCACCATGTGTAAAGAAGTTACGCTGACGCTCAACAATGGCTTGTGCAACGCGCAAAATTGTTTCGAAACGCTGGCGCATATTTTTGATCAGCCAGCGTGCTTCCTGAACCTGATTATGCAGGCCACATTCGGCCCGTGATTCGCGTGCCAGACCCGCGTACAGCGAACTGACGCGAAGTTTCGGCATCACGTCCTGATTGAGCACGACCTGCCACTGATTTCCGCATTTCCTGACGATGACGTCCGGTACTACGTAGTCAGCTTCAGGCTGGGTGTAATCAGCACCCGGACGCGGATTGCAACAACGAATAACTTGTTGTGCATCGCGCAAATCTTCATCGTCGCAATTCAGAGCTTTACGCAGACGGGTAAAATCGCGTGCGGCAAATTGCGGTAAATAATTTTCAGCAATTTGCAATGCGAGGCGGCGTGTCACAAATGGAATTGCAGGAAGCCGCCGGATTTGCAGTGCCAGACATTCGGATAAATTACGGGCACCAATACCAGCCGGCTCCAGGGACTGCAGGAGGTTAAGCGCAAACTGCAGTTCTTCCTGTTCGACGCATAATTCCAGCGGCAGGCTGGCGTGTAAATCTTCCAGCGATTCCGACAGATAGCCGTTATCGTCCAGCGCATCAATCATCAGTTCAAGCAAGGCATGATCGCGTGGCTCACGTACTGTGAGAGCGGTCTGGCTCAGCAGAAATTCACGCAATGTCTGCGGCGCTGCTTCCAGCTGCGGACGCAGATCATCATCGTCGTTACCGGAGCCATTACTGCGGGTATCAGAACCCCAGTCATCCGGATTGACGCTTTCTGCGGCCGGTAAATCAGTTTCCTGAGCAGGTGTCTCCGATGGTGTGTTGTCGGCGGTGGCTGGCGCGGCAGATTGCATTCCGGCATCATTGTGCAGACTTGCCGTATTCAGTGCGCCATCTGCCAGCAAACGTACAGCCTGATCCAGCGGATCATCAATACGCTCCAGCATAGGATTTTCTATCAGTGCTGCTTCCAGTTCCTGATGCAGTTCCAGCGTTGACAATTGCAGCAAGCGAATAGATTGCTGTAACTGAGGCGTCAGTGCCAGATGCTGAGAGGTGCGTAATTGCAGGCTTTGCTTCATAGACGCTTACATGCGGAAATGTTCTCCGAGATAGACTTTGCGCACAGATTCGTTCTGCACAATGTCATCCGGTTTGCCACTGGCGAGTACCGCACCCTGATTGATGATGTAAGCGTGATCACAAATACCCAGCGTTTCGCGTACATTGTGATCGGTGATCAGAACACCGATGCCGCGTTCTTTCAGGAAGCGGACGATACGCTGAATTTCAATCACGGCGATAGGATCAACGCCTGCAAACGGCTCATCCAGCAGCACAAAACGCGGTTCAGTTGCCAGTGCACGCGCAATTTCAACGCGGCGGCGTTCACCGCCGGACAGTGACAGCGCCGGATTTTCTCTTAAACCTTCGATTTGCAGATCATGCAATAAGGCATCCAGTTTTTTACGGATGTGCTTTTCGCTGAGTGCTTTGCCGTCTTTATCTTTTCGTAATTCCAGCACCGCACGGATATTTTCTTCCACGGTGAGCTTCCGGAATACTGACGCTTCCTGTGGCAAATAGGATAAACCCATCACGGCGCGTTCATGGATAGCGTGACGACTGACATCGTGCTGATCAATCCGGATTTCACCCGCATCGGATGGAACCAGACCGACAATCATGTAAAACGAGGTGGTTTTACCTGCACCGTTTGGCCCAAGCAAACCAACGACTTCACCGCTGCGCACCATCAGCGACACATCACGCACTACCTGACGTGCGCCGTAGCGTTTTTGCAAACCTTTGACTGACAATGTGCTTTCCGCGTTTGCCATGTTTACTCCGCCGGTGGTGTCAGTTTGCTTTGGATGACGATGCGTACCTTTGGCTTGCTGGCATCATGCTGTCCGCTGGTGCTGTTCGCACTGACGAAGACTTCGTTGACGGTGTCATAGGACAGATATTCGCCGTTTTGTTCCTGAGTGACTTTGCCGCTGTCCAGATTGCGCACGCGCGCGTCGCCGGTCAGAATGACCATGCCGGATGTGGAATTGAACGTCGCTTTTTCGGCTTCGCCTTCGATCCAGCGGTTGCCGCCATCCATTTTCTGGCGGAATTGCATTTTTGTACCTGAAACGCCGTTCAGCAGGTATTGTGTGGAGCCATCAGACAGCTCACTCATTACCGCATTGTTGGCTTTGATCACCAGAGAGCCCTGACTGATTTCCACGCCCTGCGTTAAATGCAGAACATTCTTTTTCAGATCAGCGCGGGAGTTACCGGCAGTCGCGACGATTTCTTTGTATTTGTCGCCTTTTTCAGCGTGGCTGCTGAGCGTCAGCAGCATCATGCTGACAGGCAGCAGGCATCGCAGCCAGCGACGGAGTCGGATAGTCATGATGGATTCCTTGAAGTGGTTGCAGTGCGGCTCATGCTGCGCGGCTGCACATGCACTTTTACCTGACTGCGTAACTGAAGTTGTTGTGTGATCTGATCGGCTTCCAGCCCGACCGCTGTTGCGCGTACGCGCGGCGTCATTAATTCAACTGCCTGATCAGTGAAAACCTTGTCAGCGTCTGGCAGCAGCATCAGATAACTGGTTTGTAACTGCATAAATTCCGGATGCGCCGGTTCAGCCTGCACAACCCGCACATCGCCGTGTAAATGGACTTTGTCTTCCTGACGGGTATTATTTTCAGCTGTCGATTTTTGTTCCACCAGTGCTCTGTCAGCACGCAATGTCACCGGTTCGCGACGGGCATCGTAGCTATGGATCAGCGGCTGGAAAATCTCAATCTGATCTGTAACCGGCAAATGTTGCAGGCGCTGGCCGGTTACGTGGTAATTGGCTTTACCGTTGTTGGAAATTTTGATGTAGTTGAAGTGCTCGATATAGTAATCGGGCTCTTTGCGCTGACGTGACGGATCGTCACCGCCACCGAAGTGGGTGACGCTGTGCCAGTACCAGATCACGCCCATGGTGATCGCTGCCAGAACGGAAATGCCGGCCCAGGTCTTAAAGCGGTCAGCGGTCAGCCACATATTCATCCGAGGAACCTTGCCAGCATTGCATCGTAATGACCCTGTGCCTTCAGGATCAGGTCGCAGACTTCACGTACTGCGCCGCGACCGCCTTGTGCTGTGGTGACATAGTCCACGCGGCTGCGGACTTCTGCATGGCCATTCGGTACGCTGGCGGCAAAGCCGACCTGACGCAATACCGGTAAATCGATGACGTCGTCGCCGATGAAGCCGCATTCCGCCGGTGTCAGTTGTAATTCTTCCAGTAAGGCAGCAAAAGCGCTGGCTTTATCGTGGATGCCCTGACGGATATGGCTGATGCCCAGATCGCTGGCGCGTTTCAGCACCACAGGTGACTGGCGGGCGCTGATGATCGCGGTCATGATGCCGGCGTCCTGTAACAGACGTATGCCCTGACCATCGAGCACGTTAAAAGTTTTGATGATTTCGCCATCGGCGGAAAAATGCAGGCTGCCATCGGTCAGGATGCCATCCACATCAAAGATCATCAGGCGGACAGCCGCTGCTTTTTGATTAATTGCAGACATCAGATTACCTTTGCACGGGTCAGATCGTGAATATGCAGCGCGCCGGTCAGCCGGCCTTGTTCATCGCTGACTAATAACTGGTTGATGCGGTAGGTTTCCATCATTTCCACTGCTTCAACCGCGAGTTTTTCAGCGCGGATGGTGCGTGGCTGGCGGTGCATCACATCACCGATGCGAATCGCGCTGAAATCACGCGCGCCATCCATCAGGCGGCGCAGGTCACCATCGGTAAATACGCCGAGTATGCGCTGCTGATCATCAACTACCGCAGTCATCGCAATGCCTTTTTTGGTGATTTCCAGCAATGCCGTAGTCAACGGTGTATCCGGTGTGACCGCCGGAACGGCATCACCACTGCGCATAACATCTTTCACATGCGTCAGCAAACGGCGACCGAGTGCACCACCGGGGTGCGAACGGGCAAAATCTTCAGCGCGGAAACCACGGGTATCCAGTACTGCCACAGCCAGCGCATCACCGAGTGCCAGTGTGACGGTGGTGGATGCGGTTGGTGCCAGATTCAGCGGGCAGGCTTCTTTATCGACATGCAGGTTCAGGTGGATATCGGCAATCTTTGCCAGTCCCGATGCCGGATTGCCGGTCATGGTGATCGTAGTCACGCCCAGACGTTTGATGATGGGCACGATGGCCATCAGCTCGGCGGATTCGCCGGAATAGGAAATCGCGATAAATACGTCTTGTGCAGTCACCATGCCTAAATCGCCATGCGCTGCTTCTGCAGGATGGACAAAGAAAGAGGGCGTGCCGGTCGAGGCAAATGTCGCAGCAATTTTGCGGCCGATATGGCCGGATTTACCGATGCCGGACACGACGACGCGGCCGTTGCAGGCGAGCAACGCTTCAACGGCGCGGGTAAAGGCTTCGGCGTCTTCGCCCTGCAGGCGGCCTTGCAGCGCGAGCAGTGCATCGGCTTCAATTTGCAGTGTTTCCGCTGCCAGCGCTACTGCGCGTCCGGCTGCATCCGCAGAGAGGCGCGGTATTTCAACAGGTTGAGCATTCAGATTCTTCATGCCCGAAGTATAAACGAAATCCGGTAAGCAAAAACTCTGCCAGATGTAACATTGCTTTGCGCCAGACAGATGCGCTGTCCGGTAGCGACGCGCTGGCCCGCTGTCAGCCTTGTGTGTTTTTCCGGCATTCAGGGTGATAAAGCGGCAGAAAGGCAGAAGCAGGGCTGAAATGGCTTGAAAATACGCAAAATGCGGTGTTCTGCATAGCAAAACAGCGTTGTCTCACGGTTTGCGCGGCTCTCCGGCATGTGCCTGTGCGGATAGTTGCATAGCTGTACTTCCATTTTCTGCGGGATTGCCGGTTCCGGTATCGCTGTGAAACAGGAGCGGGCGACACAGCGCCACGGTCGCACAGTGTTCCGGCGTGCTCATTCTTTCAGCGTATTTGCTGGGCAGCGGACAGTGGCATACCGGAATGCCGCCAACTGCCGTAAAAAACGCCAACAATCCCTGAAATGCGGCATCCGGCATAGCCATTTGCCGTTGTCCCAGAGTTTGCGCGGCTCTCCGGAAGTGGCTGATGCGGAAATCTGTCGCATTCCGGTATTTTGCAGTTTGATAAAAACAGCCAGCAAGCGCGGCAAATCGGCAATAATAATTGTATGAATGCACTCGACACGACCTTATCCCTGCTGACCGCCGCCGTGCTTGGTGTGGTGGCTTTCCGTATGCTGCAACTGCCACCGATACTGGGCTATCTGGTGGTCGGAGTCATGATAGGCCCGCACGGGCTGGGCTTTGCCGAAGACAATGAAATTACGCATGAAATGGCGGAATTCGGCGTGGTGTTCCTGATGTTTTCGATCGGGCTGGAATTCTCGCTGCCCAAGCTGATGACCATGCGCAAGCAAGTGTTCGGGCTGGGGATGGCGCAGGTGGTGGTGACGATCGTTGCCGCGCTGGCAGGTGGTGCGATTGTCAGTTACTGGCTGCCGCAGTGGTTTGCCATCAGCTGGCAGGCTTCATTTGCGCTGGGTGGCGCGCTGGCCATGTCATCCACGGCGATTGTGTCCAAAATGCTCACAGAGCGGCTGGAGCTGGAAAGCCTGCACGGCCGTCAGATTATCGCGATCCTGTTGTTTCAGGATCTGGCCGTGGTGCCGCTGCTGATTCTGGTACCGGCGATGGCCGCCCATTCCGGCGACATCGTGCAGACGCTGGCATGGGCCGGTGGCAAAGCGGTGCTGGTGCTGTTTGTATTGCTGGTGATTGGTCAGCGCTTAATGCGTACCTGGTTCCGCATCGTGGTGAAACGGCGTTCGCAGGAATTATTCATGCTGAACCTGTTGCTAGTGACGCTGGGTGCAGCGTGGCTGACAGACCGCGCCGGTTTGTCGATGGCGCTGGGGGCGTTTGTCGCTGGTATGCTGATCTCTGAAACCGAATACCGGCATCAGGTGGAAGAAGACATTAAACCCTTCCGCGATGTGTTGCTCGGCTTGTTCTTTATTACCGTCGGGATGCTGCTGAACCTGAAACTGGTATTCAGCAACGCAGGCATCGTGCTGTTCCTGTTCGTGGTGCCGTTGTTGCTGAAGTTCGTGCTGATCGCTGGTCTGGCGCGCTTGTTCGGCAGCACCACCAGCGTTGCGCTGCGTACCGGGCTGGCGCTGGCGCAGGCCGGTGAGTTCGGTTTTGTGCTGCTGAATCAGGCCGGTGCCTTGTCGCTGATCGATAAAGAATTGCTGCAACTGATTCTGGCATCGATGGTGTTGTCGATGCTGGTATCGCCTTTCATTCTGGCGAAATCGGATGCGATTGTGATGAAGCTGTCTGCGAATGAATGGATGATGCAGTCGCTGGCGCTGACCCAGATCGCAGCGCGCACGATGTCCACCCGCAAGCATGTCATCATCGCCGGTTTTGGTCGTAGCGGACAGAATCTGGCACGTTTGCTCTCTGAAGAAAATATTGATTATCACGCACTGGATCTGGACCCCGACCGTGTGCGCGAAGCGCAGACCGGTGGTGCGAATGTGTCGTATGGCGATGCTGCACGGCGTGAAAGTCTGGTGGCCGCCGGGATTAACCGCGCTTCGGCGCTGGTCATCACCTATACCAGTACCGCTTCTGCGCTGCGTATTCTGCATTTTGTGAATGAACTGAATCCGAGTCTGCCGGTGATTGTGCGCAGCCATGATGATGTTGATCTGGAAAAACTGCGCGCTGCCGGTGCGACCGAAGTGGTGCCGGAACTGATGGAAGGCAGCCTGATGCTGGCTTCGCATGCACTGGTGCTGCTCGGCGTGCCTTTGCGCCGCGTGGTGCACCGTGTACAGGCAGCACGGGATGCGCGTTACGAATCCCTGCGCGGCTTCTTCCACGGTGCCAGCGATGCGTCTGACAGTCCGGATGCGATGCAGATTCGTTTACATACGGTGGTGCTGACCGAACGTGCCACGGCAGTCGGCAAAACGCTTGCCGAACTGGCGCTGGAAGATACCGAAGCAGAAATTCACAGCATGCGTCGCGGCAGCCGCCGTCTGGAGTTGCAGGCTGAACAAGGTTTGCAGGCCGGTGATGTGATTGTTTTGAGGGGAACCTCGGAAGCAGTCGCAAGAGCAGAGCTCCGGCTGCTAAAATAGCGGGTTATCGTAAAAATCTGAAGGACCTCCGGCGATGTTAAATCCCTCCGAGTACATCAAACAGCATATCCGTACCGTACCTGACTGGCCACAGCAGGGTGTGATGTTCCGCGACATCACGCCGTTACTGCAAAATCCGAAGGTATTCCGTGTTCTGATCGATATGTTCGTACATCGCTACATGGACGAAAAAATCGACGTGATCGCCGGTCTGGATGCACGTGGCTTTATTATCGGTTCCGTGCTGGCCTATGAACTGAATCTGGGTTTCGTTCCGATTCGTAAAAAAGGCAAACTGCCTTTCCATACCGTGTCCGAAGAGTATGAACTGGAATACGGCAGCGCAACGGTGGAACTGCATGCCGATGCCTGCAAAAAAGGCGACCGCGTTGTGCTGATCGATGATCTGATCGCAACTGGCGGCACGATGATGGCCGGCAAAAAATTGCTGGAACGTCTGGGTGCGGAAGTGGTGGAAGGTGCGGTGATTGTGGATCTGCCGGAACTGGGCGGTTCGCGCATCATTAAAGACAGCGGCTTGCCACTGTTTACCATCTGCAATTTCGACGGTCACTGATCAATAATCCGTCAGCAGCCTTGTCAGGCTGGCACTGATTTTGCGTAAAACGGATGAGTTTCCCTCATCCGTTTTCTTTTCCGGAGTCCGTTTATGCTGCCAGTGCTGATACAAGCTGAATCTCCCGATCATCCGGACGCACGTCTGTTACTGGCAGAATTGTCAGCAAGGCTGGTGCTGCTGACCGGTGACAGTGGCCAGAGCAGTTTTTGCGCCAGCGATGTGCAGCAGGACGGTGCCTGCTTTGTTGTGGCGCGTAATCCGCAGGGCGTGCCACTCGCTTGTGCAGCGATACGGCCCGGCGGACAGCAAGTCGCGGAACTCAAGCGCATGTATGCACGCCCGGGTCAGCCCGGTGTCGCAGCGCAAGTGCTGGGCTGGCTGGAACAGCAGGCACTGCAATGGGGTTATCGTCAGATCTGTCTGGCGGTCAGGCACAGCAATCCGCGCGCCATTGCGTTTTACCGCAAGCATGGCTATGCCGCGATTGCGCCGTTCGGAAAATATACAGAAAGCAATTTGTCGCTGTGTATGGGCAAATTACTGCTGCCGGATAACGGCGTTGCCTGAAACTCAACAGAGAATAAGGCGCGGTTCCGCAATGCGCTGCAGGTGCAGAAATCGGCAGGCTGGTTTATACTTCAGTCTTTCCAAGGAGCGTTGCGACAGGTCAGCCCTGCCAGGCTTGGAAAAACTTCTCTGATCCGTTTTCTGCAGTTCTGATGTGGCCGAGGCTCACTTGATCTGTTTTCCGGATATCACCGAATTCAACTGCGCTCACGTTACTTTTTTCATTTCAGAAAGGAGGGCGTGATGAACGCCACCACAACACAACAAACCCAACAGGATTTTCTGGTTGCTGACCTGAGTCTGGCTGACTGGGGCCGTAAAGAAATTCGCATCGCTGAAACCGAAATGCCGGGCCTGATGGCAATTCGTAAAGAGTTCGCTGCGTCCCAGCCGCTGAAAGGCGCGCGTATCACCGGTTCCCTGCACATGACGATTCAGACCGCTGTGCTGATCGAAACACTGATCGCACTGGGCGCGCAAGTACGCTGGGCTTCCTGCAATATTTACTCCACACAAGATCACGCAGCAGCAGCGATTGCTGCCGGCGGCACGCCCGTATTCGCATTCAAAGGCGAAAGTCTGGATGAATACTGGGAATTCACACACCGTATTTTTGAATGGACTGACGGTGGTTACTCCAACATGATTCTGGACGACGGCGGCGACGCAACGCTGTTGCTGCATCTGGGTACCCGCGCTCAGAGCGATCTGTCTGTGCTGGACAAACCGGGTTCCGAAGAAGAAGTGTGCCTGTTCAATTCTATTCGCGCACATCTGGCGAAAGATCCGCAATGGTATTCCAAACGTCTGGCAGAAATTAAAGGCGTGACCGAAGAAACCACCACCGGCGTGCATCGTCTGTATCAAATGCATAAAGACGGCAAACTGGCCTTCCCGGCAATCAACGTGAACGATTCCGTGACCAAATCGAAATTCGATAACCTGTACGGTTGCCGCGAATCTCTGGTTGACGGTATCAAACGTGCGACTGACGTGATGGTTGCCGGTAAAATTGCTGTTGTCTGCGGTTACGGTGACGTCGGTAAAGGTTCTGCACAAGCGATGCGCGCGCTGTCTGCCCAAGTCTGGGTCACAGAAATCGATCCTATCTGCGCACTGCAGGCTGCGATGGAAGGTTACCGCGTAGTGACGATGGAATACGCGGCAGAACACGGCGATATTTTCGTGACGACCACCGGTAACTACCATGTGATCACGCACGACAACATGCTGCGCATGAAAGATCAGGCTATCGTTTGCAACATCGGTCACTTCGACAATGAAATCGACGTGGCTTCCCTGAAGCAGTACACATGGGAAAACATCAAACCGCAGGTCGATCACGTGATCTTCCCGAATGGCAAACGCATCATTCTGCTGGCAGAAGGCCGTCTGGTAAATCTGGGTTGCGCAACCGGTCACCCATCCTACGTGATGAGCTCCAGCTTCGCGAATCAGACACTGGCACAGATCGAACTGTTCCAGCGTAATGCAGACTATCCGGTCGGCGTATACACGCTGCCGAAACATCTGGATGAAAAAGTGGCCCGTTTGCAGCTGACACGTTTCAACGCCCAGCTGACCGAGCTGACCGAAGAACAGGCGAACTATATCGGTGTGAAAAAAGAAGGCCCGTACAAGCCTGAACACTACCGTTATTAATCTGCAAAACTCCCCGCCATGCTCGTCAGACCGGGGAGTTTTTTTCAGGAGCTGATATGCGTTTGTTAGCCAACTGGCTGATCAATGCCATTGCCTTGCTGGCGATTCCGTATCTGATGCACTCAGTACAAATCGACGGACTCGGCACTGCACTGGTGGTGGCACTGGTGCTGGGACTGGTAAATGCCGTGATCCGGCCCTTGCTGGTATTGCTGACCTTGCCGGTCACGATGCTCAGCATGGGATTATTTATCTTTGTGATTAACGGTTTGCTGTTCTGGGGCGTGGCAAATATGGTGGATGGTTTTCATGTCACCGGATTCTGGTCTGCTACCGGCGGTGCATTGTTATACAGCGTGATTTCCTGGACTTTGTCGACTTTAATTTTTGAGCAATCATGACTAGCCCGAATTTCAGTATTGAGTTTTTCCCGCCGAAAACGGCAGAGGGTGCGGAAAAACTGCGCGTAACACGCGCAAAGCTGGCGCAACTGAAGCCGCAATATTTTTCTGTCACGTTTGGTGCCGGTGGCACAACACAACAAGGCACACTGGATACCGTAGTCGAAATCCAGCGTGAAGGGATGCAGGCAGCACCGCATTTATCGTGTATTGGTGGTACCAAAGAGTCCATTGGTGCGATTCTGCGTCAGTACCAGAACTTCGGCATTCGCCGCGTGGTTGCACTGCGCGGTGACTTCCCGAGTGGTTACGGTATGGGCGGCGAATTCCGTTTTGCGAACGAATTAGTGGAATTTATCCGCGCTGAAACCGGCGACTGGTTCCACATCGAAGTTGCTGCGTATCCGGAAATGCATCCGCAGGCGCGTTCGCCGCAGGACGACGTGAACAATTTTGTACGCAAAGTCAAAGCCGGTGCCAATTCTGCGATTACTCAGTATTTCTACAATGCCGATGCTTACTTCCAGTTTGTCGATGAGGTGCAGAAGCAGGGCGTGGATGTACCGGTGGTGCCGGGTATTATGCCGATTACCAGCAGCTCGCAATTGCTGCGTTTCTCGGATATGTGCGGTGCAGAGATCCCGCGCTGGGTGCGTCTGAAACTGCAAAGTTTTGGTGACGATACCGCGTCGATCAAAGCCTTTGGTCTGGATGTTGTGACGGATATGTGCGAACGCTTGCTCGCTGGTGGCGCACCCGGCCTGCATTTCTACTCGCTGAATCAGACAATCGCCACGACCGAAATCTGGAATCGCCTCACGGCAAATAAGTAAGAAAAGTTGTCACTGATTGCATATCAGTACAACGGCTACAAAAAAGCACCCACCAAGGGTGCTTTTTCTTTTGCGGCAATCTGCCGGTACAGCATAACAACGTCCAGGTATCCGGTGCTGATCATTGTATGAACAGGAAAATAACAATGTCGCCACGTTGCAAATGAATTGTTGCTTTTTGTCAGGAAACCAGACTTGCCTTGGAACTGGTCTGCATTTGTGCCTATAGTGAATTCAGGGGACTGGCTGGTGCGGGGAAGCCTATCAATAAGTTATTTCAAAAAAATAACATTCGTTTTCTGAGCATTCAAGCGTTCCTGTATCAGGGTTTTACTGAATCCGCGGATACGGGAAATCATGTATCGGTCATCGCTGTTGTCGTAAAGCGGGGAGGGGCTGTATGAAAATGCGTGATTGGTTGGTTTCCGGCGGAATGCTGGCAGCAATGCTGCCATCGCTGGCAAATGCGGAACTGGTCGTGATTGTGAATAAAGACAATCCCGCAACCAAGATGTACCTGAGTCAGGTGTCGCAATTCTATCTGGGTGGTTCCAGCTTATTTGCACCGGTGGAGCTTGCAGAAACGTCTTCACTGAAGGCAGAATTTTATAAGAAAGTACTTGATAAAGAGCCATCGCAGGTGCAGGCGATCTGGGCAAAGCTGACATTCACTGGTAAGGCAAAACCACCGAAAGAATTTAAAACGGCAGCTGAAGTACGTAAGTACGTTGCTGAGACACCGAACGCCATTGGCTATGTGGATAAAGCCACTGCCGATGATTCGGTTAAAGTCGTCGCTGTCGTTCCTTAACAATCAGCTGCATTGTCAGGAGGATTACCATGAAGAAGCTTGTATGTGCTTTGTTATTCCTGCCCGGTCTGGCATCTGCAATTGATCTGGACGAATCGGGTTCACTGAAGCTGAGCGGCTTTTACAACATCACCGGCGCGAAAGTGATCAGTGGTTCTGCGCTCGGTAATTCCACACCGTGGAATTACATGCAGTACAAATGCCCTTGTTCGATTCAGAACTGGGAATACACCGGCGTTTATGAAAAAGAAAAGGGCTGGCAGTTTGATCAGGAATCGCTGATCGGCGTGCAAATCAAAAAAGATTTCAGCAGTACGTTTTCTGCCACCGCACAATTGATCGCACGTGCTAATAACCCGTATCAGGGTTCACGTCCGACGGTTGACTGGGCATACCTGACATGGCAGCCATCAGACGATTCTGCATGGACATTTCAGGCGGGGCGCTTCCGTATTCCTTTGTATTACTACAGTGATTATTTATACGTCGGTTATGCTTATCCGTGGGTACGCCCCGCACCGGATGTGTATGGCTGGCCGATTTTTTCTTATGACGGAGCGAATGTCAGTTACCGTACGCAGATCGGGCAATCTGACTGGGCAATGACTGCCACCGCGTGGACTGGCAGCTATTCGCAAAGCAATAACGCCTATTACACCCGTTTGTATTACGGCACGCCGACGGATGATGCATGGAAAAAAATACTGGGCGTATCGGTATCGGCAAATAATGGCATCTTTGATGTGCGCGCGATGATGATGCGCCATGAAGAAACCGTATCGCAAAATGATCCTTCAGCGGGTACCGTGTATTTGCTGAAAGATCAGCCAACCCGTATCTACGGTTTGTCCGCCAATATGGATTATAAAAACTGGCTGATCAAAACTGAGGTTGATCGTTTTGAACAGAAAAATCCTGCGCTGGGTATTAATAATATTTATAAATATGCTTTGATCGGTATCGGCTACAACTACGGTGCATGGACGCCGATGTATACCTATTCGCAGTACACAACGGTCACTGAACCGATTGAAGCGCGGAGCTCGCATTATTTGTCACTGCGCTGGGATTTCCGTAAAAATATGGCGCTGAAAGTGCAGTACGATATTTCCAAAGACAAGTCCCATTATCCTTATCAGTTCTTTGGCGATTCACGTGTATTGTCTGTATCTTTGCAAGGCACATTCTGATCCGGCCATAAAGTCCTGAAAAAAACCGCAGCCATGCGCTGCGGTTTTTTTATCTGTGCATCTGGCTTCATTGCTGAGTGGCGACAGACTGGCAGCAACTGAAGTTCGTTTCCTCCCATTTTTCCCCGTATGACAGCAGAGTTTCAACAAAAGAAACAGGTGGCAGAAAAGTCGTGTAATTCGCATAACTTGCCGCCATTTGTCAGGAACTGTAGCAAGTGGTTCTATGCGTACCTCATCAAATTGATGTAAGTCAAGAAACTGTATGGCGCTGCTCGTTACAATCTGATGTCCGATTTTGGATGACAGCATAACGGGAGAATACATTGGCAATCGAACTGTATAACGATGGTAAGCACGTCTGTGTCATGTTCAACGATCTCGTTAAAGATGCTACCGATCATGCTGTCCAGGCTAACCAGTTTCTGGTGGTGTCTGACGGCGAGGGCGCGCTGATTGATCCATCCGGACATCTGACCTATAACTCGCTGGTGTTATCGATGCACCGTTACCTGCCGAAGCAGCAGCTGAAATATCTGTTTGCTTCGCATCAGGACCCGGACATTATCGGCGCGTTGGATAAGTGGCTGTTCAGCACCGAGTGCAAACTGTATGTGTCTAAGCTGTGGTCACGCTTTGTGCCGCATTTTTGTAATCTGAACCGCGCAGAGGGCCGCATCATCGGTATTCCGGATGAGGGCATGCCTGTGCATTTGCGCGACACCATCATCCACGCAGTACCGGCGCACTTTCTGCACGCCGAAGGCAATTTCCAGTTTTACGATACTAAATCCAAAATTCTGTTTTCCGGTGACGTTGGCGCATCCATGGTGGATGAGCATGAAATTGAAAAGCCGATTGAAACCAAAGAAGAATTTCTGGCCTCACTGCACACCATGAGCGGTTTCCATAAGCGTTATATGGTGTCGAATAAAGTCTGCCGCTACTGGGCCGCCATGGTACGTGAGATGGATGTGGAGATGCTGGTGCCACAGCACGGTCGCTATTTCAAAGGCCGCGAAGCAATTCACGCTTTCCTGGACTGGATTGAAAACCTGCAATGCGGTATCGATCTGTTCACACAGGAACATTACCGTTATCGCGGATAAGTCCGGCTTCATACCAGCCAGCATGTGCTGAGCAAATGCAAAGCGCTGCAAACCAGTGATGGTTGCAGCGTTTTTTATTGCTGGTTTGACCTGTCAATCACTGCAATTGCTTCAGAGATACTGAGAGCCGGATAACAGCCTGAAAAAGGCCCGGAAAACCCTGAAAACGGCTTGAATGCGGAGTTCAGCATAGCGATGCGCTTGTCGTCGGCAGAAAGTCCGGGCCTCGCAAAAGTGGGTATGACGATATTTGCACAATTGGTGCGCCGGAAAGGCATTCCACGCCGGCCTGATTAGTAAGCTGTGCTGGTCAATACACCGGCAGATCAACCGTAACCGGCGGACGGAAACTTATTTTTTCAGTTGCACATAATCCAGCGGCAATGCGGTGGTGCTTTTAATCACTTCCATCACAAAGCTGGAACTGACATCCTGCAGATCCGCCACGCGCACCAGCTTTTTATACACCTGATCAAATCCGGCCATATCCGGCACATGCACTTTCAGCAGGTAATCGATGTCGCCGCTCATGCGCAGAATTTCCACGATTTCCGGAATATCACGCACGCCGCTGATGAATTTCTGCATCCAGGTTTCGTTATGTCTTGCCGCTTTCAGCGCCACCATTACCGTCAGCCCCAGATTCAGTTTGACCGGATCACATAAAGTCACCTGCGCCTGAATCACGCCTTCTTCCTGCATTTTCTGCACCCGTCGCCAGCACGGTGTGACGGATAAATGCACAGATTCGGCCAGTTCAGCCATCGAAATACTCGCATTTTTTTGTAGAATTTCGAGGATTTCTAGGTCTTTTTTATCCATAAGTTCAGATTTGTAGAAAATTTTTTTAATGTTAGCTCAAAATCGCACTTAATTTGGTAAAAAATTTTCCGCGCCTCTTGTTACGATTTCTGCATAGTTACTTTTATGCAGGAGCGCACCATGGCAGACCACAGCACAGAATTTCAGACCGCTACCCGACTGACCCACGCCGGACGCAAAGGCAAACGTCATCACGGGCCGGTGAATCCGCCGCTGGTGCGCGCATCGACCATGCTGTTCCCGGATTGCGCATCGCTGCAGGAAGCCTATGGCACACGTCGTGTGTATGGCCGCCACGGCAATGAAACCACCCATGCGCTGGAACAGGCGCTGTGCGCAGCGGAAGGTGCTGCTGCCTGTCTGCTGACACCGTCCGGTTTGTCGGCAATCACCACAACGCTGCTGGCGTTGCTGAAATCCGGCGATCATTTGCTGATGACCGATTCCGCCTACGATCCGACGCGCCACTTCTGCGACAACATGCTCAAGCAAATGGGCGTGGAAACCGCATACTATGATCCGCTGGCAGGTGCAGACATTGCTGCACTGATCAAACCGAATACCAAAGTCATTTTTGTTGAATCTCCGGGTTCGCTGACCTTTGAAGTGCAGGATATTCCTGCGATTGCCGCTGCAGCACATGCAGCCGGTGCAGTGGTGGTATCCGACAGCACATGGGCGACGCCGGTCGGCTGGAAATCGTTTGAACTGGGCGTGGATGTGTCGATCCATGCAGCGACCAAATACATCGTCGGTCACTCGGATGCGCTGATGGGTGCGATCCTGACGAATGCAGCGCTGGAAGCGCCGATTCGCGATACTTACAAACAACTCGGTCTGGCGATAGGTGGCGATGATGCCGCACTGGCGCTGCGCGGTTTGCGTACGATGGCAGCCCGTCTGGCGGTGCATCGTGAAAGTGCAATGCGCGTTGCTGAATGGCTGGCTGCGCAACCGGAAGTGGCTGAAGTCTTGTATCCGCCTATGCCGGGTGCACAGGGTCATGAAATCTGGAAACGTGACTTTGATCCGAAATACGCCTGCGGTCTGATGGGTGCGCGTTTTCATGACGACATCTGCCGTCAGCAAGTCGCGGCGCTGATCGACAGTACAGATTTATTCGGTATCGGTTTCAGCTGGGGCGGTTATGAAAGTCTGCTTCTGCCGACCGATCCTTCGCGTGTCCGCAACCATCGTGCTGCGCAATGGACTGCGCCGATGATACGTTTGCATGTGGGACTGGAATGTGTGGAAGATCTGATCAGCGATCTGCAACAAGGATTTGACGCTTTGCGAGAGCAGGCGCGTTTGGCTCGTGCAGCCTGACTCTCCCTGAAGGAGCAATAGGGCTGTCATACGCTTGTCACGCGGTTTCGCTATGATAAGGACTGTCCTACTGCTTCTCCTCCAAAGGTCAGGATGTTTTTCCCGCGGCGTTTGCCGCGGGATTTTTTTTATTGCGCAGGCGGTGTGATGACAGCCGGCGGCGCTTCTTCCAGACCCAGCTGGCGCACACCACCACCGTTCAGCCATTCCTGATACATCCAGTCTCCTTCCGCATTGCTGACACCTTCGGGCGCAGCACGCACGATTTGCGGCTTACCGGCCAGTGCAGCGCGCATACTGTCAATCCAGATTGGCAAAGCCAGCGTCGCACCGAATTCACGTCCACCCAGCGATTTCGGATCGTCATAACCCATCCAGGCAACCGCCACCACATTCGCCGCATAACCGGCAAACCAGCCATCCACTGCATCGCTGGTGGTACCGGTTTTACCCGCCAGATCGGCACGCCCGAGTTTGCTACTGGCCGATGCAGCCGTACCGCTGCGGGTGACTTCGCGCAGCATACTGTCGGTAATAAAAGCATTGCGGGCATCAATCACACGCGCCGACTCATCCACTTTGGTCACCGGTACGGACTTCAGTACCTGACCTTTGGCATCCGTGATTTTCGTAATCAGTTGCGGGCTGACCTGATAGCCGCCGTTTGCAAACACCGCATACGCACCCGCAAGCTGCATTGGTGTCACCGCACCAGTGCCCAGTGTCAGTGTCAGATTGGCCGGATGTTTATCTTTGCTGAAACCGAAATGCTGTAACCAGTCCAGTGCATGCTGTACGCCTATCGCTTGCAGAATCCGCACGGAGACCACGTTTTTTGAATGCGCCAGCGCATAACGCATACTGACCGGCCCTTCATATTTGCCGTCGTCATTGCGCGGATCCCACTTCAGTACCTCATCCGTGGTTTGCGATAACTGCACGTCGTTAATCTGGGTCGCCGGAGAAAAGCCTTTTTCCAGCGCAGCCGAATAAATAAACGGCTTCATACTCGAACCCGGCTGACGCCAGCCGCTGGTGACGTGGTTGAATTTTTTCCGGTTGAAGTCAAAACCCCCGACCAGCGCGCGCACCGTACCATCATCCGCATTCAGTGCCACATATGCACCTTCGACTTCCGGCAGCTGCGTAATACTCCAGCGGTTCTTACTGTCTTTGATCACGCGGATCACAGCGCCCGGCACAATTTTTAATGCAGACGCTGCTTTAGCTTGCAGACCTGCACTGGCAAAACGCAAACCGTCACCATCAATCGTCACAGTCTCACCGCTGGCGAGTTCTGCAATCACTTTACGCGGGCTGGCTTCGGTGACGACGGCCGCCAGCAGCGTATCGCTGGAAGGATGTTTTTTCAGCACATCATCAATCGCATCGTCACGTTCTTCGCTGTCGGAAGGCAATTGAATAAAGGCTTCCGGGCCGCGGTAACCGTGGCGCTGATCATAAGCCATCACGTTTTTACGTACAGCTTCATACGCAGCATCCTGATCTGCCTTCAGCAGCGTTGTATAGACGCGGATGCCGCTGGTGTAGGCTTGCTCTTTGTATTCTTCGACGACTTTCTGGCGCACCATTTCCGCGACATAGTCCGCACGCGAATCAAAAATCTGTTTGCCGGTCACGGTGATTTTTTCATGTACCGCCTGATCATACTGATTTTCGGTAATCACACCGCGCGTCAGCATCAGCTTCAGCACCACTTCCTGACGCTGTTTCGCTTTCTGGAAATTCGCCACCGGATTATGACGTACCGGATTTTTCGGAATGCCAGCCAGCATCGCTGCTTCTGCCAGCGTCACATCTTTTAAAGATTTATTGAAATATGTGCGCGCCGCACCGGCGAAACCATGAGAGCGTTGTCCCAGATAAATCTGGTTCATATACAGTTCCAGAATCTGGTCTTTGCTAAGTGCCGATTCGATGCGCGATGTCAGCAGTAATTCTTTGAGTTTGCGATTCACGGTTTTTTCCTGACTCAGGAAGAAATTCCGTGCCACCTGCATGGTAATGGTGGAAGCACCCTGATGAAAGCCACCACGCAAATCTGCCAGTACAGCACGTCCGGCCCCAATGAAATCCACGCCATTGTGCTCATAGAAGCGTGCGTCTTCGGTCGACAGCAACGCATCTTTCATCACTTTCGGCATGTCTTTGATGGCAACAAATTCACGGTGTTCTTCACCGAATTCACCGATCAGTGCATTATCTGCCGTGTAAATCCGCAGCGGAATTTTCGGGCGGTAATCGGTTACCGCATCCAGATCAGGTAAGCCGGGTGCCAGTACCAGAAAGGTATAGCCTGCGACTCCCAGTACAGCAGTACCGGCGAGTGCGCCCAGTCCTAATAACCACTTCATATTGTTTCCCTTTCTTCCAGCGTCTGTAAGGTGTACAGGCGCTGATAAATACCTTGCTCGATCTGCATCAGGCTGGCGTGCTGCCCCTGTTCAGCAATGACGCCGTGATTTAACACGATAATCTGATCAGCGTCGCGTATCGTGGATAAGCGGTGCGCAATCGCGACGACGGTGACCTTGCCGCGTAATTCATTCAGTGTCTGCTGCACAATCTGTTCGGTTTCACTGTCGATATGCGAGGTCGCTTCATCCAGAAACAGAATGCCGGGTTTGCCAGCCAGCGCACGCGCTATCGCGATCAGTTGCTTTTGTCCGGACGACAATTGCACGCCACCGGCACCCAGCTGTGTTGCATAACCATGTTCAAATGCACTGATGAAATCATGAATATGCGCGGCTTTTGCCGCAGCAATTATTTCGCCTTCAGCGATATCACGACCCATGCGGATGTTATCGGCAATACTGGCCGCCAGCAAATACGGCTCCTGCGGAACCAGTCCGACGCGCTCACGGAAGTGTTGCGTGCCGTAAGCATGCACCGGTTTATCATCGATCAGGATTGTGCCAGAGTCAGCTTCGTAAAAACGCAGCAGCAGACTCAGTAGCGTGGACTTGCCACTGCCGGTGTGTCCGACGATACCGGTCATTTGCCCGTCAGCGATTTGTAAATTCAGATTTTTCAGGACGGGTTTGCCGGACTGATAAGAGAAGTTCAGGTCGCGGATCGCAATACTGCCGCTCTCCATATGTGCGCTGCCATTCTGTTCAGCCCCTTGCGGTTCCTGCAGCAGCGTATTCACGCGCGCGGCCGATACGATGGCTTGCTGAATCTGCCCAAACTGCATGGTGATCTGAATCAGTGGTTCGACGACACGCGCGATATAGCTGACAAACGCATACAGAATACCGATTTCCACACCGGAAAAACGCTGCTGGCTGAAACTGAAAATGATGATGATCAGAAGAAGAATATTCAGAAAGTCCAGTGCCGGGCGCAATAACCATGCATTGGCTTTCAGTTCCTGCAAACGGGCAGCGTAGTGCAATTGCCCGGTCTGATCAAACCGCTGCGCAAATCTTTGCTCTGCGCGACTCGCCTGCAGTGTATGCATGCCCTGCAGACTTTCGGCTAACTGAGCATTGATATCGCTGCGCAACTGGCGTGCACGGGACACTGCCGGAGCGCTCCAGCGCTGGTAAAACCAGACAATCAGCACCACAGCAGGAATCAGTGTCAGTACTACCAGCATCAGGCGCCATTCGAGCAAGGCCATACCGGCCATTGCACCAACGACCACAATCGAACTGTCCAGCATCACAAACAGCACCTGCACATACAGATTTTTGACTGCTTCGGTATCGTTGGTGACGCGGCTGACCAGCTGACCCGTCATGCTGCGGTCAAAAAATGCCATCGGTAATTTCAGCACATGCGCATACACCTGCTCGCGCAGACGCTGCACCGAGCGCATTGCCACACCCGCCAGCCTGACCAGCTGCCGATAACGCAGCCAGGTGGCTATCCAGCCGGACACCAGAAAGGCCAGCAGTAAGGGGATAATTTCAGCCCATGCCAGATGACGTGGCAGCAGATACTGATCGATAAAGGCTTTACCCAGCCACGGGCCGACGGCTTCCAGACCGGCTGCGATCAGCAGCATCAGCAAGCCTTTACGTACCTGCGTTTTTTCCGGACCGGCAGCGCCGAACAGTAATTGCAATGCGCGTTGACGCTGTTCCGCCGGTGTCAGTGGTTGTTGTTGCTCAGGCTGCATCTAAACTCGCCTCCAGTTGCTGATAACGCCATTGCGAGGCGTACCATCCGTCTTGCTGAAGAAGGGAATCATGATTTCCCTGTTCATGGATTTTTCCGTTTTTCATCACAAGAATCTGATCTGCTTCAGCCAGCGCACTCAGACGGTGGCTGATGATGATCATGGTGCGTGAAGGGTGTTGCTGGCGCAGATGGCGTAAGTGCTGCAGGATCTGCGTTTCAGTCGCCGTATCCACCGCAGATAAGGCATCATCCAGAATCAGCAGTGCACTGTCAGTCAGCAAGGCACGTGCAATTGCCACCCGCTGACGCTGACCGCCGGACAGCGTAATGCCGCGTTCACCGACCGGTGTCTGATATCCCTGCGGGAAACGCAGAATATCTTCATGTACCGATGCCAGCGTCGCTGCACGCTCAATCTGCGCCTGACTTGCACCCGGTGCCGCCAGCGCAATATTTTCTGCCACGGATGCGGAAAACAGAAACGGTTCCTGCGCGACCCAGTTCAATTGCTTGCGTAATGCATCTAACTGATAGGAGGACAAAGCCTGCCCGCCCCACAGTATCTGTCCCTGCTGAACTTCATACTGACGTAACAACAGACGTACCAGTGTGGATTTTCCGGCGCCGGTCGGGCCGGCGATACCGATGGTTTGTCCCGCACGGATCTCCAGACTCAGATCCTGCAATGCCGGTGTCTGTTGCGAAGGATAAGTGAATTGCAGATGCTGCATGCTGAGTGCGGGTGCGGGCAGGGTGGTCAGCGTGCCATTATCTTTGACTTGCAGTTCTGCGTTCAGAATCGGTTCCAGCCGTTTCCATGCCGCCTTGCCGCGCTCCAGCAACGCCAGCACCCAGCCAGCGGCAAACATCGGCCAGATCAGCTGGCCCAGATACATGCTGAAGCTGGTCAGCGCGCCGATGGTGATTTCATGCTGCCAGACCAGCCAGCCACCGGTCGCCAGTGTCATGAATCCGGCGACAGTCAGACTCAGCCCGACGGCTGGTTCATACGCGGCTTCCCAGCGCTGTGCCTGATAGCTGGATTCGCGCGCGGCACTGGCCAGCGCTGAGAATTGCTCAGCATTACGCTGTTCCAGACCCAGCGCACGAATAGTGCGCACGCCAGCCAGAGATTCCTGGACCTGTTCGTTTAAGGCGCTGAAACTATCCAGTGAAGCTTTGGACGCATCGTGCACATGGTGGGTAATGCGGCGGAAAGCAAACGCCATCAGCGGAAACGGCAGCAATGCGGCCAGGGCCAGCCGCCAGTCAACGCCGGTCAGCATCATGCCGATCACCAGTCCGAAGGTAACACTGCCGTCGAAACCCGCCAGCGCAGCTTCGCCTGCGGCCAGTTCAATCGCGTCCGCATCATTGGTGCCCATGGCCATCAGGTCGCCGGTTTTCTGCTGATCAAAAAAAGCGCCGCTTTGCAGGCAGAGTTTCTGATACAACCGCGTCCTTAATTCCACACCCAGCTGATAAGACGCGGTGAACAATTGTATGCGCCAGCCAACCCGCAAAAAATAAATCGTGATACCCGCCAGCAGCAGCCAGCCGAGTTCGCGTATCAGGACGCTGGCATCGGCCTGATGACTGGCGAGCTGATCAATCAGATAGCCGACCTGACGCGGTATCCAGACCGTCAGTACAGAAATCGAAACCAGCATCATCGCCGCCAGCACATAATTGCGCCGGTGCCGCCGTATAAAAGACCACAGAAACTGAAACAGTGTCATAGCGTTGTCAGATAAAAAAATCCGTTACTCCGGCATGGAGTAACGGATTGCGGAAGGGCGAAAAGCCGGATTATTTGTGTACTGCGTTGGCAGCGTTATCCGGTTTCAGCATATTCCACAGGAAGGTGTAAGTGATGGCACTCATGTCAGCGCGTTGCTCATTATTTGCCGCACCGCCATGGCCGCCTTCGATGTTTTCATAGTACCAGACATTTTTATGTCCCTGTTTCAGCATCTTAGCAGCCATCTTACGGGCATGACCCGGATGCACGCGGTCATCACGGGTGGACGTGATGAACAGCACATTCGGATATTTCACACCGGCTTTGACATTGTGATACGGCGAATAACGGCGGATGAAATCCCATTCGGCTTTGATATCCGGATTGCCGTATTCACCCATCCACGAAGCACCGGCCAGCAGTTTGTTAAAGCGCTGCATGTCCAGCAGCGGCACCTGACTGACAACCGCATTGAACAGATCCGGACGCTGCGTCAGCGCCACGCCGGCCAGCAAGCCACCGTTACTGCCACCCATTGCACCCAGATGGCGCGGGCTGGTGATTTTTTTGCTGATCAGATCCTGCGCCACAGCGGCGAAGTCATCATACGCGCGCTGACGATTGCCTTTCAGCGCTGCTTCATGCCAGCGCGGGCCGTATTCGCCGCCACCACGGATATTCGCCACCACGTACACGCCACCTTTTTCCAGCCAGCTCTTGCCGAGGCCACCGGAATACGACGGTGTCAGCGGTACCAGGAAGCCGCCGTAGCCGTACAGCAGGGTAGGATTGTTGCCATCCAGTTTCGCATCTTTGCGCTTGACCACAAAATAAGGCACTTTGGTGCCATCTTTCGAGGTGGCAAACTGCTGCACTGTTTCATACGCGCTGGCATCAAAGAAGGCCGGCGCAGATTTCAGTAATTCACGCTGATCGCTGCCGGCATTCGCCATCATATACACAGCCGGTGTCAGGTAATCGGAGAAGCTCAGTGTGTACGCATCACTGCTTTCTGCGTCCCAGCCGGCCACGCCGACAGCACCCATGGTCGGCAGATTGACCTGACGGGAACTCCATTTACCATCTTCCAGTTTCCATTCAGTCAGACGGCTTTTCACATCTTCCAGTGTTTGCAGCAACAGGAAATTTTTGGTTTCTGCCGCGCCGACATACGATGTGGATGGAGTCGGTGTGAACAGCACGGTGAACTCACGGCCACCTTGTTTGAAACTGTCAAAACCGGTTGCCAGTACGCTGCCGCTGACATAGGTTTTGCCGTTCACAGCCCAGTCTTCACGCAGCGTGATCAGCATCTGATCGCGGAAGAAACCGATATCAGCTTTGGCCGGAACTTCCAGACGGTTCAGTTTGTCGCCGTCGCGGTAGAAGTGTTCTGCGGTGTAGAACGTTATCTGACGGTGCAGTAATTCGTACTGATGGTTCTGATGGCGGCTCAGCTGTGCGCTGACGCTCATATCCGTAGTTTTGCCTTCCAGCAGAGTGGTCGCATTTTGCAGCGGTGTGCCGCGTTTCCATTCTTTGATGATGCGCGGATAGCCGGAATCCGTCATGCTGCCTGCACCGAAATCGGTAGCAACATAGATGCTGTCCAGATCGCGCCAGTCGGCGGACAGTTTGGCTTCCGGTAATGTAAAGCCGTCTTTCACAAAGGATTTGCTGGCGATATCAAATTCACGCACAGTCACTGCATCCGCACCACCGCGCGACAGGCTGATCAGGCAGCGGTCATACACCGGCTCACGGCAGTTCGCGCCTTTAAATACCCAGTTAACATTTTCCGCTTTGCCGATTGCATCGATGTCCAGCACGGTTTCCCATGCCGGTGTGGTTTTGCGGTACTCTTCCAGTGTGGTACGACGCCATACGCCGCGCGGATTGGCTGCATCAGTCCAGAAGTTGTAGACGAAATCGCCCATCTTATAAATGCCCGGAATCCGGTCTTTGGAATTCAGTACCACCAGCAAGTCATCTTTGAGCTTGGCGTAACCGGCGTCATCTTTCAGCTTGGCGCGGGTTTCTGCATTGCGCGTTGTCACCCACTCCATCGGCTTTTTACCTTCGACCTCTTCCAGCCACTGGAAAGGGTCTTGTTGTGCAGCGGCCTGGCCGGCAAAACCGGTCAGGGCAAGGGCGATCGCGGTGATCGCTGGCCAGTGATATTGCTTGTTCATTGTTCTCCTCTCGGGTCTGGTCGTGTTGTCAGCAGCGCGCCGCTTTGCCATGAAAGCTGGTTCAGGCGGTGTCGCTGCAGGTATCCGGGACAGCGATCTTCGCATTCGCAAAGTATGACTGCAAGGTTTTCGATGCCTTAAAAACACCGAAGTTCGGGAAAGTCAGCAAAAACAGCGAAGCGCTGGTTTTTGGTGTGCGCTGCCGTTAAAAATTTCGTTTTTACGCAGAATTGTGAACAGTCCGTCCTACACTCTGTTGCAGCCGGAAAACAGGCATTTTTTACCTCAAATGCGGTGTTCAGCACAGCGATTCCGTTGTCGTCGGCAGAAAGTGCGGCTCTCCGAAAATGCCTGATGCGGATATTTGCATAGTTGCAGTGAAATCCAGCTCTGTATTGAAGCTGCGGCAGATCGGTACGCATACCGCTGAGATTGCCTGATTTCTGTTGTATTTGCTATGCCGGAAGACGGTTCTGACCGAAATATGCGTATTGCATGCTGAACGCGGTACAGCATACGGCGGATGGCAGGGTATAGTGTCGCATTATCTAAATGACACTAAGTAAGGAGAAAATCATGCAAGGATTCGTCACTTCCCGTCTCGCTGCGTTACTGGCCGGTATGGCACTGACCGGCTTCAGCAGCATTGCACTGGCAGATGGTGCTGCACATGCCGGTGCGGTGTCGGAAGTATTGCTGAAAAGTACTACTTCCTGGGATGGCAAAGCTTACGCGGCTTATCCGGCCGGACAGCCGGAAATGACCGTGCTGAAGATCACGATTCCGCCGAAAACCAGTCTGCCGTGGCACCATCATCCGGTACTGAACGCCGCGTATGTGGTATCCGGTCAGCTGACCGTGGAAAAGCAGGAAAACGGTGAAAAGAAATTACTCGGTCCGGGCCAGGTCTTACCGGAAATGGTCGGTAGTATTCACCGTGGCACCAGTGGCGACGAGCCAGTCGTACTGATCGTGTTTTACGCCGGTGCGCAGGGCACGCCGCTGACGATTAAAAACGACTGATGCATTTACGGTAACCAGCTTCGCTTGCAGATATTTGCAGGGTAGAAGTTGGTTGCAGTGAAGCACCGCACCATAAAAAAATCCCCGGCGAACCGGGGATTTTTTATTTTCAGGACCCTGTGGATTACTGGTAAGTTGCTACCAGAGACATGCCACTGGAAGTCGAGTAGCCATATACCATGATGTAGTAGGTAGTGGCTTTTGGTGCCGCGACAGAAACAGTTTCTGTGTTGGTGGAACCATCAGACTTGAAGTCATAAGTGGTTGTGGTTGGTGCTGCGGACGCTTTCACGTACAGATCGGAGTCACCAGTGCCGCCGGACAGTTTGATGCTCAGATTTTTCGCACCGGATGGAACAACCAGTGTGTAGATCTTGCTTGCGCCGGATGCCAGGCTGATACCGGTTACCGGTACGCCTTTAGTCAGTGCTGTGCCGCTTGGTGGTGTTGTGGAGCAGGATACGCCAACGCCTTTGAATGCATTGGTAACATCAGCTACAACGTAACCACGGTTTGCAGCGGCTTTTTCCACACCGCATGCACCGGCGTTGAATGTGCTGCTGGATGTCCAGTACAGACGGTTTGCATCAGCCATGACTTCAAAGGCT
Organism: Cognatundibacterium luofuense; assembly: GCF_018139685.1. Taxonomy (GTDB): domain Bacteria; phylum Pseudomonadota; class Gammaproteobacteria; order Burkholderiales; family Burkholderiaceae_D; genus Undibacterium; species Undibacterium luofuense. The sequence continues at coordinate 439,698 of NZ_JAGSPN010000001.1, forward strand.
TTGCGAGTATTCCAGCCTGCAGTTGTTGCCAGCAGGTAGAACGCTTTGTTGTACACACCGCTGGTGTAGTGAACGTCCATGCTGCTGGTGTACTTGGAAGCGTTATCGATAGAGCCGCCATCCAGTGGTGGGTTGTACATGTAACGCAGCGCGCCGGATGCTTTGAAAATGTCAGTGCCGACTTTAAAGTCGTTGGTGCCGCGAACATAGTATTTCGCTGCTTCACCGGCCATATCAGAGAACGCTTCATTCATACCACCGGACATACCGGAATACACCAGACCGGAGTTTTGTTCGGTAAAGCCGTGGGACACTTCATGGCTGGTTACGTCCAGAGAAACCAGCGGGTAGAAAGTGGAAGCACCGTCACCGTAGCTCATTGCTGTACCGTCCCAGAATGCATTTTCATAGCTGGAACCGTAATGCACTTTCATGACCAGTTTCTGGCTGATAGGACGCACGCCCAGATACGCCTGGTACATGTTGAATACCTGGTTACCGAAGTAATGCGCATCGTTCATTGGCGAGTATGCGCCGTTGATCGATTTCACTGTGTTGCGCGGGCATGTGAAGGAATGCAGTGTGCCGGAGCCGGAAGTCGCGCCGTTCATGTTGTAAGTATCAACATTGGTGCTGCTCAGCTTACAGGTGGAGCCGGAAACAACAACGTCCAGGAAGCCGTAGCCAGCAGTTGTACCGTACTCATACTGACCGGTTTTCTGGTTACCGCCAGGACCTGTGCCGGACAGTGTGTGTGTCAGACCTTCCCATTGTTGCAGTACTTTGCCGGTGTTCGCATCGATCAGGAAGTGTGGACGGCTTGGTTTGTTCGGATTGGATGTGTCAACGAAGGAAACGGCGTAAACCAGTTGTGCTTTGTTGTTGTCATCCAGTTTTACAAACAGTTTGGACTGTTCGTTTTCAGCAGAGTGTGCACGTGCCTGTGTTTTGGCCATGCCCAGTGCTTGTTTGTCAGAGTACAGTGGCTTGATCGAAACCAGATCTTTGTCGATGTTGCGGATCATGGAACCGCTCATGACCGGTGCTGCGAAACCGCGCACACGGTGTTCAACGATCGCTTCACCCCAGACTGGTACGCCCTGGTGCAATTGCTGGAAGCGGGTAACAACTTTACCGTCAGCATACGTCTGGCTGCGCAGTGCCTGCAGTTCGCCGGATGCCAGTCCCAGTGCCTGATGCGCCTGGATAGAACCACCTGCTGCCAGCGATGCACGGGACGCTGTGGACAGCGCTGGTGCATTTTTGTCCAGATCAATACGATCTGCCGCGGAAGCACTCCATGCTGCTGCCAGCATGACTGCCATCACGGTTGGACGGAACAACTGTTTTGTTTTCAAAGCTCGTGTCATTTTTTCTCCAGTATTTCTTGTAGATTTTGTTGATCCCGCCGGTTCACGGTCGGGTGAAAATGAACCGCAAAGAACGATTGGAACGGAGCAGAATCCCGACTCGTGACCGGGATACGGTATGCAGCCTGCTCACTCCCTGATGGATTCGCCACATCGCTGTGACGAGACGGAAGTTAAACAGACAAAATTAAATTCGGAAACTGACTTGTTGTTTTGTGAAAAATAGAGGAAAACTGTAAAGAAATTTTTTCGGAACAAAATTTCTTCAGTTGCCAATTTTTTCAAACAAGTTTCATGCGAAATGAATAATGCGGAGCGAAAAAGGTGGAAAAGTCTACCTTTAAAACAAAACAGTTTTAACTAAAAAGATTGACAGTCAGTAAAGTGCTTACCAAAAACACATTGACAGGAAAGAACGACTGTGATTGCCGTTGAGGCAGCGGCTTCGGTGAGCGCTGCTAAGTCATTGAATCAGAACAGGTAAACCTCGAAAAAGTTCCCTGAATTTTTGATTGTGCAGTAATCATTACAAGATACATATGTAATGGAATGCAACAGACGCTATTTTCGCCTGAATTTGGAAAAATTTTGTAAAGAAATTTTCTTTTTTTGCGGAGGAAATTTAGCTGGCTGAAAAAATATCAGTCTTTTACCGATGCTTTGGAAAGATTTTTTCTTATCCATTGCTGCATGTCATCCCAGATTCGGCTGATTTCGTCATCTGACGGCATTTGCCGTGCATTCGGTAATTCGATGGTTACCACCGGAATATCTTTGTGCAGTCCGCTGTAATTGCCGAGTGAGCCAGGATAGACGCCGACACGGTTATAAATTAAGCGGCCGAAACGTACCGGTGGCTCGGCAGGACCGTCAAAATCCAGCACGCCGTAGGGCGCATGGACGGAAATAATCACATGCGGCTTGTAGCGTTCGATTTCTTCATTGACCCAGCGGCTTTCCGGTTCGGAGACCGGTTGTTTGCCGGGAAAGCGGCGCGGATCACGCCGGGTAGTGCGCACCCAATAATCTTCGGCCTCTTTCTGCCATTCCGGTGTCGGAAAGTTGCGGTTCAGGTCCACACCGTTCGCATTCACGCGGGTGGCCGGTTTTGCCAGTAATCCATCCGGATTCACAACCGGCGCCACTTTCCACTGAAACTCGCCGGGGCCGTTGCGCAACAGCTTTTCCATCCATTTAAACGTGATTGCGGAAGAAGTCTGTTCGTCGCCGTGGATACCACCGAGCAGCAGAATGCGTAAGGCATTCGGGTTGCCGGCTTTGGCGCTGAAAAAGCGCATCATCAGCGGAATTCGCTTCACCGAATACGCGCCGGACGGAGCCAGATGCAGACGCTGACAATCCTGTTCGGAGATGGCGGGCAGTTGCGGCGTGATGGTTTTGCACCAGTGTTCACTGGCAGAGGGGGGCGATGAAGCGGCGGCGCCGGAGGCAACCGCCGTGTAAGGCATCAGTACGGTGCACGATGCCAGCGTGCAGGCTACTGCGAAACGACGTGGCATCAGGGCACTGACTCCTTGTATTACAGTCCGGCAGCAGCGCGCAGAATCGCAGCTTTGTCGGTACGTTCCCAACTGAATTCAGGTTCTTCGCGACCGAAGTGCCCGTATGCAGCAGTTTTCGAGTAAATCGGACGCAGCAGATCCAGCATCTGAATGATGCCTTTCGGACGCAGGTCGAAGTGCTCGTTCACCAGTGCGGCGATTTGCTCATCAGGGATAACACCGGTACCTTCCGTGTAAACAGTTACGTTCATCGGACGTGCAACGCCAATAGCGTACGCAACCTGAATCTGGCACTGACGCGCCAGACCAGCGGCCACGACGTTTTTCGCTACATAACGCGCAGCATACGCAGCGGAACGGTCTACTTTTGTCGGATCTTTACCGGAGAATGCGCCACCACCGTGCGGGCATGCGCCGCCGTAGGTATCAACGATGATCTTACGGCCGGTCAGACCGCAATCGCCTTGCGGACCACCGATCACGAAACGGCCTGTCGGGTTGATCAGGTATTTCGTATCCTGCAGCCATTCTGTCGGCAATACCGGTTTGATAATTTCTTCGATGACGGCTTCGATAAACGAGGCTTTCATCTTAGTCGCAGATTCACTCTGGTCAGGGTGATGCTGAGTGGACAGTACAACAGTGTCGATAGAATGCGGTTTGCCATCGACATAACGCATGGTGACCTGAGATTTTGCATCCGGACGCAGGAATGGCAGGCGGCCATCCTTACGCAGTTGCGCCTGACGCTCTACCAGACGGTGCGCGTAGTAAATCGGCGCTGGCATCAGTTCCGGTGTTTCGTCGCAGGCATAACCGAACATCAGACCCTGATCACCTGCACCGGTGTTCAGATGGTCGTCGGATGCGTGATCCACGCCCTGAGCGATATCATTCGATTGTTTGTCGTAAGCGACCAGTACCGCGCAACCTTTGTAATCAATGCCGTAATCGGTATTGTCGTAACCGATACGTTTGATGGTGTCGCGGGCAACCTGAATATAATCGACGTGGGCGTTGGTGGTAATTTCACCAGCCAGCACAACCAGACCGGTATTGGTCAGAGTTTCAGCGGCTACGCGGGAGCGCGGGTCCTGTTCCAGAATGGCATCCAGAATCGCATCGGAAATCTGATCAGCTACTTTGTCCGGATGTCCTTCGGATACTGATTCAGAGGTAAAGAGAAAGTCACTTGCCATCGCAGGCTCCTGTAAAAAATGACCGAAAAAATGTGCCGCAGTCAAAAAGTGAACCTGCGACGCTTTAGCGGAATTTATAAACCGCCTCGCAAGTTGTCTGTTAACTCGGCGGTAAAGCTGTGCCGGAACAGTATTCCGGTGCGCAATGTGTGATATTTTACGCCTTCTCTCGATATTCTGTCGAATACCCCTCGTTTTTTCACTGGTACTTGAGCGGCGTCATGCTAGTTCGTCTATTTCGATTCTTTTCATATTTCCCTTTGCCGGTGCTGCATGCAGGCGGTGCGGCGCTTGGCTGGCTGGTGTACGGTTTATCCGGTTCTTATCGTCGTCGTATGCGACACAATATGCAGCTTGCCGGTGTGGAAGCGCATCTGGGTGCAGCGGTCAGCGAAGCCGGCAAAAATATTGCGGAGCTGCCTTTTATCTGGTGTGCCAGACCTGAGCGTGTATTAAAAACCGCGACGCTGGAAAACTGGGAACTGGTACAAACAGCACTGGATGCCGGTAAAGGTGTGATTTTCCTGACGCCGCATCTGGGTTGCTTTGAGATTGTGGCGCAGTCTATTGCAGAGCGCACTCGCTTAACGGTGATGTACCGTCCGCCGCGTCAGGAAGCGCTGAAACCGCTGATTGAAGGCGCGCGTGCCCGCGACAATTTGTTGCTGGCGCCGGCTAACTTATCCGGTGTGCGCATCATGGCAAAAGCACTGCGCAAAGGCGAAGCGATTGGTTTGCTGCCGGATCAGGTGCCGCAGGAAGGTGAGGGCGTGTGGGCACGCTTCTTCGGTAAGCCGGCGTATACCATGACGCTGTCTGCCAAACTGCACACCATGAGCGGTGCCCCGGTGATTGTGACCTATGCTGAACGCCTGCCGTTCGGACGTGGTTACCGGGTACGTTTCCTGCCGTTTGAAGAAACACTGCCGGAAGATGCTGCAGGCCAGGCGGAAGCGATTAACCGTGCAATGGAAAAACTGATTCTGGCTGCACCGGCACAGTATTTCTGGAGTTACAACCGCTATAAAACACCGGAAGGTGTCAGCGGGCCGGAGCAGGATGCAGTATGAGACTAATGTTATTCATTATGTGGCTGCTGCACTGGTTGCCGCTGCCACTGCTGGGACGTTTCGGTGAAGTGGTTGGTAGTTTGTTATTTTATGTAATTAAGAAACGACGGAATATCACGCTGACTAATCTGCGACTCTGTATGCCGGAACTCAGCGAAGCGGAACGGTATCAACTGGCGAAGCAGCATTTTCGTTATTACGCGCGCAGCGTATTTGAGCGCGGCATACTGTGGTGGGCGCCGGAATCGCGTCTGAAAAAACTGATCCGCGTTGAGCCGGGTGTGCCGCTGGCGGAGATTCAGGCTGGCCCTGTGGTGATCATGTGTCCGCATTTTGTATGTCTGGAAGTCGCCGGTGTGGCGACCATGCTGGAATCTTCACTGTGTTCGATTTATTCCGAGCAAAAAAATAAAGTGTTTGACCGTGCGCTGCGCAAAGGCCGTTCGCGTTTTCGTCCGGTGCAGTTGTTTTCCCGCAATGAAGGTATTAAGCCGATACTGCGTGCAATGCAGCAAGGCTTGCCTTACTTCATGCTGCCGGATATGGACTTTGGTATTAAGAACGCGGAATTTATTCCGTTTTTCGGCGTGCCTGCTGCCACGCTGATTGCCTTGCCACGTCTGGTGGCGACTTCCGGTGCGAAAGTGATTCCTGTCACTGCTACCTATCTGCCGGATTACAAAGGCTGGCAGGTGCGCTTCCATCCGGCATGGGATAACTATCCGGGCGACGCCAGTCTGACCGAAGCGACACGCCATATGAATGCGTTTATTGAAAGTCAGATTCGGCTGGCGCCGGCAGAATATTTCTGGGCGCATAAACGGTTTAAGACACGTCCGGAAGGCGAGGCCGGCTTTTACTGATCTGTTGCGCATTCAGTGTAATCAACCTAGAATGGCGGGACAGGTGCGTAGGGGCGCCTGCCCGCAAAAGAGGATCTCACCCTGCTGTCTTTGCAGATCAGTGATGCAAATCCGGTATCTGCCATCTTTCCGATGTGATCAGCCAGTATTCGTTTGACGTAGCGGGTCGTCAGCATAACGAATCGGAGCGGTCATGTTGCCTCAGTCTTTATCCTGTTTTCTGACGTCTCATGTCCGTGCCATTCACGGAGGAATTACATGAATCGTTTAACAGAAGAAATCAAAACCCGCGCACGTTTACTACAAAAGCAATTGCAACGCGGTCATCAGCCAAGTATCAAGCGCGTGCGCATTTTATGTCGCCAGCAGCGCTGGAATCCGGAGACTGAACCCAGCCTGAGTCAGTGTATGAACCTGGTCGCAGCAGATACCGGTTTTCGCGACTGGGAACATGCGCGCCGTGCGTTCACAACTTCCGGCAGTGAAATGGCGGATATGGGTTCATTCTGGTACGGTGAGCACAGCGCCGGATTCACGAATCTCTGGTTTTCCGACTACGCCCAAGCGAAGCAACAACATGCGCAACAGCGTGATCGCTATTTACTGCCTTACCGTCATCAGTTTGTGCTGGTTGAATCAGCGTTTTTGCAGGAAGCGGGTATTGAGGCAAGCGCAGATATCTGGCAGTCCTTAGATTGTGATCTGGTGGCCCATCGTGGAAGCCCGGAATGGGTAATGCTGGCAGAACTTCGTTTGCAGCAGACACGTTTGGAACGATGGGAAAAATGCTGGGATGCGCAGGCAGATCAGCAAGCATTGCAAAGTAATGCAGACGAGGCAGCCGCGACGCTCTCAACTTTCGTTGCCGACGGGCGTTTGCTGAAAATTCCGCAGCAGCGAAAAAAGCGACTGGTCATACTTCAATGGCTGGTGAAGCAAATTGCTGCGGGGCGCGATTACTCTGAAATTGAACTCAATCAGTTGATACGACCCGTTCACGATGATGTTGCAACTTTACGTCGTGAGCTTGTGGTACACGGTCTGATGCGAAGAGAGCAGGGCAGGTATCGCAGATCCGCCTGAGTCAGATTTGCCGGCAGCCCGTGAAAGACCGGGCTGCCGTAAGCAGGTTTTTGCAAACTGATGAACTGCGTAGTGCATACGGAATGCAATGTCATTCTGAATATCTGCGGCATATGCCATGCTCTTCTTAATGGCAATCATCATCACCATGATCATCACAATCATTGATCAGATAAATTCTGATTATGTATCTTTTTTTCAGATGTTTAAATGAAATGAATTGTTGATATGTCACTTCAGAATTACACTGAAGAGCAATTCTGAATCAATTGATGAGGCATGGCATGCAGCATACGCAGATACTTGAGCAATTCTGGCAGCACATTTGCGAGCCTGCTAAGGCGGATCAATCCGGACAATCTGATCACGCAAAGCAATGGAATTTGCAGGTAAAAACCTTGTATGCACATCAGATTGCTTACCCGGTTGCATTACGATATTTGCTGGAACAGCGCCCGTCGTTGCCGGAATTTTTAACATGGGTGGCGCAGTCTGAGGTGGATTATCAGTTAGCGGAAACTTCCGGTAACATGAATGAGGGCAACGAGGACGACTGGGTACTGACACCGGAACAAATCGCATTCTGGAACACGCATGGTTATCTTGTTCTTCCATCGGTGTTCGACAGGCAGATATGCGCTGAAACCTGTCAGGCAATTTGTGAGTTTCTGGGCGTGCAGCAGGATGATCCATCCAGCTGGCAATTGGCGAATCAGAAAAAACTTGGCCTGATGATGCCTTTTTACAATCATCCCCGGCTTAACGCGAACCGTGAATCAGGGCGAATCCGTGCTGCCTACCGGCAATTGTACGGAACAGACGCACTGTATAAAACGATTGATCATGCCAGCTTTAATCCGCCGTTAAGCTCAGAAAATCCATTCAGCGGCAGCGGTTTGCACTGGGATGTCAGTTTAGCGCAGCCGATGCCGGACAAGTTTCAGGGCTTGTTATATCTGACTGATTGCGGCCCCCGCGATGGTGCATTTCACTGCGTTCCGGGTTTTCATCGCCAGTTAGCTGACTGGTTGCAGCAGTTACCTGCGGGAGCTAACCCGCGTGAAACAGCGGAAAAAACACTGGTGCCAAAGGCCGTGCCGGGCAATGCCGGTGATTTTGTCATCTGGCATCAAGCATTGCCGCATTGTGCAACGCCAAATTACGGAAACAAACCCCGCATAGTGCAGTACCTGACGTATATTCCGGACGAGTATTCTGATCACGAAGTCTGGATCTGAGAATGAAAAAAGAAGATTTTTTGATGTTGAGTATTCCGGCGGAAGGATTGCAGAGAACCATCAAACTCAGATTTGACTCTCACCGTTTGGTGAATTACAAAAATTAAGAAAGTAAAGGCCAGTACATCAGAATGTACTGGCTTTTTTTTAAATACCGAAGGAACCTGATCAGCCTGGCAGCAATTCTGTTTCACCATCCAGCAAACTATTGGCCGGATATGGTGTTTTAGTTTTCAGTTCGTCGTAGTACGGGGTGAAGTCCGGTGCGGTGCCTTCGAACAGTTCATCGAAACTGTTAATTACAAAATAGGTTTCCTGATAGGTATCGATTTTGTACAGCGTGTTCAGGCAGCGTTTGATATCCAGATGAATATGGCGCGATGTCGTGCCCGGTGTCAGACAGTATTCGACTTCGCCACCGGATGACAGAATACCGGCGCCGTAAATACGCAAGCCTTCCGGTGTGTTGATCAGACCAAATTCCACGGTGTACCAGTACAGGCGCGCCAGCTGATCCAGGCCGCCGAGCTGCATGGCTTTTAAGCCGCCCTGACCGTAACGCTGGATGTAGTCTGCGAATACAGGATTGAACAGCAGCGGTACATGGCCGAAGAAATCGTGGAACACATCCGGTTCAACGATGTAATTGAATTCCTCCGGTTTGCGCAGCCACACGGTGACCGGGAAACGGCGGTTGGCCAGATGTTCAAAGAAGGTCAGTTCAGGAATCAGGCCCGGTACGGCGACGATGGTCCAGCCTGTTGCTGCTTCCAGTTTTTTCGACGTAGCTTCAAATTGCGGAATGCCATCCGCAGCGTTTAAGCCTTGCAGCGCTTCGATAAATTCATTGCAGGCACGGCCCGGCAACAGCGCCATCTGACGCTGATACAAACGGCGCCACAGCGCGTGTTCTTCTTCCGTATACGCAGCCCAGTCCTGCTGCACAACGTATTGAGCATCGGCGCTCGCGTAGTCTCCGCGTAAGGCGGCGCCGTGGGATTTTTCGGCCACAGTGGCCAGAAAGTCTTCGTTACTGACGGTGGTATCCATGATTTTATTTATACTTGTTAAGACAAAAGGCTGACACCCGGGAGTGTGCAGCCTTTTGCGATTGTCTCATATCGGTTTTGCTTACGCTGTGGTGGTTTCGTCTTTCAGCACACCGCGGCGGATTTGATCCAGCTCAATGGATTCAAACAAAGCGCGGAAATTGCCTTCGCCGAAGCCCTGATCACCTTTGCGCTGGATGATCTCGAAGAAGATCGGGCCAATCACAGTGGTGGTGAAGATTTGCAGCAGTAACTGACGCGCTTCTTCGGTGGATTTACCATCGATCAGAATACGCAGCTTGCGCAGTTCTTCCAGATTTTCACCGTGGCCCGGCAGACGGCGGTCAACCAGATCGTAGTAAGTTTCGATGGTATCCTGGAAGCTGACGCCGTCGGCTTTCATGCCGGCAACGGTTTTGTATACATCATTAGTACCCATCGCGATATGCTGAACGCCTTCGCCGTGGTACAGATCCAGATATTCAGCGATCTGGGATTTGTCATCGGAAGATTCATTGATCGGGATACGGATTTTGCCGCAAGGCGAGGTCATCGCTTTGGATTTCAGACCTGTGTGCTTACCGGCGATATCGAAGTAACGGATTTCGCGGAAGTTGAACAGGGTTTCATAGTAGTCAGCCCATTCTTTCATACGGCCACGGTAAACATTGTGGGTCAGATGGTCGATGTAAGTCAGACCGTGACCAACCGGATTCGGATCCACGCCCGGAATCGCGACGAAGTCAGCGTCGTAAATACTGATATTGCCGATCGCGCCCGGTGCTGCACCGTCTTTACCTTGCCAGCGGTCAACGAAATAAATCAGGGAATCGCCGATACCTTTGATGGCCGGAATATTCAGTTCCATCGGGCCGGTTTTGTTATCGAAGCCCCATGCGCCCAGTTCCAGTGCGCGTTTGTACGCAAAGTTCGCATCTTTGACGCGGAAAGCAAATGCGCAGACGCAAGGGCCATGTTTGCGTGCGAATTTCTGTGCAAACGAATCCGGTTCCGCGTTGATGATGAAGTTCACATCACCCTGACGGTACAGTGTGACATCTTTGGTACGGTGTTTAGCGATAGCCACAAAGCCCATCGTTTCGAACAGCTTGCCCATGGCAGCCGGATCAGGTGCGGCGTATTCGACGAATTCGAAGCCGTCGGTGCCCATCGGGTTTTCCCAGGTTTGGAATGTCATGTTTGTCTCCTGTGGGGGATTCGTTTGAAATTCTGCTTCAACCGGCACATTTGTGTGCGGTTTGATACAGCGCAAACTCACAGTATAGTCGGCGTAACACGCCATTTAATTCCAAAATTCACCAAAGATTGCATGATGTACGCAATAATGTTGCGCATAATTTCAGGATAAGGGGAGAAAAATGGCGCAGGTTGAACTGGATAAAATTGACCGCAAAATTCTGGCGATTTTGCAGGCCGACGGGCGGCTGACTAATCAGGAAGTGGCAGAGCGGGTCAATCTGTCGCCGTCGCCCTGCCTGCGCCGTATCAAGCGTCTGGAAGAGAGCGGCGTGATCCGCCAGTACGTGGCTTTGCTGGAACCGGCGCGGATCGGCCTCGGCTTGCTGGCCTATGTGAATGTGCGGCTGGAAAAGCACAGCGATGTGCCGTCGAAAGGCGCTTCGCGTTCGCCGCGCGATGATTTCGCGGTATCGGTGGCGCAATGGGCAGAAGTGGTGGCTTGCTATGCAATGACCGGTGAAATGGACTATCTGCTGCGGGTGCATGTGGAAGACATGAATCACTTTTCCCGTTTCATGATGGAAACCCTGTTACGCCATCCGGCGGTGCTGGATGTGAAGTCCAGCTTCGCGCTGCAACAGATCAAAGATACTACCGCCTTGCCGCTGGGCGCAGCCTGAGCGACTTCGCTAGCGTTGATGATTGTGCAGACTTCGTCAGCATGGGTGTCCGGAGCGCCAGTGTTTCTGCGGACGTCGGTGAAAAACTGTGCCATTCTCCGCATTTCAGCGGTTTTTTGCCTTGTCGCCGGCCTTTGTGACACGGGATAATGTTAGTATTTTTTAGATATATCAGGAGGGCGTATGCAGGTCATTTCCGCAGAACAGGTTCACCAGTCGCTGAATTTTCCGGCGCTGACCGCCGCACTGGCGCAGGCATTCGCTGCACCGTTTCATATGCCGGCGCGCCAGGTGTTTCATTTATCGGAGGATGCGGCCTGTAAGGATGCGTTTGCGGTGCTGCCCTCATGGAATCAGGATGTGATCGGCGTGAAAGCGTTCACGTATTTCCCGGACAATGGCGCGCATCAGTTACCCAGCCTGTTTTCCAAAATTCTGCTGTTTAAACGCGATCACGGCGAACCGCTGGCGATGGTGGATGGCACCAGCGTCACCTACTGGCGCACCGCTGCGGTATCGGCGCTGGCGGCGCAGCAACTGGCGCGTGCGGATGCCTCGTGTTTGCTGTTGCTCGGCACCGGCAATCTGGCGCTGCCGCTGCTGCGCGCTCATGCAGCAGTGCGTTCGCTGAGTTCGGTACAGGTCTGGGGCAGGGATATTGCCAAAGCTGAGCGCATCGTCGCCGCTTTCCGCGCAGAGCAGCCGGCACTGACGATCAGCGTGGTCAGCGACTTGCGGGCGGCAGTGCGGCAGTCGGATATCATCGTCGCGGCGACGGGCAGCGCCGAACCGCTGGTGCTGGGGGAGGATGTGCAGGCTGGCAGCCATGTCGATTTGCTCGGCAATCACAGCCCTGACCGGCGCGAATGCGATACGGCACTGGTGGAAAAATCAGCGGTGTTTGTCGATTACGCGCCGAATGTCTGCCGCGAAGCCGGTGAATTGCTGATTCCGGTGGCAGAAGGGCGGTTTACGCTGGAGCAGATTCGTGCGGATCTTGCTGCCTGCTGTCGCGGTGAAGCGGGGCGGCGTGATGCGCAGGAAATTACGCTGTTCAAATCAGTAGGGACGGCACTGGCAGATCTGGTGACCGCCCATCTGGTGCAGCGTCAGCAGGCTCCGCTGGCGTAATTCAGGGGTAAATGCGGACTTCTGCACAGCATCTGCGCTGTACACGAACGGCGCAGGTGGCAAACCGATGATTTCGAATATCTTATTTAAAGCCCGGTAAATGACGTAACAGTTTGACCGCCGCGCGGGCATTCGCTTTCCAGGTGTAATCCAGAAACGCGACCTGTTCATCCATCGCTTCTTTCAGTATCGATTTCGCCGATGCCGGACGCAGTTTCAGATAAGCGTCCGCTTCGCCGTATTCACGGTGTATCTGCATGCCGGCTTTTTTGGCGATATGGATCATGGTCTGATTCGAGGCCAGACAATGCATGTACAGCGTATCCACATCGGCATTGCGGCAGTGAATCGCGCCGCGCTGGAACAGGCGGAAACCGATGCCCTTGCCGCGAGCATACGAGGAAACCGAGACCCCGAATTCCGCGACCTGCCGCTTCTCCGTATTGTCGTCATAGTCTTTGCGCGCCATAAACGCCAGATGGCCGACGCCAACCAGACGAAAATGGTGGCTGAAAACGCCGAAAACTTTGTCGCGGGAAAAATCCAGACTTTCCACATACTTGCGGATCAGCGCGTCGGGCAGCACGGTGCCGAAACGCAGCAGGCGGTCACTGTCTTCCAGCCCCAGAAAATGGCGCAGTATACGGTGGCGGTCGTTGGCCGACAATTCTTTGACCCGGATCACCGGCCGCGCATGCTTGCCGGACGGGTCCGGTGTCTGAACGGGAAACACATCAGAGGTTTTCATCGCAGCTCCACAAAACGACAGCCATAGTGTGACTGCTGTCAGATTTCCATATACGGTTTGTGCAACGCACAATTCTGACTATTGTAGGTCAGCCCTGCGGGGACGAAAAGTCCGTACCACCGAGTAATTGCTCCAGAATAGCAGCCGGATTGCGCTGCGTCAGCGAATATTTTGCTGCGATGCAACAGGCTCGGTATCAGGAAGCAGCGCAGACTGCGCCGTCGTCTTCGCCGGTCGGCAAGTCCGTGCTTTTCCGCCATGCGCGGATTGCATCGATTCTTGCGCTGCGTACCGCTTCCGGAATGCGTGCCGGCGTTGTACAAGCTTTCGCCACAGCCCCGGCATCCACACTCAGTGCAGCCTGCAAAGCCGCTTCCAGCAAGGCTTTCTGGCGGAATTCGCGGGTTTCATAACCGGTGCGTCCGCAATAATCACATTCAATCGCTAGCAACATCGCGCGGAAACGGTCAGGCTTGCGGTAAGCATCGCAGCGCTGAAATAAATCCGCAATCGTGGCCGGACGCAGTATCGCAGCCTGACCGCAGACGCCGTGTTCACGGGTCGTCATGACGGCCAGATCGCGGCAATCTGCCGGTACGCGCAGGCGCTGGCAAACAGCATCCGTCAGCGGCACACCCAGTGCTTCATGCCCGTGATGGGCAGGCCAGGCAGCAGGATCGGTGACGCCTTTGCCCAGATCATGCAGCAGCGCCGCAAAGCGCACAGCCAGCGGATAGCCGCGCTGCGCGGCCTGATCGACCACCAGCATGCAATGCACGCCGGTATCGCCTTCCGGATGGTAATGCAAAGGTTGCGGCACACCCCACAAACGCAGTAACTCCGGTAGCAAGCGTGCCAGGGCACCGCATTCTTTTAAAATTTCTATCATGCGCGACGGACGCTGTTCCATCAGGCCGCGTGCAATTTCCTGCCACACCCGCTCCGGAACCAGTGCATCCACTTCGCCAGCGGCGACCATATTCCGCATCAGCTGCATGGTTTCCGGTGCCACGCTGAATTCCTGACCAGGCGCAGAAAAACGGGCGGCGAAGCGCGCCAGCCGCAATATCCTTACCGGATCTTCTTCAAACGCCGGCGACACATGGCGCAGAACGCGCGCAGCCAGATCGGCTTGTCCGCCGTAAGGATCAATAATCTGACCGTCGTCGCCGAGCGCCATCGCATTAATCGTCAGATCGCGGCGGATTAAATCTTCTTCCAGCGTCACCGACGCATCGGTGTAAAACGCAAAACCTTTGTAACCGGCTGCGGTTTTTCTTTCGGTACGGGCCAGTGCATATTCTTCATGGCTGCGTGGATGCAGGAAAACCGGAAAGTCTTTGCCAACCGGTCTGTAACCGGCAGCCAGCATGGCTTCCGGTGTACTGCCGACAACCACATAATCGACATCCTGCACCGGTAAGCCCAGTAAGCGGTCACGCACTGCGCCGCCAACCTGATAAATCTTCATTCACCCTGCCTTTCAATCCGCGCATCATGCATAGGCAGTGTTTCGGTTTCCATTTCGGCGCCGTGTATCCAGTGGGCGACGGCAGGGTGGGCAATCACACGGTCAGCATAGGCTTCGAGCGCCGGTGCCAGCGCGACGCCGTAGGTGCGGAAACGCATGACGACCGGCGCAAAATACGCATCGGCAATCGAAAACGCACCGAACAGATAACCATGCGCACCGTAACGTGCCAGACAGTCTTCCCAGATTTCACAAATGCGCCCGATGTCCGCCTGCGCACCCATCGTACGGCCTTTGCCAGGGAAGCGGCCTTTGATATTCATCGGCATATCAAAGCGCAGCGAAGAAAAACCGGAATGCATTTCAGCGCAGATACTGCGTGCATGGGCACGCGCCAGCACATCCTGCGGCCACAGATTCAGTATCGAAAACTGTTCTGCCAGATATTCGCAAATTGCCAGTGAATCCCAGATCACATGTTCATTCGCGATCAGCACCGGCACTTTACCGGCCAGTGAATAGTCAGCAATTTTGCTGGTGGTATCGCCCTGACCAAGCAGAATACGGATTTCTTCAAACGGAATGCCAAAGGCGCGCATCACTACCCACGGACGCATAGACCACGAAGAGTAATTTTTATTGCCGATCACCAGTTTCAGTGAAGGGCGCTGATCTTTCATCAACGCGGCAATAGCGGGGTGAATTGCGGTTTCTTGCATCAGAATTTCCTGTCATCAGGTAAATCGGCATCGCTGGCGGACATTCCTTTCGGCACGACCACACCCAGACGGGCTTTCAGTGACTGTGGTTTTTTCTCAAGGATAGCGGCATAGTAAGTCGCATTCGACAGCACGTTTTTGACATAGCCACGGGTTTCCTGAAAAGGAATGGTTTCTGCAAAAATCGCTCCTTCCACCGGCTTGCTGAGTTTGGCGCGCCACGCACGCGGACGACCCGGCCCTGCATTGTAGGCGGCTGAAGCCAGCGCCTGCGAGCCGCCGAGATCAGTCAGCACCATGTTCAGGTAATTGGTACCGAGCTGAATATTGGTGTCGATGTCATTCACCTGATGCGGTAAGAAGTCGCTGAGCCCGATTTTTTTAGCAACATAACGTGCTGTCGCAGGCATGATTTGCATCAGGCCGGACGCGCCGACATGCGATTTTGCCGTCATCACAAAGCGCGATTCCTGACGGATCAGACCATACACCCAGGCCATGTCCAGACCGAGTGAGCTGGTCATACGGTACATGCTGTCGCTGAACGGGGTTGGAAAGCGCTGGCCGAAATCGGTTTCGCCACGGGTACGGTCTGAGGTGTTGACCATACGGTCCAGTAACTGATTCTGACGTGCCAGTTCCGCTGCAACCAGAATCTGACGCTCAGTCATGCGGCGCAATTCCCAGTTCCATTCGCGCGTGCCTTCGGTACGCAGGTTCATGCTGTAAAAGCGCAGCGCCCTTTGCAGGCCGGGATTTTTTTCTGTCTGCGCCAGTTCTTCTGCACTGACCGGACGACCAGCCGGTGGTACGCCGATTTTCCTGCCGCTTTCTTCTGTTGCTAACTGGCCGTAAAAATGGTGCTGATCGGCGATGCTGCTGAACAGTTTGCCCGCTTCATCATTGCGACCTTCAGCCTTGTAGGCGCGGCCCAGCCAGTAAGTCCATGCCGGATCATTGCGCAGACTGGCTGGCATCGCGAGTATGCCCTGACGTACCAGTTTCCAGTCGGTTTCACGTAATGCAGAGCGCACTCGCCATTGGTAGGCTTCCTGCGTCAGATCCGCACCGTCAGCGCGGGTCCAGTAACCGATTGCATCCGGCTCCAGTTTGTACGCCGATTGCAGCGCGATCAGTGCCCAGCCATTCGCTCTTTCATGTTCCGTCAGACGCGCACTGTAGCGTGACAGAGCCTGTGCTGCTTCCTCCGGATCATTTTTTGCCAGACGTGCCAGCGCTGCCAGAAATAATTCACGCGAGACTTTGTTTTGCTCCGGACCTTTTTTCATCAGTACAGCCGGCTTTTCAAATGCTTCGCTGATTTTCTTTTCCGGAATATCGAGAAGCTTTCCGAGGCGCAGTGCCAGCGGCAGTGCACCGTTTTCTGCGGCCATCCTTAACTGGAAATACACAAAACCTGCATCCAGTTGCTGGTTCTGGTACATGTAATTCAGCATGCTGTAGCAACCTTCGCCGTAGTCTTTCGGGCTGTTCAGCAAGGCTTTGGCATCCTGCGCCACTTTTTGTAATTTGGTGGCGCGTGATAGCACGGCGTAGCAGCGTAGCTGATTATCATCAGCCACCACGAATTGCGGATATTGCTGATCAAATAAATCCCATTCGCCGCGCCGTCCCAGCATCAGCAGCCAGTCATTACGGGCGCGGTCAGCAATGGCACTGCCTTCGTATTTCTGTATGAATTCGCGGTACTCGGCATTGCTGGCTTTCGCCATGCGCGCCCGCAGGCGGTAGTAATCCACATACGACGGAATATCATAGTTACCAAGCTGCGCCGCATACTGATCCGCCGACTGGCTGTCATCGTGAAACGCTGCTTCCCGCAGCGCCATCAGCCTGTCATCATCATTGACCAGCGTTTTATTGCTTGTAGCCGCTTGTGCAGCGGACATGTGAAAACCTGCTAACATCGTGACGCTCAGTGCGCTGAGCCAGAATTTGACAGCCATTTTTTGATCATGAGTAAAACGATTCTTAACAGTATGACACAGGCAAACCCTGACGCACACTCTGAAGCGACGAATCCGGCGAATCAGCGCAAAGCCTTACGCAGCACATTGCTGCGGGCGAGAAAATCTGTGGCTGCGGAACAGCGCCGCCTGTGGGATGCGCAGATAGCGGAAGCGTTGCTGCACTGGTTGCAGCAACGCCAGCCATCCAGTCTAGCAGTGTACTGGCCAATACAGGCAGAACCCGATTTGCGCGACTGGTATCCGCAAATCACAGCGATGGGCATACAGCTGGCGCTGCCGTGGGTCGTGGGAAAAAACACGCCGCTGAAATTTCTCGCATGGCAGCAGGGCGACGCAATGGATCTCGATGAATACGGCATCCCTTTACCAGCAGATAAAGAAAAACTGATACAGCCTGAAATGCTGCTGGTGCCTTGCGTCGGTTTTAATCAGCATGCGTACCGGCTGGGATACGGTGGCGGATTTTATGACCGTACGCTGGCAGGCATGCCGGAGGCGATTGCTGTCGGAATTGCTTATGCGCAGGCGGCAGCGGAATTTGCTGCGGAACCGCATGACTTGCCCTTGCAAATGATACTGACGGAGAGTGCATTGATATCCGTTCCGCTGCCTTCGGTCTGATGTGCTTCCGAAATGCATGGCTTGTAATTTCTGCAGAAAACTTCATTTTTGCGCCGGATTGACGCATAAACGGTATATACAACTTATTTTTTATTCGTTTGATATTCCGGTTTGCACCGTTAGGATGCATTTCCATGAATAACCGCAAGTAATCTGCGTTTATCGTTTCCAGAGCCTTACTTCCGGACCGGATATGAGTGCTTTGCTGGCCCGTGCTTACCCGCATCGGGCAGGAAATGATAAATGCAAAAAATCATCTATGCTGCACCATCCAATTTTGTTCCTCCGTGTTTCATTCCTTCATCGCCGCCTGCTGCACATGATGTGTCGCACCTGAGCGTGCCCGTCGGCTGATTGCCGGCATTTCTTTTCCTCATCGTTTTTTTAATCCGTGTCCCGGCTGTTAAGTCAGCCAGGGAAGAGGCTTTCTTTTTCCTGACACATTCCTTTGTCTGAGACTGCTATGCAAACAAACTATCGTCCATTACGTATTGCGCTGGCACTGGCTGCCGCATTTCCTGTTTATTCCCATGCTCAGGAAGCTGAGAGAGTTGAAATTACCGGCTCTCATATCCGCGTCAGCCAGAAAGAGGGTGCTGCTGCCGTTCAGGTGATTTCGGCCAAAGACTTACGCGACAGTGGTAAAACCAGTGTCGCTGAGGTACTGCGTGCGATTTCTGCCAACAGCGGTAATAGCTACAACGAACAATATACCGGCAGTTTCTCTGCGGGTACGTCAGGCTTGTCTTTACGTGGGATCGGACAAAAAAATACGCTGATTCTGGTAAATGGCAAGCGCGTCAGCAGTTATGCGACTGCACAAAATACTCAGGAAGTATTTGTGGATCTGAACAGCCTGCCGCTGGCCGCCGTACAGCGTATTGAAGTTTTGAAAGATGGTGCATCTTCTGTATATGGTTCGGATGCGGTGGCTGGTGTTGTTAACATTATTCTCGCCAGAGAATTTCAGGGCAGTGAGCTGTCGGTTCAGGCCGGTTCGTCGGTAACGGGAACCGGACAGACAGAGCAGAGCGCTTTATTTCAGACAGGTCGTGGCAAACTGGCAGAAGATGGCTATAGTCTGGTATTTTCCGTTGATGCACAAAAACGCGGTAAGTTGCAGCAAAGTGATGTCAGTTGGCTACGCGATGCTGATTTTCGCTCTCAGCAGAACGGTACGCTGGCCTGGGTACCGACGAATTACCTCGGTACCGATCCTACGCGCTGGCTTGGCAATGCACAGGGACCTTTGCAAGTGCTGCCATACGGCGCGATTACACCCGGCAAGAGCGGGAATGTGCTCGCCTATAATCCTGCACCGTATAAAACGCTGATTCCTGGCATTGAGCGTGTTCACACCGCATTATCAGGAAAACTGAAAATCAATGACGATACGGAAGCCTATGCCGACTGGCTGTGGGGATATTCTCGAGCCGATCAGACCTTCAGTGCGCCGCTGACGGTATCGAGCAGTCTGCGCGCATGGAATAATGGCACACAGTCTCTCGAAACGATCCCTGTTATTCTGCCGCCGGGTAATCCGTCGAATCCGGGAACCACGCCACTGGCATTTACCAGTACCTTATTTGATCTCGGCCCGCGCATGAAAACAGATCGGGTGACTTTTTACCGTGCTCTGGCAGGTATTAAGGGATATAACGCAGGCTGGGACTGGGATCTGTCTGCAGGTCAGTCCGCCAGTGTGATGGTAGAAACCGTGTTGAACTTTGTTAACCGGTATGCGTTTCAGCAAGTGCTGGCAGATGGTAGTTATAACTTTGCGAATCAGGCGCAAAACACAGAAGAAGCCAGGAATCGTTTACGACTCTCAACACGCCGCCCGGCAGATGCCGGACTCAGCACTATAGATTTCTCTGCGACGAAAGAGTTATTGCAGTTACCGGCAGGACCATTAGGTTTTGCAGGTGGTGTGCAGTGGCGTCGTGAATCTATGAATAGTCAGACCTCGACCGCAGTGCTGAGCGGGACGGAGTTGCGTCCGGCAATTAATATCATTAATGGTCAGCGGGATGTTTCGGCGTTGTTTGCTGAGTTCAGTGTGCCGCTGACGAAAAATCTGAGCGCCAATGTCGCAGGCCGTTATGATCACTACAGCGATTTCGGTAATGCATTTTCTCCGAAATTAGCGATACGTTATCAGGCGGCAGACTGGTTGTTATTGCGCGGAACAGTGTCACGGGGTTTCCGTGCACCGTCTTTCCCAGAGATCACCTGCAGCACCACCGTCAGCTACGGTGGGGTGCTGGATCCGCGCGATCCGGTGTCACCGAATCAGCCGCGTGGCGTGACGAATATCACAATTGCAAATCCTGCATTGCAGCCAGAGCATTCGGACAACCTGAATCTGGGCGTGGTGATCGCACCGGATCAGAACACCAGTATCGGGATTGATTACTATCAGATTACCCAGAAGGGCGTGATCGGTACGGAGAGCGCGGATACGATTATCAGTAATGAATTCAGTGTGCCGGGTAAAGTGCTGCGTGATGAACAAGGGCGTATTACAACCTTGTATCGTCAGTATCGTAATCAGGGAAACCGTGAGGTTGCGGGTTTTGATATTGATATTCGCCACCGTCAGAATCTGCAGCAGTGGGGAACGCTGAAGCTCAGCGGTCAGCTCAGCTATGTACTGCGCTTTGCCGAACCTTTGACAACCGGAGCTGCACTGACAAATGGCGTCGGGACAAATTATTTCGGTTCGATTCCGCGTCTGCGCGGTGTCAGCAGTGCTGGCTGGGAGTCTGGTGACTGGCAGCACGCGCTGATCTGGAGCTATACAGGCGGCTATCGCCAGACCACGGCTCAGAATGAGCATGTTGATGCCTGGTCTACGTGGGATCTCACAACAACCAGAAAAATTAATGCAACGACAAGCGTCAGCCTGGTCGTACAGAATCTGCTGAATCGAAAACCATCCTGGGATTCCTCGACCAGCTTTTTCGATATCACTCAGGGTGATCCGCGCGGAAGATTTGTTTCAGTGCGCTTGAACCACAAGTTCTGATTGGTTTTAAGTTTTCCGGACAAACAGTTTCCGCATACGCGGGAGTCTGTTTGTCCATTTTTTTTAATATCCCGCAGCTTTACCATCCGGATTACGCGGGTCGGAAAAACCCGCCAGTCCTTTCGGAGTCATCTGTATCGTCTGTGTTTTCCCCATCACCTGAGCGGGTTGCAGGTTTTGTCCGCGTTGCGCCAGCAAACGCAAGGTATCTGCGCTGATGCCCGGTTCATAGCGCAACTGGTCCGGCAGCCACTGCTGATGAATACGCGGCGCTACAGCCGCTTCGGCGGGATTCATGCCAAAGTCGATCATATTGACCAGTGTTTGCAAAACAGTGGTGATAATGCGGCTACCACCCGGACTGCCGGTTGCAATAACGGGCTTACCGTTTTGTAAAACCAGTGTCGGCGACATGGAGCTTAATGGCCGTTTCCATGCTCCTACGGCATTTGCCTCACCACCAACCAGTCCGAAGGCATTCGGTACACCCGGTTTAACGGAAAAATCATCCATTTCATTGTTCAGCAAGATGCCGGTACCGCTGGCAACGATGCCGCTGCCGAAATTCAGATTCAGCGTGTAAGTGGTGCTGACCACATTGCCATACTTATCGGCCACGCTGTAATGCGTAGTCTGATCGCTTTCGTAGGGTTGCAGTTTGCCGGCGCGAATCTCAGCGGATGGTGTTGCCTTGTCCTGTGAAATTTGTTGCACCTGTGTGGCCGCGTAAGCTTTACTCGTCAGCGCCTGAACAGGCACTTTGACATGATCCGGATCTCCCAGATACTCCGCACGGTCTGCATACGCGCGTTTCATGATTTCACTCATCTGATGGAGAGTCGCAGCGCTGTTATGACCCTGTTCGCGCAGCGGGAAGTGTTCCAGCATATTGAGCATTTGCACAATGTGTACACCGCCGGAACTTGGCGGCGGCATGGATACGACCTGATAGCCACGATAATCACCGCGTACCGGCACCCGTTCTGCTGCACGGTATGCACGCAAATCGTCCAGTGTGATCAGCCCGTCATGCGCCTTCATTTCTGCAGCGATTTTCTGTGCAATCTCTCCTTCGTAAAATGCTTTTGCGCCATCGCGTGCAATCAGTCGCAAGGACTTCGCCAGATCTGTCTGTTTTAACAATTCACCTGCCTGTAAAGCTTGCTGATTGCGGAAGAAGATTGCGCGACCAGCGGGCCATTTACCAAGATGACCAGCTTCCGCTGCAAGCAGACTGGCAAGATGGGGGCTGACCGTAAAGCCTTGTTCTGCGAGGCGTATCGCGGGTGCAAGCAGTTGCGCCCAAGGCAGACTGCCAAAGCGTTTATGCGCCAGCTCCAGACCTGCAACTGTTCCCGGAATGCCTACTGCCTGATGACTGTAGGTAGACTTTTCTGGGATGACATTACCCTGACTGTCCAGATACAAATCACGCTTCGCGCTGCGTGGTGCCAGTTCACGAAAATCCAGTGCTACCTGCTTCCCGCTGCGGGCGTCATGCACCAGCATAAAGCCGCCACCGCCGATGTTACCGGCGTTTGGTAAAACAACAGCCAGTGCAAAACCGGTTGCAATAGCAGCATCAATCGCATTTCCGCCACGTTGCAGAATATCCAGCCCAGCCTGTGATGCCAGTGCCTGCTCGCTGACAACCATGCCACTTTTTCCATATACAGGGCTGATAATCGGAAAGCTGGTGTCGTAACGTATTCCTGCTGCAATCTGAGCCTGACTGGCAGGGATGGCACAAATACTTAGTATTGCGGCGCTCAGCAGCGCGGTTTTCCATTTCATTCTGAGTAGCTCCGTTGGACAGGCAGAATCGCCGGTGCAGACAAGTTGATGACAGCCTGTCAGTTTAATCATAAATCCGGATATCCGCACAACTGAGTAAGGACGGATGTATGCTATCGCTGATCGATTGTCGGGACCAGACTTTAGTCATTGTGTGGTGACGAAAAACGGAACAGGGAAGGGAAGTGAAAAGGGAGGCAGGAAGGAAAAACTGTGGTAACTGTAAATGCAGTATAAGTGCTCAGAAAAACAAAAAAGCCAGCACAAGGCTGGCTTTTCCGGAAATCTGAATAAACAGATTAAGCAGCTGCGTTAGCAACAGTTGCGTCACCGTGAACAACGGTAACACCAGCTGGCAGAACCAGATCAGCAGCGTGGACAGACTGACCAGCTTCGATCTTGGACAGGTCTACTTCGATGAATTCTGGCAGATCTGCTGGCAGGCAGGAAACTTCAACGTCGTTCGCTACGTGGCTGATCAGAGCGGAAGACAGTTTAACTGCTGGAGATACTTCTGCGTTAACAAAGTGCAGAGGTACTTTGACAGTGATCTTCTGTGTCATGTCAACACGTTGGAAGTCAGCGTGCATAACCATTTGTTTGAAAGCGTGCATCTGGAAGTCGCGCAGCAGAACTTTTTCTACTTTGCCATCTACTTCCATATCCAGGATAGAAGCGTGGAATGCTTCTTTACGCAGTGCGTGGAACAGTGCGTTGTGATCCAGAGTGATTGCTACAGGGGCTTCTGTGCCACCGTAGATGATGCCTGGTGTCTGGCCAGCGCGGCGCAGGCGGCGGCTCGCTCCGGTCCCCTGCTCTTTGCGTGCGAATGCTGTGATTTTCATGGTGTAACTCCAAATTGTGCAAGCAATGCTTGCGGTGAAACGGCCCCGCGACCAGGGCCGCAAAAAAAGCGCCGCCCGAACCGGACGGCGCAAGAATGCTTTGTGTAATTAATCAGTGAACAGAGACATGACCGATTCACCTTTAGTGATACGGCGGAATGTTTCTGCCAGCAAGCTGTCACAGGACAGTTGACGGATTTTGCTGCAAGCGCGTGCAGCGGCTGTCAGCGGGATAGTGTCGGTAACGACCAGTTCATCCAGCGGGGAATTGGAAATACGATCCACTGCCGGGCCGGACAATACCGGGTGTGTACAGTAAGCCAGTACTTTCTTCGCGCCGCGTTCTTTCAGAACTTCAGCAGCTTTTACCAGTGTACCGGCTGTGTCGACCATGTCATCCATAATGACGCAGTTACGGCCTTCGACTTCACCGATGATGTTCATCACTTCAGAAACGTTCGCTTTAGGGCGACGTTTGTCGATGATTGCCAGATCGCAGTTCAGGCGTTTTGCCAGCGCACGAGCGCGAACAACACCACCAACGTCTGGCGAAACAACCAGCAGATCTTCGTAATTTTTTGCAACCAGATCGCCGAGCAGAATCGGGGATGCATAGATGTTATCAACAGGAATGTCGAAGAAACCCTGAATCTGATCTGCATGCAGATCCATAATCAGAACGCGGTCAACGCCGGCTTCTTCCAGCATGTTAGCAACAACTTTTGCAGAAATTGCCACACGCGCAGAGCGCGGACGACGATCCTGACGTGCGTAACCGAAGTAAGGGATGGCTGCGGTAATACGACCAGCAGATGCACGTTTCAGTGCATCAACCATCAGCATAAGTTCCATCAGGTTGTCATTGGTCGGAGCGCAGGTCGACTGCAGTACGAAAACGTCTTTACCACGAACATTCTCGTTAATCTCCACAGCAACTTCGCCGTCAGAAAATTTAGAAACATCGGCTTTTCCGAGCGGAATACCTAATTGCTTGGCAACACCGGCTGCAAGAGTCGGATTAGCGTTACCAGTGAAGACCATCATGTTGTCGTTGACGCGCGCGTTTGCCATGGCGGGACCTATCGGCTGAATATACGGTGAGGATGATGTCTGAGTCTATACGACAAATCATCAAAAGCAAAAACTGAAAAAGCCGCCGCACAAAGTATGCGGCGGCTTTCTGTATGTTGGCAGGGGAAAAAGGATTCGAACCTTTGCATGCCGGAATCAAAATCCGGTGCCTTAACCAGCTTGGCGATTCCCCTACACTAAAACCTGTTTTCTGCTAGCAGAACTTCGATTATTTTATCACGAAATTCGCTTCAGAATCAATCTTTTGTCTGCAGTTTTTTCATCATCGGATGAATGTTCAGTGATTTCGCTTTCCATAATTTCCAGTTGCCCTCGTGCTGTGTAATAATTTTATCGGCTTCTGATTCATCAGAAACAGCGCAAAACACACACGCTCCGGACCCTGTCATTTTTGCTGCTCCGAACTGATTTAGCCATTTAACGGCTTTATCTACTTCCGGATACAGCAGGCAAGCTACTGACTGCAGATCATTTTTCCATTTAACGAATTCGTCAGCAGGAAAGTCCGTTATTTTGACGGGTTTGGTGTCCCTTGTCAACAGGTCGGAGCTGAAAATTGCAGGGGTCGGTACATGCACTCCGGGTTCAATTACAACGTACCAGCAATCCGGCGTCTGTACCGGCTGTAATTCCTCGCCGATACCTTCAGCAAATGCATTTTCACCAAACAGGAAAAATGGTACGTCTGCACCGAGTTGCACACTGATGCGCATGAGTTCCTGCTGACTGAGGCCGGTTTGCCATAATGCGTTCAGCGCCATCAGTGTGGTTGCCGCATCTGATGACCCGCCTCCGAGGCCACCTCCCATAGGAAGTGTTTTATGCAGAGTCAGTCGGGCACCGAGTTGGCTATTTGTATGCTGTTGCAGCAGGCGTGCGGCCCTGACGATTAAGTCACTGTCTTCCGGTACGCCAGGAACATCATTGGTTCGGGTGATGCATCCGTCATCAGTAACTTCTGCATCCAGATAATCACTGTGATCAATCAGCTGAAATACTGTTTGCAGCAGGTGATAGCCGTCGGATCTGCGTCCGTTCACATGCAAAAAAAGATTCAGTTTTGCAGGTGCCGGGCAACGGGTCAGGGAAAGAGTCATGTTGTTTAATCTTCAGCTTCGAGAACGATTTGTATTATGACTTCACCTGCTTGTTCTGTATAACCGCTGATATCAATTCGTTTGGGTTTTCCCGCAGCATACCAACTGGCAAAGCGCAACTTCCAGCCACTTTGCTCCAGGCTCTGGTCTTCCGGATTGAGCAGTATGAATTGGCCGTCAGCGTTTTTAATTTTCCCCTGCAACCAGCCTTTCATACCGCTCGCTGGTAAGGGATAGCGCAGTACTTCTTCCAGTAACTGATCCAGATTGGCAGAAACAATAGCAGGTTTGCCCGGTTGTTCCAGCGAAGCCTGTTCCGGTTGTTCAGTAACGCGCGCAATGGTCTGACCTACCGGTGAGTATATTTGTATTTCCAGTTTGTCTTTTTGCTGTGACCAGTCAAATCTTCCGGGAAATTGTTGCGGTTTCCCCTGGATGTTATACCGGATAAATAATTTTCCGGAGCAACTGAATGCATCTGACTGTTCGGCGGTTTGATTGATGTTTTTCTGAACATGCGCCACCGGTGAAAGACTCTGACATCCGGAGAGTGAAATAGCACAGAAAATAACTGCCATCATTGATGGCAGCGGTCGGGAAAAAATGCTTGGCATAGCTTAGATTTCCGGTGATTTACGCCACCGGAACAAGAATCACAATTGAACTTTCAGACGGTCAAGGGTATTGCGCAGCGACTGATTGGTTGCATCTTTTTTCAAAGCGTCACGCCATATCTGCAGAGCAGTTGACTGATCCCCTTTTACCCAAAGAACCTCGCCCAGATGCGCTGCGATTTCAGGGTCGGTGCGCATGCTGAATGCTTTACGAAGAATTTCTTCCGCTTTTGCATGATCACCCTTACGGAAGTAAACCCAGCCAAGGCTGTCCAGAATATACGGATCTTCCGGCGCAAGCTGATTTGCTTTCTCAATCAGTGAAGTTGCTTCATCCAGACGGATATTTCTATCTGCAAATGAGTAACCCAGCGCATTGTAAGCATGCTGATTATCAGGGGCCAGTTGGATGACTTTACGCAACTGTGCCTCCATTTCTGTGAAATTCTGCTGGCTTTCCAGCACCATTGCATAGTCATACATCAGATCGCTGGCATTCGGAAAACGCTTAATGCCTTGTCGCAAGACTTCCACCGTTTCCAGCACGCTGCCACTGTCACGCAGTAACTGCGCTTCAGTCTGAATCAGTTGAATTTCTTCGGATTCGCTGCCGGCAGTCGTGGTGTGCAGGATATCCCTGGCTTGTGGGAGATTACCCATGCGTGCATACAAACTGGCACGGCGCAGTTGTACGCCAAACCACGCAGGATTGCGTCCATCCATCGCATCTACTTTTGCCAGCCATTCCTGAGCTTGCTGCGGATTTTTTCTTTCGTAAGCAATGCGGGCAAGGTTCAGATACGCCATTGTCAGATCGCGCTCTTCGCTTTTTTGCTCACTCAGTTGCAGATAGCGGATAAAGCCGGCTTCTGCCTCATCCAGCTGATGTTGTTCCAGTGCCAGTACTGCGAGTGTGTATGTTGCGTTGGTGTCTTCCGGTTTGTCACGAAGGATCAGTTTGAATTGAGCGGAGGCGTCTGCATAACGTTTTTGCTCAATCAGCAGGCTGGCCAGCGCAATTCGCAGATCTTGTGCAGCGGGATTTTTATCGATAAATGTCTGAAGTTCAGGAATTGCT
Organism: Cognatundibacterium luofuense; assembly: GCF_018139685.1. Classification (GTDB taxonomy): domain Bacteria; phylum Pseudomonadota; class Gammaproteobacteria; order Burkholderiales; family Burkholderiaceae_D; genus Undibacterium; species Undibacterium luofuense. The sequence goes on from NZ_JAGSPN010000001.1 coordinate 467,202, forward strand.
TCGGCAGGTGCAGACGCTTGTGCAATAGTCAGAATTGCCAGTTCAGAATCAGGTTTCAACGTCAGTACCTGGCGCGCTTCACGAATGGCGCGGGCTTTGTCACCTGCATTCAGCGCCGCCTGTGCCTGTGCGACTTTGGCATCAGGACCGGACTGATATGGTGCAACAATCTGATCGAGCGCAGCTAATGCTGCTTGTTTGTCTTTTGCGCGGGAAAGCAGGCGCTGAGCCTGCAGCATCAGGATGCCGCGCTGTGCAGGCTGACTTTCTGCAAGTTTCTGGCTGTAGACGGATTTGATTTCATCCAGCTCGCCGTTAGTCAGCATAAAGCCGAGGTAGTATTGTGTCGCTTCGTTGGATTCAGGTGATAATTCGCGCCACAGTCGAATTGCAGAGAGCGCTTCGCCGGGCTGTCTGGCTGCAAGGGCCATTTCCATGGCGCGTTTGGCAATACGCGGATCACGTGTTTGCTGAGCAACGGACAGTAAAGTGACGTACGACGGTTGCCATTGCCCGCGCTGGAAAGCGATTTCGGACGCCAGAATTTTGTAAAAAAGTTCATCGGTCAGACGGACGTTCGGCAGCTTTTCCTCCGCTACAGCAATAGTGTTCGCTGTTTTGCCACCGGGAGCCGGTGTGGACAGTGCCGCAGTTGCTGCATCACGGGCATGGTGTGCATCTTCAGGTTGCAGAGCCCTTTGCTGACCAGTCGTTGCACAGGCGCTCAGGAGCAGTAAGCTGGCGATTGCACTGATCGGGCGAAATGCTGAAAGTGCAGGTTTGAAGGGTGCAAAAGTGGTATTCAAAGCAGATCCGATAAAAAATAAGCTGACCGATTGTACGCTGTATTGTGAATAACAGTATTCAATGACTTGTGCCGGATTGTAAATGTTTTTTGTCTGTCTTTTTGGTACTGCCGGATAGACTCGGACAAACTTTCAGACTGTCGGGTCTGCAATAAAAGGAGTGAAAATGCCGGAATTACCGGAAGTTGAAGTAACGCGTCTGGGTGTTGATCCCCATATCAGCGGAAAAACCGTAACAGCCGTCGTCATGCGCCGCGCAGGCTTGCGCTGGCCATTTCCGCCTCAGTTGCCAGCGCTACTGGAAAACAAAACCGTACAGCACACCGGACGACGCGGTAAATATCTGCTGCTTCACTTTGAGCACGGCACTTTGCTGATTCATCTTGGTATGTCTGGTCATTTACGGGTGGTGCCGCGCGGTAGCCCCGCCGAAAAGCATGATCATCTGGATATTGTGTTTGGCGAGCAGGCAGTCCGCATGACGGATCCGCGCCGTTTCGGTGCAGTGCTTTGGCATGATGCGGCAGATACATTGCCGCTGGCGCAACATGCGTTACTGAAAAAGCTGGGCGTGGAACCGCTGGATGATGGCTTTGACGGAGAAGTGTTGTATCAGGCTACTCGCAAACGACAGTCCGCAATTAAGCAGGTGTTGCTGGCCGGCGATATCGTTGTAGGCGTCGGTAATATTTATGCTTGTGAGAGTTTATTTAAAGCAGGTATTCATCCTGAAAAACCGGCAAGCAAGATCAGCAGAAAAAGTTATCAGTTACTGGCTCAGGCGATTCGTGAAACGCTGGCAGCAGCGATTCAGCAGGGCGGCAGCACATTGAAAGACTTTATTGGTGTCGACGGACAAAGCGGTTATTTTCAGCAAAGTTATTTTGTGTATGACCGTGAAGCACAGCCTTGCCGGATTTGCGCACACCCTGTGCAGCGTATTGTGCAGGGACAGCGCAGCAGCTTCTTCTGTAAGCATTGTCAAAAATGATACTTTGCGGAAAGAATGCGACGGCTGTGCACCGCTCAGAGGAGAAATGCGCATTTTTTGCCACGCTTACATATATACTTGGGATAGTAAAAAATATCAGAGGGAAACATGAGTAGTCTGGTTCGCAATTTCCAGGAATACAGTGAGTGGCGCAAAGGCGTGGCCCGTGCACTGCAGGACTATCGCGCCTGGATCAGTGGTTCTGATCTGGCGGATCAGGCGACAGATCAGCGTCTCTCGCGCCTGTCAGAACGTTTGGTCGACGATAAGTTATCCATCGCATTTGTCGCTGAATTTTCCCGCGGCAAGTCTGAACTGATCAATGCGATATTCTTTGCGGATTACGGTCAGCGCATATTGCCGTCATCCGCAGGCCGCACCACCATGTGTCCGACAGAGCTGATGTATGACGAAACGGTGCCGCCATGCATTCGTTTGCTGCCAATCGAAACCCGTGCGGAAGCACAATCCACCAGTGAATACAAAGGACAGAATCATGTCTGGAAAGTGTTGCCGCTGGATGTGCAGTCAGGTGACGGAATGCTGGATGCGTTCCGGCAGGTTAGCCTGACAAAAAAAGTCAGCGTGGATGTGGCAAAACAATATGGCCTGTTTGACGAACAGGACCCGGATGCCGCACTTGAAGTTGATGAAAACGGACTGGTTGAAATTTCTCAGTGGCGTCATGCGGTTGTGAATTTCCCTCACCCTTTACTCAAAGAGGGTCTGATTATTGTTGATACGCCGGGACTGAATGCTATCGGTACCGAACCGGAACTGACGCTGAACCTGATTCCGAACGCACATGCAGTATTGTTCATTCTGGCAGCTGATACCGGTGTAACCAAGAGCGACATTGATGTCTGGCGTAACCATATCGGTAACGGGCTCGGTCGTCTGGTTGTGCTGAACAAAATTGACAGCATGTGGGATGAGCTGCGTACCAAAGAAGAAGTTGATGGGCAGCTGAAGCGTCAGGTAGAAACTGTCGCACATACACTGGGTCTGGAAGAGAAGCAGGTTTTCCCGGTTTCTGCGCAAAAAGGTCTGGTCGCAAAAATTAATAAAGATGCACCATTACTGGCGCGCAGCCGTTTGCCGGCGCTGGAACACGCATTGTCAAAAGAACTGATTCCCGCCAAGCAGGATATTATCCGCGGGCAACTGACCAGTGAAGTCAATGAAATTGTCGGTACACAGCAGGCAATGCTGGCATCCCGCAGTCGCAATGTCATTGAGCAGATGCTGGAACTGAAAAGCCTGCGCGGTAAAAACATGAATGTCATCGAGCACATGATGAAACGTGTTGATGCCGAGAAAAAAGAATTCGATGCAAGCCTGATCCGCATGCAAGGTACGCGTTCCGTCTTTACCCGTTTATCTACCGAAGTGTTCACAACACTGGGTATGGATATTCTGCGTGAGGAAGTGCGTCAGACCCGCGAAGCGATGGAAAAAAGCCGCACATCGCTGGGATTGCTGGATGCAGTCAAACAATTCTTTTCCCGTGCCCGTGCAAATCTGATTCAGTCTAACAAGAAGACGGATGAAATTTCAGAAATGATGGGCGTGATGTACCGTAAGTTCTCTACCGAACACGGACTGGCGCTGTCCGCACCGATGTCTTTTTCGCTGGATAAGTATGTCGAAGAACTGGATGCGATCGAACTGGTTTTCCAGAAGCAGTTTAATATCGTGACGATATTGCCGCAGACCCGTACTACGCTGATGCATAAATTCTTCGATTCGATTGCCGCGCGTATTAAACAAAACTTTCTTCAAGCCAATAAAGATGTAGAGGCATGGCAGAAAGTGGTGATGGCACCGTTAGAGGCACAGATACGTGAACATAAGCTGCAACTGAAAAATCGTATGCAATCGATTCAGCGTATTCACGTTGCGACTGACAGCCTTGAAGATAAAATCGCCAGCTTTGAAAGTATTCAGGCTGAGCTGGATGCGCAGAAGCAAAAAATGTCTGAACTTGAAACGCAGTTACGCACTGCGCTGGCTGCAGACTTAAACCCTATGCGTGTCGCAGCCTGATTTGGTATGACAGTTTTACATCCTGATCTGGCGGCAACAGCCGCCAGTTTTTTTTCTGACGGGCCTTCTTTAGGCGATCGTGTTGTTCAGTGGCAGCGTGTGCATGGCCGTCACGATTTACCCTGGCAGAAAAACCGTACTGCTTACCGTGTCTGGCTGTCGGAAATTATGCTGCAACAGACACAGGTAACGGCGGTAATTCCCTATTACGAGCGCTTTTTGCAGCGCTTTCCCGATGTGTTCAGCCTCGCTGAGGCACCCATTGAAGATGTGATGGCATTGTGGGCAGGCCTGGGCTATTACACCCGTGCGCGCAATCTGCACCGGTGTGCGCAGGAAGTGGTTGCAACTTATCGGGGGGAATTTCCGGCTGATCCTGTGCTGTTACAGGCATTGCCGGGTATCGGTCGTTCTACTGCTGCTGCGATCAGTGCTTTTTCCTACGGTACCCGTGCTGCGATTATGGATGGCAACGTGAAGCGGGTGTTTGCGCGTGTGTTCGGTATCCGCGAATATCCCGGTAATAAGCCTGTGGAGGATCAGCTCTGGTTGCTTGCAGACAGCCTGTTGCCAGCCGAAGGAATCGATGCTTACACCCAGGGCCTGATGGATCTTGGCGCAACAGTGTGCACACGGAGCAAACCGGTATGCATGCTTTGTCCGTTACAGCCGCATTGTGTTGCCAATCGTGAGCAGCTGACTGCGGAGTTACCAGTACGCAAACCCAAGAAAGCAGTACCGAGCAAGCGGGTATTGATGCCGGTCGTCATGGTAAACGGACAGGTGCTGCTCGAGCAGCGTCCGCCATCCGGTATCTGGGGTGGTTTGCTGTCGCTGCCGGAAATTGGCGGTATGCAACTGGCGGATGATGCATTGTTTGAACCGGATACAAATGCCGTCAGCGCTTTTGCAGAAAAATTCACAGAGGTGCAGTCAGTTCGCCTGTTGCCCGATTTCGAACATGTATTTACGCACTTCCGGCTGCAGATTTTTCCGGTGATTGCTGAGGGCTCCCGCTGGTTGCCGCAAGTGGCTGAAAGCAGATACAGCATTGCTTCTCCTGAGCAAGCGGATACGCTGGCGCTGCCTGCACCGGTTCGCAGTTTGCTGACAACGCTGGTGCAAGACAGTTCGCTCTGAGGCCGTTGTTTTATGTTGCACATCAGCACAGATTTTCATAGTTAAGAAAATAAGCATGAATTACACTCCTTGTTTTGTATCAACACAGGGAGTTTCACTTGTCTGCTATTTCACGCACAGGCTGGTTACTGTCCGGTCTGTTGTTTTCCGGTGTCGCGGCTGCACAAACCACAGCATGCCGCCACCCGGATTTCCCACAGGAAGTGCGTTGCGGTGTCGTGCAACAGCCACTGAATCCCGCTCAGCCTTCCGGTCAGAGAATCGATATTCATTACGTTGTTCTGCCGTCGCAGGATAAAAATAAACTGCCGGATGCCGTGTTTTTATTAGCAGGCGGGCCGGGGCAGAGTGCTATCCAGTTAGCCGGTGCCGGCAATGGCATGCTGTCGCGCCTTAATAAACGTCGTGATCTGGTATTCGTTGATCAGCGCGGCACCGGTAAGAGTGCCAGTCTGCAATGCCCCGAGCTGGAAAAAGATGATTTCAACGGCGACGATGACACCATGTATCAGCGCATGGAGCAATGCCGGACAAGGTTACAAAAACTGCCGCATGGTCAGCTCGATCAGTACATCACCAGTATTGCGGTGAATGATCTGGAAGCGGTGCGTCGTCAGCAGGGTTACGGGCAAATTAATCTGGTTGGTGTTTCTTACGGTACCCGCGTCGGGCTTGAGTATCTGCGCCAGTTTCCTTCACAGGTAAGACGCCTGGTGCTGGATGGTGTTGTACCGCCGGACATGCGCTTACCTGCCGAAGATACCGCCGTGGCACTGGACGGCGTCTTTGCTTTCTGTGAGCAGGATAAAGCCTGTAAGCAAGCCTATCCGGATGTCCGCGCTCAATGGAATCGTCTGCTGCAGAGCCCGCCGCAAAAAGTCAGCCTCCAGCATCCCCGTACAGGTCAGATGCAGACAGTGACCATCACACCATCGTCCGTGATCGGAATGGTACAGCGAACCTTATATGTACCGGCGCAGACAGCAATGCTGCCGTTCGCGATCAGCCGTGCAGCACACGGAGATTTCCTGCCGCTGGTGACGATGAGCGGCGGCGGTAATTTGCCGGGTGCAGCCAGTATGAGTTTCGGTATGCACTATGCAGTCTGGTGCAGCGAAGCCTTGCAGCGTCCGGCACCGAAAAATGATGGCAGTGTCTTCCTGCAGAATGCCGAAGAAAATTATCAGCGCATCTGTAAAAACTGGCCACGGGCCAAAGTGCCTGAAGCATTTTACTCTGTTCCGCCTGCACCTGTGCCTGTGCTGCTGCTGAGTGGCGGTATTGATCCGGTTACACCAACCCGCCACGGTGATGCGGTTGCAAAAGCACTGGGAGCGAAAACGGTACATATCAGTGTGCAGCACGCCGGACACGGTATGTTAATGAATGCATGTATTCGTGATGTGAACTATCGCTTCATTCATGCAAAAGATGAAAAAGAGGCGCTGGCAGTGAACCAGCGTTGCGTTAAACAAATTCCGCGCCCGATGGCCTGGATGCCGGTGCAGGCGAAGTCGGAGGTGCAGCCATGATTGTTGTTGAAGATCTCAATAAACATTTCATCCGTCAGGGAGCGCAGGCGACAGCAGACTGGCGTCAGGTTTTGCGCTCACTGGGTCTGATGAAAAAACAGCAGGAACTGGTCAAGGCAGTCAACGGCGTCAGCTTCCGTGCGGAAGATGGCGCGATTACCGGATTGCTCGGCGCGAACGGCGCCGGAAAAACAACCACGCTGCGTATGATTGCTGCGCTGCTGCCATCTGACAGCGGCAATATTCTGGTGGATGGCGCAGCGGTGACACCGGGCAGTTACGCCACGCAGTCGCAAATGGGCGTGTTATCCGATGCACGCGGACTGTATCCGCGTCTGACTGCCCGCGAAAACATCCGCTACTACGGCCGTTTGCACGGACTGAGTGCAGAGCAGACGGAACAGCGTATTGAACAGCTGGCGCAATGGCTGGAAATGCAGCCTTTACTGGACCGTCGTACAGAAGGATTCAGCCAGGGTGAACGCATGAAAACTGCGCTGGCCCGTGCTCTGGTACATGATCCGAAAAACATTATTCTTGATGAGCCGACCAATGGCCTGGATGTGGTGGCAACCCGTGCCCTGCGTGAATTTTTGTTATTCCTGAAATCACCGCAGGGTGGCGGCAAGTGCATTATCGTGTCCACCCACATCATGCAGGAAGTGGAGCGTTTGTGTGATCACGTGGTGATTGTGGCTGGCGGCCGCAATGTGGCGGAGGGAACTGTGACACAGCTGAAGCAGTTGTCCGGACATCAGGATTTTGAAGATGCATTTGTATCGCTGGCATTTGCAGGTCAGTCGCATCAGCACAAGGAGGCAGTATGAGCGTGGGTTTCACGATTGTTCTGAAAGAACTGAAAGATGCATTGCGCGACAAACGTACGCTGCTGACAGCATTGGCGACTTCGCTGTTCGGTGTGCCGCTGATGCTGCTGATTTTTTCGGTGGTTTTGTCGCAGGTGGAAGGGCAGGAAGAGCGGCGTGAAGTCATGGCGGTGGGTATGGAACATGCGCCACAGCTGGAAAATTTCATTCAGCGTCAGGGCTATACCATCTTAAAAGCGCCTGCTGATTACGAACAGAAATCACGCAGTAAAGAACTGAGTCTGCCGGTGTTGCTGGTGCCGGAAGATGCGGAACAGCGCTTTCTCCATGGCGAAAAAGTCACTTTGAAAATCGCGTATGACACAGCGAACCGCAGCGCAGAATTCGGCTTACGTCCTTTGCGCCGTCTGCTGGAGGGTTTTGCACAGGAAACCATGATTGCTGATCTGACCATGCGTGGTATTTCCAGTGATTTGCTGCAGCGTGTGGAAGTGAAGGAAGTGTATTTGCGGGCGGCGGAAGAGCGCCGTGCCACCGTGACGGAAATGCTGCCGATGATGGTGCTGATGGCGATTGTGGTGGGTGGTATGTATGCATCGATTGACACGACAGCCGGTGAACGCGAACGCGGATCGCTGGAACCGCTGATGATGAATCCGGTGGGTGGTGTGCAGTTGGCGCTCGGTAAATGGCTGGCAGTCACGCTGGTCGGTATGGCAGTGCTGGCGCTGACAATACTGAGCTTTTTCCCGACGCAGGCGCTGATTCAGAATGAAACTCTGAAGGCAGAATTTCAGTTCGGCCTGCGCGATGCCGGTTATTTCATGCTGGTGCTGACACCGCTGGTAGCGATGGTGTCGGCGATACAGATTGCACTGTCGCTGAGTTGCAAGAGCTTCAAAGAAGCGCAGATTCGTACGCAGCTGACCACGATGATCATTCCGATGATTTCTCTGGTACCGGTTATGTTCCCGGGACGTGAGCCGGCATGGACAGCATGGGTTCCCGTGCTGACACAGAATCAGATGCTGGGCAAAATCCTCAAAGGAGCCAGTCTGGACTGGACAGCAGTCGGCGTTTCATGGGTTGCCGCAACGGCGTTGACAGTCATTTTCCTTGCTTACACAGCACGTAAAATGCGTCAGGTTGTTATGCTGTAACTGCGAAGCGGCATCAAAAAGACAAACCGCTGGTGTGAACTCACCGGCGGTTTTTTATCGCCTCATGCTTGTGATGAATGTGAAAGCTATGCAAATATCGTCATCAGCGCTTTTTGAAAGTCCGGACTTTCTGCCGACGACAGAGGAGTTGCTGTGCTGAACTCCGCATTTGGCACGGAAACGGGCAATTACGTGCCGGCAGATAGCCTCTGGCCGTGTTGAAGTGATACCGCCGGGGCGCGATGAGCCTAGAACTCATTTCATAAATACCCGCGAGATGCGTTTGCCTCATAGCGCAGGCTGGCAAGGCGGACAAGGCAGTAAATAGCGGCGCTATTTACAACGCGTCCAACGCTGTCCAGCGTGCGCTATGAGGCAAACCCTCCGGGAACGGAGGTGCCGGGCGCATTGCTTTGTTGCGTCGCTTGCACAGGCACCAGCCTGTGCTGCGCAACGGCGCCGCGCACTGCCTCCCGGCACCTCGCGTTCGCACTCGTGGCTATTTATGAAATGAGTTCTAATCATCAGCCATGACTCAGGAGTGAAACGATGTTGAAACAATGCGGCTTGTCGCTGCTTTTTTTGCTGATGTCCGCACATGCCACCGCAACCGTTATCGAGGAAGTTATCGAGGTGCCGGTCAGCGTCAGGAATATATATGGTCAGGAAGTCAGTCAGCGAATCAAAGTAACGGTTTTTCGGGACGATCAGCGCATGAATGCGCCGTATCTGGTGCTGAATCATGGCCGGCCTGCGAATGGCAATCTCGCTGGTATGCAGCGTCAGCGCTATTCAGAAAACTCCCGCTATTTTGTCTCTCTGGGATTTGCCGTACTGGTGCCGACCCGTGTCGGCTATGGCGAATCCGGCGGCCCGGATGTGGAAGACTCCGGCCGCTGTGATTCCCGCCAGTACCCGCCTGCATATGCTGCAGCGGCCGATCAGACCATCGCAGTGCTGAAGCACGTTGCAGGCTATTCCTATGTGAACGCCGCGCGCGGTATTGTTGTCGGCCAGTCTTTTGGCGGAGCGACGGCAATCGCTTTATCTGCCAGAGAGGTGCCCGGCATGGTGGCAGCAGTGAACTTTGCCGGCGGTGGTGGCGGTGATCCGGTCGGGCATCCCGGTGTTCCGTGCAGCGCGTACCGGATGACGGCAATGTTCCGCAGTTACGGTACGACGGCAAAGGTGCCGACCTTGTGGTTATACAGCGAGAACGATCAGTTCTGGGGAAAAAAACTGCCGCTTGAATGGCTTGCTGCGTATACCGGCGCGGGCGGCAAGGGCGAATTTGTCCAACTGCCGCCATATAAAGAAGATGGTCACGCCAGCTTTGTCGGTAACCGGGCAGCATGGCAACCTGCGTTCGAACAATTCCTGAGAAAGCTGGATTTTTTGCCAGCGTCGCCTTGAATATCTGATACCGACAGGACGACTGAGGGAACGGATGGAATGACATCGCCTGAACCGGAACAGAAGTCACGTACGTCGGATGCTGCAGAAATCGTCATCGGCCATTAGCGTAAGTCCGGACTTTCTGCCGACGACAGGGGAGTTGCTGTGCTGAACTCCGCAAAACAGGCATTTTCCGGCAATGCGGGGCAGCAAAGTCAGTTCCGGTACGATGGTGTGCAACAGCAATAAAAAACGGCGCACTGTCATCGGTGCGCCGCTCAGATCAGACTATGCAAATACGATGGCTTGCTTATTGCAAACGGCGGTGCCTTACCAGAACATCTTCAAGTTTCGCGAAATGCCGCGCCAGTTTTTCCACCATAAACACGGAACGGTGCTGTCCGCCGGTGCAGCCGATCGCCACGGTCAGATAGCTGCGGTTATCTTTCTTGAACGATGGAATCCATTTTTCCAGAAATTGCAGAATATCGTGATACATCTCATGCGCCATTGGCTGATTTTCAAGGAAATCAACAACCGGCTGATCACGTCCAGTCAGATCACGCAGAGCCAGATCGTAATGCGGGTTCGGCAGCATGCGGACGTCGAATACCAGATCCGCATCCAGAGGAACGCCGCGTTTGAACGCAAATGATTCAAACATCAGCACCAGAGGAATATTCGGGATGCCGATGAAATCTTTGACCCATGCGCGTAGCTGATTCGCACGCAAATCGGTGGTGTCGATCACGTGCGCCAGCCCCTGAATCGGCGCCAGAATGTCGCGCTCCTCATCCAGACATTCAGTCAGGGTTTTGGTCGGCGTCTGGTTCATATCCAGATTCAGGCGGCGTGACAAAGGATGACTGCGGCGTGTTTCAGAAAAACGGGCGACCAGAGATTCTGTGCTGGCGGTCAGAAACAGAATCCTGACATGGTGACCCTCTTTCTTCAGCATCTGTATGGTTTGCGGCAGAAAATGCAATCCGCTGGCGCTGCGGGTATCAATTGCTATGGCGGCAGATAACTGATTATCCGTGACCAGGGTTTCCACCAGTTGTGGCAACAATCCCGGCGGCAGATTATCAACGCAGTAATAATTGGCATCTTCCAGCACGCGCAGCGCGACCGATTTACCGGCACCGGAAATGCCCGAGATGAGTAAAATTTCCATGCTTAGTCTCCGGCTTCCATCGCCTTGCGCTGGCGTTCCATGAAATCTTCCAGCGTGTTGATTCCGCGTAATTGCAGAATGGTGTTGCGTACCGCAGCCTCCAGCAATACCGCGATATTGCGGCCGGCTGCCACCGGAATCACCACTTTGCGTATTGGTAAGCCGAGCACGTCTTCGGTCTGCGAATCAATCGGCAAACGCTCATAGTTTTCTTCCAGCGTACTGCGTCTGACCAGATGCACAATCAGCTTCAGCCGCATTTTGCGGCGCACGGCAGTTTCACCGAAAATCGCACGGATATCCAGCAGGCCCAGACCGCGGACTTCCAGCAAATTCTGCAATAGTTCCGGGCAGCGGCCTTCGATCATATTCGGTGCGATACGGGAAAATTCAACCGCATCATCTGCCACCAGCCCGTGACTGCGGGAAATCAGTTCCAGACCCAGTTCACTTTTACCGAGACCGGATTCACCGGTAATCAGCACGCCGACGCCGAGTACATCCATGAATACCCCGTGCATCGTGACTTTTTGTGCCAGTTTTTTGGACAGATAGACACGCAGGTAATCAATCACCTGTGCCGACGGGAATGGTGTGGAAAACAGCGGGATATTGTTATCGTCGCACTTGGTCAAAAAGTCCGCAGGCGAATCCAGACCCTGCGCAACAATCAGTGCCGGTGGCTGTCCTGCAACCAGTTCGCGGATCAGATTGCCGCGTGATGCCGGTGATAAACGATGATAGTAAGCAAGTTCCTGATGGCCCAGCACCTGAATGCGGCCAGGATGAATCAGGTTTAAGTGGCCAACCTGGTCAGCGGCAGAAGCGGCATCACCGGTGATACATTTGTCTGCACCGGCAAAGCCGGCGAACCAGCCAAGCTGCATACTGTCACGGTTATCGTCGTAAATCTTTTGTATCGTGAGTTCTGTATTTAAGGGCATGGTTCGGTGCTGAAATCAGGGTTCAGGAAAGCTGCGGGCTACCCGGCTGCCATGCCATAATTTTCTGATGTACGATGGCAGGATCGGGTTCATTGCTGAGTTCGTTACGGAAGTTTTCGCTGGACAGCATTTCCGCGATTTCCGACAGTGTTTCCAGATGTTGTTGCAGTACATTGTCCGGCATCAGCAGGAAGATCAGCAGAGTGACAGGCTGACCATCCGGTGACTCAAACGGAATACCGTCTTTCAGACGCACAAACGCTGCGATCGGCGCTTTGAGGCCCTTGATACGGCCATGCGGTACCGCAACGCCGTGACCAAGACCGGTAGAACCGAGGCGCTCACGTGCAAACAGATTTTCAGAAACGGTAGAACGGGCAATGCTGCAATTGTTTTCAAACAGCAGCCCCGCTTGTTCAAATGCTCTTTTTTTACTGGAGATTTCCAGATCCAGCAGAACATTTCCAGGCGGGAGAATTTTTGCAATATTTGTCATGATGCAATAAAAGTGACGGCCTAGTGTGCAAAATGCAAGACCAGCAATACCCGAATTATAGGCTGGAAACCCTGCTCAGGTGTAGAGAATGGTGAAATTCAGGCTGGCTTGCGCGACAGCAGTGCACCGAATTTTTCAGCAGTGACCGGCGGGCTGAAATAATAACCCTGTAAATCGTGGCAGCCGGTTTCAGACAGGAAATGCAGCTGTGCCTCGGTCTCCACACCTTCCGCCGTTACCCGCATTTTCAGTGCACTGGCCATGGCAATAATGGCTTGCGTCAATGCGATGGAATCCTGATGGTCAGGAATCTGATGAATGAAGGAACGGTCGATTTTCAGGTTATCAATCGGGAAGCGTTGCAGGTAAGAGAGCGATGAGAAGCCTGTCCCGAAGTCATCCAGAGAAATACTGACACCCAGTGCACGCAGTGCATTAAAGACTGGCAGCAGTTGCTCAGGATCGCTCATTAATAAGCCTTCGGTGATTTCAAGCTGCAGTGCAGTGCCGGGTAAACCAGTCCGGTCGAGTACTCCGGCGATAAAAGCAGGCAGTGCAGCATCTGCAAATTGCTTTGGCGAAATATTGACGCTGATTGTCAGATCAGATGCGGTTTGCCGCCGCCATTGCATAGTTTGCTGACAGGCTTGTTCCAGCACCCAACGGCCTATCGGCAGAATCAGTCCGAGCTCTTCCGCAATCGGAATAAATTCGGCAGGTGAGGTTAAACCCATTCCCGGCATATTCCAGCGTATCAGCGCTTCAGCACCGATAATTTGTCCGCTGTGCATGGCGATTTTCGGCTGGTAATACACCTCAAATTCATGCTCGATCAATGCACGGCGCAGACTGCTTTCGATGGTGTACCGGTGTTGTGCGCGGACGTTCAGCTCCGTAGTGAAGAACTGATAATTATTTTTGCCGCATTCTTTGGCGTGATACATCGCTGAATCAGCGCAGCGCATCAGTTCAGATACATCACTGCCGTCATGCGGATAAATACTGATACCGATGGATGTGCCCAGATGATATTCCTTGCCATCGATATAAAACGGGATATGCAGTTGCTGTAACACCTGATCACCGATGGCACGGATTTGTGCAGCATCGCGCAGATTTTCCACAACAATTACGAATTCATCGCCACCGAGCCGCGCCAGCAGATTGTGTTCACTGACACAAAGACGCAAACGCTGAGCCACTTCACGCAATAGGGTGTCTCCTGCTGCATGCCCCGCCGTATCGTTGACGTTTTTAAAACGATCCAGGTCCAGAAACATCAGCGCGACTTTTTGCTGTAACTGAGCGGCATCGGAGACGGCTTTATTCAGACGCTGATTCAGATAGTGTCGGTTCGGCAAGCCGGTCAGCGCATCATATGAAGCCATGTAACTGAGCTGCTGCTGAGTCGCACGCATTTCTGTGGTGTCTGTGAACGATACCAGCACCGAAGAGACGGTATCACCGGATTTACGGATAATCGGCAGACAGTTAATTTGCAGCCAGACCACGGAATTATCCTGTAATTCCACACCCAGCGTTAAATCGAGAATCGGTTCACCATTACGGAATACGCGGGATGCCGGATCATTGCCAGTGTCGACGGTAGTGCCGTCTTCTGTGAATAATCGGCGGAAATAGCGCTGTCGTTTTTCCGATGTTTCCGGATAGTCGATTTTCAGAATTTTCAGTGCAGAAGGATTGCTGGTCAGGATCTGGCCTTTCGAGCCAATCACCATAATTCCCTCTGTCAGATTTGTCACCACGGAGCGATAGCGTTCCTCGCTTTCCTCCAGGCTTTGCTCCATATTCTTTTTATCGATGGCCAGTCCGATCAGATCGGAAGCATCGGTAATCATGCTTTGCTCATCGTCATTCGGATGATGTTCATAATCATAATAAACATCAACAGAACCCAGTACATTGCTGAACGCAGTACGAATCGGCAGCGACCATGCTGCACGGATACCGGCAGCAGCGGCAACTGATTTCAGGTTTTCCCACGAGGGGCTGAGGCTGATATCCTGCACAATCGTAATACGGTCATAAAACACTGCTTCAGCAGAACAACCGTGGCTGGTGCCAACTTGTAAAACAGACAGGGCGCGGGTGAAGGATTCCGGTAAGGAAGGGCCAGCGCCAAGACGCAAAATACCATCCTCAGGATGATAAAGACTGATAGCGCACATCGCACCGTTATCCAGCAAGCGCTCCATCCTGTCGCAAACGTCTTCTAGGATATCTGTCAGTGGCTTATCCAGCGCAATCATTTCGAGAATTTCTTTCTCGTGGTGAAGCGCTTCATGCACACGGCTGCTCGGATGCTGGCTGCTGATCATCACAGGATACGCGGCCGGAGAGCTGCGTTGTTTGCGGGCAGTAATCAGAATGGCCGGAATGTGATCCAGCATAAAACCGCGGCTGTAAATTTCCAGGTCAATGCGGCTGCCATCCAGCGCCTTACACTGAAAGTACTGAGGGCCGGGAATGCGTTCGTTCTTCCCGATTTCAAATAACTGGCGGACAGTCTGGTGATGCTGAGCGATCAGAAATTCTTCAGGGCACAGGCCAAGAATTTGTGAAAGAGATTCGGCCTTTAATAATTCTAATCCCGCAGGATTGGCAAAGCTGATGCGCTGATCGGTCAGCACATAGACTGCGTCTGGTAAAAGTTGCAATAGCCCGGGGTGCCATTCAGAGCGGATTTCACTGGGTGGAACTGGTGTGTTCTTAGACGTGTTGACGGGTATCACGACAAAAATCTGCAGGATGGTTGAACAACATCCCGGTTCGCAGAACAGAGGTAAGTGATCCTGGCAGTTGCAAGGCTGCTATCGCTTTCCGGTCCGGCGAACCCGGCCTATGGCTCGGGTAAGCCACCGGATTCGCGATTAATACCGCAGAATCCGGTCAATCCGGTCTATGATGGCAAGCAGCGCGTGTTTCGTCAATCAGTTAATTCAGGTCGATTCTGACGAACAGCAACAGCACATCGCCGTTCCCTTTGTTGCGCGAAAAGCGGGGGACATATGCCGCCATCAGTTTGTTGTGACGCGTACCAACGGAGGCAACAGGTAATACAGCCGGAAATGGTACACCACCAAAGTAATCAGTACGGCTGATCAGCAGACCAGTGGCACCGATACCGGCTTCCCATTCGTTGTTAATCGGCTTCATCCACTGATAGGCGTAACCGGCCATAGGCTGAGGTTTGAAGTGCGAGTCGGAAATGACCATGCCGAAGATTGCTTCTTCATTGTCTTTTCCATCACGCATGGTTTTCATAAAACCCAGACCCCAGGCTTTTTCATTCAGTTCATCGATGCGTTCGCGGGTGTAAGTGCCGCGTCCGTGACGCGCCCAGCCGGAAACCAGCAATGAAAGTTCACCTTTATCGTACAGGGTTGTTACTTTATCTTTGGATTTTTGCCACCAGCTGTCTTCTGGCGTGTCTTCAGCGTGTACAAAGCCCGGCATCAGTAATGCAGCGCTCAGCAGTGCAGGGAAAATTTTCATGAATTGTTTTGTTAACATACCTTAGTCCGGAAAAATATCTGTCTTGCTTATTGCCTTGCATGCCTTGCATTGGAAGGCATTTGCGCGGTGCTGAAATTAGTGCGCCACGGATTGATGTCCAGTCCGCCACGCCGGGTGTAGCGTGCATATACGGATAATTTCTGCGGTTTGCACTGGCGCATGACATCCATAAAAATGCGTTCAACGCATTGTTCATGAAACTCATTGTGATTACGGAATCCGATCAGGTAGCGCAACAGATTTTCCTGATCAATTTGCGGACCAACATAATGAATCTGCACACTGCCCCAGTCAGGCTGTCCGGTGACGAGGCAGTTTGACTTCAGCAAATGCGACACCAGACGTTCTTCGACAATCGCGTCATCAAAGTTTGCCGTCAGCAGCGATGGCACGGGCTCATACTGATCCACGTCGATATCCAGACGATCCAGCAGCATGCCCGGTAACTCACCGAACTGCAGTTCAGAAAACTGTTCAGGCAGTGTCAGGCTGACCTGTACGCTGGCACCGGCCGCAGCCGATAAATCTTTCTGCAGCATCTGCACCAGATCTTCTGTCGATGCGACTCTGGTCTGATTGAAAGAGTTTAAATACAGTTTGAATGATTTGGACTCAATCAGAAAAGGCGAATCCGCCGGAATCAGAAAACGGGCAATCGCTACCTGCGGCTTACCGCGTTGATTCAGCCACGATAATTCGTAACCATTCCAGATATCCATACCAAAAAACGGCAGATTGCCGGTTACACCAATTTCTTCACGCTTGGCGAGGCGCGGAATCGGGAATAACAACGCAGGGTTGTATTCCGATTCGTACGTTGTTGCTTTCCCCAGCGCAGATTGCTCCGGGGTTGCGAAGGTTTTGTCAGACATAGTGATTCAACGATAGTACGGGATCAGCCAAGGAACAGCTGATACACCGGGTTATTACTTTCATCCCAGTAGCGGTAGCCCAGTGTGGACAAGAACTCGCGGAATGCTTTCATTTCTTTTTTCGGCACCTGCAGACCAACCAGCGTACGACCATAATCCGCACCGTGATTACGGTAGTGGAACAGGCTGATATTCCAGTTCGGAGCCATACTGTTCAGGAAACGCATCAGCGCACCCGGACGTTCAGGAAATTCGAAGCGATATAATAATTCATCCTTGGCCAGCGCACTTTTTCCGCCAACAAGATGCCGGATATGCAGTTTGGCAAGCTCGTCTTCGGTCAGGTCCAGCGTCGGGAAACCGTGCTTTTCAAAGTTGCGTGCAATCTTGCCTGATTCAGTTTTGTCATGCACCTGAATGCCGACAAAGATGTGCGCCTGTTTTTCATCGCTGATGCGGTAGTTGAATTCTGTGACATTGCGTGGTCCTACAAGTTCAC
Organism: Cognatundibacterium luofuense; assembly: GCF_018139685.1. Classification (GTDB taxonomy): domain Bacteria; phylum Pseudomonadota; class Gammaproteobacteria; order Burkholderiales; family Burkholderiaceae_D; genus Undibacterium; species Undibacterium luofuense. The sequence goes on from NZ_JAGSPN010000001.1 coordinate 484,621, forward strand.
AGAAACGGCGGAAACTGCCTCGCTCTTCCGGAATAGTCACTGCAAATACTGCCTCACGCGCTTCACCGACTTCTGCACGTTCTGCGACAAAGCGCAGACGGTCAAAGTTCATGTTCGCGCCACAGGCAATCGCGACCATAGTTTCTGCTTTTACCGGTTTCTTCGCCAGACGTGCTCGTTCGATATATGCTTTGCAACCTGCAACGGCCAGTGCACCTGCCGGTTCCAGAATGCTGCGTGTATCCTGAAACACATCTTTGATGGCGGCGCAGACTTCATCGGTATCCACGGTGATCACTTCGTCGACATATTGCTTTGCCAGGCGGAAAGTTTCTTCACCGACCAGTTTGACCGCGGTACCGTCGGAAAACAAACCGACATCATTCAGCGTGACACGACGACCAGCGGCAAGGCTGCGTGCCATGCCGTCAGAATCTTTGGTTTGCACACCAATAATGCGCACATCAGGACGAATCGCTTTCACGTAGGCAGAAACACCGGCGATCAGACCACCACCGCCAATCGCCACAAAAATCGCATGCAAAGGGCCGGAGTGCTGGCGCAGAATTTCCATACCGACCGTACCCTGACCGGCAATCACATCCGGATCATCAAACGGATGAACGAAAGTCAGTTTGCGTTTTTTTTCCAGTTCCAGCGCATGGGTGTACGCATCCGAGTAAGAGTCGCCATGCAGAACGATGTCGACCAGGTCACCACCAAAAGTACGTACTGCATCAATTTTGACCGGTGGTGTGGTGGTTGGCATCACAATCACCGCTTTGCAACCCAGTTTGCGTGCACTGAAGGCAACGCCTTGCGCGTGGTTGCCAGCCGATGCGCAAATGACACCGCGTTTTAACTGTGCAGGAGTCAGATGGGCGATTTTGTTATACGCGCCGCGAATTTTAAAACTGAATACGCGCTGCATATCTTCGCGCTTGAGCATAATTCGGTTATCCATCCTGGCAGACAGACTGGATGCAAATTCCAGCGGAGTCTCTTCAGCAACGTCATAGACGCGGGCGGTCAGGATTTTCTTCAGATAATCGGTGCTCATAAATATATTCAGGAAAAATAATGGAAACGGGCCACCCTATTATAATGGATGGCCCTGACTGCTCGTTTTTTTTGCATGATTGAATCTTTTATACAGTGGCTGCTGAGCGTGCTCGCAGTCCCGGAGATCGGCCTGACATCGGTATTTCTGATATCGCTGATTTCTGCAACTTTGTTACCGCTGGGCTCGGAGCCGGCAGTGTTTGCTGTCGTGAAAGCCAATCCGGATTTGTTCTGGCCGGTCATTCTGGTCGCGACACTGGGTAATACGCTGGGTGGCGTGATCGACTATGGTATGGGATACGCTGCAAAAAAAGCGTTTCACAGCGAGCGCCAGACAGCGTGGTTTCGCTGGCTGGAACGCTTTGGGCCGAAAACAATGCTGCTCGCGTGGTTGCCGGGAATCGGTGATCCGATTTGTACGCTGGCAGGCTGGCTCAGGTTACCGTTCTGGCCCAGCGTCGCGTACATGGCGCTGGGCAAATTCCTGCGTTATCTGACGATGACCTGGATGCTGTTATCACTGACCGACGGTTTCGGCCACTGGCTCGCTACGCATATGGGCTGATGCCGGTGCAGCGTCAGCCTCAGTTTCAGTATCTGTTTGCGCTGACGGCGGATGCTGAATCTGATCGATTTGCACCTGACCATTCGCCAGCACAATCAGACGTTCCGCCATCGCTATCGTATCGGGGCGGTGTGCCACCATGACCCGTGTCAGCGGAATTTGCCGGATCGCCTGATTCACTGCGTGTTCGTTCTGCACATCCAGATGACTGGTTGCTTCATCCATCACCAGCAAGCGCGGCTGATTGTATAAAGCGCGCGCCAGCAGAATGCGCTGCTTTTGTCCGCCGGAAATACCGCTGCCTATGTCCCCGATCAGCGTGTTGTAGGCCATCGGCATCTGGATAATTTCCTGATGGACGGAGGCCATCAGCGCGCACATTTGTACGCGCTGCATATCCGGTGCCGGATCAAAAAATGCGATGTTGTCCGCAATCGAACCGGCAAATAACTGATCATCCTGCATCACTGTGCCCAGCAGACGACGGAAGTTGGACAAGCCCAGTTGCTGCAAACGAATACCGTTGACCAGAATTTCACCTTCGCTTGGCTCCAGCAAACCCAGCATCAGTTTCATCAGCGTGGTTTTACCGCAGCCGGACGGGCCGGTAATCGCAACGAATTGTCCTTCGCGTATATGCAGATGCAGATTGCGCAGAATATACGGTTCACCATCTGCATAACGGAAAGAAACATTGCGGAATTCAATATCGGCTTTCAATTGCGCCGGATCATATTCGTTCAGATGCTGTTCAGATTCCGGCTGCGTCAGCAAAATATCGGCGACACGCTCGCCATGCAGTCTCAGCATGCGCAGCTCAAATAACTTATCAATCAGGCTGGCGATACGCTGACTGAACTGATCTTTGTAACTGATAAACGCAAACACCATACCGATTGAAAATTTCTGATCGAGCACAGCCAGCGCCGCCATCCAGATAATCAGGATACGCTCAGCGCTGAAAATCAGACTGTTCGCAGTCTGGTAACTGACCGCAATTCTGGCGATGCGCAGGTCAGCATTGAACTGATCAGCCAGTGCATTCATCCAGCCTGCACGGCGTTCTTCTGCGCGGCTGAATAAGCGCACACTCTGGATGCCGCGTACCGATTCCATAAAATGGGTTTGCTGTTTGGCGGTATGAATAATCTGTTCCGCAGAAGCATTCCGCAAAGGCTGGAAAATCATCCAGCGCAATACGGCATACAGCACCACTGCTATACAGGAAACTCCTGCAAGCAAGGGGCTGTACCACAGCATCATCAGAAAAGTACCGATCACCAGCACACCATCAATCAGCCCCTCTACAAACTGCGTGGTCATGCTGTGCTGCATGGTTTGAATCGAACCGAAGCGTGACACGATGTCACCGGTGTGACGTTTTTCGAAATACGGGAGCGGCAGTCGCATCAGATGCGAGAACGCATTACTCAGCCACTGGAAATTCAGGCTGGTGGACAACACGGTTGTCATCCACGAGCGCGTCGCAGAGATACAGGTTTGCAGTAACACCAGCAATAAAAAGCCACATCCCAGCACCGTGACCAGATCACGGTCAGCAGCGACCAGCGCTTCATCGACTGTCCATTGCATATAAAACGGCAGCACCAGTGCGCAGACTTGCAGTGCGAGTCCGAGCAGCAGCAATTTCAGTAAACCGGATTTCAGTCCGATCACTCTGCCCATCAGGGCGAGCAGCGAAAACTGCTGAATTTCTTCGGTTTTTTTAAACTCAGCACCCGGCGTCAGCTCCAGCGCGACGCCGGTAAAGTGCCGTGAAAATTCTTCCAGCTTTAATTTACGTTCACCGACCGCCGGATCGTGAATCACCGCAAATTGCGCCGTGACCGATTTCAGCACCACAAAATGATTCATATCCCAGTGCAGGATGCAGGGCAGTTTCAGTTCCGGTAAATGCTCCATATCCAGCTTCAGTGGACGGGTTTGCAATCCTATGCCCTGTGCCATGCTGATCAGGCTTTTCAGCGTACTGCCTTTCAGCGACACCGAAAAACGGCGGCGCATGGATGCCAGATCAATCCGGTGTCCCCAGTACGAGCTGACCATACAGACTGACGCCAGTCCGCATTCCGCCGCTTCCGTTTGCAGAATGACCGGTAAATGCTGATGCTTCCAGAAGCGCAGCTGCGATAAAAAATCATGACTCATGATTGGTATTCCAGAAAATTACAAACGGCCGGAAATGCTGTACAGCGGCTCCAGTACCCATTCATACAAACGACGGTTTTCCAGTTGTATGCTGGCGTCAATCTGCATACCGGGTTTCAGCGGATATTCCTGTCCGTAAGCAGTCACCGATTGTTTATTCAGTACCAGCCGGATACGGTACAAAGGTTCGTTGGTGTTTTGCATGCCGGATGGTGGCAGTTCATCGATACGCAGCGGCGATTGCGCAATTTCGCGTACTGTAGCCTGATGCTGACCGAATTTCTGATACGGATACGCCGGATAACGTACCAGTACCTGCATGCCGGGTTTGACAAAACCGACCGAGCGCGACGGTACATACAATTCTGCTTCCAGCGCTGTCCGGGTCGGGAGCAGGGTAGCCAGCGCCATGGATGGCGTGACGGTCTGGCCTTTTTCCGCATTGACAGCGGCAATGGTGCCATCCTGCGTGGCGCGTACAATAATCTGACGCCTTGCTTCGTTATCCGTCAGATCCTGACTCAGTGCATGAATATTCCGCTCTATCGCGGCTTTTTCGCGTTCGCTCTGGGTCTGAATATCTTTCAGTTCGGCGCGCAGGCCGGATAAATCGCGCTGGTTGTTTAATATGGCACGCTGCAGTTCATTCAGTCGCTGGCGCTGATCAATCAGATCGGCCTGTCTTTCCTGTAATTGCGCTGCAGAAATGTAATTGGTGCTTTGCAATTCTCTGAAGCGCTTCACATTTTGTTCTGCCATGTCCACGCGCTGCTGTTGCAACAAAATCTGATCCTGAATTTTGACGGCATCCAGTTCCGCATCGCGGATTTTTTGTTGCAGACTCACGCTGCGTTGCGTACTTTGTTCGCGTACCTGATGCATTTCCGTGCTGTAACTGTCGCGCCGGCTTTCGAGTAAGCGCGAAATAGTTTTTTGTGCATCCTGTCCGTCGCTGCCTGCGCGGTCACCGCTCAGAATAAACAGCACATCACCTTTTTTTACTGCTTGTCCTTCGCGTATATATTTTTCGGTGATGATGCCAGCCTGTACCGGAATCACTCTGATCAGACCTGCTGCAGGAATCAGTACGCCTCCGGCCTGCGCTTTACGGGTAGTGGAAAACAGAAAGAAAAATGCGATCAGTAAAGCGATCAGCACCACGATGATGGCGGTCAGCCATTTAAAAATTTCCGGATACTGCAGGATCACTGTGCCGTACATGCGGTGACCCTGATGGCTGATTGCAGCCTCGCGGAACAGGGGACGTGCAGCCTGCTGGCTGTTTTCCTGTGATGTATTGCTCATCGTAAAGTTTTTTCAGAAAATGAAAAATCGTTGACGGCAAGTATCAGTATCGACCTGATACTTGTGAACTGTGTCTGGCAGCGGAATGTGCAGATGCACGCTCGCATCTGCGGTCGGATTCAGCGCATCATGGATGCTGTTTTCGGACGACGTAACAAATCAGCGAAAACGTCCCAGCGACGCTGCGGATTGTCGCCAGCCTGTTGTTCTACCCAGGCTTTGACCACATCCTGACCGAGGTTGTAATTGATCACGTAGGAGCGGTTTTTTTCGATGAAGCGCAAACGCTGTTCTGAACGCTGCTGATCGGACAGGCTGTATTTCATCAGCATGGCAACTGCTTCAGCTTTGCCGGTACGACCATCCAGATAATCTTTAGCGACCATATTGCCCGCGTAGGACAGGGCTTGCAGCGTATCCTGAATTGCGTAGTAATCTTCGGCCAGTTCCGGCGCGATACCCGCCAGCGGGAAAAGCACTTCTTTTTCAAACTGCAAACGTTCAGCGCGCGGAAATGCCACTTCGATGCCGTAATTGGCGCTGCCTTCGGCCAGAAACGATGCCGGTGAATACAACGGATACACCGCGTATTCCATCCACTGTTTTTGCTGTACCAGATCCTGTTCAATCAGCAGATTGAATACATGATGCCCCGGATAGGCTTCATGACTGGCCAGATCAATCGCACGCGAGATGAACATCGGGAAATCCGTGTTCACTTCGATCAGGCTGTAGGCATTGCCTTTGTACCAGTTGTAGGCACTCCAGACCTGATTATTCACGTAGGCGATGTGAAAGCTTTCATTTTCCGGCAGCGGAATGTTGGCCAGTGTGCGCGCACGGGATTCAGCCACCGCCGCCTGAAACACGGCGTCCAGCTTGGCAGAAGGAATTTCGAACTGACGGTTGTAAGCGCTGAGGCGCTGATTCAGATCGCCGTGACCCGGCACCTGTTTATCCAGTTGCGCCAGCGTGGCGTCCAGATCTTCCGGTGTCAGCGCAGGACTGACTGCATCGTACAGAGCCGCCGATTCTTCATCGAAAGGCAGGAAATGTCCCTGCAACTGGCGGATGTAAGTAGCGACGGACGCGATATGCTTTTCCAGATAGACACGGCGTTCCGTTTCTTCTGCAGGCGGGGCAGACATCGTCGCGATTGCTTGCTGCAGCTCAGTTGCCGTTGCCAGCAAATCACTGAGGCTGGCTTGGCGCACTTGCTGCTGCCATTCTGCCGGACCGGTGTAGGCATCGATATAGCCGGGATCGTGTTCACCGACTGCCAGTGTCAGGCGGACATAGTTTTCTGCGATTTCATTCAGAGTAGACATGCTGATTTCCTGTACAGGTTTTTCAGGTAACAGCATGTGATTGTTCATGACTTTGGCGTTGTCAACAAGCTTTCATTAACTGCTTTATTCGTGTTGTGCGCAATTACCTCAGCAGATTGCTGAGTCTGCACGATCATTTGACGGAATTCGGTAGCGGATAAAGGCTGATTCCACTGATTTTCCATGATCAGAGAATCCAGCGGAAGACGCTGACGCCAGCCTTTGGTTTGCAATTCCGGCGTCGCTTCAAAGTGGCTGACATAGCCGATGCAGAGCAGGGCGATGACCTGAATATTGTCCGGGATGCCGAGTATCTGATGCAGTCGTTCGCGCTGAAAAATACTAACCCAGCCGACGCCCAGACCTTCGGCGCGCGCTGCCAGCCACAGATTCTGCACGGCGCACACGGTGCTGTACAAATCCATTTCCGGCATATGGGTGCGCCCCAGAACCACTTTACCAGCACGTTCGCGGTCGCAGGTGATGCACAGGCTGAGCGGCGCATCCAGAATGCCGGCCAGTTTCAGGCGTTGATATTTGTCACGCTGCTCATCGGGAAACATGGCGGCGGCTTCCAGATGCGCTTCCATGAAGGCACCGTGCAGAGACTCGCGGGTCGCGGGATCACGCACCAGAATAAAATTCCAAGGTTGCATGAAGCCAACGCTCGGTGCGTAATGGGCGGCGGTCAGCAGGCGTGCCAGCACTTCATCGGGAATTGCATCCGGCAGAAATTGTGAACGGACATCACGACGGGTAAACAGCGTGGTGTACAGCGCCTGTTGCAGGGGATCGCACTGATCAAAACCTTCCGGTAAAGCATGAGACAAGGGCATAAAATTCTCGGTAAGCGGCAGAACAGAACTTAGTCAGCACAAATGAGTCTGAGTTCCGGAGTGCCCGTTGCAGACCATTCAGTTGCAAAGCGGGGATGAATCAACAGAAAACATTGTTGCACCGTCCGGGCGGTGCAAACTTGTCCTCAGCGATAAACTGTGGCATAAAGCACTGTTTTTGTAACGTAATGTAGCGGATATGCGTGCAGTTACCGTCAGATGGATCACCAGTGAAGCAGACCTGCAAGGGCTGGAAGCCGGCTGGCGCGCGCTGGAATCCCGCGTACCCGGCTTATTACCGTTTCAGACTTATGACTGGAATGTTTGCTGGTGGCGGCATTTTGCACGGAATGCGGTCTGGATCAAAGATAATTTACTGATTGCTGCCGTGTTTGATCAGCAAATGCTGGTGGCAGTCATGCCGCTGGTGGATACCCGGCTTGGTCACCGCGATTACCACTTATACCGCAACATCCGTCCGTTCGGTGCAGATCCTAACCTGACGGAATTGCGTGTCCCGCTGGCAGATCCCGCTTACACAGAAGCACTGGCGCTGGTCTGGGATCAGCTGGCAGAGCGTGAAACCTTCGGTCTGACTGAATTTCAGATGGTGCTGCCAGCCGCGCTGACCGCATCCACCTTAGAACACACGCCGCATCTGCACTTGCTGTCGCAGCGGACGATTCCAAATTTCATCGTTGAGCTCGGTGATGACTGGGAGCAGTTCCGCAGCGGCCTGAAACGTAATATCAAAGAATCGCTGCGCCGCTGTTATAACTCGCTGAAGCGCGATGAACTCAGTCACCGGCTGGAAGTGCTCCGGGGCGAGCAAATCATGGCTGTTCTGCCACGGTTTTATGCTTTGCATGGCATGCGCGCATCGGCAGAAGACACGATTTCTCATCCCGACTATTTTTGCGTCGAACGTCACCGTCGTCTGATTGAAGACATGATCGCATCCGGCTCCGCTCAGCGTTGCTGCATGCTGGTGCTGTATGTTGGCGAACAGGCGGTGGCAATGCGGCTGGCGTTTGCGATGCCGGACGAACTGTATCTGTATTACTCCGGCTACGATCTGGCCTATGGCCGCTACAGTGTGATGACTACGCTGGTGGCGGAGACGATGAAATGGGCAATAGAGCAGGGCTACCGCCGCGTGAATTTGTCGGTTGGTGAAGATGTTTCCAAAACCCGCTGGGGGCCGCAGGAAGTCAGTTATCAGGAAGTGCAGTGCGTTCCGAATGCCGGCTGGCGGATTGCGATGGCACGCAGTATGAATGCAGTCAGATCAGCACGCCGCAAACTCCGCGCCAAGCGTCTGCAAAATAACGAAATCCTGCCGGTAGCCTGAGTCGGGCGATTGCTTCCGGCGTTGCGTCTGCAATGTGCACTGAACGACGCTTTTCCACATCCCAGTTTCCCCGCCTCCCTGTCATATACGCGTAAGCTGACGGACTTCCGTTTGATGTCCGTTATGTCACTTCTGCTGACGTTCAGAGCTGCAATCGCTGAGTCAGCCAGGGTTCCGTGACGGGACTGAAACCGCAGCGCTGCCCGCAGCTCATGACAATGATGTGATTGCCGGAAGCTGCCTGAAAGCGCCCGAAAGCCCCCGAAAATACCTCAAATGCGGATTGTGGCATAGCGATCGCGCTGTCGTCGGCAGAAAGTCCGGGCCTCCGTAAAGTACGCATGACGATCTCTGCACAAAACTGTGGATGCGAAGTGCTTTTTCCACAGCAGTAAAGCCTGCTTAGCTGCGCTTTTGTGTTTGCCGTAATCCAAAACAAAACGCCGCATGCAGCGGCGTTTTGGATTGCTGAGTGCTGGCGCTTACAGTACGCGGTAAGCCAGCCGGTCCAGCCTGACTGTACTCAGGCGTCCGAGCAGCTTGCGGACTTCTGCCGGATAATCCTGCAACTGATCGAGGTCGGTGTAAGCCTGCAGAGCACGGGTATGGCGCATGATGCTGTTCAGCTCTTCGGTGCGCTGAGCCAGTAGCAAATGTTCGGGATCATGCATCAGCAGCGCGTTTTCCAGATCCAGCCGGAAAGCGCGCGGATTCAGATTATTGCCGGTCATCAGCGCATATTCGTCATCTATCCACATGCCTTTCAGATGATAGGTATTGTCTTCATCTTTCCACAGATGCACCTGCAACTGTTGCTGGCGTATGGCTTTCTGATGCGATTTCAGGAAGCGGCGCAGATTCATTTCATACAGATACGGCAGCGCGCCGATGGCTTTGAAACCCTGTTCCGGCGGAATGTAAAAGTCATTCGCGACTTTATCGCCGACCACAATATCCACCTGTACACCGCGTTTCAGCGCGCGGTTGATTTCGCGGGTAATCGCCAGCGGGAAATTGAAATACGGGGTGCAGATCACAATGCGGTGTTTTGCATGCGCGATCAGCTGGCAAATCACACGGTTCAGCGCATTATTTTTGCCGACGCCAACCAGCGGTGTGACATTCAGCGTACCTGCAGATTTTTCCTGCGAAGCAGAAAACGTATAGTGGGCTTTTTTCAGGCGGGCACGGAAGGCACGGATTTCACCACGGATGTGGCGGGTGGCCGGTAATTCCGGCTGATCCAGCCTGTGTACGGCGGACGATGCCAGCAAGTGTTCGCGCATGAAGTCGGTCATGCTGTCGGCCAGCGCCCGGTTTTCAATCAGCAGATAACGGTCGTGACGGTATTTGGCAAACTGGTGCAGATACACATTGTTCAGGCTGGCGCCGCTGTAAAACACCAGATCATCGAACACATAACCCTTCAGATGCAGCACGCCGAACAGTTCGCGGGTTTGCACCGGTACGCCGTAAATCGCGACGCCGCTGTGATGCAGCGCCGCTTGCTGCTGATACCAGGCGGCATTGCCGCTTAATTGTCCGGGGATTTTCTTTTCACCGATCAGGCCGCGCTGGGCGCGGTGCCAGTCGACCATTACCACCACATCCAGTTGCGGACGCGCCAGTTTAGCTTCGTGCAGTGCCGCCAGAATTTCAGCACCGGCTTCATCATGCTGCAGATACAGACAGCACAGGTAAATACGGTTTTTTGCGCTACGGATACGGTGCAGCATTTCGGCTTTATAGTCCGCTGCAGAATGCAGCGTGGTTACCGATTCAGGACGGATTGCCAGAGCAGGCAGTTGATCCAGCGTATGTCGGGGGCGTAAAAATCGCATAGTCAGAATTCAAAACAGAACACACGGAGTGTAGCACTTCGTTATGCCATACAGGCGCCAATTATCTTCTTTGCCAGACCATCCAGCGTTCACCGCCCTGAAACAAGGCCAGTGAATCCGGCGGAACGGCCTGTTCGCGCAGGGTAAACAACGGTTCCAGCAGGGCATGCAGGTCTTCTTCCGTGATGAAAAACGGTGGCCCGCGCCGTGCTGCCGCGTCGCGGTTACCGGTCAGAAAAAAGCCGGCCAGCAAGCCACCGGCGGGCAGCAATTCCGCCCAGCGCGCAACCAGTTGCGGCCGCATGACAGCAGGGATGGCACACAGAAAGGCACGTTCGTAGATCAGATCCGGCGTGAACGCTGGCTGATATTCAAAAAAGTCAGCGCAGATAACCGCAGCAGGGCTGACACCCGGCTGGCGGCGCGCGATGTCCACGGCCGCTGCGGAGAAATCGCTGGCTTCAGTTTGCCAGCCAGCCTGTAAAAAAGCCGGAATTTCGTGACCATGTCCGCAAGCGGGAATCAGCACTTTACTGGCAGGCTGCTGCGCCAGAAACTGCTGCAGGGCTTGCGGTACGGCAGTCTGATTCCACGGTGTGAACTGCTGCGCAAAGCGTTCTTCCCAGAACGCAGGCAGCGCAGGATCGCGGTGGGTGAACTGCGGTACTGCGGTTTCAGTGGACATAATGCCGGAACAGAATCTGCGCGATGATCAGACCGGAAATCAGACCAGCGCCGAAGAAAATAATGGTACGCAGCAACAGATTGGTTTTGCGCTGTTCTTCCAGCATTGCCAGCAACACTTTCTGATCGTCTTTCTCTTCCGATAAACGGGTCAGCGCCTGATGGGCTAAACGTGGCAATTGCGGGAAGATATGGCTGTAGCGTGGTGCTTCCGCTGCCAGCTTTTGCTTCAGACCACGCCAGCCGACTTGTTCGCTCATCCAGCGTTCGAGGAAAGGTTTCGCAGTTTTCCACAGATCCAGATCCGGATCGAGCTGACGTCCGAGACCTTCGATATTCAGCAAAGTTTTTTGCAGCAAGACCAGTTGCGGCTGCACTTCCACATTAAAGCGGCGTGAAGTCTGGAATAGGCGCAGTAAGACCTGACCGAAAGAAATATCGCGCAGCGGACGATCAAAAATCGGTTCGCAGCAGGCACGTACCGCCGCTTCCAGTTCATCCACGCGGGTATCTTTCGGTGCCCAGCCGGATTCAATATGCGCTTCAGCGACCCGTTTGTAATCACGCTGGAAGAATGCGAGAAAGTTTTGCGACAGATAATCTTTGTCGAAATCATTCAGCGTACCAACGATCCCGAAATCCAGCGCAATATAGCGGCCAAAGGTTTCAGGACGGGTGGACACCAGAATATTGCCCGGATGCATATCGGCATGGAAAAAACCGTCGCGGAATACCTGCGTAAAGAAAATCGTCACGCCGTCGCGGGACAATTTGCCCATATCCACACCGGCTTCGCGCAGACGCTCAATTTGCGAAATCGGAATGCCGTGCATGCGCTCCATCACAATCACGGATGGCGAGCAGTAATCCCAGTGCATTTCCGGCACCAGCAGCAAATCCGAATTTGCAAAATTACGGCGCAACTGGCTGGCATTCGCGGCTTCGCGCATCAGATCCAGTTCGTCATGCAGATATTTATCGAACTCACCGACCACTTCGCGCGGTTTCAGACGTTTGCCGTCCGCCCACAGGGTTTCCAGCCAGCCAGCAGCAACCTGCATCAGCGCGATATCTTTATCGATAGTGTCTTTCATGCCCGGACGCAGCACCTTTACCGCAACTTCACGGCCATCTTTCAGTGTCGCAAAATGCACCTGCGCGATCGAGGCTGACGCCACCGGCTGACGTTCAAAACTGGCAAACAGTTCATCCGGATGTGCACCCAGTGATTTTTTGATCTGCGCAATGGCCAGATCCGGATCAAAGCTCGGCACGCGGTCTTGCAGCAGCGATAATTCTTCAGCGATATCCGGCGGCATCAGATCGCGGCGGGTGGATAAGACCTGACCGAATTTCACAAAAATCGGGCCCAGTTCTTCCAGCGCCTTGCGCAGACGTTCGCCGCGCGGTGCTGACAAATCGCGCCAGAACATCACCGCTTCCAGCAATTGCAATGCACGCGGTATTTTCAGGCCACTTAAGGCGATTTCATCGATGCCGTACCGGAAGGTGACGCGCAAAATTTTGATCAGACGTAAAAACTTCATCAGCATGAACGACTCCTTTCCAGACGTTCTATGCGTTTCAGTAAGCGCTCAGTATCGTCGCGGGTTTTCTGGATTTGCTGACCCTGCTGGCGGACTTCCGCCGGCCGGACCAGTACTTGTTTTTCTTCGAGTAAATACTCAGCCACATTTTCCTGCAGGCGCTGATGTGCTTGCCCGGCGTGCTGCCACAATTGTTTCGCACCGGCGGTCATGCGCACGGCGGCGATATCACCGAACACTTTGCTCAGATCGGCTTCGGCATCCCAGCGCAGCGTGTCGCTGAGCGCGGACACGGTATTGGCCAGATCCGCATCGCCATCGATACGCACATACGAGAACGCGCGTTCGCGCTGTTGCAGCATGGCTGGCAAATCGGATGGCTGAATGTGAATGGTGACGCTGGCTTGCTGTTCCGTACCGGCATTCTGCAGATAACCGTCAGCGGTAATCAGCAAATGAATACGGAAGCTTTGCAGATCAGCACATACCGATTTTCCGGCATGGGCCTGCAGCATGTGCCGTGCGCGGTCATCGCGGGCCAGCAAGTGATTGATGAAAGGAGCAGCTGAAATCATAAATCCTGTCAGAGTGTTCGTCTGTCGGTGTTTGTTGTGTGCGTTACACATAAAAAAACCGCCCGGAATGCGGGCGGTTTTCAGTGTAACAGTTTCCGGCCTCAGGCCGGATGGATCGGCACAATGCTTGATGCAGATGCAAAGTGACGATGATCAGCCCTGCTGAATACCTGCCAGCACCCAGCCACCGGAACCATTGGATGGTTTGGCCAGATTCCAGACTTCATTGAATGGCTCTGCAGGTGCGCCGGCATCTTCCTTGATCATGCCGGTGAAGCGTACGCTGGCCAGATAATCGCGGCCATTGTCTTCAATACCCAGCAATTGCGCATCGATGCTGACCACGTCAGTCACGTTCGCTGCATTGCCGCGTTCCTGAATCTGCAGACGCAGTTCAGCAAACATTTCCGGCGATGTGAATTCACGCAGATCGTTCAGATCCGCTTTATCCCATGCAGCCTGCAGACGGATGAAGTAGCCCTTAGCGCTGCGCAGGAAACCATTGACATCAAAGTCAGCCGGTACCGACCAGGTGCCCTGATTCGGATCTGCCGCAGGTGTGCTGCCGCCGCTGAAATTGTTTGCCTGATACGCAGCCGGTTCCGGCTGTTGTTGCTGGAATGCCTGTGGCTGGTACGCTGGCTGCGCGTTGTTCATGCCGGCAAACGCTGGTTGCGCCTGATTGCCGCCGTTACGCATACCGCGCAGCATACGGATGATGAAGAAAATCGCCAGACCGATCAGCGCGAAAGTCAGAATCGAACCCAGTGCGCTGGCCATTGCACCGCCCAGACCGAAGTGGGACAGCGCTGCGCCCAGCAATGCGCCACCGATCAGACCGGCAGCGATGCCTTTCCACGGTGAAGCTGGTTTTGGCGGAACAGCCGCCGGTGCCGCACCTTGTGCAGGTGCTGCCGCAGGGCGTTGCGCCTGATTCGGCTGTGCGGGTGCTGCTGGTGTTGCCTGACGTGCAACGTTAGTCGACTGACGGCCGCTGGAACCGCCACCGCCCAGACGTTTTGCGTCTGCATCCTGTGCGGTCATGGCCAGAGTGCTGGCAACCATGACCATCGCAAGCAATAACTTTTTCATGGAAAAACTCCTTGGGATTTTTATAGTTTGATACCAGTGTGCAAAGCGGCCACACCTGCCGTCAGGTTGAAGTACTGGACTTTCTCCAGACCCGCCTGTTCCATCATCCCTTTTAAGGTCTCCTGATCCGGATGCATACGGATGGATTCTGCCAGATAGCGATAGCTGTCTTCGTCATTCGCAATCAGCTTGCCCATTACAGGCAACAGCTTGAACGAATAAAGATCGTAAGGTTTTTGCAGCAGTTCGCTTACTTTGGAGAATTCGAGAACCAGTAATTTGCCGCCCGGTTTCAGTACCCTTTGCATTTCAGCCAGAGCCTGATCTTTGTGAGTCATGTTACGCAAACCAAACGCAACAGTGACACGATCGAAATAATTATCCGGAAACGGCAGTTTCTCAGCATCACACAGCAAGGTGGGGGTGACTAAGCCCTTATTCAAGAGGCGGTCACGTCCCACTCTCAGCATGGATTCGTTAATGTCAGTATGCCAGACTTCACCGGTTTTACCGGCCTGGCGGACAAATTCTTTGGTCAGATCGCCGGTACCGCCAGCGATGTCCAGCACTTTGAAGCCGGGACGCACGCCAGCCTGGGCGATGGTGAAGATTTTCCACAGACGGTGCAAGCCACCGGACATCACGTCATTCATGATGTCGTATTTGGCAGCGACCGAGTGAAACACTTCAGCGACTTTATGGACTTTTTCTTCTTCGGCAACGGTTGTATAACCAAAATGCGTGGAATTGCTCATAGTGACAAGACTCCTGTTCAGAAGCCGCATTATAGGGGATGTCGTGTCCGGCGGCATCTGTTTTCCCGCAAAGCAGCAAGGTGCAAAGCATGACGGCGCGCGCGGCTGGCCTGTCCGCTATCTGACCGCAAACCGCTGCAGTCGCGGGTAAGAACCGGTGGGCGGATTCTCCTGCCTGCCAGCAGAAAGCGGCTGCGCTGACAGGATCAGACCGTCATCAGGCCAGAAAATGCCCGAAAACGGGCTGAAACTGCCTCAAATGCGGATTCCCGCACAGCACCCGGGCGGTCGTCGGCAGAAAGTCCGGGCTTGCGGAAATACCGGATGCGGATAGCTGCACAGTCAGAAGCTCAGCAAGTAACAACAGGCCATCCTTGTGAACTTGATTGCAATACGATCCAGCGCAAAACAAAACGGACAGCCATAGCTGTCCGTTTTGTCTTCATTTATGAACTGAATTAGCAGAGATCAGTGCCGGGTTGCGCAGCCGCCGCCTTTGGGCAGCATGGCGGCGTCGCGGCCGCTGTCGTCTTCGTAACCGGCTTCCTGCAGTTTTTGCAAGTAAGCGGCCCACAGGCTTTGCTGTTCCTGTCCGAGTTTGTACAGATAATCCCAGGTGTAAATGCCGGAATCGTGGCCATCGTCGAATAAAGGGCGAATCGCATAATGGCCGACCGGTTCCACGCCGGTGATGCCGACCAGACGCTTGCCGGTTTGCAGGGTTTCCTGTCCTTGCCCGTGGCCGCGTACTTCGGCGGAGGGCGAATACACGCGCAGATATTCAAACGGCAGGCTGAAGCTGCTGCCATCGGCGAAACTGATGTCCAGTACGCGGCTGCGGGTGCGGACGTCCAGAGAAACCGGCTGATGCTGTGATGTGGTCATACGAACCTCAGCTCAGGCGGTAAATGATCGCGTCACGCAGCGTATTCAGCTGTGCGCGGCGTTGTTCCAGCACGGCCTGATCCGGCTCGCGCTGTTGCTGTCCCCAGACTGGTTGCGGGAAGTGCGCATCGTCTTCAAAGCGCGGAATCACATGCCAGTGCAGATGCGGCACCATATTGCCCAGACTGGCCAGATTGATTTTGCGCGGCTGAAACACTTCACGCTGCGCGGCTTCCACCAGCCAGACCACGCGCATCAGTTCTTCGCGTTCTGCTTCATGCAGATCGCTCATTTCCTGCTCATGCGCATTCCAGATCACACGGCAAAAGCCCGGATACAGCGGATCATTCACCAGAATTACCCGCCACCATTGGCACTGAATCACCACATCTTCGCCGCCGGCGCGGCACAGTTCACATTGTTCCATTGTTTTATACCAGTACGCGTTCAATTCCACCCTGGTTGGCGCGTTCCACATAATCCACCAGCCAGTTTTCGCCGAGTAAATGGCGGGCCATTTCGACCACCAGATAATCGGCCTGGGTGCCACTGTCGTCATTGTAACGCGATAAGCCTTGCAGGCAGGCAGGGCAGGATGTCAGCACTTTCACATCGCCGCTGAAACCGTCTTCACGCACTTTGTCGGCAGACTTTTTCATTTCGATTTCTTTGCGGAAACGTACCTGAGTCGAAATGTCAGGACGGCTGACTGCCAGCGTGCCGGACTCGCCGCAGCAACGGTCGGTTTTTTCGATTTTGGCTTGTCCGTCCACCGCGCTGATCAGCGTATTCACGGTTTTCAGCGGGTCCTGCAATTTCATCGGCGTATGGCAGGGATCGTGATAAACATAGCGCGTGCCGGTTACGCCTTCCAGACGGATATTTTTTTCCATCAGGAATTCGTGAATATCCACAATCCGGCAACCCGGGAAAATCTTATCGAATTCATAGGTTGCCAGCTGGTCATAGCAGGTGCCGCAGGAAACCACCACCGTCTTAATATCCAGATAATTGAGTGTGTTCGCAACGCGGTGGAATAAGACGCGGTTATCCGTCATCATTTTTTCCGCTTTATCAAACTGACCGCTGCCGCGTTGTGGATAACCGCAGCACAGATAACCCGGTGGCAGCACAGTTTGCACACCGGCATGCCACAGCATGGCCTGTGTTGCTAGACCGACTTGCGAGAACAAACGCTCCGAACCGCAGCCCGGGAAGTAAAACACCGCTTCACTGTCCACGGTGGTGCTTTGCGGATTACGGATCACCGGCACGACTTTGTTATCTTCAATATCCAGCAGGGCGCGCGCAGTTTTCTTCGGCAGATTGCCCGGCATTTTTTTATTCACAAAGTGAATCACCTGCTCTTTGATCGTAGCTTTGCCGACGGTAGCCGGTGGTGCTGAAGTTTGTTTGCGGCTCAGGTTTTTCAGTAATTCATGACCGGCACGCTGGGCTTTATAACCCAGTCCCACCATCACCTGACGGGTAGCGTTGATCGTGGCCGGATCGGTCGCGTTCAGGAAGAACATCGATGCTGCTGTGCCCGGATTGAATTTCTTCTGACCCATTTTACGCAGCAGATTGCGCATATTCATCGACACATCACCGAAGTCGATATCGACCGGGCAAGGTGTGGCGCACTTATGGCAGACCGTGCAGTGATCGGCGACGTCCGAGAATTCATCCCAGTGTTTGATCGAAATACCGCGCCGGGTTTGTTCTTCGTACAGGAAAGCTTCCACCAGCAGCGAAGTCGCCAGAATTTTATTGCGCGGCGAATACAGCAGATTCGCACGCGGTACGTGGGTGGAGCAGACCGGTTTACATTTACCGCAGCGCAGACAGTCTTTGACGCTGTTGGAAATCGCGCCGATATCGCTTTGCTGCATGATCAGCGATTCGTGACCCATCAGACCAAACGAAGGTGTGTACGCATTGCGCAGATCTGCCGCGAAGCCGGGCAGATTCATCAGCTTACCTTTGTTGAAGCGGCCTTCCGGATCAATGCGGGCTTTGTACTGACGGAAATCGCGCAATTCTTCTTCAGTCAGGAATTCCAGTTTGGTAATACCGATACCGTGTTCACCGGAAATCACGCCGCCGAGCGAACGTGCCAGTTGCATGATGCGTTCCACTGCCTGGTGCGCAACTTGCAGCATCGCGTAATCATCGGAATTGACCGGCAGATTGGTATGCACATTGCCGTCACCCGCATGCATATGCAAAGCCACAAACACGCGGCCGCGCAGCACTTGTTTATGCAGCGCCACGCATTCTTCCAGAATCAGACGGAAGGCAGCGCCGTTGAAAATCTGACGCAGCGGCGCACGCAATTCCTGCTTCCACGAAATGCGTATCGTACGGTCCTGCACCACAGAAAATAATTTCACGTCCGGTTGCGCTGCCAGACGCGCCTGCAAAGCGGCGCTGTCTATGCCCAGCGCCATCAGTTGCGGCAGTGCTTCGGCCAGCGGCATATCGAGTTGCTGCAGCAGGAAGTTCCAGCGTGCGCTGACGAGATCCAGCAAAGCCAGCGTTTGCTGTACGCGGTCTTCCAGCAATTCACCGGCCGGAATATCGTCACCGTCTGCATCTTCGCTTTTACCCAGTGGCAGATTGCCGTTTTTAAAGAAGGCATGCAGTTTTTCTGTCAGCGCCAGTTTGTTGCGGATCGATAATTCAATATTGATGCGCTCAATACCATCGGTGTATTCACCCATGCGCGGCAGCGGAATCACCACGTCTTCATTGATCTTAAACGCATTCGTGTGTTTAGAAATCGCCGCTGTTTTAGCGCGGTCCAGCCAGAATTTTTTACGTGCTTCCGGGCTGACGGCGACAAAGCCTTCGCCGACGCGGGTATTCGCGATACGGATCACCTCCGATGCAGCACGTGCGACCGCATCTTCATCGTCACCGACGATGTCACCGATCAGCGCCATTTTCGGCAACACGCCGCGTCGCGATTTGGTGGTGTAGCCAACGGCTTTCAGGTAGCGTTCATCCAGATGTTCCAGACCGGCCAGAATCGCACCGCCGTTGCGGGCATCGGCATCCAGAAAATCTTTGATTTCCACAATACTCGGAATCGCTTCACGCGCCTGCCCGAAAAATTCCAGACAGACGGTGCGGGCAAATTTCGGCATACGGTGCAGAATCCAGCGCGCAGACGTAATCAGGCCATCGCAGCCTTCTTTCTGCACGCCGGGCAAACCAGCCAGAAACTTATCGGTAACGTCTTTGCCCAGACCTTCTTTACGGAACACGCGGCCTTTGATCTCCAGCGTTTCGGTACGGAAGGCTTGCTTCTCACCCGGATGCGTCCATTCAAGGCGGAAACGCGCGGTTTCCACATCATGAATTTTGCCCAGATTGTGATCGAGGCGGGTGACTTCCAGCCAGTCGCCGTTAGGATCGACCATTTTCCATGAAGCCAGATTATCCAGCGCCGTACCCCACAACACCGCTTTTTTACCACCCGCATTCATCGCAATATTGCCGCCGATACAGGACGCTTCCGCCGATGTCGGATCGACCGCAAACACCAGACCGGCTTTATCCGCCGCATCCGAAACACGCTTGGTGACTACACCGGCACCGGTGGCGATGGTCGCGTAATCGCGGTCCACACCCGGCAGGCGCACATATTCCACCGCGCCGATATCTTCCAGTTTTTCGGTATTGATGACGGCCGACATCGGCGTCAGCGGAATCGCGCCACCGGTATAACCGGTGCCACCGCCGCGCGGGATGATTGTCAGGCCGAGTTCGATACAGGATTTGACCAGACCGGCGACTTCGGCTTCGGTATCCGGTGTCAGCACCACGAACGGATATTCAACGCGCCAGTCGGTTGCGTCGGTCACATGCGAAACGCGGCTCAGGCCATCGAATTTGATATTGTCGCGCGCAGTGTGGCGGGCCAGCAGTTTGCTGGTTTTTTTGCGCAATTCTGCGCTGTGTTCAAACTCGCTGGCGAACAGTTCCACCGCTTTACGTGCCGCGGCAACCAGTGTTTCCACGCTGCTGCTGCGTTCACCGTCTTTGTCACCATCGGTATTCAGACGGCGTTTTTCCACTTCATTCAGACGGTGGTACAAAGCATCGATCAGCGCCTGACGCCGTTTCGGGTTATCCAGCATGTCGTCCTGCAAAAACGGATTGCGGCGCACGACCCAGATATCACCGAGCACTTCGTACAGCATACGGGCGGAGCGCCCGGTCTGACGTTTGCCGCGTAACTGATCCAGTAATTGCCAGGCATCAGCGCCAAGCAGACGGATCACGATTTCGCGGTCGGAAAACGAGGTGTAGTTGTACGGAATTTCACGAACCCGGTCGGGTTTGCCTTCGTGTGTCTGCGCGGGCAGAACAGCGTGTTGGATTGGGGCGTTCATCTGCTGAATGTATGTTGTCATGCAGGCAAGGCAGATCGTGGCAGGCTGGGTCTGCGCATGAAGCAGGCCTTGCGGTATTGCAATAGTTAGAAGGGTTGCCTTCATTCTAGCTTATTGCGATGCACAATGCTGCAACAGCCTTGAAGTTTGTACGGATATGGCAGGATTTTGTCGTGCGAAACCGAACAATATTTTGCGTCGGGCAGGGGATATGCGCCCGAAGACGGGAGCCAGACATCATAACCGCAAATCTGCGCTGGCTGCCAGTAAAAACAGGCTGTGCAGCTTATGCCACACAGCCTGTTGTTTGCAGACTACCGGAAACGGTGTTTTACGGCCGGAATTAACCCAGCAGTGCGTCGCCGGATTTACCGTATTTAATCGTGGTTTCGACTGGCAGCCAGTTACCGGTTTGCTCGAAACGGCCTTGCAGCGCAAAGCGTGGTTTCTCCGCTTTCAGGCTGTCAGCGGCAGCTTTGGACAATTCACCGATCTTGCCTTTTTTCAGACGATTCACGATCAGACCCAGTTCAGTTTCAGGGAAGTCGCGCAGCATGTCGTAATCACCATCGCTGTCGCCAGCCACGAACAGCGGGCCGTAACCTTTCTTCGCGATCAGTTCCTGACGAATCACCACCGATTTGCCCGGACCCCAGTTCAGTGGCCAGTTTTTACGGTAAGCGTTTTTCAGTACATCGCCATCCTGTTCCAGACGCAGACCCAGTACGTTTTCACGCGCAACGTGGTAACCGTACTTCGGCAGCGTTGCAAACACTGCAACCACATCTTCCAGCGACGCAGTGCTGACATACACATCAATACCGTGCTGACGGAAAGTATTCATCAGCGTACCGATCTCTGTACACAGACGGATACCGGCAAAATGCGTTGTGGTGATCACACCGGCTTTACCCGGCAGCGAAGCAGGGCTGGTGTATTTGGTTTTGGCCAGACCCATGCCCAGATTTGCATCATGCGACGCTTCTGCCAGACGCGTGACTTCCTGCATGGTCATGTTGGTGAAGAAGTAAATGACCCATGGATAACCGACGTTCACGCCGTGAGTGTCATTGACTGCTTCGTACAGGAAATACAGTTTGGCGCGGAAATCCTGGAATTGCTCAGTCGCCGTCACTTCTTCCAGCGACTTGCTGCCAGCCATGCCTTTGAAATTCGCGTGCAGGAAAGCGTAATCGCTGTCCAGATCGGCGCAAATGCTTTCCAGATCAACGATTTTGCCGGCGCTGTTTTTGAAGTCAGCTGCAAACGGGCCTGCCGGCACGTTCTGACGAATAATCGCAGAAAACTCTGCCGGGCTCAGTTTGAAAGCCAGATGATTGATCTGATACATCAGCAGCGCTTCTTCGCAGTCATTCATGATGCTGGTGTTATCCCAGTCAAACACTGCGTAAGGGCGGCGTTTAGGATTGTACGTTTTGCTGGTGTTGCCGTGCTTCGCAATAATCGAAGTCAGCAAAGCGTGGTTACGCGGCGACCATTTAGCCGGATCCAGATAAACGGAAGCCGCCGCCGGTGCTGCCGGTTTTGCCAGCGCTGGCGCTGCCAGCCCTGCGCCGGCCGCAGTTGCCAGCATACCTTGTAAGAATCCACGACGTGGAGCAGAAGTCTGTTTCATAGTTCACCCTAGTAAAAATCCGGACTGAAAAACCAGTATCGCCGAAGCCGGCACCATCCCTCAGTCTGAACGAAAAACATGACAAGCAGACGACACAGCGCAAATCCGCTGCGCAGCTTGTTGCTTTTTGTCTTAATCCGTTTGTTGTCTGAGGGAAATGAGGAAATCAGCATACCAGAATTGTCAGAAAAAGCACTCATTGCCCCGACAGAACCCGCCTTCTGCGGCAGGCAATTCCCGGTTTTTCAGAAGCAATACCCGAAAACTGGAAAGAAAACAGTCACAGCGCTGTGCAATTTCCCGCATTTTGATTTCAGCCAGCACCGGACTTTCTGCTGACGACCGCCACATTGCTGTGCGGAACACCGCATTTGAGGCGTTTTCGGGCGATTTTTGGGCTTCCCGACGCTGACCAGAGCATGCACTGGCAGAGCGTTCATAGCCGGAAAGTGATGGCCGAAAGATCGATGAAGAAATCTGCTCACATTTGCCTCACGCAAAGACGATGGTGAATTTGGTAAAAAACCGGCAGCCGAAGTTGTGAGCTCATGTAAAAGTGCTTTATCTGGAAAGTTGCTCGTTGTATAAGTGTACCGTGTCAACAATCACTTCTTGGCATCAAAGTCAGGTAAGAAGAAACCCGTTTTCAGATTATTTCTGAGGGCAGTTGTATGCAGTCATTTCCGTGTCTGGTTTGTAAGGCATTAACTATCCGGTTTGATCAGGTCGTTCGCGGCTTGGTGCGATCATGTGGAGCCTCGTGCTAACGCCGGGCGTTACGGCTAAGATCAACGTCGTTCTGCACTTTTTTGTATCCCGTATGACTAACGCATTAACTGTGTAATGAAGACAACGGACGGCGTATCATTTTTTTTTCTGGAAATTTCAGGATGGACAGAGCAAGGAGAATTCATTCTGAATCAAAAACATACGCTAAGCAAAATGCAGATTCGTATGGAACTTACAAAAGCAAATGGGGGATGCGGATGCAATCAATAAAATGGCTGTTGATTATGATGCTGATTTCAGCCTGCACTACGGAAAATGATGATTTGTCGCATTTGAATTGTTCCGCATTTGCGGATACTTTCTTCCGCAAGCCTGTCACTTCTCAGGCAGATGAATTCATCAAGCAGGATGTAGAAACGCAATATGCGATCTACATTTGCGGATGTCAGACGAGAGAACCGCCGTCCGTTCATTTGGCCATACCCTTCGCAAAAAAAGGACGGGAGGCAGCTGGATTATTGAAGGAGAAATTATCTCATTCACGCAGCGATGCAACGACCAGGGATATTTTGCTCGTGATTGAGCAAATGGCTATCCAAAAAAGCTATGACGTCGCGGGAGATCGCGATCTGATGAAGGTAATTGATGTTGCTGTTAGCCGCACGAAAGATCCGTTCTGGAAGAAACAGAACGAACAGGCTTACCAGGAAATTGTGAGCAGCAGATGAGTGTCGAACATATCAAAAACGGCCTTGTCGCATTCAACTACGGGCTATACCTTGACGTTTCGCTGCAGTAGATGTTTGCCCCTTGCGCTTCGAAAATGCGCATGTATCAAATAGTCATTTTTAAATGTTAATCATATGCGATCGTACAGCTGCCCTGCTTGCGGGGAAAAAACAATTCAGTTCACTCAGGTATTACGTGGATTAATACCATTCATGCGACCTGATCATTGCCGGAGCTGCGGTGCGAAAGTAGTTTTGGCATACGATGTTCGAGATAATGTTATCGTCGCGATTATTTTAGGTTTCACTTTGTTAGCAGCGGTTCAGAAAAGATCACCCGGATATTCAGTGTTTTTGCCGGGCTCATTCGTATTACTGAGTATTTTTTTCTGGCTAATATATGCAGCAAAATTCAAGGTTGATCAGGCGCCTAAATACTTGCAATACTTTATTCTTTTGGCACTATATTATTTTTTTTGGTTTTTTCCGCATTCATCTTGAATTAATGCGCTATGACGTTTGTGTATTTAAGGAGTCGCTGCCAAATGAAAATAATAAAATTGACTCTTGTTTTTATCTGTTCTGTATTGGTTATGTTTGGCATTAGTTACAGGTTGACAGTATGGCCTTTCTCTTCACCAATGATTGACTTAATATCCTGGACGCTAATTGGAATAGCATTTATTGTGCTTTTTGTTATTTCGAGAAATTAATAAGATGTGATATTTAATATTTTTTGCTAAATTAGGGGTGCTGATTTATTTGCCTCACGGAAATCAGCTTCTTTGAAAATCAAGCACTTATGCCTGACTCGATGGCGAAAAAAAATTAAATCAGCAATTTTTTAAATCTCACCTGAAAACAAAAATTGTTAACAATGTTGTGGGGATTGGTATGAAAAGTATTTTCCGCAAAAAAAGTAATTTTTTATACAGTGCCGTTTCAGTACTATTGGTTAATTTGTTATTGGCAGGATGTGTAAATTTTCCTAAAGAATCACATGCCGAAAAACTGAAGTCTGCGTGGGAGATTGTAGATGGCGTAATGGCATTGAAGTCTTTTGAGAATAAAAAAATTTATGATTATTTTGGAACACCATTTTCGGCAAGTAGTTCGTCTACTAATTTTAATTATTGGGAAGGGAATTTAATTAAGCTGGGAGATGGTGTGGTAATCCCAAAAATTTTATTACGGACTCCGAAAAATACTGATGTGGCAGATTTATTGCTCATAGATTTTGAAGGTCCATGTATACCAAAGAAAGAACTGCGATCTCGTTTTGCTGAGTTAAAAGTTGAAGTGGGTAAGCGTGGACATGGGGAAATGGATAGCACGCTTTATGTCCAGTATTCGGGATGGGGACGCATAACTTTTGAATTTATGGACAGAAACCCTGGCTGTTTGGTTTCTGTCAGTTTTCATCCGAAAGAAATTCCGAGACAGGACCACCAAGATAGGGCGACCTACTAGGGAACCGCTGATTTATTCGCCTCACGGAAATCAGTTTCTTTAAAAATCAACCACTTATGCCTGGCTCGACAGCGAAAAAAGGACTAAATCAGCGCTTCTTTAAGAGTTAATTTAATATGCCCACTTATTCAATATACAGATTTACCCGGTTTGCGGTGCTTCTCGGTCTCGTATTTTCATTATTGAGTGTAATAACAAAAGCAATTTATTCTTTTTCCGTATTCCTGCTTTTTTACGTTTCCCTCATTTGGTTGCTATGGATTTTATGCATGTTCTTTTCTGAAGAGCGTCGCTCGTTTAAGAAAATGGCGGTTCTTTGGATGATTGCCAATACATCAAACTTGCTACTGTTTGTTTCTTTCGCAGGACACGTAAAAAATTGGGCTCATTCACAAGGTGTTGAGATCGTTGTTGCTATCTCGTATTTTCCGGTAATTTTTCCCGCGGCAGTAATAGTGAAGTTTTTACCAGATAAACTTGATGAAAATTTAAATATACTGTTTGAATTAATGATTCGGTTATTTAATGGCGGTGTTGGCGATGCCTTAGCGATTTGGTTCAGCGTGTTGATTGTTGTAATAATTCAGTCTACCGGAATTGTTTTATTGTCGCGTTTTTTTACTCATTTAGCCGGAAAAGCTCGCTGGCAGCGTTAAACGGCGAGCAGGGAGATTGAGCGTAGTCTCGCAAGGGCGAATTCCCATAAACCAATGTTTCCTGGCGCCGCTCCGCAAAAACTCAACAATGTCGAAGTAGCGGTGGCAGTGGTAGCTCGCACCCAGACAGAGTAAAAAAAATGATCGTCGGAATTTTCAGCTTTATTGCAAAGCTCTTCAAGCGCTATAAAATTTCGCGGCAGTTACAACTTGAAAAACCGGTAAGGGGAATTCCTTACTGGTTTTTTTACGTCTCTATACATTGAAAGCGAACGTCAGCAATGCAAATGCAAGTAACCTTCATTAATAAGACGTTGAGTGTGGCTCTGGCGATCATAGGTTCAGTGTGGTTCATGCCGGTCAGCTTTTTGGCTGGCTCTCGCATCGGCATGGAACTGGTCTGCATGCAAACCGGATGCTCACGCAGCATGGAGCGCGGTGAAGCACCTCATGCGAGTTTCACGGTGTTGATCGAGCGGGAAAAAGGCGAGCTTCCTGAAGCTGTTCTGTTAAGTGAAGTCCGGGATTTCTTTGCAATGCATCCTGATGCGACGCTGTTACTGTCCGGCCGCACTGGTAAGACTGCCGATCTCGCATGGGAATATCAGGTCGAATCGCATTCACCTGAGCAACAGCGCGTCCGCGTGGAGTACCTCGATAGTCATAGTATGCACTTCACCTACTCTGCATCGGCCCGAACGGTTCAACCGCTGGTTTCGGAGGTTGTGAGTGTCGCTCATATGATGTTGGGTATGCCTCTGGGGCTACTTTTTACTTTTGTCATTCGTCGGGCAATCGCGCGAGTTCGTCGCTGGAAAGAAGCGCTGAGCACGGAAGTGACGGAGTATGTTGCCAAGTCTTAATGCTTCTTTGACTAATGCGTACATGCCTGAAGCAATGGTCCGGGTTCAGGCTGAACAATCAAAATGTGCTTCAGGTTTATCCAGCACAGCGTGCGGAGCCATTCATCTTGCAGACACGTAAATTCAGGAAAGGCTGTGCAATATTCGTCATCCGACAATTTGTGAAGTCCTGACTTTCTGCCGACGACAGCCGGATTGCTGTGCTGAAGTCTGCATTTGGGGCCTGGTGAGCTAAAAAACGTGATTTTGCGACTCGCTGAAGCGCAGAGCCGTTGAAGTTGTCGGGATCATCCATCGCTTGCTGCTCCCCCGAATTGTCTGCTTGCCTGCTTCAGAACAGGTGGCTGCCAATCCTGAAAAGTTGATTGATATATTTGTATCTCAAATAAATTCGTTTACAATCCGCACTGCTAATGGTGTTTTGCCTGTCCGGGCAAAAGTAAACGGGAAGCCGGTGCGTAGTCTTCAGACTGCTATTCCGGCACTGCCCCCGCAAAGGTAAAGAAGTTAACACGTTGCAGGATGCCACTGTGTGAAAACATGGGAAGGCGCAACGTGCGGTGATACCGCTTCTGAGTCCTGATACCGGCCTTAGCAATAACGGGCTAATCGCGGAGGGCGATGCATGCGGTGTTCAGATTTCAGAAGTTCTGCCTGATGGCGGAGTTCTGCCTGTTCAGCAAATTCCGGTCACTGCCGGACCTCCATCTTTTCCTTCCCTGATTGCCTTTTTAAACCAGACCGCGGGTGTGCGGCCGGGATCGTTCGTTGCGTCTGTCTGATTGCTGATCAGGCGAGGTGCGCGCGCATTCCTGCTGTCCGACTGTGGTTTTTCACGAAGGAATCAGGATGCATATCGAACCCGGTCTTATTGCGCCCGTTAAACTCAGCCTTGCGGCTGCTACTGCGGCGCTGGTCTATCTCCGTGTTTTGCCACGCTGGCTGCGTCAGCCGCGCTTGTGGGTACGCACTGCGCTGGCAGCGGTATTTTTTTCGATGTTCATGCAGGCCTTCCACATGCAGGTGGGGCCGTCCGAACTGCATTTCATCGGCGCAATGCTGGTGTATCTGAGCTTTGGTTATCTGCCGGCCATGCTGGGTTTTGGCATCGGTTTATTTTTGCAGGCACTGATTTTTGAACCGCAGGATATGGTGCATCTGGCGGTAAATACGCTGAGTCTGGTGATCCCGCTGACGGTGGTGCACTGGCGTTTCGGCAAACAGACTGCGGAACTGAACTGGCAGCGTATTCTGAAGCTGGATGCGGTCTATTACAGCGGTGTCACGCTGATGGTGGCGTTCTGGCTGAGCATGGCTGAAGTGGCGACGCCGTTCAGCGCGTGGCTGCAATTCGCTGCATCGTATCTGCTGGTGGTTGCCGCTGAGCCGGTCATGACGCTGGCCTTGTTATCGGTGTTTCGTGTATTGCGTCAGCGTCCGGAACTGCCGCGCTGGATGCGTGTCTGCCTCGATGAAGGTCGCTGGTCGGCACGTGTATGAATGAGTTTGCTGAACAACCCGGTTTGCCCGGCAAGGTCTGGTTCGTCGGCGCCGGACCCGGTGATCCTGAACTGATCACGGTGAAGGGACAGGCTTTGCTGGCGCGTGCCGGTGCAGTGTTGTTTGCCGGTTCGCTGGTCAGCGAAGCCGTCACGCGCTGGGCACCGGAACATTGCGAGATCCGCGATTCAAAAGATATGACGCTGGAAGAAATGTCGGCATGGCTGCAATGGCAAGCCAGCCGCCACGCTACCGTCGTGCGTCTGCAAACCGGTGATCCGTCTTTATACGGCGCGCTGATCGAGCTGATACAACCTCTGGATCAGGCCGGTATCAGCATAGGCGTGGTGCCGGGCGTTTCATCCGCAATGGCTTCGGCAGCGGCTGCAACCGAAAGCCTGACACTGCCGGAAGTCACGCAAACCGTGATTCTGACGCGGGTGGAAGGACGCACCCCGATGCCGGAAGGTGAATCGCTGGCGGCACTGGCATCACACCACAGCACACTGTGTATTTTCTTAAGTATTACTTTACTGGGTAAAGTCTGCCGCGAGTTGCGGGCTGCGGGCTGGGCCGAAGATGCACCGATAGTGGTGGTGCAGAAAGCCAGCTGGCCCGGTGAAGAAAAGGTCGTGCGCGGCACGATAGCAACGATACAGGCTTTGTGCCGTGAACAGCAGATTCACAGTCAGGCCATGATTATTGCCAGCCCCACGCTGGGCGCGCGGCACTGGGATCAGCTGATCCGCTCCAAACTTTATGATCCGGCGTTTACGCATCGTTTCCGCAAAGCCAGCGCCATTCCGGATAACGGCGTCAGCGTGCCGTTCGCAGATCAAATTACCCTGAAGGCAGAATAATGAAAGAATGCATCTTACTGGTCGGACACGGTTCCCGCGAAGTTTCCGGCAATCTGGAGATTGAAGAATTCGCACATCAGTGGCGCGCTAAACGTCCTGACTGGCAGATCGAAGTCTGCTTTATCGAATTCTCTGATGTACCCATGGATCTGGGGCTGGATCGTGCTGCAGAAAAAGGCGAGCGCGTGTATGTGCTGCCGCTGATTCTGAACGCGGCTGGTCACGTGAAAATGGATATTCCGGCTGCCATCGAACAGGCGCGTTCCCGTCATCCTTCTACAGAATTTTTGTATGCACCGCATCTGACAGCTTGCGATCCGATTCTGACTATTCTGAAACGCCATCTGCGCAAAGCAATGAATAAGCTGGATATGCCGGACCCGCGTACTACCGGTGTTATTGTGCTTGGACGCGGCTCTTCAGACCGGCAGGCGAATGGTGATATGGCGAAAATGGCGCGCTGGCTGATGGAAGAGTGTGATCATGAATTGGTGGATCTGGCCTTTACCGGCATCACGCATCCGCGTATTGAGCGCGTGGTGCAGCGTCAGGTTTTGCTCGGCATGACACAGATTGTGATTCTGCCGTATTACCTGTTCACCGGTACATTAATCGAACGCATACAGCGTCAGGTCGAGCATCTGCGTTTGCAGTATCCGCAGATTCGCTTTGCTACCTCGACTTATTTCGGTTTTGAAAAAGAAATTACCGAATTGCTGGAGCAGCGTGTGCATGATCTGCAGCACGGCGCACCGCAAGGCATGATGGCTTGTGATGGATGCAAATTCCGCAGCTTTGCGGCTGAACATGGTATGGGGCCGCATCATCACGGACCGGATGATCACCATCATCACGACCATGCGCATCATACGCATGATGTGCACGAACATGTACACGCACAAACGCACGCTCACCACCACGATCATGCGCACGGGCATGAGCGTCACCATGAGCACGATCATTCGCATGATCATATTCATCACCACACACATCATCAGCACAGCCATGCGCAGCTGGCCGAGGCGATTGTGCGGTTGCCGGGGCGGGGTAAGTGATGAGCAATGTGTTTACCGAACAGCTGACTGCTGCCGGACGCGCGATTGAGCATGATTCATTTGCGATCATTGATCAAGAAGCCGGAGCGCACAGTTACGATGCTGCGCAATGGGCGGTGGTCAGGCGGATGATTCATGCAAATGCGGATTTTGATTTTCAGCATTTAACTGCATTTCATCCGGATGCAATCCGCAGCGCGATGCATGCGATTCTGAAAGGCGATACGCCGTTGGTGGCCGATGTGGAAATGATTTGCGTTGGGTTGTCCAAACCACGCTTACAGCATTTCGGGCTCAGCACACATCAGTTTATTTCAGATGATGACGTGATACGTGACGCCAAAGCGCAGGATACGACGCGTGCAGTGCAGGCCATGCGTAAAGCGCACAGGCTGGGTTTACTGCACGGCGCAATTGTCGGCATCGGAAATGCACCGACGGCTCTGATTGAGCTGGTCAGGCTGATACAGGAAGAGGGTATCCGGCCCGCGTTGGTGGTTGGGTTTCCGGTTGGTTTTGTATCGGCTGCAGAATCGAAAGCACTGTTGGAAACCGTCAGTGAAGTACCGTGGATTGTTATTCAGGGCCGTAAAGGTGGTTCCACACTGGTGGTTGCGGCGATTCACGCTTTGCTGGGGCTGGCGGAAGCGGAACAGCGTCAATGAAAAAAGAAGCACGCGGCACCCGTACCGGTTTTACCACCGGTGCTTGTTCAGCAGCGGCAGCGCGTGCTGCGGCAACGGGTTTGCTGCAAGGCGAGGTTCCTCCGAAAGTGGAATGCCTGCTGCCGAATGGTCAGCAAGTGTGTTTCGAAGTCACTGATGCTGTTACTGACGGCAAAAAAGCACGTGCAGTAGTGATTAAAGATGCCGGTGATGATCCTGACTGCACCGATAAAGCCAGACTGACTGCCGATCTGGAATGGTTGCCGCATGCGCCCGGCATCGTGGAGCTGTGCGGCGGATCTGGCGTGGGTGTAGTCACCATGCCGGGGCTGGGGCTGGATGTCGGCGGGCCGGCGATTAATCCTGTGCCTCGTAAAAATATTATTGAGAATGTCAGAGCCGTGTTAGCGCCGGTCTTAGATGAGTGCGGTGTGCGTGTCACGATTTCCGTACCGCAAGGCGAAGAGATGGCGAAGAAGACGCTGAATGCACGCCTTGGCATTCTGGGTGGCATTTCTATTCTCGGAACCACCGGTATTGTGCGTCCGTATTCAACCGCAGCGTATCGCGCCAGTGTGGTGCAGGGCGTGCAGGTGGCGGCGACGCTGGGTTTATCCACGGTGGTGCTGACGACCGGCGGCCGCACGGAAAAATTTGTGATGACGGAATTACCGCATTTACCACCTGCAACGTTTGTGCAGATGGGGGATTTTCTGCGTTACGCAATGAGCGCCGCGCAGCGGCATGGCATTCGGCATGTAGTGATCGGCGGCATGATAGGCAAGCTGACCAAGATCGCGCAGGGCGAAGAAATCACCCATGCCGGACGCGCCGAAGTGGATACCGGATTGCTGGCGCAACTGGCGGCTGAACTGGGCGCGCCGGCAGATGTTTGCACAGATATCGCAGCGGCAGAAACGGCACGTTATGCCGGTGAGCGTATGGATGCCATCGGACTTGGCGTCGCGTTTCATCATCTGTTGGCAAAACGGGTGATATCCACACTGGAAAACCGTTACCCGGATCAGTTCTCTTTACGTGTCATGGTTTGTGATTTCGACGGAAATAAAATAACGGAGGCCGTATCGGCATGAGCGAATTAAACAACAGGAAAGCTATCCCACGCTGCCGCATTATCGGTGTACTGGATGACGGTAAGGCCAGCCTCAGCGAAATCGCCTTACAGCATCTGGCGCAGGCGGATTTGATCATAGGAGCGGAACGCACACTGGCTTTGTTTGCTGATGTGATGTCGGTGCAAGCCATACGGCGTCCGCTGAAAGGCGCGCTGACTGCTGTACCGGAAGTCATTCGTGCCGCGCTGGCCGATGCGTTGCGGGTAGTGGTGCTGGCGACTGGCGACCCGCTGATGTATGGCATTGCCGGTTATCTGGCGGCGCATTTGTGTGTCGATGCGCTGGAAGTGATTCCGAATGTCTCCACGATACAGCTTGCATGTGCGCGACTGGGAATGCCGTGGCAGGAAATGAAGCTTTGCTCCGTTCATAGCCGGGATGCGGGTGAATGGCAACGTGGCAGTGATGCGCGACACGGCATGTATTTATTGCTTCAGCAATTGCGGCATGTACCAAGGCTGGTGGTGCTGACCAGTCCGCAAAATTCCCCTGATCGTATCGCACGTATGATGCTGGCAGAAGGTATGCAGGATGGCTGGCACATTGCAGTGTGTGAACATTTGTGTTTGCCGGATGAGCATATCCACAGCGAATTATCAGTCACTGAAGCAGCAGGTATGCAGTTCGCAGAACCGAATGTGATGCTGCTGTGGCGTTCGGAGCAAAAAAAGGAAACGGTGATATTTGGTTTGCCGGATACGGCCTATCAGCAAAGGCAGCCGGAAAAAGGCCTGATCACCAAACAGGAAGTGCGCGCAGTATCGCTGGCAAGAATGCAGTTGCGTGCGGACAGTATCGTCTGGGATATCGGTGCCGGTTCGGGTTCGGTCGGGCTGGAGGCAGCGCGTTTAAGCAGTAACGGGCATGTGTATGCCGT
This sequence comes from Cognatundibacterium luofuense, assembly GCF_018139685.1. Taxonomy (GTDB): domain Bacteria; phylum Pseudomonadota; class Gammaproteobacteria; order Burkholderiales; family Burkholderiaceae_D; genus Undibacterium; species Undibacterium luofuense. Next base: position 517,191 of record NZ_JAGSPN010000001.1, read on the forward strand.
TGAGAAAAATGCAGCGGATGTTGAGATTGCGACTGCTAACTGGCGCGCAGCAGCTGTGTCCAACTACAGTTTAATCCACAGCAAAGCGCCGGAAGGTCTGCATGACTGGCCAGCGCCGGATGCCGTATTTATCGGCGGTTCCGGTGGCGAGTTAGCGCAATTGATTCTTCTCTGTATGGAAAGAATGCGTCCGGGCGGCAGGCTGGTCATGAATTTTGTGACGCTGGAAAATCTGGCGGCAGCAACCAGCGTTTTAAGTGAGTCCGGCTGCGAATGGGACGTGCTGATGTTACAGGCTGCGCGTTCAAAACCCATACTCGATATGCACAGAATGGCGGCGGAGAATCCTGTGTGGCTGGTCTGCGCAAGCAAGGAGGCGCCATGCAGCACGGACGCCTGATCGCAGTATCGATGGGGCCGGGTGATCCGGGCCTGATTACCCGCCATGCATGGGAGCAACTGTGCCGCCCCGATACGATCTGGACGTATCCGGTTCGCAGTCTGAAAAAAGACAGTTATGCACTGGCCATCGCACAGCGTGCAGGCTTGCACATGCCGGAGCAACATCAGGCCCTGTTGTTTCCGATGACGCATGACACGGAGATTCTGGCGAAACACTGGATGCGCGCTGCACAGCAGGTGCAGCAAATGCTGGAAGGCGGACGCGATGTTTTGTTTCTGGTGGAAGGTGATGCATCAACCTATGCCAGTTATATCTATCTGGGACGCACGCTGAAGGCGATTGCGCCGCATCTGCAAACGCAAGTGATTGCCGGTGTGAATGCGTTCAATGCGGCATGCGCGACATTGCAAATGCCTTTGTCTGAGCAGGATGACACGATTGCGATCGTACCGGCTGCTTACGGTACATCGGCGATTGCCCGCATGCTGCGTGATTTCGACACGCTGGTGCTGATGAAAGTAAAGCCTTTGCTGGATGACATTCTGAATCTGCTGGAAGCGCATGATATCGCGCAGTACGCCCGTTTTATTGAGAAAGCCGGTGCACCGGAAGAGCGTATCGTGCACGACGTGCTGAGCCTGCGCGGCGAGAAGGTTAACTATTTGTCCTTACTGGTGGTTCGCAACCCGCATCGTCAGCGCGGCGAGATGGTGCGCGGCTGCAAAAAGAAAACACAGGAGCCGGTTCTTGAAAACTGATCATTTACCTCAGTCCCGCCAGGCCAGACTGGCACTGGTGGGAATTACCAAACATGGCGTGCAGCAACTGACTGCCATTGCGCCGCACTTACCGGATGCACAGATACTGGTCAGTGATAAATTCGCTGCGAAGGTGCAGGAATTTTCTGAGCGCAGCACGGTGTACAGCGGTGCTTTACGCGATCAGATGGCGGACCTATTTGCCAGTTACGATCAGATTATTTTCTTTGTGTCGCTGGGTGCTGTTGTGCGCCTGATTGCACCTCTGCTGCGCAGTAAGGATGAAGATCCCGGCGTGATTGTCGTGGATGATGCGGGTCAGTTTGTGATTCCGGTTTTATCCGGCCACGTTGGCGGCGCTAATGCGTGGGCAGAACATCTGGCGCATCTGATGGGTGCGCAGGCTGTACTGACCACCGCATCCGATGTAGGTAAAACGATTCCGGTAGATATTCTTGGTCGCGAGCTGGGCTGGGAAGTCATTGCGCCGAAAATTCATATTACCCGTGTTTCCGCTGATGTTGTGAACGGTGAACTGATTGCCGTGGTGCAGGAGGCCGGAAGTCCGCACTGGTGGACACGGACTACACCTTTGCCCGACAACATCCATTTGTTTTCGCAACTGAATGCGGTGGATCTGGATAAGTACCGTTCTGTACTGTGGATTACCCGCCAGGATATCCCGGGCCATATCTGGGAAACCCTGCGTGACCGGCTTGTGGTTTATCGTCCGCCGGAAGGTCAGGTATGAAATCTCTGAGTGTGGGGATTGGTTGCGATCGTGATGTTTCTGAAGAAACGCTGATGACAGGACTGAATCTGGCGCTGATGCAGTGCGGTGCTGCAATGCCTCAGATTCGTCATATTGCGAGTATTGACAAGAAATCTGATGAAACAGCAATTCTGCATCTGGTGCAACGTTTAAAAGTGCCTTTTATCGTTTATCCGGCGCAGGAACTGGCAAAAGTACTAGTACGTCAGCCATCAGCGACGGTGTTGAAATTTATGGGAACACCTTCGGTATCAGAAGCTGCGGCCTTATTAACAGCCGGCTTTCAGCCCGGTAACAGCACACCGGAATTGCTGGTGGAAAAACTGAAATTCTGTGGTGAAGATGGAAAGAATGTCACGATTTCGATAGCGGAAGATCAAAGAATATGAGTGAAGCAATATCAACGTTAACAAATGCTACTGGTCGCGGAAAAATTTCGCTGGTCGGTATCGGGCCGGGCAATCAGGCGCATATGACGCGGCGTGCAAGAGAAGTCATTGCAGAAGCGGACAGTGTGATTGGCTACGTTACCTACATCAAGCTGGTGGCAGAGCTGATTGAAGGTAAGGAAATCGTACGGAAATCCATGACCGAGGAACTGGATCGTGCAATTCATGCACTGGAACTGGCGCAGCAGGGCAAGAAAGTTGCACTGATTTCTTCCGGTGATGCGGGTGTCTACGGCATGGCAGGGCCGACCTTTGAAGTTCTGTTTCAGGCGGGCTGGACGCCGGACAGTGATATTGAACTGGAGATTGTACCCGGCGCAACGGCACTGAATACTTGCGCGTCGCTGGTGGGAGCTCCGCTGACACATGACTTTTGCTCGATTTCCTTATCGGATTTATTAACACCATGGCCGGTGATTGCGCGCCGTTTGCATGCAGCTGCCAGCGCTGATTTTGTGTGTGGTTTGTATAACCCGAAGAGCGGACGCCGTACTCAGCAAATTCTGGAAGCTCAGGCAATTTTTCTGCACTACCGTACACCGGAAACGCCGGTCGCCATTGTTAAATCCGCTTATCGCCCTAAACAGCGAATTGAAATGACAACGCTGGCAGCTATGGCGGAGTGCGATATCGGTATGCTGAGTACGGTACTGATCGGTAACAGTAATACGTTTGTACGTCACGGGCTGATGGTCACGCCGCGTGGTTACGCGAATAAGTATGCGATGGAAGATGGCTCCACCAAAGACGGTGAGAAAGCAGGCCGCTCACTAAGTACGGGATTAAACGGATGGGTAGCGCAAGTGCAGGCGCAGTTTGCAGCAGGTGCAACCTGTTCCGATCTGGCTGCCGAATACGGGTTGCCGCTCAGTTATCTGCAAAGGGTGCAACAAATGCCTGTGCCAGAGTTTTCTGATGCAGCGGCTGATGACCCTGCAAGTAATACGGCGGAATAAGGAGTACAACGATGAGCGATGAAAAAAACGCGGTAAGCATGGAAGTTGTGAAACCGAAAATCGGCAGTTATCGCAAACACTTACTGGTCTGCACCGGTACCCGTTGTACTCAGGATGGTGAGTCGCAGCAATTATTCGACAGTCTCGGCGAAAAGTTTAAAGCGGCCGGACTGAACGAAGGCGAATTGCGGGTCAAGCGCAGCCGCGTCAGTTGCTTTGCTGCATGCAAAGGCGGGCCGGTGATGTGTGTGCAGCCGGACGGCATCTGGTATTACAACGTGACAGACAGCAATATGGATAAGATTATTGATCAGCATTTATGCCAGGGCGAGCCAGTGGAGGAGTTGATTTTTCACCGGGGCCCTGCTGCCTGACGCAGCAGGGAGTGTTGCTGCTGGTCGACTCAACAGTCGTACCCCGTGCCTTTGTGCCGTTTTGCTGCTACATTTTGCGTTTTGCAAACATCGGAGATCAGCAATGAACGGTGCAGGGCAAGGTAATCAAATACGCAGTTTTTTGTTTGGCTTGTGTTTACTCGCTGGCAGTTTGTCTGTTTCTGCGCAGGAAGTGGCAGAGCAGCAGCAAACCCCTGCGATGCGGGATTTGTATCATTTGTCATCGCTGCAAATGGCTGGCCGCAAGACGGGCAGCGCCGGCAGTGAACTGGCGCGGCAGTATCTGATATCGCGTTTAACCGATGCTGGCTGGAAACCTTGCGGTGAACATTGGGAACAGCGGTTTCAGTTTCAGGCGAATGGTCAGATGCTGACCGGAACAAATGTGCTGGCTTGTCAGTCGCCCTTGCCTGCAGATCAGCAAGTAATTGTGCTCAGTGCGCACTACGATCATCTGGGTGCACATCACGAGAAAGTTTTCTTTGGTGCGGATGACAATGCATCCGGTGTTGCTGCATTGCTGGAAATCGCATCGCGTCTGAAGCAGGCACCTTCAGAGCATCCGGTGGCAATGGCTTTTTTTGATGCTGAAGAAATGGGTTTGCGCGGATCACATATGTTTGTGAAAGATAACCCCGAACTGATACGTCAGACAGCACTGAATATCAATCTGGATATGGTGGGGCGCGCAGATAAAGATGAATTATATGTAGCAGGTACTCACCATACACCGGCTTTGAAGGAAGTGGTGCAGGCAATTCCTGCCAATCCTGCATTGCGTCTGACTGCCGGGCATGATTTACCGGGAACTGGGCAGGATGACTGGGCCAGCCAGTCTGATCATTTTGCGTTTCACCGCGCAGGGATTCCGTTCCTGTACTTCGGTGTGGAAGATCATGCAGATTATCACCAGCCCGGAGATGTCGCAGAGAAAATCCAGCCTGCGAAATTTATGGCAGTGATTGACCTGATCGAACAGGCTTTACGTCAGGCTGACCTGCGCCTGAGTAGTTTGCCGGTAAGGCAGTCAACAGTCGCTGCTGCTGGTAGTGCTACTAATCATTAGACAGATAATCTGAACCTGGATTTTATAAAAAAGAATAGATTTTTAAATATGTTCTTGTGACCGAAATTTTCAGCCTGCAGCGATTTCCGTTCAGGATTAGAAATTCCGGCCTAATTACGACAATTCTGCGACAATTTCCGCGAATTTCAGGGAAGTCCGCTGGATAACTCAGTCTATAATGCCCGCAACCGAAAAGCGGGCTTTTTATTGATCTTTTGATATTCCATTTTCATGAACACTCTTATCTGGTTTGTCATTCTTTACTGGGTGATCTCGGTAGGTATCGGCCTTTACGCGGCGCGCTACGTCAATAACTCCAAAGACTTTGCCGTCGCAGGTCGTTCCTTACCCATGTATGTGGTGACAGCCACGGTGTTTGCGACCTGGTTCGGATCAGAAGCGGTACTTGGAATTTCATCGACCTTTGTCAAAGAAGGTTTGCGCGGCGTGGTGGCAGATCCGTTCGGTTCATCGTTGTGTCTGGTACTGGTCGGTCTGTTTTTTGCTCGCCCGCTTTACCGTATGAACCTGCTGACCATCGGCGATTATTTCCGCAATAAATACGGTCGTCTGGTGGAAGTGCTGGTCACCATTTGTATTGTGATTTCTTATCTGGGCTGGGTGGCCGCGCAGATTAAGGCACTGGGACTGGTGTTTAACGTTGTGTCCGGTGGCTACATCACCATGAATGTCGGCATGATCATCGGTGCCGCCAGTGTGCTCGTCTATACACTGATGGGCGGTATGTGGTCGGTAGCGATTACTGACTTCCTGCAAATGATCATTATTGTCGTCGGTATGTTCTATATCGGATGGGAAGTGTCCGGCATGGTTGGCGGTGCGGGTATGGTCATCGAACATGCAGCGAATGCTGGCAAGTTTGAATTCTGGCCTAAACCAGAGGCGAGGGAAATGATCTGGTTCTTTGCCGCGTGGATTACCATGATGCTGGGCTCGATTCCGCAGCAGGACGTTTTTCAGCGTGTGGCTTCGTCTGCAAACGAACAGATTGCTGGTCGCGCATCGGTACTTGGTGGTTTGCTGTACTTCGGTTTTGCGTTTATTCCGATGTTTCTGGCGTATTCGGCAACATTGATTGATCCGGCTATGGTCGCTGAATTGCTGGATAAAGATTCTCAGCTGATTCTGCCGACACTGATTATGACCAAAGTGCCGATGCTGGCGCAGGTTATGTTCTTCGGTGCTTTGCTGTCTGCAATCAAAAGCTGCGCCAGTGCAACCCTGCTCGCACCATCGGTCACCTTCACTGAAAATATCCTGAAACCGTTCTTCCCTAAGCAAAGTGATAAGCAGTTTCTGTTCATGATGCGGGTTGTGGTGCTTGTATTTACGGCGGTTGTAACCATGTTCGCTATGAACACCGAATCCAGTATCTACAAGATGGTGGAGAATGCTTACAAGGTCACACTGGTGGCAGCATTCGTACCATTAGCCTTCGGCCTGTACTGGAAGCGTGCAACAGCACAGGGCGGCATAGTGTCGATTGCCTGCGGTGTTGCTGTGTGGATAGGTTTTGAATTGCTGGCACCGGAAGGTTTCTGGCCACCGCAACTGGCTGGTTTGCTGGCAAGTATCAGCGGCATGGTGCTGGGTTCGCTGATGCCACAATGGGTCAGTCATCAGGCAAAGGTCTGATAAAGGCCTGACTGACAGCAGAGTGCCCAAATTTTCAGCCAAAACCTTTATAATTCAGGGTTTTATCAGTTTTTCAGAGCAAAAGTATGCCAATTTACGCCTATCGTTGTGAAGAATGTGGCTTCGCCAAAGATGTATTGCAGAAAATTTCTGATGCGCCGCTGACAGATTGCCCGGAATGCGGGAAGTCTGCTTTCCGCAAGCAGATCACGGCCGCAGGTTTCCAGCTCAAGGGTAATGGCTGGTATGTCACGGATTTCCGTGGCGGTTCCGGCGGTGCCTCTGCAACCGGCGGCGCGACGGCGACTGCCAGTGCGCCTGCAGAACCAGCGTGTGGTGCTCCGGCCTGTGCTGCAGGTGGCTGCGCAACGGATACCAGCGCCTGATCATCATCAGGCAATTACAACAACTGATTTAGTCTGACGAAGAAAGCCCGACTATGCTGCGTAAATACTTTCTGACCGGTTTACTGATTCTGGTACCGCTGGCAATTACCTTCTGGGTGCTGCATGCGGTCATCAGTACGCTGGATCAGTCGCTGTTGTTATTGCCTGAGCAATGGCGTCCGAAGGCATTGTTCGGACACGATATTCCCGGCTTCGGTGTTGTACTGACTTTGCTGATCGTCCTGATCACTGGTTTGCTGACACGTAACTTCATCGGTAACTATGTTGTGCGCGTCTGGGAAGGTTTGCTGAACCGCATTCCTATCGTGAATTCGATTTATTCCAGCGTAAAACAAGTGTCCGATACTTTGTTTTCCTCGTCCGGCAATGCTTTCCGCAAAGCAGTACTGATTGAATATCCGCGTCAGGGCTCGTGGACTATTGGTTTTCTGACCGGCGTTCCGGGTGGCGATGTGGTGAATCATTTGCAGGGCGATTATGTCAGTGTGTATGTACCAACCACGCCGAATCCGACCTCCGGTTTCTTCCTGATGGTGCCGAAGGCAGACGCGATTGAGCTGGATATGAGTGTGGATGCCGCGCTCAAGTACATCGTTTCCATGGGCGTGGTGGCTCCCGAGCAATTACCACCAAAAAAATAAATGCAGACGGCAGCGCTTGCTGCAGTCTTGTAAAGTGATTAATTTTTCCTACGACAGGTAACAGATATGTCCATGCGTACCCAATATTGTGGTCTGACAACAGAAGAATTCCTCGGTCAGACAGTCAGCCTGTGCGGCTGGGTTCATCGTCGCCGTGACCACGGCGGTGTGATTTTTATCGATCTGCGTGACCGCGAAGGTCTGGTGCAGGTCGTTTGCGATCCTGACCGTGCAGACGTTTTTGCCGCAGCAGAATCTGTACGTAATGAATACTGCCTGCGTATTACCGGTGTGGTTCGTACACGTCCGGAAGGCACCACAAACAGCAATCTGAAATCCGGCAAAATCGAAGTGCTGGCACATCAGGTTGAAGTGCTGAACGCATCCGTCACGCCACCGTTCCAGCTGGATGACGACAATCTGTCCGAAACCACACGTCTGACCCACCGCGTACTGGATCTGCGCCGTCCGCAAATGCAGCGTAATCTGCGTCTGCGTTATCAGGTGGCGATGGAAGTCCGTAAATTCCTGGACTCCAACGGCTTTATCGACATCGAAACACCGATGCTGACCAAATCCACTCCGGAAGGCGCACGTGACTATCTGGTGCCATCCCGTGTGAATGCCGGCGAATTCTTCGCGCTGCCACAATCCCCTCAGCTGTTCAAACAATTGCTGATGGTGGCAAACTTTGACCGTTATTACCAGATCACCAAATGCTTCCGCGATGAGGATCTGCGCGCTGACCGTCAGCCTGAATTCACCCAGATCGATTGCGAAACTTCGTTCATGGGCGAGCAGGAAATCCGTGACATGTTTGAAGGCATGATCCGTCTGGTCTTCAAAAACGTGCTGGATATCGATCTGCCAGACCCGTTCCCGGTGATGGAATTTGCGGAAGCGATGGGCCTGTACGGTTCCGATAAACCGGACATGCGCGTAAAACTGAAATTCACTGAACTGACTGACGTCATGAAAGACGTGGAGTTCAAAGTATTCTCCGGCGCAGCCAATATGGCAAATGGCCGCGTTGTCGGTCTGCTGGTGCCGGGCGGTGCCGCAATGCCACGCTCAGAAATTGATGCCTACACCCAGTTCGTCGGTATTTACGGCGCAAAAGGTCTGGCGTACATCAAAGTCAATGAACTGGCAAAAGGCCGCGACGGTCTGCAATCGCCTATCGTGAAAAATATCCACGATGCAGCGCTGACAGAAATTCTGGCACGCACTGGCGCTAAAGACGGCGACCTGATTTTCTTCGGTGCGGATAAAGCGAAAGTTGTTAACGATGCGATCGGTGCACTGCGCGTGAAAATCGGTCACAGCGAATTCGGTAAATCGAACGGCTTGTTCGAAGACACATGGAAACCACTGTGGGTTATCGACTTCCCGATGTTTGAATACGATGATGAAAACGATCGCTGGACAGCGACGCACCATCCGTTCACATCGCCAAAAGACGGCCACGAAGATTACATGGCAACCGATCCGGGCAAATGTATTGCTAAAGCCTACGATATGGTATTGAACGGCTGGGAACTGGGCGGTGGTTCTGTCCGTATTCACCGTGCTGACGTACAGGCAAAAGTGTTCGACGCACTGAAGATCGATGCAGACGAACAGCGTCTGAAATTCGGCTTCCTGCTGGACGCACTGCAATACGGCGCGCCTCCGCACGGTGGTCTGGCTTTCGGTCTGGACCGTATCGTCACGATGATGACCGGTGCAGAATCGATCCGTGACGTGATCGCATTCCCGAAAACCCAGCGTGCTCAGTGTCTGCTGACACACGCTCCATCGGTGGTCGACGAAAAACAATTGCGCGAACTGCACATTCGTTTGCGTGCGACTGAGCCAGCAATCAAAGGCTGATACTCATGTCAGACCGGCTTTGGCCGGTCAGTAAGCAAAAAAGCGCGGACTGGTTCCGCGCTTTTTGCATTTACCCGGCACTCATTGTGAGTTGGTTACAGTTGTTACAAAAAAGCCATCATCATGCAGAATGCATCGGTTACATTTACTGGTTTTATTCCGGAGGCCAGTGATGACAACAATGCGTTCTGTGCTGGTGCCTGTGGCCATTTTGCTGATGGCCGGGGTGCTCAGTGCCTGTAATGAAAAGAAAACCGAGCTCGGACAGGGTTCATCGGAAGTAACCGGTTCTGCGGGGCCGGCCGGTGCGAACGGCGCGAACAAGGCGTTGGTGAAATGTACCGCGCCGGTGGCGACGATGGCGCTTGTCGAAAATCCTAACGGTTACGTGCTGCAAAGCTCGTATCACCTGCCAACTTCTCCGGTGCCGCTGATTCGTTTGCTGGCGCAGCAAAGCGGATGCTTCCGCGTGGTGGATCGTGCATCCGGCCTGAAAGCTGTGGTGCAGGAACAAAGTCTGAAAGATCAGGGCATCATTCGTCAGAATTCCACTGTCCATAAAGGCAAGGGTTACGAAGCGCAATACACGATGACGCCGGGGCTGACTTTCTCGGAGACACAGGCAGGTGGTGGCATTGGTGCGATTATGGGCATGATTCCCTTCCTGAAAAATTTCACTGCCTTTGCAGAAAAAGTCAGCTTTAAAGAAGCCCAGGTTTCACTGCTGCTGACAGACAATGAAACGACCGAACAAATCGCAGCAGCAACCGGTTCCGCCAAATCGACCGATCTGGGTGTCGGTGGTCTGAGCTTCGGTGCCGGTGGTGGTGGTCTGGGAGCAGGCTGGAGCAATACCAACGAAGCCAAAGTGATTGTGGCCGCCTTCCTTGATGCGCATAACAAGCTGGTCAGTCAGGTGCAGATGCTGCAATCGAAAGAATTGCCACCTGCAGTGCCGGTAAAAGGGCAAAAACCCTGAGTTTTGCGGACTTTGGCACAGGATTTCCCGGACGTCCGCAGAAACAGCGGGCCTCCGGAATAGCCTGTGACGATAACTGCATAATGACGATGTGCTGAGACATGCTGGTACAGCCTTTCAGAGCGTGAAATAATCCATTTTTTTCACCGGTATTTACCATGTCTGATCAGCCCGAACTGAAGGCTTTCTGGTCACGTTTTCCCGATTTACAGCATCAGCCGCGCTGGCAACAGTTGCAAGCGCAGATTCGCCTGATGCCGGTGCCGGCGGGCGCCAGCCTGTTTCATGCGGGTGATTTGTGCCAGCACTACGTCGTCGTGCTGAATGGCTCGGTGGCGGTGCGCCGCTTCGCTGAGAATGGCCGTGAAATTGTTCTGTACCGCGTCGGCGAAGGCCAGACCTGCGCGCTGACCACGTCCTGTCTGCTGGCAGCCGATCCTTATCCGGCGGAAGGTGTGGCGGAAACGCCGCTGAATCTGATGCTGGTACCTTCTGCTGTGTTCAGCGAATTGCTGGGGCTGAGTGCAGCGTTTCGTCAGTTCGTGTTTCAGGCCTTTGGAGAGCGGCTTAGTGAGCTTATTCTGCTGGTGGAATCGGTGGCCCTGCGTCGGCTGGATATCCGTCTGGCAGAACGTTTACTGCAGCTGGCGGGAGAAGGGCAAACCGAAATCCGTAAAACGCATCAGGAACTGGCGGCAGAGCTGGGTACGGCGCGCGAAGTGATTTCCCGTTATCTGAAAGAATTTGAACGCAAAGGCTGGCTGCAGACTCAGCGCGGCAACCTGCATTTGCTTGATCCTGATCAGATGCAGCAGTTTCTGCAACAGTCAGCGTGACTTAGTCACTGAGCCTTACCAGGCTGTGTGATGAAATACAGCCATCATCTTTTTCAGGAGAACATCATGCAGGCAAATGTCGGTGGTGCAGATCGTCTGGTACGTATTATTGCTGGCCTGGTTTTGCTGAGTCTGGTCTGGCTGGTGCCGACTAACTGGGGCTGGCTGGGTATTGTTCCGCTGATGACGGGACTGATTCGCTGGTGTCCCGCCTATCTGCCGTTTGGTCTGAGCAGCTGTAAGCGTTAAGCAACTTCACTCTGTTGTCTGTCGCCGTGAGGCGGTCCGTGCGTTACCTGATAGCCAGTTCTATAATAGGAGCTGGCTTTTTTTTCTGGATCACGGATGACTCAATACAAAATTCCGGAATCGGTACTGGTGGTTATTTATACGCCTGCAATGAATGTACTGGTCATGGCGCGCACCGATAAACCAGAGTTCTGGCAATCCGTCACCGGTTCGCGCGATACACCGGATGAACCGCTGTTGCAGACGGCTGTACGTGAAGTGGCGGAAGAGACAGGCATCGATGCTGCCTGCGGTGTGCTGACAGACTGGCAGCTGCGCAATGTCTATGAAATTTATCCGGTCTGGCGTCATCGTTATGCGCCGGGTGTGACACAAAATACCGAGCATGTGTTTGGTTTGTGTGTGCCGGAAGGCACAGCCGTGACGCTGGCTCCGCGTGAGCATCTGCGCTACCGCTGGCTGCCGTGGCGGGAAGCGGCTGACTTGTGCTTTTCACCGTCGAATACCGAAGCGATACTGCTATTGCCCCGTTATCACCAGCCGGAAATCATGAGCGCCTTATGAGCATACTGCGCATCGCCAGTTACAACATTCATAAAGGTGTCAGCGCCTTCGGGCGTCAGGCACGGATTCATCATCTGAAGCAGGCCATTGCCGGGCTCGATGCCGATATTCTGTTTCTGCAGGAAGTGCAGGGCAGGCACGATCTGCATGCGCAGCGTCATGCAGGCTGGCCGGATGCAGGACAGCATGAATTTCTGGCGGGCGACAGCCATCATCATGCTTATGGCAAAAACGCGGTGTATCAGCATGGACATCATGGCAATGCTTTACTCAGCCGCTATCCGATTTTCTCCGCAGAAAACCATGATGTTTCCGATCACCGGCTGGAGCAGCGCGGCATACTGCATGCACGGGTTGGCATCGGTGAGATCGCAGTGCACTGTTTCGTGATTCATCTTGGATTGTTTGCGGCCAGCCGCCGCCGTCAGATACAGGCGCTGATCGAAACCGTGCAGCGCGATACACCTGACAATGAACCCGTCATTATCGCCGGTGATTTTAATGACTGGAATCAGCAACTGAGTCAGACTCTGTATCAGGAACTCGGCGTGGTCGAAGCCTTTGATGCAGTATGTGAACACGGGCAGACTTCGGCCATACTGCCGCTGGCACGACATCTGAGCAAACAAGCGCCGGTGCATGCACGCACCTTTCCGGCGGGCTTTCCGTGGCTGTGTCTGGATCGCGTGTACACGCGGGGCTTTCGTATCAGCGAAGCAATGGTTCTACAGGGCGCACCGTGGCGGCAGTTATCGGATCACGCACCGATTATGGTGCAACTGGATTTTTCTGAGCAACGCTGATCATGCCGCGTGTTGAATTCATTCAGGGCAATGATTTGCACCTGCTGCGCAGTGGCGCGGAATATTTTCCGGCATTGCTGCATGCCATTAGTGAAGCCAGAAATGAAGTTTATCTGGAAACCTATATATTCCAGCCGGACGATACCGGATTACGTATCCGGCAAGCACTGATACAGGCTGCGCAACGCGGCGTCAGTGTGCGGGTGGTGATTGACTGGCTGGGCAGCGGGCGCGAAGCAGCCGAGGAATTGTGCCTGACCCTGTTGCGCGAAGGCGTTGCCTGCCGCTTATTCAATCCCTGGTTCCGGCGCGGACTGGCGCGTACGCACCGTAAAATCACTGTGTGTGACGGACAGGTCGCATTCGTCGGTGGTCTGAATATCATTGATGACCTGATTGCCGATGACGGCTCCGGCATGCCTTTACCGTTTCCACGCTGGGATTTCGCGTTGCGCGTACTGGGCCCGCTGGTGCCGTTGATTCACAGCGAAGTTGATGCCCAGTGGCGTAAAGCAGGGACGATGGATTTGCGCTCCCGTTTTGAATTGCTGCGCAGTTTGCGTCAGGAGGCGCGCATCGCCAGTCAGCAAACCGGTCTGGCTGCTTTGCTGGTACGCGACAATCTGCGTAACCGAACCAGCATACAAAAGGCGTTCTTGCAGGCGCTCGGCAAAGCAAAGCAGCGCGCCGTGCTGGTGACACCTTACTTTGCACCGGGCCGTAAATTCCGTCGTGCTATGACCATGGCGGCGCAGCGTGGTGTGGAAGTGGTGCTGCTGGTCGGCGTCGGGCAATTTCGGCTGCAGGATGCAGTGACGCAGGCTTACTATCCGCGTCTGCTGAAGCGTGGTGTGCGGATTGTCGAATTTCATCGCACGCAGCTGCATGCAAAAGTCGCGATTGTGGACCATGACTGGGCCAGCGTCGGTTCCAGTAATTTCGATGGTCTCAGTCTGTTTCTGAATCACGAATCCAATATCGTTGTCCGCGATCACCGGCTGACAGCGGATATCGATAAAGAATTGCGCGACGGTATTGCCCAAGGGCGGGAAATTCTGCTTGCGGATTACGACAAAATTCCCTGGTGGCGCAGGGTGTATAACGGTTTCGCTTACGTCGTGTACCGCGCACTGATGCGCATCATTACGCTGGGATATTACGGATGATACTGGCTGGTGTGGATTTCACCAGCGCGCCTTCGCGCCGCAAACCTGTTGTGGTGGCGACCGGTGAAGTGCGTGCTGAATGCCTGCACTTAACAGGCTTTAAAACATTTATAACGCTGGCGCAGTTTGCCGACTGGTTGCAGGCAGAGCCTGCATGGCTGGCCGCCTGCGATTTACCATTTTCGCTGCCGCGCGCATTGATCGAATGGCATGACTGGCCGCTCAGTTATCCCGACCTGATACAGCACTTGCAGCAGCTCAGTCGTGATCAGCTACGCGCTGCCTGCAAAGCGTACTGCGATGCACATCCGCCCGGTCAGAAATTCGCTCATCGGCAGACCGACCGGCCTGCGGGTTCATCGCCTTCAATGAAATGGATCAATCCACCGGTCGCCATCATGCTGCATGCTGGTGTACCTATATTGCTGCAAGCAAACGCGACCTTGCCGGGCATGCTGCATGGACATCCGCAACGGATTGCATTAGAGGCGTATCCGGGCATGGTCGCGCGCAGTATTACCACCGCATCCTATAAGAATGATCAGAAACAAAAGCAAACTGAGGCACGCTTGCAGGCACGTATACAGATTTTGCAGGCATTGCAGCGCGGTGAAACACGCTGGTATCTGAAAGTGGATTGTGATGTTTTTGCAGAGCAAATCATTCAGGATGGTAGTGGCGATCATCTGGATGCATTGCTGTGTTTATTGCTGGCAGGCTGGGCGTGGCAGCGGCGTGATCACAACTGGGGTTTGCCGGCGTTTGATGCCTTAGAAGGCTGGATCGCTGGCTGTGATGTCTGAGCTGCGGATGTGAATTCCGCAATAGCAAAAACAATCTGAGCTTTAGTGAACTGACGCTTGCCGTCTTGGTGGAAAATCCGCAAAGCAGATGCGGTTACGTCCGCGCTCTTTCGCCTGATACATCGCCTGATCAGCGCGTTTCAGAATGTCGGCTGCGTGATGTTCCGGTGCTGCAAATAAGGCGACGCCGACACTGGCTGAGCAATGGTGCTGTAACACTTTTTCAGATTCGCCATTTCTCAAACGCAATTGATAAGGAATGGTCAGGCTCTGCTGCATTTTTTCTGCAATTTGTGCCGCCAGCTCAAACGATGCGCCAGTTTCAGAATCCAGTTCACAAATAATCACCACAAATTCATCGCCACCCAGCCGTGCGACAGTGTCGGATGCGCGGACGCAGGTCTGTAAGCGATTGGCAACTTCAATCAGCAGGCAGTCACCGGCATCGTGTCCGAAATGATCATTCAGTGGTTTAAAGTTATCCAGATCCAGCATCAGCACTGCGCCGTGCAGCGCGTGACGGCGACTGCCGCGCAGACAATGCTCAAGGCGATCATGCAGTAAGCGCCGGTTTGGTAAACCTGTCAGCGCATCGTAAAACGCCAGTCGCTGAATTTCCTGTTCCACCCTGCGGCGTTCGGTAATATCTTTTACGATGGCAATGTAATGCATCACTTCGCCATCTTCATCATAAATACGCGATACAGTCATACTGGCCGGAAATTGTCCTTTTTCCGGATGTGTAATCACAAATTCGATTTCGCGTTCGGTGGCATCGTGAATCTGATGGAACAATTGCGTGAGTTCTTCAGACGCCATGTGGCGCAGGTAAGGAAACGGATGCTCGCTGTAAAGCAGTAAGGATTCTGTATATCCGGTCATCCGGCACATAGCAGGATTTACTTCTACAGGCCGAAAACGCTTATCCAGCACCATGAAGCCATCCTGCATGGAGTGAATTATTTTGCGGGTAAACCTTAAGGTTTCGTGCAATTCCTCCTGCGCATTTTTTAATGCCGTCACGTTATCGTGTGAGATCACGATACGTGCCGGACTGACGCCCGGCAAACGACACGCTCTGGCAATAAACCAGCGGCGTTCGGTTACTGTATGCCACGGGTATTCGATTTCGAAAGTCTGTAATTCACCTTGTAACACCCGTTTCAGTTGCTCCGGAAAATCGCTGCTATCTGTTTGCCCGCGTCGCTGCGATCCATTGGCAGCTGCACAGATTTCCAGATAACTGACTGGTCTCAGCAGCAGTTCCGGGTCACCACCATTTTCAATGTAGAACTGACGCCATGCATGATTGGCAGAAACGATGATGCCGTTTTCATTCAGCACGCACAGTTGCGAACTTAATCCGTCAATCACCGCATGCGCGAATATTTTGGAAGCTTCCAGTTCAGCTTCGATTTTGCGTCTCAGCGAAATGTCCGTGACATAAACCAGTCTCCGGTCAGTACCATCCTGCCCACGGATGCAGGCAGATTCGCTGATCACGTGGGAATGTGTACCGTCTTTCCGAACGACCTCCCACTCACCACTCAGCGACCCGCCACGCGTCAGAAAATTCTGATGCAGACGCAATAATGATTGCTGTTGGTCTTCGGGGAAAATCATCAGGAAAGAGTGTCCCTGCATTTCAGACGGCAGGTAACCATAAATGCGCGCATAGGCATCGTTCACAGCCACATACGTGCCGTCCATGGCGATGACGGCCATTCCCAGCGGTGATTGCCGCATGACGGTGTCAAACGGCATTTCCTGCTGTAATACGCTGTTCGCCTGACCGGACATGACGTCTCCCTGATGCTGCCAACAGAATGCAAGTGTTAACTACAATCGATTTCAGTGTGCAACTAACAGCTTAATCCTTGCAACTTTAATTCCCTCTGGTGCGTATTACTATGCTGCCGTGAGTGTAAAAGCTATTTTTTAGGATTCGGGAGCAGCGGATTTCTTTCGTCATAGTAAGCCAGATAATCTACCCAGATTTCGTAAATACGATCATCGAGCATTCGTATCTGACATTCAGCCGAATAGCGATAACGCGAGGTTCCCGGTTCGCGTCTGAAAACATATTCGCAATGCTGATCAGAATACTTAGTCCAGATTTTTTGTGTTTCAACTAATTCTTTGTCCGTTCCACCGGCCATTTTTTCCAGTTTCCGCGCTGCCGCTAAATACTTTCGAAGCTTCGCTGCCCGTAAATTGATTTGTTCATTAAGGCATTCCATAAGCTCTGCGTTATCTTTGGTATTCGTACAGACTGCGGCAGACTGCGCTGCCCACGACATACTGGCGGATAACGCAAAAATACCGGTTGCCAGATATTTAAAGAGTAATGATTTTTTCATTGGTGATTTGTGGGACGGGATGCGATTGAACAGCCTGTCAAAATGCGGGACAGGCACACGACTTTATTTTAAGACCGCATTGCTTCAACTTACATGCTGGTATCAGTTGTTACACCGCGAGCCGGAATTTAATCGCAAATCCTGACGTACTTCTTTGATTTTTAAAGAATAGCCGTATTTTGATGAAAATTGTGCTGTTTTAAAACGAAAATCTACGTATTGTTGTGTGTATAGAACGTAAGGATTTTTAATTTACATGTAATGTTCTTTGAATGCATCTCTGGATCATGTCTTAATGCAAAAAATGATATTTTGCGTTCTCGAAATCCCCCGCGGAAATCCTGCTGCAGAGACGTAGCAAGGCGTCGTTTTTAAATGCCTTGTCATTCAACCATTGCTGCAATAGAGTGCACGAAATAGTATGAACGTACGTGCAATTTACCCTTGCACCGCATTGCCGCAGCATGTCATTGCAATGACATATTGACTATGCATGCTGTCTCTTCTGATATTGATAACACCATGAAACTTCCGCTGATTGAAACCACCCGGCTCGATAAATGGCTGTGGGCCGCCCGTTTTTTTAAAACCCGCACACTGGCAACGAATGCGATTGAGTTGGGCAGGGTGTTGCAAAATGAGCAAAGAGTAAAACCGGCACATACAGTGCGCAGCGGCGATATTCTGGAAATCCATCACGGGGAGCAAGTGTGGACGGTGACGGTGTTACTGGTTTCAGAAACACGCGGCCCTGCACCGCTGGCGCAGGCTATGTATGAGGAAACGGAAGCCAGTCGCAATGCACGGGCAACAGAAGCTGAGAAGCGCCGTTATTTTCATGAACCGGCTGCTGCGATACACGGACGTCCGACCAAGCGTGACCGCCGCAGGCTGGATTCCGGCTGGGGTTAAACAGAGGCTGCGAGGCGGTGGTCAAGCCGTCAGAAAGGAGAAAAACCGGTACGCCGGTTCGTCACAGATAAATAGATACTCCACTCTAATGCAAAGCCTTTGAGTTTGACATTTAAGGCACTCTGCATAATAGTACGAGCGTTCGATAAATTTGCTGATTAACTGTTATAACTGTGAAGCAGTAAATGATTTCAGAATTGCAATGTGATATGAATATGACATCAAAATTCATGCGTAAAGGTGAGCTGACCCGGGCTGCGATTCTCGACGTAGCGCTGGATGCCGCCAGCCGGGACGGGCTGGAAGGGCTGACTATAGGCTTGCTGGCCGAGAAAATGAACATGAGTAAGTCCGGCGTGTTCGCGCATTTCGGTTCGCGTGAAGATTTGCAGATCGAAGTACTCAAGCTGTATCACCACCATTTTGAACAGGAAGTGTTTTACCCCAGCCTGAAAGAAGCACGCGGACTGCCACGTTTGCAAGCGATGTTTGCATTGTGGGTGAAACGGGTGACGGTGGAGATTGCGTCCGGCTGTATTTATATCAGTGGCGCAGTCGAGTACGACGACAGACCCGGCCCGATCCGCGAAGCGCTGGTCGGGATGGTCAAAGCCTGGCAAGGTGCCTTGCAGCGTGCAGCAGCACAGGCAGTCGAGTTGGGACATCTGCGTAATGATGTCGACGCAGATCAGATTGTGTATGAAATGTATGGCCTGATTCTGGCACTGCATCACGATGCGCGCTTTATGCGCACACCGGGTAGTGTTGAACGAGCTCAGGCCGGATTCGAACGAATGATCAAATATTATGCGCCGGTGACGAAGGCAGTCGCCTGATCTTCCGGTATTTGCAGTACCTGTTTAATTAACCATATTCAATTTGCCGTCAGGAGAAAATTATGGGTCAATATGTTGCTCCATTGCGTGATATGCAGTTCGTGTTGCATGAGTTACTGAATGTTGAAGCGGAACTCAAACAATTGCCTGCGTACGCCGAAGTCGATGCAGATATCATCAACCAGATCCTGGAAGAAGGCGGCAAATTCACTTCCCAGGTACTGTTCCCGCTGAACCATTCCGGTGACCGCGAAGGCTGCCACCACGATAAAGAAACAAAAACTGTTACTACACCAAAAGGCTTTAAAGAAGCGTATCAGCAATACGTGGAAGCCGGCTGGGCAGCGCTGTCCTGCGATCCGGAGTACGGTGGTCAGGGCTTGCCACTGACAGTGAACAACTCGTTCTACGAAATGCTGAACTCGTCGAATCAGGCATGGACCATGTATCCTGGCCTGTCGCACGGTGCTTATGAATGTATCCACGCACACGGCACGGACGAACAAAAAAACCTGTACCTGCCAAAACTGATTTCGGGTGACTGGACAGGCACAATGTGTCTGACCGAACCGCACTGCGGTACCGATCTGGGTCTGCTGCGCACGAAAGCAGAACCACAGGAAGATGGCAGCTACAAAATCACCGGCGCGAAAATCTTTATTTCCGCTGGCGAACACGACATGTCTCAGAACATCGTCCATCTGGTACTGGCACGTCTGCCAGGCGCACCGGAAGGTTCAAAAGGTATTTCCCTGTTCATCGTTCCTAAATTCCTGCCGAATGCAGATGGCAGCAATGGCGCACGCAATCCGATTTTCTGCGGCGCGATCGAAGAAAAAATGGGTATCCACGGTAACTCCACTTGCCAGATGAATCTGGATGGCGCAACCGGCTGGCTGATCGGCGGTCCGCACAAAGGTTTGCAGGCAATGTTCGTATTCATGAACGCTGCACGTCTGGGCGTTGGTATGCAAGGTCTGGGTCTGACCGAAATCGCTTACCAGAACGCACTGGTATATGCCCGTGACCGTCTGCAAATGCGCAGCCTGTCCGGCCCGAAAGCACCGGAAAAACCAGCTGATCCTATCATCGTGCATCCTGACGTTCGTCGTATGCTGCTGACTGCAAAAGCGTACGCTGAAGGCGGCCGTGCATTCTGTTCCTACGTTGCGCTGCAACTGGATAAAGAACTGAATCACCCTGATGAAGCAGTCCGTAAAGAATGCGCGGATGAAGTTGCGCTGCTGACACCGATCATCAAAGCCTTCATCACTGACAACGCATGGATTTCCACTTCCGAATGTCTGCAAGTGTACGGTGGCCACGGCTATATCTCTGAATGGGGTATGGAACAGTACGTACGTGATTCCCGTATCAACATGATTTACGAAGGCACAAACACAGTGCAGTCGCTGGATCTGCTGGGTCGTAAGATCCTGATGGACAACGGTAACAAACTGCGTAAATTCGGCGCGAAAGTACAGGCGTTTGTTGAAGCCAACGGTACCGATGAAAAAATGTCTGAATTCGTGACACCGCTGGCTGAACTGGGCGACAAAGTCACCAAGCTGACCATGGAAATCGGTATGAAAGCCTTCCAGAATCCTGACGAAGTCGGCGCGGCAGCGGTTCCTTACCTGCGTGTGGTTGGTCACATGGTGTACAGCTACTTCTTCGCACAAATGGCAAAAATTGCGCTGGAAAAAGAAGCATCCGGCGACACATTCTACAAAGCGAAACTGGCAACCATCCGTTTCTACTTTGCCCGTCTGTATCCGGAAACAGCGATGCTGATCCGTCAGGCGCGTTCCGGTTCCGCCAACCTGCTGGCACTGGAAGCCGATCTGTTCTGATGCACTGAAGCTGAGTAAAAAACCTGTTGCAAACACCTCTGCGGTCTGCCTTTCCTCCCCGGAAGCAGGCCGCAGAACACAGCAGCAGGCTGGCAATACCAAGCTGTCTCTGAGCCCTTCAACAAGGAAAAACCATGACTAATTTCATCGTTAAGAAAGTCGCTGTGCTGGGTGCCGGCGTGATGGGTGCGCAAATTGCTGCACACTGCGTCAACGCGAAAGTACCTGTAGTGCTGTTTGATCTGCCTGCAAAAGAAGGCCCGAAAAATGGCATCGTTCTGCGTGCCATCGAGAATCTGAAAAAACTCAATCCTGCACCGCTCGGCAATAAAGAAGATGCAGCCCTGATAGCAGTCGCCAACTACGAAGACAATCTGGACCTGCTGTCCGGTTGCGATCTGATCATTGAAGCGATCGCAGAACGTATGGACTGGAAACACGATCTGTACAAAAAAGTTGCGCCGCACATCAGCGCCAACGCGATTTTCGCATCTAACACTTCCGGCCTGTCGATTACAGCGCTGTCTGAAGGTTTTGATGTAGAGCTGAAAGCCCGTTTCTGCGGCGTTCACTTCTTCAATCCACCGCGCTACATGCACCTGGTGGAACTGATTCCTACCGCATCGACCCGTCCTGAAATCATCGACCAGCTGGAAGGTTTCCTGACTACATCGCTGGGTAAAGGCGTGGTACGTGCGAAAGACACACCGAACTTCATCGCTAACCGCGTTGGTATCTTCGGTATGCTGGCAACCATTTATCAGGCACAGCAATTCGGCCTGACAGTGGACGTGGTGGATGATCTGACCGGTAAAAAACTGGGCCGTGCTTCTTCCGGTACTTTCCGTACTGCGGACGTGGTTGGTCTGGACACCATGGGTCACGTGATCAAAACCATGCAGGACAACCTGAAAGATGATCCTTTCTTCTCCGTGTATCAGACACCGGAAGTGCTGGCGAAGCTGATCGAAGCGGGCACACTGGGTCAGAAATCCGGCGCAGGTTTCTACAAAAAAGTCGGTAAAGACATTCAGCGTCTGAACTTCTCCACCATGCAGTACGAATCCGGCGGCGCGAAAGCGGACGATCTGGTGAACCGCATGCTGAAAGAAAAAGACCCTGTGAAGAAAATGAAGTCGCTGCGTGAATCGACACATCCACAGGCACAATTCCTGTGGTCGATTTTCCGTGACGCATTCCATTACATCGCTGTGCACGCAGGTTCTATCGCTGACAACGTTCGCGATATCGACTTCGCAATGCGCTGGGGCTTCGGCTGGAAAGTCGGCCCGT
The DNA here is from genome assembly GCF_018139685.1 of Cognatundibacterium luofuense. Classification (GTDB taxonomy): domain Bacteria; phylum Pseudomonadota; class Gammaproteobacteria; order Burkholderiales; family Burkholderiaceae_D; genus Undibacterium; species Undibacterium luofuense. The sequence continues at coordinate 539,220 of NZ_JAGSPN010000001.1, forward strand.
TCGAAACATGGCAGGCTTCCGACTGGCAGGCAGTGGCTGGCTGGGTGAAAGAAGATATCGAAGCCGGTAAAGCACTGTGCAGCACACCGCTGCCGGCATGGGTATTCGATGGCCGTACCGGTGTTCACACCAAAGACGGTTCCTGGAACCCGACCACGGCATCTTACGCCGCACGCTCCGCACTCAAAGTGTATGACCGTCAGGCATTCCGCGCGCCGGTACTGGGCTCCGGTGAAATCACCGGCGAAACCGCAGGCGTCACCTTCTTCGAAGATGATTCCGTCCGTATCTGGCATCAGAACGATGACGTGCTGATCCTGTCGCTGAAAACCAAAATGCACGTGATTGGCCCTGGCGTCATCGAAGGCATGGAAAAAGCGATTGCTGAAGCCGAGAAAAACTTCAAAGGTCTGGTGATCTGGAATACTGATGCAGCCGAAGGCGGCGCATTCTCTGCCGGTGCTGACCTGCAAGCGATGCTGCCACTGTTCATGTCCGGCGGTATCAAAGCAATTGAACCAGCGATTTCCCGTCTGCAGGATGCACATCAGGCACTGAAATACGCGAATATTCCAGTCGTTGCTGCAGTAGCCGGTCTGGCACTGGGCGGTGGCTGCGAACTGATGATGCACACAGCACGCCGCGTGGCTGCGCTGGAATCGTATATCGGTCTGGTCGAAGTCGGTGTTGGTCTGGTACCGGGCGGTGGCGGTCTGAAAGAAGCCGCAGTACGCGCTGCAGCCGATGCCAAAGGCGGCGATCTGCTGCAATCCCTGAAAGGCTACTTCATGAATGCCGCAACCGCAGCCGTTTCCAAATCGGCGCTGGAAGCGAAGAAAATGGGTTACCTGACAGACAGCGACGTGATCGTGTACAACGCATACGAACTGCTGCACGTCGCAAAATCCGAAGCCCGTGCAATGTTTGACGCAGGCTACCGCGCTCCAATGCGCAAACTGATTCCGGTTGCGGGCCGTCACGGCATCGCTACCATTGGTGCACAGCTGGTCAATATGCGTGACGGTGGTTTCATCTCCGCGCATGACTTCAAACTGGGCATGATGATTGCCGAAATCGTCTGCGGCGGCGATATGGATGCTAACAGCCAGGTCACAGAACAATGGCTGCTCGACGGTGAACGTAAAGCATTCATGGAATTGCTGAACCATCCGAAAACGCAGGAACGCATCATGGGCATGATGCAGACCGGTAAGCCAGTACGTAACTAATCGGAGTACAGAATATGACTACACAACTTCAAGACGCTTATATCGTCGCAGCAACCCGTACCCCAATCGGTAAGTCTGGCCGTGGTTATTTCCGTAATACCCGTCCTGACGATCTGCTGGTGAAAGTGCTGCAATCCGCGCTGGCACAAGTGCCGGATCTGGACCCGGCACTGGTCGAAGATGCGATCGTTGGCTGTTCCTTCCCTGAAGGCGCACAAGGTCTGAATCTGGCCCGTATGGGTGTGTTGCTGGCAGGTCTGCCAAACACCATCGGCGGCGTCACTATCAACCGTTACTGCGCATCCGGTATCACTGCAGTGGCGATGGCTGCTGACCGCATCCGTGTTGGTCAGGCAGACGTGATGATCGCTGCAGGTGTGGAATCCATGTCCATGGTGCCGATGATGGGTAACAACCCGTCGATGAACATGGCGATTCTGAAAGACGAAAACGTCGGCATGGCCTACGGTATGGGTCTGACTGCAGAAAAAGTGGCAGAGCAATGGAAGATCAGCCGTGAAGCGCAGGATGCGTTCGCACTGCAATCTCATCAGCGCGCACTGGCAGCACAGGCTGCTGGCTACTTCGATGCAGAAACCACACCAGTGGAAATCATCGAACGTGTACCGAATCTGGCGACTGGTCAGATCGACCTGAAAACACGTATCGTGAACCGCGATGAAGGCGCACGTCCTGACACCTCACTGGAAGGTCTGGCAAAACTGAAACCGGTATTCGCGGCCAAAGGTTCCGTGACTGCAGGTAACAGCTCCCAGACATCCGACGGCGCAGGCGCACTGATTCTGGTCAGCGAAAAAATCCTGAAACAGTTCAACCTGACACCACTGGCACGTTTCGCATCGTTCGCAGTACGCGGCGTACCACCGGAAATCATGGGTATCGGTCCTAAAGTCGCGATTCCTGCAGCATGTAAAGCTGCCGGTATCACACAGGATCAGATCGACTGGTTCGAACTGAACGAAGCATTTGCTGCGCAATCTCTGGCAGTAGTGCAGGATCTGGGTCTGGACCCGGCCAAAGTCAACCCGATGGGTGGCGCGATTGCGCTGGGTCACCCGCTGGGCGCAACCGGTGCGATCCGTTCCGCCACTACCATCCACGCACTGCACCGTAACAACCTGAAATACGGAATGGTGACCATGTGCGTTGGTACCGGTATGGGTGCTGCAGGTATTTTTGAGCGTGTCTGATTCGGTTTAATCGTCCGTTCAAGAGGCCGCACAAAGCAATTTGTGCGGCTTTTTTCCTGCAGGCGACATCGCCCGCAGCACTGACGCCAATCAGTTAAGCAAACATCAGCCACGGCTGAGAAGAAAGATGGAGACTATGGATATTCTGACCCAGATAGAACAGGGCGTACTGACAATCACGTTCAACCGTCCTGAAAAGAAAAACGCCATCACGCAAGCGATGTATCAGGCGATGGCCGATGCGCTGCGTGCCGCAGAACAGGACAACACAGTACGCGCCATCATCCTGACCGGACAACCGGGCATTTTCACTGCCGGTAATGATCTGGAAGATTTCATGAAAAACGCCGCCAGCATCGCCAATCCGAGCGCAGTGCCACCGGTGTACCAGTTCATGCGCGCACTCAATGAATGCGGCAAACCTGTGATCGCTGCTGTCAGCGGCGCGGCAGTCGGTATCGGCACCACGCTGTTACTGCACTGTGATCTGGTGTATCTGGCCGACAATGCCAAACTGTCGATGCCATTCAGCCAGCTCGGCCTGTGCCCTGAATTTGCCTCCAGCATGATGCTGCCACGCATGGCCGGTTATCAGCGCGCCGCAGAAAAGCTGCTGCTCGGCGAAAACTTCAGCGCCGAAGAAGCGATGCAACTCGGCTTCGTCAACAAAGTGCTGCCAGCCGACGAACTGCTGGCCCATGCGCGCGCTGTTGCCGACAAACTGGTTGCGCTGCCAGCCAAATCCGTGCGCGTGACCAAGGCGCTGATGCGTCAGGGACAGGCAGCCCAAGTGCAGGACGTGATGAACGCCGAAAACGCCCACTTCGCCGCCATGCTCGGCGCACCGGAAGCCCGCGAAGCGTTCACCGCCTTCTTCCAGAAACGCAAACCGGATTTTTCTCAGTTCGACTAAGTACCTGAGAACCAAAGAGTAGCGAGGCTTAAGCCGCTGACCGGACCACCGGCCAGCGGTTTTTTTCGCCTTCAGTAAACGACGATTATGCAGAACTCTGCATCCTCCATTTTCGAAAGCCCGGACTTTCCGCCGACGACCGTCGGGGTGCTGTGCGGGAATCCGCAAAATGGGCAAAAATTGGCTTGAAAATGGCTGTTGGCGGTTGTGTAGAGAAATGCGGATTGGTATCCGGTAGAAATAGTGCGTAAGTTAAGAGTGTGAAGCGTAGAAAATAGTGACTGAATTGCTGTTCAGTCAATGTTTGAGTGATGATGCAATCAGGATAAATTCTGAAAAAATTGAAGTATTTTCGCTTGCATTAATAATCCTTGGTGTTTAGGTGAACCAAGAATCATAATTCGGGTAAGCACAAATTTAAACTTTCCAAATAATCGAAATTACCAACTAATCATGCTGAAATTTTTCAGAGCTTATCTTGCAATCACACTTTTCTTAACATTCTCGACAAATTCAGTCGCTCAAGAAATTAACGGCACTGATGAGCGAGGCTCGTTAAAAAGAGCGCATGTCTTTCACATTATGTTTAAAGACTTAAATCAGGCAAGTTTCATTTATGGAAAATTAAAAGATATCAATACGAAAAATCGATTCAAAGAATTTCAGAAAATTGCTCGCGAGAGGAGCATTGATCGCGGCTCTAAAGATAAAGGCGGAGATCTGGGAATTATTGAAATGGGAGAGATGCCGAGAGAGTTTGAGGATGCGTTGTTCGCGGAGCGTGTCAGAGAAGTATCCAAACCAATCAGAAGTTTGTGGGGATGGCATTTAGTGTATATCGACTCCCTGACAGAAGAATCCATTACTGATATCTGTCAAAAAACACTCCCATCCAATTCTTCGACTGGCTCAATAAAATATCAGCAGGCATTAACGCTTAGCCGAAATTCTTATTCAGTTGACAGTATTCAGTCCGAGGTTCGTGAGTTGCTTGGTGATGACTGGAGTGCCCTTCTGATCAATGAGGAAGGTAACCTGGAAACAAATAAGCTAGAGACATTAAGTAATGGTGATAAGCGGCTAATCTCGCATAGCGAACTGACATATTCCCTGCTTGATAACGAAAATTATCATAACAAAGATAAAGCCAGCAGTTCGCCAGCGGTATGTATTCGTTCAATTCAGCGTAGTTACTCCTTTGACTGCCAGTCTGGAAGAATGTACTACGATGGTTTTACTGCCTACGAGCTCAGGGGAGGTTTTGGTCGCTTGGTTAATTCGCTAGCATTTAATGCAACAAACAGGCTGACTGTAGAGGCAGTGTCGTGGCGAAAAGGTGAATTGATTGCCAATGTTTGTAATGGTCGAAAAATCGAAGTAGAAGTTATTCAGTGATGCTGAGGCAAGCGGGTAGAGTGGGTTTTTTATACAGATTGGCGAGTTAATATGAGTGGCTTCCCAGAGCTTGATACCTTGCTGTCTTCAGATGAAGATATTTACTACGATACCGATTCGTTTCTTGATGCAGAGGAATTAATTGCAGGACTGTCGGAAGAGGATATCCCATCACTTGTTGACGCATGGAGGAATCGTGACGACTCATGGTGCGATCGCTTTTCTCAAGCATCCGCTGCGATAAAGCAGCCCGTTTTACAGAAGCTAATCATTGCCGCGATTACGTCAAACCATAAAATTTCACCAACTCTTAGTTTGATAAATCGTCTCCCAAAACAAGCAGAGCAATCAGCCTTCTATCAATCGGTTTTGGAATACGTGGAAAGACTATGGCGGGAACAACCTCATTTTCACCATAAAATTCAAATGTGTTCTTGGAGTTGTGGTCTTTCTGGACGTCTCTTAAAGCGGCTGAATTTCAAGTCATGGAAGGAGGCAGGATTATGAATTACGGTTTATTGCGTTGATTACGGGCAGGCACTTCTTTAACTACTAGCTAGTTTAAAAGGTGTCTGATTGTCCTCACCGGCATCGCATCATGATGTTGACAAAGGAATTTATCTTTTTCATTGATGTTGATGGTGTCAGCGGGGTGAATGAAGTCATACAAATTCGCTGCCTCCTCTTTTTTCGCAACTTCAGACTAATTATGCAGAACTCCGCATCCGCCATTTGCGGAAGCCCGGACTTTCTGCCGACGACCGACAGAGTGCTGTGCAGGAATCCGCAAAACGGGCAAAAAACGGATAAAAACAGGCTGAAGAATGACCGCTGGCGGGGTTGGTACGGTGGTCTTGCAGATGCGGTGCACCGATCGCGGAAGGACGGCGGGAATGGCGGGCCTGTTTTGGCCCGCCGTGAAACAGAAGTGAATGTTTAGTCGGGTGCGCCGCCGCTGACTGCGGCTGGGTTCAGCGTTGGCAGGAAGCGGATGCCGGTGCGTTGTACCAGTTCCTGATAGGTGATCGGTTTGCCGGCTTTGGCGTCGTCGGTATTTTCCACCCAGTAAGCCCAGGCTTTGTTGGTAGCGGGATCGTAAATCAGTTTGTACAGGATTTTCGGTACCCAGACTTTATTGCTGCCGATGGTTGGCGGTTGTGCGGCGAATACCGGGCCGGAAATGATGTACACATCACCGGCAGCGCGGCTGGCGTATTTACGCGCGGATTTCTCGATGCCTGCCCAGGTTTTACGGTTATTTTCCTGAGACTGCGGCACCATATTCGCCAGCGAAAAACTCTGCGCCATACCTTCCGGGCTATAGCGGTTAGCAGCCGGTGCCATGTGACCACGGTCGTAACCGGAACCTTTGTAATCGTCCAGTTCTGCACGTTCCGAACGCGGCAAACGCGCATCGGCATAGAAGCGGTTGGTGCGTTCGAGATCTTTGCCGTCGCTTAAAGTGCTGCGGTTAATCCGTTCTGCAACATACAGCGGCGTGCGCGAGCGGCCGGAGTGCATGACGGCAAATTCCGAGAAACACAGGGCGCGGGTTTTCAGCGGCGCGGGATCTTGTATGACCGGCGGTTCGCCTTTGGCAAAGAATTCACGGCAGTTAGAAAAATCGGCGGCAAAACTCAGGGTGGTGCTCAGTAACAGAGCAAGGGCGAGGGTCAGGCGTTTTAACATCGTTGATTCCGGAAACAAAACCTTCCGTGCGCAGCGGCTGCTGTGTACGGGCGACGCAGAGCAGGTCTGCGGCGCGCAGGGATTGTAACCAGAATTATGAACTTTGCATAAAGCTCACGCGAAGTCTTACCAAATGCGACTAGTGACGGCTGGTTTCAGGCGTAAAGACATCAGGCGGCTGAGACTTCATTGCACCGCTGCGCGGATTTGCTCGAATTGCAGACCGAATTTCATCAGATATTTGCGCACACGGTCGGCGTCATTGCTTTGTGCTTTGCGTGCCCGTGAAGCAGCGAACAGGGTGCGTCCGGCTTCGGACAGGCTGGCGCTTTTCAGGCAGACGCTGACCACGGTTTCCAGTTGCGTCTGATCGAATAAATCCATATCGGCCAGTTGCTGTTCGCTGAACAGTTTGCTCAGCACGCTGTCGGTTTGCAATGCAGCCGGTTCCGCGCCCAGCGCCTGCCAGTCGCGCTGCAGGCGCTGAATTTCGTGCTGCACCAGCGGCGTATCGATACGACCCTGATTCGCCAGCGTCGCCATGCGTGTGACACTGGCGCTGAGATCGCGGAAATTACCGCTCCATAAAGCTGCCGGCGATGCGGCGAAACGCAGATAGATGTCGCGCGCTTCTTTATTCATATGGATGCGCTGGCCTTGCTGTGCGCTGAACTGTTCGAGTAAATAATCGAGATTCGGTGCGAGGTCTTCACGGCGCTCAGATAAGCCGGGCAGGGTGTAAGTCCAGAGTTTAATACGCGCTAACAAGTCTTCACGAAAACGTCCAGCGCGCACATCCTGCGCCAGATTGCGGTTAGTACCGGCAATCAGCTGAAAATCACTTTGTACTTCGGTGTCGCTGCCGACCGGATAAAAGCGTTTTTCTTCGATGGCTTTCAACAGCATGGCTTGTTCATCTAAGCCCAGCTCACCGATTTCATCCAGAAACAATAAACCGCGATGCGCACTGCGCAGCAAACCGGCGCGGTCCTGCGCTGCGCCTGTGTATGCACCGCGCACATGCCCGAACAGCGCCGATGCTGCGCCATCGCCATGCAGCGTCGCGCAATTGACTTCGACAAACGCACCACTGAGCTGATGGCGCTGTTTTTTCAGTTCATATAAACGCTGCGCCAGAAAGGATTTACCGGCACCGGTCGGCCCCATCAGCAGCACCGGTGCGGATGAGCGCACAGCGATCAGGCTCAGCTCATCCACCATGCGGTTAAATGCGGTGTTACGGGTAGGAATACCGGCTTTTAACTGGCTGCGCTGTTCCTGTAATTCCGATTGATGGCGCACCGCCACCTGGTCGTAGCGCGATAAGTCCAGATCAATCAGGCCGTAATGTCCGGGGCTGCTGCCATCCTGCCGGCGTGGCGGCGAAGTTTGCAGTAATACGCCGGGCAGATAGCGGGCTTCGGTCAGCAGGAACAGACAAATCTGTGCAACATGGGTGCCGGTGGTGATGTGTATCCAGTATTCTTCGCGCTCGGTATCAAACGGATAGCGTTGCGCAAAATCGAACAGCGCCGCATACACCTGACCTAAGTCCCACGGGTCTTTGACCTGCATTTCGTGCAGACGGACATCGGTTGTTGGTGAGGAACTGATGATGTCTTCGCGCACCAGCGCAGCAATTTGCTGATGTGATGCTGCGTGCAGAATTTCGGTGCGGTCGATAATCACATCGTTTTGCTGATGCATGGCAACGGTGGGACGCCATTTCTCCCAGCGCTTTGCACCGCGTCCGGCATCCAGCTGACTGCCGAGTATGCCGATCATGACCCGCTTTTTAGGCTTATCCATTTTTATAAGTGCTTATCTGAAAAGATCATTTTAGCCTGAAATGACGGCATTGAAAATTTTTCGGAAATTGCCGCGATTTTCGGTAATTCAATTTAAAATCAATTACTTATGATTGATTTTTGTTGATTTCGGTGTGGCTGGCACGCTGCTTGCGAATACCTTGTGGCATGCAAAAATGAATAAAGCGCTGAATCAGCAACCAACAAGATAAAAACGAACAAAGAACCGATAACGAATCGGTAAAGAATCCATAAGGAAAACAGTGTATGAAACACGAAGATTTTGATGTGGTAGAAGCCGGTGCCAACGGTAAGCCGATAAAAATGTGGACCAAAGGCGTACCGGTGGAAGGCGATGCGATGCAGCAGTTAAAAAACACTGCCAGCATGCCATTTATTTATAAACATATTGCCGTGATGCCGGATGTGCATCTGGGAAAAGGTTCGACGATCGGTAGCGTGATTCCGACGCTGGGTGCGGTGATTCCGGCGGCGGTTGGTGTGGATATCGGTTGCGGAATGATGGCCGCGAAAACGACGCTGTTTGCCAGCGACTTGCCGGACAACCTGCACGGAATCCGTACCGCGATTGAACGCGCCGTGCCGCACGGGATGTCTCCGAAAACCCGTGGTTTCCGCGGGCGTGATAAAGGTAGCTGGGAAAATCCGCCGAAGCTGGTGGATCGTGTATGGGCGGATCTGAAAGATGATTTTGAAACCATTTGCGAAAAAACACCGCATCTGGCAAAGACCAATCATTACCGCCATCTGGGAACCCTGGGAAGCGGAAATCACTTTATCGAATTGTGTCTGGATGAAAATCAGGCGGTATGGATCATGCTGCATTCCGGATCACGCGGTGTCGGTAATGCGATCGGTACCCATTACATCGAACTGGCGAAGAAGGATATGGAACGCCATTTCATCCGTCTGCCGGATCAGGATTTGTCGTATCTGCCGGAGGGAACGCAGCACTACGATGATTACATCGAAGCGGTGGAGTGGGCGCAGCGTTTTGCCCGTATGAACCGTGAAGTGATGATGCAGAACGTGATTGAAGCGTTGCGTACGGTAATCCGTAAGCCTTTTGATACCCATGTGGAAGCGGTGAACTGTCATCATAACTATGTGCAGCGCGAACATCATTTCGGAAAAAATGTGCTGATCACACGTAAAGGTGCGGTTTCTGCCAAACAGGGACAACTGGGAATTATTCCGGGTTCGATGGGCGCAAAGAGTTTTATCGTGCGTGGTAAAGGGCATCCGGAAAGTTTCGATAGCTGCAGCCACGGTGCAGGTCGTACCATGAGCCGTACTGCGGCAAAAAAACGCTTTACGATTGAAGATCAGATTGCTGCCACCGAAGGTGTGGAGTGCCGTAAAGATGCGGATGTGATCGATGAAATTCCGATGGCGTATAAGGATATTGATGCGGTGATGCAGGCGCAGGAATCACTGGTGGAAGTGGTGCATACCCTGAAACAAGTCGTTTGCGTGAAAGGGTGATCAGCGATTGTATGAATAATCTGATTAATAAAAATGGCATTGCAGAACAACAGTGGATAGAACTGGATGGCGCATTGGGTGAGGGCGGCGGGCAGATACTCAGAACTGCGCTGACTTTGGCTATGCTGACCGGACGCGCTTTCCGTATCCGGCGCATCCGTGCCGGACGTGCAAAGCCGGGTTTGCTGCGTCAGCATCTGGTTGCGGTGCAGGCGGCGGCAGAAATCAGTCAGGCAACAGTACGCGGTGCTGAACCGGGCTCGCAAACACTGGAATTTATCCCCGGTGCGATACGCGGCGGTGAATTCAGTTTTGATATCGGCAGTGCAGGCAGTACGACGCTGGTGGCACAGACGCTGATTCCGGCTTTGCTGTTTGCCGCACAGCCCTCGTCCTTGTGCATACGCGGTGGCACGCATAATGGCATGGCGCCACCGGCAGATTTTTTACGTGAGGTGTATCAGCCCTTGTTGCAGCGCATGGGTGCGCAGGTGGAGATAGACTGCCCGCGTTACGGTTTCTATCCGGCGGGTGGCGGTGAACTGACCGTGAAACTACAACCTGTGGACAGATTGCAGCTTATTCACCTGAGTGGTCGCGGCGCACTGCGGACACTGCATGCTACTGCTTGTGTTGCAGGAATTCCGCCACGCATCGCAGTGCGTGAGCTGGAAGTATTGCGCGATTCGTTTCAGCTTTCGCGCGATACGTCCCGCATTCTGGAGTTACCGGCAGCATGGGGGCCCGGAAATGTAATTTTGCTGCGTGCTGAATTTGAGCATGTGACGGACATGGTGACCGCATTCGGACAAAAAGGCGTGCCTGCACCGCAGATTGCGCAACAGGCAGCGACAGAGATGCAGGAATTTCTGGACAGTAAAGCCGCAGTCGGAGAATATCTTGCCGATCAGTTATTGTTGCTGATGGCAATTGCAGGCGAAGGCAGCTATACGATGTCGGTTTTATCGGAGCATACGCGTACCAATGCCGCAGTTATACGCGCGTTTTTGCCCGTCAGCATACAGTTTACTGAGGAAGCGAAGCTGTTTGTCTGTCATGTAAGTACAGCTTAAGCCGGAAAACGGCGCAACTATCTCCGGCATCAATAGCCGGACGCAGTCAGCGCAATCTGACTTTATTTCAGCATCAGGAAAGGAGAATTGCGATGCAAACCTTCGGCATTACACAAAAATACACATGCACTTTTCCGGTGACTTATCAGTCGTTCTGAGTCAGCTTCACGACTTTCCGGTAAACTGACCGGCGGGGTGCAATCTGGAGCAGCTATTCGGCTGCGCTTAACAGAAAGACCCTATGAAAAAATCTCAAACTGTACGCGGACAGTTATCCGTCAAACCGCGTAATCCTTATGCACTGGCGGCACGTCAGAAAGCCGCCGGTTCGCATGATCGTCATCAGACTGTCCGTTCTTTGCGGCGCAGTGAAAAACAATTGCTGAATGTTCGCGTCAGGCAGCGCGACCTGAACGAGGACTGATATCCGGTGCACCGCAGAGTATTCTGATTCTGTGGTGCATTGGCGACGTCATCCGCATCCAAACCCTCCTTACCTCCCTTGCAGCAATCCATTGCGCGGAAAAAGCACGGACAGGTGCTCAAGTCTTGATTATTATTCTGTCCATATTGATGTTTTCGCAGATTTATCAGAAAAACTTATTTTCCTGACGGTTTTTTGCCGGTTTATCACAAGGCGGGTGTTGTAGCCTGAATTTGTGCCGTCAATATAGAGATGCGCTGATCTCGCCGGACTCAACATGCTGACCCGTGTCTGAATAGATTTGAATTCCCGGAATTCAGGAGGCTCTTGCTGTTGACATGTATATGCCTTTTTCTGTGTTAATTAACGTGTAAAATAAATCGTCTACAATGCATCCAAACCACTTATTTGTTTTATGGTTGTACCACTGAAGTGATCCATGCCGAATTCTGAATTTACACCGGACCAGCAACAAGCGAACAACTCGGGCGAGCCTGAGTATTCTGCGACCCTGCGTCACTATTTGCTGGGTGAACAGCTGGGTGAGGGCGGTTTCGGGCAGGTTTTCCAGGCCTGGGACAGCAAGCTTGAGCGCTATGTTGCGGTAAAGCGCCTGAAGTCCGGTGAGCATCGCTCCCAATCACGTCAGGCTTTGCATGAGGCCAGAGCTGCCGCATCGCTGGATCATCCGGCATTTGTCAAAATCTACGCGATTGAAGATGAAGAGGATCCGCCATCCATTGTGATGGAGCTGATTCGCGGTAAAACCCTGCGCAAAATTTTGCATGAGGGGCCGATGAGCGAGCCGGATGCACGCGATATGCTGATGCAATTGTCTGCAGCCATGCAGGTTGCCCATGCTTCCGGTCTGGTTCATGGTGATCTGAAGCCATCAAATATCATGCTTGATGACAGCGGGCGGTATCGCATTCTTGATTTCGGACTGGCACTGGTGAACGATACCGAGGTCACAACCTCCACGAATCAGCTTGATCCGCAAGGAACCATAGCTTACATGGCACCGGAACGTCTGATGGGCGGCGCTCTGACCGCATCAGCAGACATTTATGCACTTGGTGTTATCTTTTACGAGGCGCTGACTGGCCACCGCCCATTCCCAGAAAGGAACGGACTGGCGCTGGCAGCAGCGCTGATGCAGACCTCATCTGACGGCTGGAATTATCCGGCTGAAATCTCACGGCCATTAGTCCGTTTGATTTTGCAGATGACTGCCAGAACCACCGAACGCCGCTTTACATCAATGCTGGCATTACAGCAGGCACTGACGACAGAGGCACCTGTTGCGGCGGCATCAGCCAGTGCCATCAATGCGGTGATGCAGGATGAAAATACCGCCCGTATTCGCGTATTTCCGGTCAGGCCAGCCCTGACCCGCCGGATTCTTGCTGTGTTTGCAGTGGTGCTGGGATTATCTGTGACTTTGTGGGCAGGTAATCACTATTTGAACAGTGCAGGTCTGTTCGAGCGATTTTCAGAGTCACGCGCAATGGAAACCGGATTGCAGGCTTTGCAGTACAACGACAGACCGGGTTCTCTGAAGACGGCTGAGGAAGCGTTTCAGAGTGTGCTGGCGCACGATCCGAATCATGCGGCAGCGGCTGCAGGTTTGTCGATCGTGAACAGTTACCGTTACTGGTTTGAGTTCAGTGATGAACTGTATCTAAAAAAAGCTGAGGCGAGTGCTTTACAGGCCGAAAAACTGAACAGTTCACTGGCATTGAGTCAGGTTGCTATGGGTTTGTATCATTATTTGCGTCATGACTATGATCTTTCGCTGCAATACTATGACAAGGCGATTTCTCTGGATCCGGGCACTTACTTCGCTTGGACGCTGAAAATCGCAACGCTGAATGCGCTGAAGCGTCACGACGAATCCTTACAGATCGCTACGGAGCAGTTACGTCTGCATCCTAAACAACGTTTATTTGCAGATTCTATCGGTGAAATTTACTTTCAGCGCGGAGATTTAAAAGCCGCGGAGAAAGCTTTTCGCGCCAGTCTGGATATTGATCCGGATGTTGTGTTTGCTTATATCAATTTGTCAAATGTCCTGATCCGGCAAAACCGTATCGCTGAAGCGCAGCAGATTTTACAGAAAGGCCTGCAGATCAGGTCGAGTCCGGGTTTGTTTACGAATCTCGGTAATTTATTATTTTTGCAGGGTAATTATGTTGCTGCGGCAGATGCATTCAGAAATGCAGTCTCTGTCGACAAAGGTGACCCCGGAGATTATTTAGGTTGGGCGAATCTCGCGGATACTCTGTTGTGGTTGCCCGGTGAGCGCGAATCTGCAATGCAGGCGTACGGAAAGGCACGGGAACTGTTAAAAAAACGGATGGAGCGAAAGCCCGGCCGTTATGACTTGATTTCGCGTTTGGCACTGTACTCAGCTCGACTGAAACTGGAAGCTGAGGCAATGTCACTGATTGAGGAATCTTTAAAACTCGCTCCTAAGCAAGCTGATAATTTGTTTCGTGCAGGATTGGCATATGAATTGCTAGGTAAGCGTGCTCTCGCAATGCAGACTCTGCAACTGGCAATTGTGGCGGGTTATCCGAAACAATTTATCGAAGCAGAGCCTGATTTGCTGGAATTGCGCAGGGACCCGGCCTTCGGGTCTTAATTGAAGACCAAACTCAACCGAAAGGAATTGTATGGCAATCTATCAACTGAACTTAACAGTGCCGCAAATCAGAGGCGGATATCCTTTGATTGGTAACCTCAGCTACGAGTGGCATGATGGTTTCGCACCGGCAGTGCTGTACGGTGGTGACCAGATTCTGTTTAAATTTGATGATGGCCCGCTGACCTTGAATTTTGCTGTGATCCGCTTTACACCAAAAGTAAACGCGATGAGCGCAAATCCAGTGACCGGAGCAGCGGGTGGCAACTTCCCGATTCTGGATATTACAGATGGTGAGCTGACGATTCGCGAAGACTTTGCGACCTCATTCCCGCCAAGTCAACTGATGTCCTGGTGCTATGCGATTTACGCGACATTTACAGACAAAGATCAGCAACAATATCAATATCAGTTACCTGATCCGGAGATGGTGATTGTCACAGGTAATCCACCACCTTCGGCTGAAAATTGTTAATTCCGGAAGTGTTGAAAAAAGGAACCTGCAAAGGTTCCTTTTTTTTGTAACGCGGCAGAGCGTTCAGATCAGATTAACTGCCCGGGCATATCGACGGAGGGCTTCACTCGGGGTTTTCAGTTCAGCAGCGCTCAGTTCGATATTCATCTTGTGATGCTGAAGCACAGTCTGAAGCTCATGGTGTGCGATTTGTTCTGGCCTCCGAATCTGGGAGTGTTGCTCCAGTAATTTATACATGGACGGCCGTGAAATACCTAACGCCTGTGCTGCTCCCTGGATATACCAGTCATTTTCAATCATCGCCCGGGTCACGTCGTCTTCGGACAACTCATGCAGCCTTTTTCTCTGTGCTGCTGGCTTCGCGTGGCTCGCTGAACTCGTTGGTGTGCTGTGAGTGACGTTAATTGCGCTGTCGTGATGCGGTGCGTAACTCTGTACCAGTGACGCCAGACGCGGGTTTTCGCCACTTTGCAACGCAATCAGTATGCGTCGTAACACATGCGAAAGCTGACGGATATTTCCCGGCCAGCTGTACAGCATCAGTTCACTGATGATTTCGAATGGCAATAATTGCTGGCTTCCGATACCAGTTTGCTGGCGCAGATGTACGATCAGTACACCGATGTCTTCACGCCGTTCGCGCAGTGGTGGTAAATGGATCACGAAGCTTTCCAGGCGACGCAACAGAGCCTGGTTAAACTGTACCGAATATAAATCCTGATCTGTCGCTGTAATCAGCCGCGCATCAGATCGCATATCCTGTGAAGCGCCGAGCGGCCGGTAGTCACCGGTTTCGAGTACCCTGAGCAGCATAGGCTGAATTGCAGAAGGTGTATTTCCTATCTCATCAA
Organism: Cognatundibacterium luofuense; assembly: GCF_018139685.1. GTDB lineage: Bacteria > Pseudomonadota > Gammaproteobacteria > Burkholderiales > Burkholderiaceae_D > Undibacterium > Undibacterium luofuense. Next base: position 554,438 of record NZ_JAGSPN010000001.1, read on the forward strand.
GGAACAGGCTCGAACCACTGGCTTCAGAAAAATAACCTTTCCGCGTTTGTTGCGCCCCCGTATAAGCTCCCCGCGCTGCGCCGAAAAGATCGGCTGCTGCCAGGGACTCATTGAGTGCGGCCATGTTGACGCTGACCATTGGCAAATGCTGACGAGCGCTGAGCCGGTGGATTGCCTGTGCGGCTACTTCTTTGCCGGTACCTGTTTCACCGAGCAGTAAAACAGGCATGTCTGTGCCGGCAATTTGTCTGATCTGATCACGTAAGTGAATTGCAGCATCGCTAACACCAATAACACCGGGAATCGCATTCATTTTCGGAAGCGAACGCATCCAGTGCAGGCAAATAATGACGCTGCGTCCCAGTGCTAGAATAATTCCATTGGCGGTTTCTTCCGACTGAAAGCTGATCGGTTCGGCAACAGAATTCCCATTCACCTCAACAATCATTTTGCTGGAGGGTGGTGTAATCGTGATGCGGTTTTGATCGCTGCGTTCAATTCTGACAGGATCACGCGATACGGCTCCATGTCCGATTGGCAAGCCTTCTCCACCGGTTTTCTGGAATACCGGAAAATACCGGTTCAGTTCGATTTTGTTGGCAAAATCCGTGGAGATAAACTGTTCTCCGATTCGGGATTCATCCGGATGCCAGCAAATGGTCAGTGCCAGCAATGGATTCTCCTGCGGATCTTTTGCCGCAAGCGGGGAGGACAACGTGTAGGCTGTGTCGTTCATGTGTCTTTTAAGTCTTGGCGCAGTTTGATTGAAATACAAACGGGATAGCAAAAAAAATGCCTGCTGCTGATTTCAGATAATAAGCCATGGGACTTATACATTTGCCCAAAGAGTCAGGTCGTCTTGTTATCAGCAGGCTAGCATTTTGTATCAGGATTGCAAACAGGCAAAGAAAAAGCCGGTCACGGATGACCGGCTGTGATCTTTGTAAAGCGTTATTTGCCAGAGGTGATGGCTTGCTCACGAATCGTCATGAGACTCGCTCCGGGCGTAATCAGATTCCCGTCATATTGCAATTCAATTAATGCTGGCTTTTTATGCTCGCGAGTGAATTCGACGGCGCGGGCTAATGCCGGACCAAATGCTTCAGTCGTCGCCACAGTTTCTCCATGACCACCAAATGCACGTGCAAGTGCAGCGAAATCGGGATTTTGTAATTGCGTACCGGAAACACGGGCAGGGAATTCGCGTTCCTGATGCATGCGTATCGTACCGTACATGCCATTATTGAAAACGATCACGATCAATCCGGCTTGATACTGTGCAGCGGTGGCCAGTTCCTGTCCGTTCATCAGAAATTCGCCATCACCTGCAAAAGTGACTACCGTACGTTCTGGCGCGATAATTTTTGCTGCAACACCGGATGGCACGCTGTAGCCCATTGCACCTGAGGTCGGTGCAAGCTGGGTGCGGAAACCACCGTAGCAGAAGTAACGATGTGCCCACGTCGCATAATTTCCTGCGCCGTTGGTGATGATTGTGTCGGCCGGCAATTGTTTTTGCAGCTCCTGAACCATTTGCCATAAATTTAATGGCGCATTTTCTTTGGCAAAAATGGCTGGCTCTGCCTGCCATGCTTGCAGTTCAGCGCGTGCATCGGTAACGCTGTCGGCCCAGACCGGGTTTTCGGAAACGGCAGGCAAGGCGACCAGTGCTGCTGCAATTTCCTGCATGCCACTGTTGATCATCAGATCAGCCTGATATACACGGCCAAGTTCCAGAGTATCGCTGTGAATGTGTATCAGTTTTTGCTTAGGTACAGGTGCTTCCAGCAGCGTATAACCACTGGTTGTCATTTCACCAAGGCGCGGTCCAATCGCAATCACCAGATCCGAGTCACGGATCCGCTGAGCCAGTTTAGGATTAATGCCGATACCGACATCGCCGATGTATTGCGGATCGCTATTCGGAATCAGATCCTGAAAGCGGAATGCACAAGACAGAGGGAGGTGCTGTTTGCGGGCGAATGCCAGAATTTGTTCGCAGGCTGCTGCATTCCAGCCACTTCCGCCAAGAATGACAACGGGTTTTTGCGCCGCTGCCAGCATAGAGCTGAACTGTGAAAGTTGCGCTGGCGAAGCGTGCGCCTGAACCGGTTGGTAACGACGGGTGTCGCTGACGCGGACTTCTTGTATCAGCATATCTTCCGGTAGCGCCAGAACAACAGGACCCGGACGACCGCTGGTTGCGATCTGGAAAGCGCGGGCCACCATTTCCGGTACACGGTCTGCGCGATCGATTTGTGCTACCCATTTTGCCATCTGACCAAACATTCGGCGGTAATCGATTTCCTGGAAAGCTTCGCGTTCGACGAAGTCGTTACCGACCTGACCGATAAATACAATCATCGGCGTTGAGTCCTGATAGGCGGTATGGATGCCGATGGAGGCATTGGTTGCACCCGGCCCACGTGTAACGAAGCAAATGCCGGGCTTACCTGTCATCTTGCCATAGGCATCAGCCATGAATGCGGCTCCGCCTTCCTGGCGATTAATAATGAAACTGATATCACTGTCATGTAAGGCGTCCAGAACCGCGAGATAACTTTCGCCAGGAACACCAAATGCGGTTTCAACGCCATGAATGCGCAAAGCATCCACTATCAACTGACCACCAGAGCGGATTGTCTCCATTGTATTTTTTATCGTGTTGTTAAAGAAAACGGTAAGCTACCAGAAAGCCTGCCTTATGTGGAATGGATTCCTTATATTGTGTCTGTAAAAAGTATCTGCACGGAATCGCGGTTATTTTGATTTTCCAATAGCAAGGTGATCAGAAATCATGGGATGTGGCCTGGATTTTTCCGGTTGCGGTCAAATCGTCGCTGATCGGTTACAATAGCGACCGAAGCAGGCCAGACAATCGCTGGCTGTTACAGCAATGTAGCAGCGGGAGGAAGGTCCGGACTCCACAGAGCAGGGTGACGGCTAACGGCCGTACGCTGAAAGCCGCAAGGTATAAGGCGAGGAATAGGGCCACAGAGACGAGCGTATTCAGTTACGGTGAAACGCGGTAACCTCCACCCGGAGCAATTTCAAATAGGCACGCATTGATGTGGCTCGCGGAGCGTGCGGGTAGAAAGCTTGAGCACTGGAGCAATCCAGCGCCTAGAGGAATGATTGTCATAGTCTGAGTGATCAGACCGTAACAGAATCCGGCCTACCGGCCTGCTTTATTTTTCCCCTCACTAACCGGATGGATGGCAATTCAGCCATCAGAAATCCGCTTTCCCTTTTTTCATAGCGTATTCCGAAAAATGTCACTGATCGGAACTTTACGGAATCATTGATGTGCTGGCCTGTTGTTATTAGACATTCGCACTGGTAAAGCTATTTAATTGCAGCACCTGAGTGACTATGATGCAATGATCAGTGGAGTTTTTGATGATTTTCATTGTTTGGTGCTGTGGTGCCAGTGATCGCGGAGTTTCTGGTGATAAACTTGCGCCGCCTTTAAGTCCCTGTTCGAAACGCAGAAGGACAAGCTTCAACTGATCTGAAAGAGTCGTTATGAGCACACAACCGTCTCAACGCAATGTTCCCTTGCTTGCCTTTGTTGGCTGCATGGTGTTGATACTGGTAATTGTTATTGTGCAAAGCTGGTGGTCTGTACGCGAAGATCAGGAGAGAACGCTTTCTGAGGCTCGCCAGAACAGCGAGTTCGCGGTACGCATACTTGAGGAACATGCAAGCCGGGCTTTCAGTGAGTCGGTCAAAGCCATTTCCATGGTCAGCGTAGTGCTAAACGATGATCATTCCCATAACCTGAATGGCGAAGCGGTAAGCCAGTTACTAAGGTCTGCTCCGCTTCATACGCAATTTCTTGCTTCTGTCAGTATCTACGATCCTTACGGGCAGATTCGCCAAACCAGCCGGGCATATGATGTTCAGCAGGATGCGCCAGCTACAAGCCAGCAAATCCGTGATTCGCAAAAATTAAGCTCTTCTGAGCAATTGGTTATCGGACGCCCACTGAAGGTTAAGAGCAATGGTGAATGGATCTTGCCAGTCACAAAAAATGTCTTCAGCACATCAGGCGAACTGATCGCCATTGTGCAAGCGGATGTCCGCCTTGCCTATTTTCTCGAGTTCTATGAAATATTGTCCAGAGGAAATCGTGGTGTAATTTCTTTGCACGACTACCAGGGGCAGTTACTCGCCAGGGCACCATTTGATCAAAGTATTGAATCGCACGTTATAACTGAGCAATGGTTGTTGCGTGCAATTTCAGCAGATCAACAAGATGGCAGTCTGATAGCGCCGGATATGCAAGGAGCCGATGCGGAGCAGTTATATGCGTTTCGTAAGGTTTCAGGTATTCCTGTTACGTTGGTTTTCTCGCGCAATGTAGACGATATTTTGCGGGAATGGCACGGACGCATGCATCAGAAAGTCTTGTTCACCGGAACGACATTGCTGTTCATCTTTACCCTCGCCATTATTTTACTGATTCAGTTAAAGCGATTGCAGGAATCGCGTGAGCGATTTGAAGCAAGTGAAAGCCGATACAGGTTGTTATTTGCTGGTGCACAGGACGCAATTCTGCTGATTAACCGGAATTATGAGTACGTTGACTGTAATCCGGCTGCCGTTGAGTTACTAGGGGTGAAAGATGCCAGCTATGTACTAGGGCGTCAGGCAGGAGACTTCTCAGATACACACCAGAATATCGCTGGAGAATCATTGACAAGCAGCAAACAGCTGGTCAGGAAATATGTTGATCTTGCGTTCAATGGCGAGGTGCAGCGACTCGAGTGGGTCATGCAAAGGCATGGCAGTCCTTGCTATATCGAAATAACACTGAGCAAAGTAGAAATTAATAACGAGCCACTGGTATTTTGTGTAGAGCGTGATGTCAGTGTCAGGAAAAAGTCGGAACAATTACTGGAAGGTCAAAACAGGCTGTTGCAAATGATCGGGGCAAATCAGGACCCGATCGAAATTCTGAATGCTGTATGTGATTTTATGCACTCGGTTCGCGTTCGCTGGACTGTCGGTATTCAGTTGCTTAGTGAGGATCAGCGTACTTTTGTTGCTGGCATTGGGAGTCGTTTTCCTGAATTTATTCATGTGCAGCTAAAGGATCTGCCAGTTACCCATGGCAACGGGCTGTGGAGTGATGCCGCAATGCATGCGAGTCCAGTGCACGCTAAAGACTTGCCAAATGATAGTTCAATGCAGTTTGTGAACCAACTTGAACAACTTGCAGTTTATCGGGAAGCATTTTCATGGCCTTTGATGGATAAGTATGGCCAGGTTCTGGGATGCTTTACACTCTTATTGCGCGAGGCTGTATTAATTAGCGAAGAAGACCACAGCTTCATAATGTCCATGATAGAAATTGCGATCATTGCAATCGAGGCGCGACGATCTGAGCGGAAAATTCTACGTCTTGCGCATTATGACGAGTTGACCGGACTGCCAAACCGATTTCTCTATAACCAGCATTTGAGTAAGGCACTTTCTCTTGCAGAAAGAAATCAGACGCAACTGGCGGTGCTCTTTCTTGATCTGGATCGCTTTAAAAATATCAACGATACATTCGGTCACGACGAAGGGGATAAAGTTCTCAGGGATGTTGCCGCGCGATTTACACGGGTGTTAAGGGAGTCCGATATTGTTGCCAGAATCGGTGGTGATGAATTTATCTTGTTAATTGATCAATTTAGTGATCCTAGTGATTTAGGAAGTATTGCAGATAAATTACTATTTGAAGCATCTCAGCCATTTGAAATTGATGGACAGGAATGTCAACTGAGCGCCTCTATCGGTATTGCAACTTTCCCAAGTGATGGAAAGGATGCGCAGACGCTCCTAAAAAATGCCGACATCGCGATGTACCGGGCAAAAAACAAGGGTAAAGACAATTACCAGTTTTATGCATCGGAAATGAATGTGCACACCGTCGAGAAACTTGCTTTTGAAGCACGCTTACGTAAGGCGTTGGAGCGACGTGAATTTGTTGTGTATTACCAGCCTAAAGTGTCTGTAGCCACGGGGAAAATTGTCGGCGCAGAGGCTTTAGTGCGCTGGAATCATCCAGACCGCGGAATTTTGTTTCCGAATGACTTCATCGGACTGGCGGAGGAGGCAGGGCTTATTTCCAGGCTGGGTATGCTGGTTCTGGATATTGCATGTAAAGATATTCTCAGTTTTCGTCAGGTTGATGCCGGATTCGGGCGTGTGGCAATTAATTTGTCAGCTTCGCAATTTAATGAGTATCAGCTACTGGATGAGGTCCGTGGGGTAACGGAGTTCTGGCGTGTTCCGTCGAATGCGCTGGAGTTTGAGATTACCGAGAGCATGGTGATGCATAACCGCGACCAGGCAATTGTCTTAATGGACGCATTCAAAAAAGAAGGCTTTAGCTTATCGATCGATGATTTCGGAACGGGCTATTCATCTCTTGCTTATTTAAAGCGTTTTCCTGTTGATAGCGTCAAAGTCGACCGGTCTTTCATTAAAGATATTCCTGAAGATCCGAATGACACCGCGATTGCCCATACGATTGTCGCGATGGCGCATACACTCGGCTTAAAAGTGATTGCAGAGGGAGTTGATTCGGCAACTCAACTGCAAACGTTGCAAAATTTCGATTGCGACGAATATCAGGGCTATTTTTTCAGCAAAGCGATTCCGGCCCGGGATTTTCTTGCTTTGTTGCAACAGCAAGTATTGAACTGATCGAAGCAAATACATTTATCTGTTTTTGACGAAATCAGCATCGTTGCTGCATCGTATTTCTGACTTGTGTTTCATTTTCCTTCTGAATTTCAGGCGACTTCTTCGAATAATCGCCTAAGTCCTTCATTTATCTCATATTTCTACGCTAATCCTTAGTCGACGCTGATCTAAGTCATTGACTTCATTAAAGAAATTGTCGTCGTGTCAGGGTAATGCGCTTGACCGGAAGGCAACCATCCACTAAAGTGGGCGTTAGTGTGAAAAAGTGTAATTTTGTGGGATAAATTCCCTTAATTCCGATATCTTCACCATTAACTTCCTCAGTATTTATTTCCACTAAAAAGGTCACAACGTGTTTCAGGGTCCATCCGCAATCAATCTCGATGCGAAAGGCAGGATGTCTGTTCCTGCGCGCTATCGTGACTCCCTGATTCGAGAGTTTGACGGTAAGTTAACGCTGACCCGTCATCCGGATGGCTGTCTGTTGCTGTTTCCCCGGACTGTATGGGAGTCGCACCGTGAGCAAATTGCGGCATGGCCAATTCAGGCTCGTGACTGGAAGCGTATCTTTCTGGGGAACGCTTTTGATGTAGATATGGACACTGCAGGTCGTATCCTGATTGCCCCTGAGTTGCGTAATGCTGTTGCTATTCAGCGTGACATTATGATGCTGGGCATGGGGAGTCATTTTGAAATCTGGGATGCAGGCAGGCTGGCTGAAAATGAAGCCAACGCTAAAGCCGCTGGCGCACCAGATGTTTTGCATAACTTTTCTTTCTGATCGCAGCCAATGATGAATCAGCAAGCGACAGAATTCGCACATAAAACCGTGCTGCTGGATGCAGCGGTTGACGGTCTCAATCTGACCGGTGATCGTGTTCACGGTACCTATATTGACGGGACGTTCGGACGTGGCGGACATAGTCGCCTGATCCTGAGTCAGTTATCTGATCGCGGACGACTGATTGCATTTGATAAAGATCCGCAGGCAATCGCTTGCGCAAATCAGATTCAGGACTCTCGCTTCAGAATTATTCATGACAGTTTTGCGTCAGTATGTTCTTCCCTGCGTGAACTTGGAATTAACAGAGTAGATGGCATCTTGCTGGACCTCGGAATTTCCTCGCCACAAGTGGATGACGCTGTAAGAGGTTTCAGTTTCAGGTCGGATGGTCCGCTCGATATGCGGATGGATACTACGCGTGGTATTTCTGCGGCGGATTGGCTTGCCACTGAAAGTGAAGAAAAAATCAGGGAGGTAATTAAGGAATATGGGGAAGAACGGTTTGCTTTTCAGATTGCAAAGGCGATTATTGCTTGCCGCCAGGTCGAGCCCATTACCAGAACCCGGCAACTGGCACAAATCGTTGCAAACGCCGTCAAAACTCGCGAGAAGGGTAAGGACCCTGCAACCCGCACCTTTCAGGCTGTACGGATTCACATCAATCAGGAACTCGAAGATCTCAAAACCGGACTGAATGCCGGTCTTTCCCTTTTGGATTATCAGGGCAGATTTTCAGTCATTAGTTTTCACTCGTTGGAAGACAGGATAGTAAAGCAGTTTTTCGCTTCTAATTCGTCAGTAATTCAACCGGATCGCAGATTACCTATTCGCGCAGTGGATTTGCCCCAGCCACCTCTTAAACTGATTGAGCGAATTAAGCCATCGGATGCGGAAGTTTCTGCCAATCCGCGTGCACGTTCCGCCATTTTGCGTATATCAGAGCGTACGCAAGGGGAGGTCCGATGACGAAAATTAATATCGCTCTTGGTTTTTCTCTGATTATCTGCGCCTTGTTGCTGATTAATTCTCAATATCAGGCTCGTCGGCTCTTTTTTGAGTTGGAGCGCGAACAGGGTCTAAGTAAACAATATGAGACGGAATGGACCCAGTTGCGGCTGGATCAGTCCATTTACGGGAAAACCTCACGCATTGAGTCTGTCGCCCGTAACGAATTGAATATGGTGCCGGTCACCCCGGAACGTACGCAGTTCCTCAAAGCGGCGGAAGTGAAATGAAGAGGTCTGGTAACGTCTCGCGGAAAGCGGCATCACGTGGTGTTGCCTATTCATCCAGTCCTGTTCTGGAGGTGAAGTTGCCATCATGGCGTTCGCGACTGGTGTTGTTTTTTTTGTTTATTGCATTTGTTGCACTGATTTCACGAGCACTCTTTTTGCAAGTAAAGAGCACGGATTTCCTGCAAAAGCAGGGAGAAAACCGCTACGCGAGAACAATGGAACTACCGGCAACCCGTGGAAAAATTACTGACCGGAATGGTCAGGTACTCGCATCCTCTATTCCTGTAAAAGCGATTTGGGCAATTCCTGAAGACGTACAAGACGCGCCCAAGGAGAAGCTGCGTCAGCTAGCCTCACTATTGGGCATTTCTGATGCAGATCTCGCAAAGAAACTCAATTCAGATAAGACATTTGTTTATCTGAAGCGCCAGGTGGAAAACGACATTGCAGAAAAAATTATTGCATTGGGAATTCCCGGGGTTGATACGCGAAAGGAATATAAGCGTTATTACCCGGAAGGGGAAGTGATGGCCCATGTCGTTGGATTCACCAATGTCGAAGATATCGGGCAGGAAGGAATGGAGCTTGGTGCCGAAAAGAACCTCGCCGGGAAAAATGGCAGCCGCCGGGTTATTAAAGACCGGTTGGGGCGCATTGTTGAGGATATCCGTGCTATTCGCGAACCGCATAACGGTAAAGATCTGACGCTCTCGATTGACAGCAAAATTCAATACATTGCCTATACACATTTAAAAGAAGCGGTTGAAAAACATAAAGCAAAAGCTGGTGGTGCAGTTGTTATTGATGCACAAACCGGCGAAGTGCTGGCGCTGGTTAATTTGCCAACTTACAACCCAAATGAACGCGGAGGCTTGACTGGTGCACAGTTGCGTAATCGTGTACTGACTGACACCTTTGAGCCGGGTTCGACAATGAAGCCGATTTCAGTTGCATGGGCACTGGAAACCGGCCGCGTTACTCCCGAGACAGTCTTTCAGACTGCACCAGGAATTATGACGATTGGCCCTGCTGTGATTCATGATGCGCATAAAGAAGGTGCTCTAACGGTAGCGCAGGTAATTCAGAAGTCATCGAATATTGGTACGGCAAAGATGGCATTACAAATGTCACCAAAAGAAATGTGGGAGTTGTATACAACCGTGGGATTCGGGCAGCAGCCGAAACTCGGTTTTCCCGGTGCAGTTGCGGGTCGCCTTCGAAATTATAAAAACTGGCGTCCGATTGAGCAGGCAACAATGAGCTACGGACACGGAATTTCCGTATCTCTTGTGCAAATGGCACGTGCCTACACAATTTTTGCCCGTGACGGGGATTTGATTCCGGTTACGTTCGAAAAGACAGACAGTGTTGTGAAGGGGCAGCGGGTCATTTCTGATAAAACCGCTCAGCAGATGAGACTGATGATGGAGTCCGTGACGCAACCCGGTGGAACTGCAACGCAAGCGCGCATTCCGGGTTATCGCGTTGCAGGTAAAACAGGTACAGCACATAAGCTTGAAGGCGGGCGCTATGTGAATAAATATGTTGCTGATTTTGTCGGATTTGCTCCTGTGTCTAAGCCGCGCGTAATCGTCGCAGTCATGATTGATGAGCCTACGGTCGGTGGACACTATGGCGGGGTAGTTGCTGCACCTGTTTTTGCCGCAATTACCGCAAATGTATTGAGATCACTGAACGTGACACCTGACTCTTCGGTCACCAGTATTATTCCGGACACAAATGCAGTTCAGGAGAGTATGTAATGACGACACATTCTGATTTGCACATGGAAGAATTGATTTCACAGTTACGGGCAATCGCACCGAAGGCTGATTTAACTGCGGATTCCAGAAAAATCCGTCCTGGTGATATTTTCTTTGCGATGAAAACCCATGCCGGAGACGGGCGTGATTATATTCAGCAGGCGGTTGAAAATGGCGCTGCGGCCATCGTTAGGGAAGCAGGTGATGGCGCATCTCTGACCTCCCTGCATATACCTGTAATTCAGATAGAGAACCTCGATAAAATTTGCGGGAAAATTGCTGCTTCGTGGTACGAAATGCCAGATGCGGAGCTAGCCGTTGTCGCTGTTACCGGCACAAACGGCAAAACTTCAACGACGCAGTGGATAGCGAAAGCAATGTCATTGCTGAAAACCGAATGCGCAGTAATAGGAACGCTGGGAAATGGTATTTGGAGTCAGGGACACCTGAGTGAAATGCGGGAGACGGGCTTCACGACTCCCGACGCAATTCAATTACAGCGGTCTTTAAATTCTCTTAAGCAGGCAGGGGCAAAGGCGCTCGCAATTGAAGCTTCGTCGATAGGAATTCATCAGGGGCGACTTACCGGGCTCGATATTCAAACAGCTGTATTTACAAACTTAACCCGCGATCATCTGGATTATCACGGCACGATGGCTGCTTATGCTGATGCTAAGCGCAGTCTCTTTGAAACGCCTGGATTACGTCTTGCGGTTCTAAATGTCGATGACAAAACCGGATCTGAATTTGCGGAAACAATAATTAAGACTCATCCTGACTTGGCGATCATCGGATATTCCGTCGAAGGTACTGCAGATGCAAGGTTTCCCCTGTTGCGGGCAACCCATTTAAAGACAGGGCATGCAGGTACCAGCTTTCACCTCGACTCTCCGTTCGGCCACGGTTTAATACGAACTCAGTTGGTCGGCCGCTTTAATGTCAGTAACGTACTGGCGGTAATGGCTGTTTTGCTGGGCAACGGGCATAGTTTTGCTAAGGTAGTGTCGATCATTGAAAAGCTGACGCCAGTGCCGGGTCGTATGCAATTACTGGGCTCAGCCGGGCACGCGATGGTTGTCATTGACTACGCTCACACGCCTGATGCCCTTGAGAAAACCATCGAAGCCTTATTACCAGTGGCTGAAGAACGGCAGGGCAAACTCTGGTGTCTGTTCGGCTGCGGGGGAGACCGTGATCCGGGTAAGCGTCCTCAAATGGGTCGAATTTCTCAAAAAGCGGATCAGATTGTTGTCACCAGTGATAACCCCCGTACAGAAGACCCTTCCTTAATTATCCGGGATATTTTATCAGGCATGACAATTCAGCCACATGTGATTGAAGATCGCGCGACGGCGATATTGTATGCAATTAAGCATGCGCAGGATAAAGACGTTGTTTTGCTTGCTGGCAAAGGCCATGAGACCTATCAGGATATTAACGGGAAGAAATGGCCATTTTCTGATGAGGAGCATGCCTCGCTGGCATTGGCAACCGTTGCAACCAGTATGAAGAGGAACACATGATAGCAGGCAGTTTACTGGCGCTGACGGCGGACATTCCTGACGCTGTTTGTATTCAGGATGTTAATTTTTCAGGCATAACGACTGACACCAGAAATTTTAAGCCGGGCCAGTTGTTTGTCGCGATCCGTGGTGAACAATTCGATGGACATCAATTTCTGCAGCAGGCGATCGACCACGGTGCCGCAGCAGTCGTTGCGGAAGTCTTACCCGAGGGGTGGAATGCTCCGGCATTGAAGGTAACTGATACCAAAGTAGCTTTGGGAATGATTGCGCGCTTCTGGCGTCGTAAGTTTATGCTTCCGGTGATTGGTGTTACCGGAAGTAATGGAAAAACAACCGTCAAGGAAATGATTGCCTCAGTACTTGCCAGTCATTTTGGTCAGAATAAAAGACTTGCGACCTCCGGAAATCTGAATAACGAAATTGGTGTTCCGCTGACTGTCATGCAGCTGAATTCTTCTCATGAATCAGCAGTGATTGAAATGGGAATGAATCATCCGGGCGAAATCGCACAACTTGTGGTCGCAGCTGAACCGACTATCGGATTAGTAAATAATGCGCAGCGTGAACATCAGGAGTTTATGCATACCGTTGAGGCGGTTGCCAGAGAAAATGGTGCAGTAATCAATAGTTTGCCGTCGAGCGGAGTGGCAGTTTTCCCCGCGGATGACATCTTCACTTCTATTTGGCGTGAGTTTGCCGGGCAGAGAAAAGTGATTTCATTTGGCTTCAGCCAGGATGCAGATGTCACAGCTGACTACGAAGCAGATCAGGCTGGAAACACGATCCATCTGACAGCATTCGGTGAACGTGTTTCGTTTAAGTTAAATGCCAGCGGTGTTCACAATGTACGAAATGCGATGGCGGCAGCTGCGTGCTGCCTTGCCGCTGGCTTAACTCTTAAACAAATTGCTGATGGATTGACGTCGTTTTCTCCGGTTAAAGGACGACTGCAGGTACATTTGTCTGAAAGTCATGTGACTGTGATTGATGATACCTATAACGCTAATCCGGACTCCGTGCGTGCTGCAATTGATGTTTTGCGCATCTATACCGATAGTTTGCTTATCCTGGGGGATATGGGAGAGGTGGGAGAGAAAGGCGATGAATTCCACTTTGAGATTGGACAGTATGCACGTGAGGCCGGTATTGAGCAGGTATTTTTGCTCGGGAATCTGGTAAAGCACACTGCGGACGGCTTTGGTTCGAATGCGCGATTCTTTTCTTCACTTGATGAATTGAATGAAGCGCTCGATGCAACAGTCCGGAGCGGAATGGCTGTACTTGTAAAAGGATCCCGCTTTATGAAAATGGAGCGAGTTGTTCAGTATTTGCTGAAAGCATAATACTGAGTTGTTTTAGATAAATATAAAAACATACGGGAAATAAAGGCATGTTGCTTTGGTTGGCAGAATATTTTAAATCGGATATCGGCTTTTTAAGGGTGTTCGGTTTTATCACTTTCCGGGCGGTGTTCGCGACCATGACTGCGCTTGCAATCGGCTTATTTGCTGGTCCTGCAGTCATTCGCATGCTGACCCGATTGAAAGTCGGGCAAGCTGTGCGTAGTTATGGAATGGAAACACATCTGGTGAAAAGCGGTACGCCGACGATGGGCGGTGTACTGATTCTGATTTCTATCGGCATTGCTACTCTGCTGTGGGCTGACTTAAGTAATCGCTTTGTATGGGTAGTTCTTGTTGTAACACTGGGTTACGGTGCAATCGGATGGGTCGATGATTACCGTAAAGTCGTTTACAAAGATCCTGAAGGAATGCGTTCGAGGGAAAAGTATTTCTGGCAATCTCTGATTGGTATTGCCGCCGCTTTTTATCTGGCGTTTTCGGTATCGGCACCAACAGGCGAGAAAATTTTGCCGTTAATTTATGATTGGGCGCAATCCGGTTTTAGTATGTATCTTCCGCCAAAAGCAGATCTGATAGTTCCATTTTTTAAGACGATCAGTTATCCATTGGGTGTATGGGGATTTATTATCCTGACATATTGTGTCATTGTCGGCAGTTCGAATGCGGTTAATTTTACTGATGGTCTTGATGGGCTTGCGATTATGCCGACTATCATGGTCGGTGGGGCGCTTGGACTCTTTGCTTATTTCACAGGTCACGCAATCTATTCGAAATATTTGTTGATTCCATACATTCCCGGCGCAGGTGAAATTCTGATTTTTTGTGGTGCAATGGCCGGTGCTGGCCTTGCCTTTCTGTGGTTTAACGCACATCCGGCGCAAGTGTTTATGGGGGATGTCGGTGCTCTGGCTTTAGGCGGTGCATTGGGGACGATTGCTGTAATCGTTCGTCAGGAAATCGTTTTGTTCATTATGGGTGGGGTATTCGTCGCGGAAACTGTCTCGATTATTTTGCAGGTGTCGTATTTCAAATACACGAAAAAGCGTTATGGCGAAGGTCGTCGCTTGTTCTTAATGGCTCCGCTGCACCATCATTTTGAGAAGAAGGGCTGGAAGGAAACCCAGGTAGTCGTCCGTTTTTGGATCGTGACGATTCTGCTGGTGTTGGTTGGTCTCTCCACATTGAAATTACGATAACCGGACTTAACAATGTTTGCGGATAAAAAGTTGCTTATCCTCGGGCTCGGAGAGTCCGGACTTGCGATGGTGCAGTGGCTGCACCGGACTGAAACTGCACAAATTACTGTTGCAGATACACGGGAGGCTCCTGCGCGTCTGGAGGCATTGCTGGCACTCGGTGGAAATATTCAGTTTGTTTCCGGCGCGTTTAGCGAGGCTTTAGCTGATGATGCGGACTTTATTTTCGTCAGTCCTGGCTTGTCTCCGAATGGTGAGCTTAAAGAAGTTTTAGCGTTAGCTGTCGAGAAAAATATACCCGTCTGGGGAGAGGTCGAACTTTTTGCATACGCTCTGCGTACCCTGAAAGATGCCTCACAGTACAACCCAAAAGTGATTGCAATTACGGGAACCAATGGAAAAACGACGGTAACCAGTTTAACCGGGTTGCTTTGTCAGAGAGCTGGATTAAAAACGAGGATTGCGGGCAATATCAGTCCATCGATGCTGGATGTACTTTTACAATGCCAGCTGAATCAGGATTTGCCCGACGTATGGGTACTTGAGCTTTCCAGCTTTCAGCTGCATACAGCAGCTAGTCTGCATGCAGATGCTGCAACGGTATTGAATATTTCGCAGGATCATCTCGACTGGCACGGTTCGCTTGAAGCGTATTGCAACGACAAAGCGAAAATTTTCAGTGAAAAAACAGTGCAGATTCTGAACCGGGATGATACCCATGTGATGGCTATGGCGCGTCAGGGAGCAATGCAAGTCAGTTTTGGCTTAAATTTGCCGGAGCGCGCTGGTGATTTTGGTTTGCTTAGCGAACATGACATGCAATGGCTGGTGCTGGCGACACCTGCAGAAGAGGATGCTCCGCCATCCAAAAGACGTAAAAAAGAGTCAGTCGAAATACCGGTTCTGATCTCACGTCTGATGCCGGGTGATGCCTTGCAAATCCGTGGGCAGCATAACATGGCAAATGCGATGGCCGCACTGGCATTATGCAGGGCGATTGGATTGCCTCTCGCTCCGCTGTTGCATGGATTACGCGAATATAAAGGCGAGCCGCACCGTGTTGAGCTGATTGCGACAGTCGCCGGTATTGATTTTATTGACGACAGCAAAGGTACAAATGTCGGAGCGACAGTTGCTGCATTAAACGGGCTGGGGCAGCAAGGGCGTGCCGGACGTATTGTGCTGATTGCCGGTGGTGATGGTAAAGGGCAATCGTTTTTCCCTTTGATGCAGCCTGTTGCGAGATATGCGAAAGCAGTCATGCTGATTGGTAAGGATGCCGCTGAGATTCGTTATGTATTGCGGGATACAGATATCCAGTTAGAAGATTTTTCGTCACTTGAAGATGCTGTAGCGCGCGCAGGAAATATTGCACAGGAGGGCGATACAGTATTGTTGTCACCAGCATGTGCAAGTCTGGATATGTTCCGTAATTACGCCCACCGGGCTCAGGTATTTACAGATGCTGTGCGTGAATTCGCACTGGAACGTGGGGAGGTTTGCTGATGGAGTGGCGTCAGTCTCTTCAGAAGTTTCTTCCTTTTGCTGCTCCTGAACCGCAGACGCAGCTGGTTAATCGTTCCCGGATGATGACTTACGACGAGCCACTGGTCTGGGTGACGCTGATCCTAATGTTGTTTGGGATGGTGATGGTGTACTCAGCATCGATTGCTTTGCCTGATTCACCGAAATACGCGAATTATAAAAATACGCACTTCCTTATTCGCCAAGGCTTGTTTGTACTTTTGTCGGTAATGGCAGCGGCGTTCGCATTTCGGGTGCGTATTGAAACCTGGCAGAAAGTTGCACCATACTTGTTTGTCGCAACGCTGATATTGTTAGTAATGGTACTGATTCCGTTTATTGGAAAAGGCGTTAACGGCGCAAAACGCTGGATTTCACTGAAGGTAATTAATTTACAGCCATCCGAATTAATGAAGCTGTTCATGGTTTTATATGCGGCAGACTATACCGTGCGCAAACAGCAGTATATGCACAAGTTAACAAAAGGCTTTTTGCCGATGCTGGCGGCAGTCGGGTTGGTTGGTTTGTTATTGTTGCTGGAACCAGATCTCGGTGCATTTGGCGTGATTGTTTGTATTGCGATGGGAATTTTGTTCCTCGGAGGAATTAACGGTGTATGGTTTGGTGGTATTGCCGCTACTCTGGTAGGAATTTTTACCATGGTTATCCTGCTATCTCCATGGCGCAGGGAGAGGATTTTTGCTTATCTTAGTCCGTTTGACGACGACCATGCTCTTGGTAAAGCATATCAGTTGACCCATTCGCTGATTGCCTTCGGTCGCGGTGAGTTATTCGGAGTCGGGCTCGGTGCCAGTGTTGAAAAACTGCATTATCTGCCGGAGGCACATACAGATTTCTTACTGGCAGTTATTGGTGAAGAGTTGGGATTTGTCGGCGTACTGACGGTGATCCTGCTGTTTTATTTTCTTGTTAAACGTGCTTTTGAAATTGGCCGGCAGGCTATTGCACTTGATCAGACTTTTGCCGGACTGACAGCAAAAGGTATTGGTTTGTGGATTGGCGTCCAGACATTCATCAACATGGGGGTAAATCTGGGGCTGTTACCAACCAAAGGACTGACGTTACCGTTGATGAGTTACGGTGGTTCCGGTGTCATGATTAACTGTGTCGGACTCGCTATTTTGCTGCGGATTGACTATGAGAACCGTGTCATGATGCGCGGAGGCCGAACATGAGTACAGATAAAAAGCGTTTGCTGATTATGGCAGCCGGAACGGGCGGGCATATTTTTCCGGGGCTTGCTATTGCAGAGCTCATGAAAGCACGTGGCTGGGATGTCAGCTGGCTGGGAACCAGTGCCGGTATGGAGTCGGACATTGTGCCAGCTCGTGGAATTGATCTTGATAAACTTGATTTCACCGGCATGCGAGGAAAAGGCTGGAAGCATACGTTATCCGGCGCATGGAAATTATTGCGAAGTCTTTACACCTGCTGGGGAATTATAGGAAAGCGAAAGCCGGATGTCGTTATCGGGATGGGCGGATACGTCACTGTTCCCGGCGGGTTGATTGCGTGGTTACGTCGCAAACCGGTGGTGCTGATGAATGCTGATGCAGCGCTGTTGTTATCCAATCATGCATTGTTGCCATTCTCGGCAAGACTGATGTTCGGATTGCCGCCGGATACGGTGTTAAAAGACAAAATGGTCTGGACGGGAAATCCAATTCGTCATGACATTTGTATGTTGCCATCGCCTGATCTGCGTTACGAAAAACGTCAGGGGAAATTGCGCATCCTGGTCGTTGGTGGAAGCCTTGGAGCAAAAGTGCTGAATGATACGATTCCGGCAGCGCTTGCGCTGATTCCGGAGGATAAACGCCCACATGTAACGCATCAGTCTGGTAAGCAGAATATCGCCGCTTTGCGGGAGAATTATCAACGGGCAGGAATTGAGGCTGAAGTAGTTGATTTCATTAATGATATGGCTGTTCGCTACGCTGAAACAGATCTGGTTATTTGCAGGGCGGGCGCAATTACCGTTTCAGAACTGACGGCAGCGGGAGTTGCCAGTTTGCTGGTGCCTTTTATGGCATCAAGCACATCGCATCAAAAGCAAAATGCAGTTTGGATGGCAGCGAAGCAAGCTGCACTTTACGTGCCGCAAACGGAGTTGACGCCTGAATCACTGGCAAAAACAATACAAGAATTAAATCGTAAACAGTGCAGCGAACTTGCAATCACTGCATATGCACTGGGTCGACGCGAGGCAAGTGAAAATATTGCCCGCATACTGGAAGAGCTGGCATGAAGCATAAAGTAAAACATATACATTTCGTAGGTATCGGTGGTTCCGGTATGAGTGGTATTGCCGAGGTTCTTTTGAATCTCGGATACATTATTTCGGGATCTGATTTGTCCAGTAACGCAGCTTCTCAGCGTCTGGCAACTCTGGGGGCAACAATTTATACCGGACATGATGCTGCAAATATCGGCGATGCAGATGCGGTTGTCACATCTACCGCGGTAAAAGCAGATAATCCGGAAGTGATTGCAGCACGTGCAAAACATATTCCTATCGTACCGCGCGCAATGATGCTGGCGGAACTAATGCGCTTAAAGAGCGGTATCGCGATTGCCGGTACACATGGAAAAACAACTACCACCAGCCTGGTCGCAAGTATTCTCGCGCAAGGGGGACTGGATCCGACATTTGTGATTGGTGGTCGTCTGAATAGTGCGGGTGCCAATGCCCGGCTCGGTAGCGGCGACTTTATCGTCGTTGAAGCAGACGAATCCGATGCATCGTTCCTGAATCTGTTACCGGTTATAGAAGTGATCACCAATATCGATGCAGACCATATGGAAACATATGGTCACGATCTTGGACGCCTGAAACAAGCGTTTATTGATTTCACTAACCGCTTACCATTTTATGGCGTTGCTGTGCTCTGTATTGATGATGCAAACGTCAGAGAAATTATGGAATCGGTATCCAAACCGGTAGTGACATACGGTTTTCACGAAGATGCAGAAGTACGCGCAGTGGATGCCAAAGCTGTCGCAGGAAAAATGGAGTTCACTGTCATCCAGAAAGACTATCCGGCACTGAATGTCAGTCTGAATCAGCCGGGTATGCATAATGTGCAGAATGCATGTGCCGCCATCGCGATTGCCCGTGAACTGGGTGTGAGCGATGAGGCTATCACCATCGCACTGAATGAATTTCATGGCGTCGGGCGCCGGTTTACCCGTTATGGTGATATCCCGTTGCCTGCTGGCGGCAGCTTTACGCTGGTGGATGATTATGGCCATCATCCCGTCGAAATGGCAGCGACGCTGGCTGCGGCTCGCGGTGCTTATCCCGGGCGCCGTCTGGTACTTGCTTTTCAGCCGCATCGTTACACACGCACACGTGATTTATTTGAAGATTTTGTCCGCGTCATTTCCGCTGCAGATGCGGTGGTACTGGCAGAAGTCTATGCTGCCGGTGAAGCACCGATACTGGCTGCGGACGGTCGTGCACTGACACGTGCCTTACGCGTGGCAGGAAAAGTCGAGCCGGTATTTGTCGAAGATATTCAGGAAATGCCTGAAACTCTGCTGCGCCAGTTGCACGACGGTGATGTGCTGATTGTAATGGGTGCAGGCAGTATCAGTGCGGTGTCGGGAAAACTGGCGAAACAAGCTTAACAGGAAAAGTCATGACAGCATTTGATCCAGCATCTTTTGGCAAAGTCGGTGTTTTATTTGGCGGACGTTCTGCAGAACGTGAAGTGTCGATTATGTCCGGCTCCGGCGTTCTGAATGCATTGCGCAGCAAAGGTATTGATGCCCATCCTTTTGATCCGGCAGAGCGCAATATTGCTGAGCTTGCCGATGAAAAATTTGACAGTGTTTTCATTGCACTTCATGGTCGCTATGGTGAGGACGGCGCGATACAGGGTGTTCTTGAACATTTGAATATCCCATATACCGGAAGCGGTGTTATGGCGTCGTCAGTTGGAATGGATAAGATCTTCACCAAGCGCATCTGGCAAACCCATAATATTTCGACCCCTGCTTATGCAGTTCTGACGCCGGACAGTGATCTCGGACAAGTTGTGCATGACCTGGGATTGCCACTGATTGCGAAACCTCCGCACGAGGGATCGACAATTGGTATTACAAAAGTTACTTCTCAGGAGCAAATGCAAGAGGCTTACTCTCTTGCGGCGCGCTTTGATGATGTGGTGCTGGCAGAGCAGTTTATTGCCGGACGCGAACTGACTGTACCGGTACTCGGAACAGGAAAAGATGCTCGGGCACTGCCAATTATCGAAATTGTGGCGCCTGATGGCAATTACGATTATCAGAACAAGTACTTTACGGACGATACCCGCTATTTATGCCCCGCACCGCTGAGCGATGAACTGACTGCAGCGATTCAGGACATGGTGGTGAAAGCATACCGCTCACTGGACTGTGAGGGGTGGGCGCGGATTGATGTGCTGCTGCGCGAAACAGATCAGCAGCCATTTTTGCTGGAAATTAATACGTCGCCCGGTATGACCGGACATTCGCTGGTGCCGATGGCGGCACGTGCAATCGGTATGAGTTATGAAGATCTGTGCGTTGAAATTTTGCGTACTGCACGCCTGAAAATCCGTTCGGAAAATATGTAAGACGGAGTTGACTGGCTATGTGGCATGATGCCCGATTACTTAATAACCTTGCGAATGCGCTGTTTGGCGCAGTGCTGCTGGTTCTGATTGCATCCGGTGTCTGGTGGGTGATTCAGCGACCAGTATTTACACTGCAGTCGATTCGTGTTGAAGCCACGGGCGAGCAGGGTTTGCGTCATGTCAGTGCACTGACGGTGCGGAATGCTGCGTTGCCTAAAATTCGTGGTAACTTTTTTACTGCGAATCTGGACGCTGTGCGTGCTGCATTTGAAAGCGTGCCATGGGTGCGCAAAGCCAGTGTGCAGCGTGAATGGCCGAATAAATTGCGCATAACGCTGGAAGAGCATGCAGTGATGGGAACATGGGGTGATCAGGGAAAACTGATTTCGGTAAAAGGCGATGTGTTCACTGCCAATCTTGCTGAAGCTGAAGATGATGCAGATCTGGTCGCACTCAGTGGCCCCGATGGCAGTGAGCGTGAGGTTTTGGCGCAATATACCGAGCTAAAATCGCGTTTTCAGCAAATTCATTTGGCTCCGGTGGCTGTCAGCTATTCCAATCGCTATGCATGGAGCGTTAAACTTGACAATGGAATGCAGGTTGAGCTCGGGCGTGTGCAGGATGCAGACACGATACGGCAAAGGGTTGATCGTTTAATGGCAGTGTATCCGCAGTTAGTGAACAGCTTGCAGGACAGCATAGAGAGTGTGGATATGCGTTACCCGAACGGGCTGGCGCTTCGCTCATCGCACAGTGCGATGACAAAAAAACAGACAAAAGCTAGTGGAAAGACATGACTAAAGACGCGAAGAATCTGATTGTTGGACTGGACATCGGGACCTCAAAAATTGTGGCCGTGGTGGCAGAAGTCATGCCGGACGGGCGTCATGAAGTCATCGGCCTCGGACAACATGAATCCAAAGGCCTGAAAAAAGGTGTAGTAGTCAATATCGAGTCCACCGTTGAATCTATTCAGCGCGCGCTGGAAGAAGCGGAACTGATGGCGGATTGCAAGATTACCCGCGTCTATACAGGTATTGCAGGCAGTCATATCCGCAGCTTTAACAGCAGCGGCATGGTGGCGATCAAAGATAAAGAGGTTACTGCTGCTGACGTTTCGCGTGTCATTGAGACCGCGAAAGCCGTGAATATTCCGACGGATCAGCAATTACTGCATACGCTGCCGCAAGAGTTTATTGTCGACAGTCAGGACGATGTGCGTGAGCCGATCGGTATGAGCGGTATTCGTCTGGAAGTCAAAGTGCACATCGTGACAGGCGCAGTGTCTGCTGTGCAGAATATTGTGAAATGTGTGCGTCGCTGTGGTCTGGAAGTATCTGATCTCATCCTGCAGCCTATGGCATCGGCAGAAGCTGTGCTGACACGTGATGAAAAAGAACTCGGTGTTGTGCTGATCGATATCGGTGGCGGTACGACGGATATTGCGATTTTCAGTGAAGGCGCTATTCGTCATACGGCTGTGATTCCGATTGCCGGTGATCAGATCACTAATGATATTGCGATGGCTTTACGTACGCCGTCATCCGAAGCAGAAGAAATCAAAGTGCGCTTTGGTGTTGCGAAGCAAGTGCTTGCAGATCCGGCTGATATGCTGGAAGTACCGGGTCTCGGTGACCGCGGGCCGCGCTCGCTGTCCCGGCAATCGCTGGCTGCTGTGATTGAGCCGCGTGTTGAAGAATTATTCGCGCTGGTGCATCAGGTTGTGCGTGAATCCGGTTATGAAGATGTGTTGTCTTCCGGTGTGGTACTGACCGGCGGTTCTTCATCGATGCCGGGCATGGTAGAAATGGCAGAAGACATTTTCCTCAAACCAACCAGACTCGGTATGCCTGCTTACACAGGTCAGCTTGCCGATGTTGTTCGCAGCCCGCGTTATGCAACTGTTCTGGGCTTATTGCTTGAGGCGAAAAAGCAGTATTTGCGGGGACATCTTGTCGTAAGACAGGAAGGATCTGCAAAAGCAGTGTGGCAGCGCATGAAAGAGTGGTTTTTGGGGAATTTTTAAGCAGTATTTTGTACCACTATTGGTATAGGCATTTTATAATGAACTGATCTGCAGTTATTAGTCGCTAGTCGTCTCGACGCCAGTGATCATTAGCGACTGGTAACTGCCCTTCCAGGAGGATTCATGATGGATTTTGATATGGTTGATAATGCGACCCAGGGCACTGTGATTAAAGTTGTCGGTGTCGGCGGCGCGGGTGGTAATGCGGTTCAGCACATGATCAACAAAGGTGTTTCCGGCGTTGAGTTCATTGCTGCAAATACAGATGCGCAGGCGCTGGCAGCGTCTAAAGCGCATAACGTGATTCAGATCGGCGACAGTGGTCTGGGCGCTGGTATGAAACCGGATGTTGGCCGCAAACTGGCCGAAGATTCGCGCAGCCGTATCGAAGATGCGCTGCGCGGCGCGCACATGGTGTTTATCGCAGCCGGTATGGGCGGTGGTACAGGCACTGGCGCGGCACCGGTAGTAGCGCAGGTTGCGAAAGAACTCGGCGCGCTGACCGTGGCGGTCGTTTCCAAACCGTTTTCTTATGAAGGCGGTAAATGTATGGAGCTGGCAGAAGCCGGTCTGGAAGAGCTGACACAGCATGTCGACTCTCTGATCGTGATTCTGAACGAGAAGCTCGAAGAGATTTACGAAGACGACAGCATGATCGAATGGTTGCAGCATGCAGACGACGTGCTGAACAATGCGGTTGCCGGTATTGCTGAAATCATTAATGTGCCGGGCCATATCAACGTCGACTTCAATGACGTGAAAACCATTATGGGCGAGCAGGGCAAAGCGATGATGGGTACTGCAACTGCATCCGGTCTGGATCGTGCGCGTATCGCAGCAGAGCAGGCAGTTGCTTCGCCGTTGCTGGATGGTATTGATTTGTCCGGTGCGCGTGGCGTGCTGGTCAATGTGACTGCCAGCCGTGGTCTCAAAGGTAAAGAGATCAAGGAAGTCATGGCAACAGTGCGTGCATTTGCTGCACCTGATGCATCGATTGCGCAAGGTATTGCCTACGATGACGCTATGGGCGACGAAATCCGTGTGACCGTGGTTGCGACTGGCCTTGGCCGTGGTAAGAAGAGCATTCAGCTGGTGCAGCCTAAAGTTTTGCGTGACGGCACGACGAATGAAGCTTTCCTTGCCGTACCTGTTGAAAAAACAGTTCCTGTTAACAACGGTATGATTAATCCTGTTCCTGTACCTGCGTTTGACGGTCTGACTAAGCCTGCTGTATGGCGTCGTGAGTCCGCTTCCGACACAGTGCGTGCGCTGGAAAAGAATGGCATGGAAACCTATGATATTCCTGCTTTCCTGCGCAAACAGGCTGACTAAGCGCTTGCTTGCAAATAGTTCTGATAAAAACCCGCCATCCGGCGGGTTTTTGTTTTTGTGCCTTTCTTAATTCCGCATTCGCTGAAACGGTAATGCCTGAGCTGATTCTCTTCATCTGAATCATGCGGACGAAGAAACCGGGGTCGGAATTTCAGTCTGCGATGCTGCACGATATTTATGAAATAAGTTCTGGTAACGCCGCGCAGTTTTGTGGCGATACTATGCAATTATCGTCATTTACATTTTTCGGAAGTCCGGACTTTCTGCCGACGACCGCTGGATCGCTATGCAGAACACCGCATTTGATGCAATTTTCGATAAAAAGGCGTGCGGTAAGCCTTACCGGAATCGCCTGCTCGCTACGGAAAAGCTTAATGCGATAACCGACGATGAGGCATCCATTCTCAGAAAATAAGCCAGTTATGTTCAGCCGCGCAGCAGTTGCATAAGCAGAATCTGCAATGCTTCGGGCAGCAGACCAGATGCAGGTGACAATAAAAAACGCCACTGATGACAGTGGCGTTTAAAGTATTTTTTATGAAGTGGAAGTTTTAATTGCCTTTGGCTGCACTCACAGCAGCAGCGGCATCGACCAGACCTGCGCCGCAGCCAACACAGTTTGCAGGTGCCTGGCGGCTGGTCTTAATCAGAATATTACGAACCTGATCCGGTGTCAGAGCCGGATTGATTGCCAGCATCAGCGCGGCAACGCCGGCTACGTGCGGAGCTGCCATCGACGTGCCGATGTAGTAGCCATAGTAGTCCTCGTCACCCGGTTTGGTTCTGCCTGCGTTCAGAGTGGATAAAATCCAGTCCTGATCACTGCTGCGGCCGCCGCCCGGAGCAGTCACGGTTACATGGCCACCATAGTTTGAGTAAAACGCACGGCTGCCATCGATGCCGTTGGATGCTACCGGAATCACGCCCGGGCAACTGGCCGGTGTCGAAAGACGTGCATTACGACCTTCATTGCCAGCAGCAACGACAACCACCGCACCTTTTTGTTTGGCGGCCATAAAACCGGCGGCTTCCGTTTTGCTGCATAAGTCCATGCCGCCAAGCGAGAGGTTAATGACTTTCGCCGGTGTGGTATTCGTTGGTACGCCTTCTACCGGCAAACCTGCAGCCCATGCAACGCCATCGATAATGTCTGAAGTCTGGCCACCGCATTTACCCAGCACCCGCACCGGCAGGATCTTCGCCTGCGGCGCAACGCCGACGACACCTTTACCATTCGCAGCGGCAGCAATCGTGCCTGCCACATGGGTACCGTGCCAGCTGCTGTCCGAGTTATAGCAACTGAAATCATCAACCCAGTCGCCCATATCAATACCGTTTGGCCCGCGTGCTGATGTCACGCCATCTGCCACGGTAATGCGTGCAGTGTCGGGATCGCTAATGAAGTTGTAGCCATAGCCCTGACCACCCGGTGCAGGGATCAGATTTGCAACTAAATCCGGATGCGGGCGGTAACCGGTATCCACCACCGCGACGACTACATCCTTACCAAATGACAGATCCCAGGCCTTAGGCAAATTCATGCCGCCTTTCTGAACCTGTGTGTCCTGCAGATCCCACTGGTCACTGAAGAAATACGGATCTGTCGGAACGAAAGACGGGCGGCGGATGCGGTCCGGCTCGGCATACGCAATTTGCGGATCATTACTTTGCAACTGGCGGCTGATTTGCTGCAGATCCTGTACACGCATCGCTTTGTCCGCGCGGAATACCCACGCACCGGTACTCATCTGACGCAAAGGCTGAAAGCGCACACCGATTGCGGAAGCGTAGCGGTTGATTTGCTGTGAGCGCAGCTGTAACTGGCTTTCCAGTTGCGGTGCAGTACCTGCCAGCGCAGCAGCACTGCGTGCAAAGCGTGCATCGTTTCGGTAATGCACGATCAGTTGACGAGCTTGTTCCGCAGCGACAGGTTTGGATTTGATCTGGCGGCGCGGAAAGCTGGCTGCATCAGACTGAGATGTGACAACGCTTGCTAACAGAACTGCGGTCACAGAAAAGCGGGAAAACAAAGAATTCATAAAGTCACCTGTGATCATCTGTTTATTGGGCGTAGTAAGGAATCGCGGTCAGCTTGCCGGAAACACGGCTGCTGTCACCACCAGCCCAGGCATCGCCCCAGGTCACATAATCACCGGATTTGGTGACGGCGAGAAATCCGCCGAATGCGGTTCCGTAAATGGCACGCACATTCGCAAGGCGCGCTTTCACGCTGCTGCTGTTGCCGCCTTTACTTTGCATACCCCAGCTGACTACGCTGCCATCGGAACGCAGCGCGGCAAACGCATACTGATTGCCAGTGATCGTCAGGACATTGTTCAGATCGGCGCTGACGGCAGAACTGTCGCCGCCTTTTTCAGCGTCGCCCCAGCTGACGACGGTACCGTCAGATTTCAATGCGACAAATGCCTGATCATTCGCAAATAAACGGATGACTTGTGTCAGCTTGCTTTTGACGGCATCGAAGCTGGCCTGCATGCGCGGGCTGTCGCCCCAGTGTACGACGGTGCCGTCTTTCTTCAGCGCGGCGAAGCTGTATTCAGAAGCGACGATGGATTTCACGTCACTCAGTTGCGCGGCGACCGCAGAAGAATCTGCACTTTCGATATAGGCCAGAGAGCCGAATGCCTGTGCTTTAGCACTGCTGTCGATTGCAGCACCGCTGTAGCCATTCAGTACAAAGCTGCTGACATTGCTCAGTTGTGTGCCGCTGCTGGTGTACAGCGGTGAACTGTAGCCGGAACCCCAGCCTACCATGTTGCCGTCTTCTGTCTGAGCGACGAAATCATAACGGTTGCCAGCGACGCGGCGCAGTTTCTGGCTGCCGATCTTGTAGCTGTTACCGCCGGAATCTGCTTCACCAAAACTCTGCACGGTGCCATCGGCCGCGATCAGCGCATAAGCGCTTTCGGTGTAAGCGACGGAACGGAAATTCGATAACGCGGTAATTTGTTCTGCTGTCAGACCAAGCTGGGAATGGTTCAGCGGGAAATAATCATCCTGCGTGACCGAATACAGATTGCCCCACGCGACAAAGCTGCCATCCTGACGCGTCGCAAAGAAAGCGTTATAGCCGGACTGGATATCTTTCAGATTTTGCAGCGCGCCTGTGGCTTTCGGTGTTTGTCCGCTGGTGGCGTCGGCTGGTTTTTCGATGGTGATCGCATCCGGGCCCCACGACATCACGTTGTTATCGGCTAGCAAGGCGGCGAAACCGCGTTCGGTTGCGATGATTTTGCTGATATTGCTGATGCTTTCGACCGGTGTGTATGCGCCACCCCATTCCGGGCTGCCCCACAAATAAACTTTACCGTTTTGCAAAACGGCAAACGCAGCGCCTGCGGTACTGACGCTGTTGGCTGCCAGCGTTTGCGTTGCGCTGCCGGTGCCACAGGTGGCGGAAATGGTCAGTTTGCTGTCTGGCGTACTGTCTTCCAGCGTCAGATCAGTACCGAGACTCTGGCCAGAGGAATTGCTCCAGGCTATTTTGGGTGTTTCGGTACAGGTGCCGGTGCTGACGCGGGCGATCAGGGTTTGTCCGCGTGCGCCGAAAACATCAATGCTGACCACAGGTTTTGCCGGTGTGGCATTGCAACCCATCTGGGAAGCAAACAAATCATTCACCCGGTTACATACCGCACTGCGGATCTGGTCTTTGTCGCCATTTCCGCCGCAACCGCCCAGCATTGCTGAAATCGTTAACAGCGCAATTGCCGGACGTGCCGGCCAGTGTCGCAAACGCATTCTGAATCCCCTTGCTCGTGTATTTAAATATATTTATCGCAAACAGGTATTGTAATTGACCCGTCATGAAGTCTGGCATTGTTTGGGGGCCGCCGGAAAAAAAATACGGAGTATGTTAATCTCAGGCCACGTTTTTTTGAAAAAAGGAGAAGTCCCATGACAATTCAGACCGGAGACAAACTGCCTGCAGGTCAACTGGCAGAGTTTATCGAAGTAGAAGGCAATGGCTGCAGCTTAGGCCCGAACACCTTTGAGGTGGCGGATCTGGTAAAAGGTAAAACCATTGCAATTTTCGGCTTGCCGGGCGCTTATACGCCAACCTGCTCTGCACAGCACGTGCCGGGTTACATCGAACACGCAGAAGCACTGAAAGCCAAAGGCGTCGATGAAATCTGGTGTATTTCGGTTAATGATGCGTTCGTGATGGGTGCATGGGGTCGCGATCAGAAAGCAACTGGTATCGTACGCATGATGGCGGACGGTAATGCGGCCTTCTCCAAAGCGCTGGGTCTGGATGCAGACTTCAGCAAATACGGCATGGGCACACGTTCCCAGCGTTATTCCATGCTGGTCAAAGACGGCGTTGTCGCGCAGCTGAATGTGGAAGCCGGCGGCAAATTTGAAGTCTCTGATGCAGCAACCATGCTGAAACAGCTGGGCTGATGTTGCCAAAAAGAGGACGCAGCGCGTCCTCTTTGCCTCTCGTCCGCGTTGTGCCGGAAGCCGTGCCGGATAATCGCTATAATGACGGGATGCTGAAACAAACCACTATCCTCCAATCTGTCCGCGCCACCGGCGTCGGCCTGCACTCCGGCACCAAAGTCGAACTGGTTCTGCGTCCTGCGCCAGCCGATACCGGCATTGTATTTACCCGTACTGATCTGAATCCGCCGCTGGTTTTTCCTGCGAATGCCAATGCTGTCGGCGATACCCGTATGGCATCGACCCTGACCAAAGATGGTCAGCGTGTTTCCACGGTGGAGCATTTGCTGTCAGCGGTCGCGGGTATGGGTATTGATAATTTGTATATTGATGTCAGCGCGGAAGAAATTCCGATTATGGATGGCTCTGCGTCTTCCTTCGTGTATCTGTTGCAGCAAGCGGGATTGCAGGAGCTGGATGCTGCGAAGAAATTTATCCGCGTGCTGAAACCGGTGGAAATCCGCGAAGGGCAGGGCGCACAGGAGAAATGGGCGCGTCTGGAACCGCATGATGGTTACAAGCTGCATTTCTTTATCGAGTTTAATCATCCGGCAGTCGATGGCACTGTGCAGACCGCAGAAGTGGATTTTGACCACGTATCCTTCGTCAACGACGTGGCGCGCGCACGTACTTTCGGCTTTATGCAGGATGTGGAAATGCTGCGCGGTATCGGACTGGCGCGTGGCGGTTCGATGGAAAACGCGATTGTGATGGATGAATACAAAATCCTGAATGCAGATGGTTTGCGCTTCAACGATGAGTTTGTGCGCCACAAAATTCTGGATGCGATCGGCGATTTATTCCTGATCGGCCATCCGCTGATCGCCAGCTACAAAGCGCATAAATCCGGTCACGGCCTGAATAATCAGTTGCTGCGTGCTTTGCTGGCAGATCCTGAAGCCTATGAAATTGTCAGCTTCGATGATGTCCGTCAGGCACCACCTGCGTTTGCGTCGCAAAGCCAGCGTGAATGGCATTTCGCCTGAACTGCATTCTGATTGTGCAGCTATCGTCATTTGTATTTCGCTGAGGCCCGGACTTTCTGCCGACGACCGCCGGATCGCTGTGCTGAACACCGCATTTGAGGCAATCTGAGGCAGTTTCAGGCCTTTTGAGACCCTTTTAGACTCTTATCAGCCTCTTGGGTATGATGAAAGAGCATAGGGGGGCGAGGCAGCGGGACAGCCTGAACAGCGGATACAAAGCCCGTAAAAGCAGATTGGTACAGACACAATAAAAAAGCAGCGTTTTCCATCACCGGAAACGCTGCTTTTTTACTTTGCTGAACGCCCGATCAGAAACCGGCTGAGCGGAGTCTGATCGTTCGTGTGACCAGCTCAGGTGCCGGTCGCGGCGACTGCCGGTGTCAGCAAATCGCCGAAGCGTTGCTGTACCGAAGCGGCAATGCCTTTAGCATCCAGACCGCAATTTGCCAGCAGGATTGCAGGATCGCCGTGATCAATGAACTGATCCGGCAAGCCCAGCAATTGCACCGGTTTGGCGATACCGGCTTCGGCCAGTGCTTCCATGACGGCAGAACCCGCGCCGCCCATCACGCAGCCTTCTTCGACGCAAACCAGTGCATCGTGGCTTTGCGCCAGCTGAACCACCAGCTCTTTATCCAGCGGCTTAATGAAGCGCATATTGGCAACGGTCAGATCCAGATTTTCTGCAGCCAGCAGCGCAGGATGCACCATCGAGCCGAAGGCCAGAATCGCGACTTTGCTGCCGTTGCGAACAATGCTGCCCTTACCGATTTCCAGTGCTTCCAGTGCTTCCGAGGTGGCTGCGCCGGTACCTGCACCGCGCGGATAACGGACGGCTGCCGGACCCGGATACAGGTAAGCCGTGGTCAGCATCTGGCGGCATTCATTTTCATCCGCCGGTGCCATCACCACCATGTTCGGGATACAGCGCAGATACGCGATATCGTAGTTACCTGCATGAGTTGCACCATCGGCACCGACCAGACCGGCGCGGTCCAGCGCAAAGGTCACATCCAGATTTTGCAGAGCGACGTCGTGGATCAGCTGATCATAGGCACGCTGCAGGAAGGTCGAGTAAATCGCCACCACCGGTTTGAAACCTTCGCAAGCCATACCGGCTGCAAAGGTTACTGCATGCTGTTCCGCGATACCGACGTCGTAATAACGTTCAGGGAATTGTTTTTCAAATTCGACCAGACCGGAACCTTCGCGCATCGCCGGCGTGATACCGACCAGTTTAGGATCGGCCTTGCCCATATCGCACAGCCACTGGCCGAAGATCTGGGTGTAGGTTTTTTTGCTGCTGGTGGCAGGTTTGATACCTTCCGCCGGATTGAATTTACCCGGGCCGTGGTACAGCACAGGATCGGCTTCCGCCAGTTTGTAACCCTGACCTTTTTTGGTGACCACATGCAGGAATTGCGGGCCTTTCAGGCTGCGGATGTTTTGCAGCGTCGGAATCAGCGAATCCAGATCATGACCGTCAATCGGGCCGATGTAATTAAAGCCGAATTCTTCAAACATGGTGGCCGGCACGATCATGCCTTTCGCATGTTCTTCCAGACGCTTTGCCAGTTCCAGCATGCCGGAAGGCAGCACGGATTTGCCGACATTTTTCGCAGCAGCATAGAATTTGCCGGACAGCAGGCGTGCCAGATAACGGTTCAGCGCGCCTACCGGTGGGGAGATCGACATATCGTTGTCGTTCAGAATCACCAGCAGATTCACATCATCGTACACGCCGCCATTGTTCAGCGCTTCAAATGCCATACCGGCGGTCATCGAGCCATCGCCGATAATCGCGACGGCGTGGCGTTGTTCGCCCTTGGTACGCGCTGCCAGCGCCATACCCAGCGCAGCAGAAATCGAGGTCGACGAGTGCGCTGTACCGAAAGTATCGTATTCGCTTTCATCGCGCTTAGGGAAGCCGGACAAACCCTGATACTGGCGCAGCGATGGCATACGGTCGCGGCGGCCAGTCAGGATTTTATGCGGATAAGTCTGATGACCGACGTCCCAGACCAGACGGTCTTCCGGCGTGTTGAACACATAATGCAGTGCGATGGTCAGCTCCACCGTACCCAGATTCGATGACAGATGGCCACCGGTTTTGGAAACGGAATCCAGCAGGAAGTGGCGCAGTTCATCAGCCACTGCTTTCAGTTGCGGACGCGGCAGCTTACGCAGATCTGCCGGCGATTGAATTTGTTGTAATAAGCTCGTCATAGCGTCACTAAATCAGGCTTGTCTTTGAATAATCAGATCTGCAATATCGTGCAGCTGGCGCGCCTGGTCGCCGTATGCCTGCAGTGCAGTGTGTGCTTGCTGGCAGAGTTCTGCCGCCAGCTGGCGTGATGCATCCAGCCCCAGCAGGCTGACATAGGTCGGCTTGTTGTCGGCGGCATCTTTGCCCGCAGTTTTCCCCAGCGTCGCAGAGTCTGCGGTGGCGTCGAGAATATCATCAACCACCTGGAAAGCGAGTCCGGTGGCAGCCGAGTAAGTATTCAGTGCAGAAATATCCGCTACGCTGAGTTCCTTACCAGCCTGTGCGCCGAGCATGACTGAAGCACGCAGCAACGCACCGGTTTTCAGGCTGTGCATTTGTTCCAGCTGGGCGCGGTTCAGTTGCTGACCAACGCTGGCCAGATCAATTGCCTGTCCGCCGCACATACCGGCAGAACCGGAAGCTTCAGCCAGTGTGCGTATCATGCCTACCACAGTGGCTGGCGCTGCATCTGCCTGTGCCAGTGTCAGGAAGGCCTGACTTTGCAGTGCATCACCGACCAGTAATGCGGTTGCTTCATCGTATTTCACATGCACGGTAGGTTTGCCGCGACGCATATCGTCGTCATCCATGCAAGGCATATCGTCATGTACCAGAGAGTACACATGGATCATTTCCACAGCGCAGGCAGCGCGTTCCAGCAGGGATTGCGGTGCATTGAACAGCGCGCCGGCAGCGAATACCAGCAGAGGGCGCACGCGCTTGCCGCCATCCAGTGCGGTGTAGCGCATGGCTTCATGCAGATGTGCCGGCGTCTGGCTGACCGGCGGTAAATAAGCCGATAAAGCCTGTTCACAGGTCTGCTGGATGTTTTTCATCCAGACCTGAAATTCCTGATTCATTCAAGATCCTCTCTGGGGGAGATGTTCAGCGGGCGCAGCATGCCGTTCTCCAGCACCCGCACTTGTTGTTCTACCTGTTCCAACTGACCGCTGCAGTAGCGTATCAGTGCAGCACCGCGCTGATAGGCAGCCACCGATGCTTCCAGTGCCAGACTGCCGGATTCCATTTGTTCGACCAGTTGTTGCAGCTCTGTCATGGCTGATTCAAAACTGGCTGGTAAATCCGTTGGCGCGGTCTGGGACGGTTCCGTCTGTTTTCTGGGCATGCCTCACCTGTCAGAACAGGACCTGAACCAGTTTTTTGTATCCGTCTCTGCAGACGGGCTGCAGCGGTATTTAAAACGGTTCTGATCAAATTGCAAATCTCTTATGCAGAGTCCAACCCGCTATTTTAGAGCAATCGGCTCAAGATATAAAAAAATCCCCTGTTTTTGTAGCCCTATTTTGCTTACAAATAGAAACAAAAATTTCGAATTTGAAACCGGTTGTCGTTATGTGTGCAGATTACACTCGAAAAAAACGCGAAATTGCGTTTAATTCATTTCCATGTGGAAACGTAGTGGCTATAGTTGCGTAACCGGTTCCTGCGATCAGATGCAGGCCAGCTCTCCGCCTTACAGTCCGTTTTTTTCCAGTGTTTTATCGAAATCAGTTCACAGGTTGTTGTCATGTTGAAATCAGAAACATCTGCGCAAACCGCCTTCAGTGGCAGCCGGGAAAATCCGGAGGCACTGTTGCAGGCGCTGGTTTCTGTGGCGACCCATCTGATGCTGGCGCAGGTAGATGCTTTTTCCGGGCGTTTATCGAATGCTTTGCTGGCCCATTCTGAATCGGCCCACGATTCGCGTGAAGCCAGCCTGAGCTTTGGTGCCGGACAACTGATCAAAAAAAATACCTACGCTTACTACTATCTGGTGTCTGCCGAGCTGGAAAAAGCCTTCCGTCGCGAAACCGCTGTATTACTCGGAAAAGCAGCCGGTGCAGCCAGCAATGCGTCTGAAGATGAGCTGAGTCTGGTCAGCTATGAAGAAATGGATAAGAAGCTGGCGTTCAGCCGCGCCGCACGTGCGGTGGAATTGCAGGCTGCCGAGCAGTATGCAGCGCTGAATATGCGCTTTGCCAGCTTATTGCAGAAAGATGCGCTGAGCATCGCCCAGAATCCTTATCGTCCTGAAGTGATCCTGCATGCCTTGTGGGATGCATGGTGTCAGTTTGATCCTGAACAGGGCACGCACGGATTGGTGCTGCCGCTGCTGAACGCCGATATTTTGTTTGATCTGACCCCGGTGCTGCATGAACTGAATCAGCATCTGGTCAGCAAAGGTATTTTGCCGGACTTGCAGGATTCTTACCGCGTCCGCCGAACCCGCAGTGCCGATAAAAAAGCGGCTGATGACGGTGAACGTCTGCGCCAGTTTTTGTCCGGCGCCACAGACAACGCAGTACCTGCCGTCGCTGCAGGCGGACAGGGTGCGCAGGCGGGACAGGGTGTTCAGGGTAATGCGGCTTTCGGGATGCCCGGTCAGGCAGGATCTGCCGCTGGTACGGCGGGTGTTACCGGCGCTATGGGTGCAGCCGGTGCCGGAATCAGCAGTGCTGCCAGCGCCGCAGGATTACAGCAGTTATCCGCATTACAAAACAGTCAGGCACTGATGCAATGGCTGTCGCAGGAGCAGGGTCCTGTCAGTCTGGCACGCATGCGCGAGCAAATGCCGGAAGCCTTCCATCAGGGCGTTGCGCCGCAAACGCTGGAAGTGCTGTCGCAAGTTTTTGACGAAGTATTCCGCAACGATGAAATTCCGGTTGCCGTTAAACAACTGATTTCTCTGCTGCAGATTCCGGTGCTGAAAGCAGCCATGCTGGATCAGCAGTTTTTCTTTAACACCCAGCATCCGGCGCGCCGTTTGATCGATGCATTGTCGCGTTTCAGCCCCGGTGTGGATGAAACAAAAGCAGCACAAGACCCTTTGCTGCAAAGCATGCAAAAGCATGTGGAGCGCGTCACCCGCGAATTCGATCAGGAAGTCGCGCTGTTCGATGAAGCGCTGCGCGATCTGGAAGCCGAAGTGGCTTCTCAGGAAAAAGCGGCTGAACAAGCCTTACAGGCACCGATACGCAGTGCCTTGCGCAAAGAAAAAATCCGTCAGGCCACTGTGACGGCGAATCACGAAGTGGAATTGCGCGTTGGCAGCGGTGAAATCGTCGCGTTTGTCGAAACCTTTCTGGAAAACCGCTGGGTCAAAGTGCTGACGCTGGCGTACAGCGTGCAGGATGAAAAACCGCAAGCGGTGGAAGATGCGATCCGCACCATGGATGATCTGATCTGGAGCGTGAAGCCGAAGATCACGATGCCGGAACGGCAGGAATTATTGCGCCGTTTGCCCGCGATTCTGGCGCGTCTGAATAAATGGCTGAGTCTGATTAAATGGGATGACGCGGATCGCGTCCGTTTCTTTGCAGAACTGGCGGAATGCCACGCCTCGATTGTGCGTGCGCCGCTGGAATTGTCGCCGGATCGTCAGCTTGAACTGGCCGTGGAAGCCGCGCAGCGTGCCGCCGAACGCCGTCTGGAAAAACGTGCTGAAGCCGAACGTAAAACGCAGGAAGAGCAGGTGGCGCAACAGGAAACCTCGCAAGACCCGTATGTGCAACTGGTCGAGCAACTGGAGCGCGGTATCTGGCTGGCCTTGCAGCGTGATGGTTTGCCGGAACCGGTGCGTGTACGACTGGCCTGGGTCAGCCCGATGCGCAGCCTGTATATTTTCACGACAGTACAGAAAGATCAGACTTTCTCTTTATCCACACAGGAAGTGCAGCAGGCTTTCCGCTCGGGACAGGCGCGTTTGCTGGAAGTCGAAAAAATCATGGACCGCGCTTTGCAGGAAGTGGTGCAACGCTTGCCGGAAGCCGCTGCCGACAACCCGGAACCTGAATTGCAGGAAGCCTCCGCCTGACGGCGTATCTGAGATACTGAGGCGCTAATGATCCATATCATTTGTTGCCTTTTTTACCCCTGATTTGCTGTAAGAATTTGATTATTCACAGATTTTTCTCAGTCCGGATACCCCGCAGTATGATTTCGGGTATAATCCCGCGCTCTGTCCAAAATTCCTCTTCAAGTCGTTTGATCGTCTGAACTTCGTCCGGGCCAGATCCGGGCGATAAAGTTTTTTTGGATTCTTTCTCTCTTAGGTTGGTGAAAATTAATTTGGGGGTGGGGATGTCCGATCTGGCTTCTTTGTCTAAACTCGCGCGTTCTGACGCGCAACTTCCGGTCAACGTATATTTTGATGAAACGCTGTTACAGCGTGAAATCAAAGAACTTTTTCAGGCAGGTCCACGCTACGTCGGCCATGAGCTCATGGTGCCGAATGTCGGTGACTTTGCGACACTGCAAGCTGAAAACGAAGGCCGTATGCTGGTTCGCAGCCCACAGGGCATAGAACTGATGTCCAACGTTTGCCGTCACCGGCAGGCGCTGATGTTTAAAGGCCGCGGTAATGCAGACAACATCGTTTGTCCGCTGCATCGCTGGACCTATGATTTAAAAGGTGAACTGATCGGCGCGCCGCACTTTGCCGACACGCCTTGCATGCATCTGAAACGCACACCGTTACAAAACTGGAATGGCTTGCTGTTCGAGCAAAACGGTTACAACGTGATGGAACGCATGGCCACACTGAGTGTGACCAAAGACCTCGATTTTTCCGGCTATATGCTGGATCACGTGGAAGTGCATGAATGTGATTACAACTGGAAGACTTTCATTGAAGTCTATCTGGAAGATTATCACGTCGAGCCTTTCCATCCGGGTCTGGGTAACTTCGTGACCTGTTCTGATCTGCGCTGGGAATTCGGTGAAGATTACAGCGTGCAGACCGTTGGTGTGAATGCCGGTTTGCGCCGCTCCGGTTCGCCGGTGTATCAGCGCTGGCAGGAACAGCTGATGAAGTTCCGCAACGGTGAAGCACCGAAATACGGTGCGATCTGGCTGACGCTGTATCCGAACATCATGGTGGAGTGGTATCCGCATGTGCTGGTAGTGTCCACGCTGTGGCCAACGGCTACCGGTAAAACCCGTAACGTGGTGGAGTTCTACTATCCGGAAGAAATCGTGCTGTTCGAGCGCGAATTCATCGAAGCAGAACGTGCTGCGTATATGGAAACCTGTATCGAAGACGATGAAATCGGTATCCGCATGGATCAGGGCCGCAAAGCCTTGTTTGATCGCGGTGAAAATGAAGTCGGGCCTTATCAGTCGCCAATGGAAGATGGTATGCAGCACTTCCATGAATGGTATCGCCGCAAAATGCAGTTCTGAAATACAACCGTTACACAATAAAGGGAGGCCAGGCCTCCCTTTGTTATTGGAAGAAAGCAAGTTATGCAGTCGCTGTGGATGCTGGTCGCCAGTCTGTTATTTTCTGTGATGAGTGTGTGCGTCAAGCTGGCGTCTGCGCAATATTCCACCTCTGAAATTGTCTGTTACCGCGGCCTGATCGGCATGCTGATACTGGGCAGTCTGCTGCGTCTGCACGGCGGCACGCTGCGCACTACGATGGGCGCATCGCATTTCTGGCGCGGCCTGGTTGGTGTGGCGGCATTGTGGTTGTGGTTTTTTGCGATTGGCCAGTTACCGCTGGCAATGGCCGTCACACTGAATGCGATGTCGCCACTGTGGATTGCCGCGATGTTATTCACCGCGTCTTTGCGCAAAGGCCGTAACCTGCCGGACTGGCGACTGGTACTGGCGATCCTGATGGGCTTTGCCGGTGTGATTCTGCTGCTGCAACCGAGTATCCATGCCAGCCAGTGGGTGGGCGGTGTGCTGGCGCTGATTTCCGGTGTTCTTGCAGCGCTGGCGTATATGCAGGTGCGTGATATGGGTTTGCGCGGCGAGCCGGAATACCGCGTCGTGTTTTACTTTTGTCTGACCTGCGCGGTGGCTGGCATGGCGGGAACATGGCTGTTACCCGGTCATCCGGATCAGATCAGCTGGCACAGCCACGACCTGCGCGGCACCGTGTTGCTGCTGGCAATAGGCGTGACAGCCGTGGCGGCGCAAATGGCGATGACCCGCGCTTACCGTCTCGGTAACACCTTGCTGGTCGCGAATCTGCAATATCTGGGCATTGTATTTTCCAGCATCTGGGATTTGCTGATCTGGAACGATCCGCTCAGCGGCCTCAGCTGGATAGGCATACTGGTGATTCTGGGCAGTGGTTCGCTGGCCAGCTTTTACAACTACCGCCAGCAACAGGCGGCGCGGCGCTGATACCATGCTGATCATCCACTGACATCGCGCTGATATCGCGCTGACAAGGCGCGATATTGGGGTAAAACAGACAAACTGCGGTTTGTCCCCGTCCGTAACTGACCACACAGCAACAAGCTGACATAAGATGCCAGCAGGTGCGCACTCTCAACGCAGCACCTGCCACGCTTCCCTTTTTATCAAAGGAATTGTCAGATGAATGCACCCGAACCACTGCAAACGGCAGCGGATAATCCGCCCGGATTCTGGCGTGATCTGCGCCAGCGTTTTCACCTGAACAGCGATAAAGCCGATGACCGGCAGATTGACGAAACCATACGCGCCGGTGTGTCGCTGAGTGGCAGCAATCTGTGGGCGCTGATTTGCGCGATTCTGCTGGCATCCATCGGACTGAACGTCAATTCTGCATCGGCGATTATCGGTGCCATGCTGATCTCCCCGCTGATGGGGCCTATCGTCGGTGCCGGTTACGGTATCGCGATTTATGATTTTGCGCTGGTGCGCAAATCCTTAAAAAATCTTGCGATTGCTTCGCTGGTTAGCCTGCTGGCATCCGGTATGTATTTCTTTGTCAGCCCGCTGGGCGAAGCGCAATCTGAATTGCTGGCACGTACCAGCCCGACACTGTGGGATGTGCTGATTGCACTGGCTGGCGGTGTGGTCGGCGTGATCGGTGCAACCCGCAAAGACAAAGGCAATGTGATTCCCGGTGTTGCCATTGCCACTGCACTGATGCCGCCTTTATGTACCGCTGGTTTCGGGCTGGCCCATGGCAACTGGTCATTCATGCTCGGCGCGCTGTATCTGTTTTCAATTAACAGCGTCTTCATTGCGTTTGCCACGCTGACTATGCTGTCGCT
Source organism: Cognatundibacterium luofuense (assembly GCF_018139685.1). Taxonomy (GTDB): domain Bacteria; phylum Pseudomonadota; class Gammaproteobacteria; order Burkholderiales; family Burkholderiaceae_D; genus Undibacterium; species Undibacterium luofuense. Next base: position 593,220 of record NZ_JAGSPN010000001.1, read on the forward strand.
GATGTTGCCGCGTGAAAGTCGTCAGGCAGATCAGCGCACCCAGTATCAGGTAAGACGCAGCGTGACCGGCATCGTTGCGCTGACTGCGATTCCCTCCATTTTTCTGGCCTATGATCTTGTCAGCAAAGAAGTGTTTCAGCAAAGAGCACGCCAGTTTATTGCAGCGGAGATTCAGCCGGAACAGGCCGTCATCGCGGAACGCCGCATTCAGCCGGAGCAACGCAGCATCAGCCTGAAACTGGTCGGACAATGGCAGACTGAAAGTATGATCCGCAACTGGCAGAAAAAACTGGCGGATTATCAGTTGCAGGACACCAGACTCGACATCACACAGGCCGGACAGCGCCCGCTCGATCTGGCATCACTGCGGCAAGCCGTGATGAACGATCCTGCATTGGTGCAGCGCCAGAATGAAAAAGATGTGCTGATACAGCGCCTGCAACAGCAACTCAGCCAGCAGCAAACGCAGCAACAGCAGCAACGACAATTGTATGCTGCGCTGGCAGACGAAATCCGGGCGCAGTATCCGCAAGTCAGCACAGTCAGAATCAGCCGTTTTTCTGATTCTGAAAAAACAGATAATAAAGACAGTGGCGCGCCGCCCGAACTCATCACAATGATAGACAGCACACAGGCGCTGAGCCGTGATGAACAGCAACGTTTGCAGCGCTGGCTTGCCGTGCGTTTGCAACATCCGGCGTTGCATATTCTGGTACGTCATGGCAGTAACAGCAGTTATCTGCCGCCAGCGTCCTGATCTGCATAAGGCTTGGTAAAATCTCCGCTTATTACCCCGAAAGGAGCACGCATGTTTTCCACTCTGATTTCCGTTACGCAATTACAAGCACTGAGCAGCAGTGCGACACCGCTGGTGTTGCTGGATTGCCGCCACGAATTGCTGAATCCGCGTGCAGGGGCAGATGCTTATGCACAGGGCCATTTGCCCGGTGCTTTGTTTGTGGATATTGATACGCAGTTGTCCGCGCCGAAAGATGGCCCGGTATTTCGCGGCCGTCATCCGCTGCCATCCAAAGAACAATTTATTCAGACCATGCGCGCACTCGGCATTTCCGATCAGACACAAGTGATTGCCTACGATGCGCACGGCGGTATGTTTGCCGCGCGTTTATGGTGGATGCTGCGCTGGGTGGGACACGCTGCCGTTGCGGTACTGGACGGCGGACTGGCTGCATGGCAAAACGCAGGCTTGCCGCTGACGACCGACGTACCGGTCGCTGCCACAGGTTCGCTGAATCTGAAACCGGCGCTGACGGCGCAGGTTGATGTCGGATTTCTGGTTACCAATCTGAGCACCGGTGCGCTGCAAGTGGTGGATGCGCGTGCGCCGGACCGCTTCCGTGGTCAGAACGAAACCATCGATCCGGTCGGCGGCCACATTCCGGGCGCGATTAACCGCTTCTTCAAAGACAATCTGCAAGCCGATGGCAGCTTTAAACCCGCCGAGCAATTACGCGCCGAATGGCAAGCAATTCTGCCTGCCATCACTTCCGCCGTGATGCAATGCGGCTCCGGCGTCACCGCCTGCCACAACCTGCTGGCCCTGGAACATGCCGGTCTGCCCGGCGCGGCGCTGTACCCCGGCTCATGGAGCGAATGGTGCGCCGACCCGTCCCGCCCGGTCGCGACCTGATCCGTATCTGCATTGCCCGCAACAACAGCCGGTTTGCGAACCGGCTGTTTGTTTATCGGCCACACCACAGGGTTTCAGTCATCCTGCCATAGTCTTTTGATTGCCCGAAAACCCCCGTTTTTGCCCCAAATGCGGACTTCAGCACAGCGATCCGGCGGTCGTCGGCAGAAAGTCTGGTCGTCAGGAAAAGGTCAATGCGGAGATTTGCACAGCTCTGCGGGTGTTGCAGTGCTGTGCAGTGTGGGAAAACGGGTGGAAAAGCAGGTGGGAAAGCAGACTGAGAAAATCAGTGGGTGACCAGTAACACCAGTCCGATACCGGCGGCGATCAGGATGACTTGCGGGATGGATTCGCGCAGGGTGGTGCGGCGCTGCATTTGCGGCATCAGATCACTGACCGCGATATAGATGAAGCCGGACGAAGCCAGCACCATCACGTACGGAATCAGCGAACCGGCTTTTTCCAGCATCAGATAGCCAGTCACGCCGCCGACCACGCCCATCAGGCTGCTGATCAGGTTGTACAGATAAGCGCGGGTTTTGCTGAAACCGGCGTTCAGCAGCACGATGAAGTCACCGATTTCCTGCGGGATTTCATGCGCGATGATCGCAAACGCAGTGACGATGCCCAGATGCGGATTGGCCAGAAACGCGGCGGCGATCAGAATGCCGTCGGTCAGGTTGTGCATGCCATTGCCGACTAAGATCATCCAGCCCGCTTTACCGGCTTCGTGCGCGTCGTGGCCGTGTTCATGATGATGGCCATCGCCTTCGTGATGATGCGAGTGACGCAGAATCGCCGCTTTTTCCAGCAGGAAAAATGCCAGCAAACCACCGAGCAGACAGATAAACAGCGAGCGTGTGTCCGCCCCGGATTCAAAGGCTTCCGGTAAGGCGTGCAGCAGCGAGGTCGACAGCATAATGCCGACCGACAGGCTGACCAGACGATCGACCATGCGGGACAAAACAGCATACGAAAAAATGGCGGCGGCGGTAATGCTGATCAGCCCGGCCAGTGTGGTGGTCAGGATGATGGAGAATAATGGGGATGAAATTTTGTAGCCTTTGAATTTGCAACCAAGTTGCAGATTAAAGCACAGCGGCCGCTATTGTGCAATTGCGGCCGCTGTAAAACCTTGTCAGAAGTTCAGTTTCAAACCGCCTGATGATCGCGCAGCCATTGCAGACAGCGCTGCCAGCCGTCACGTGCATCGGCTTCCATATAGCTCGGGCGGTAATCGGCATGGAAGGCATGGCCGGAATCCGGATAGACATGGAAGGCGGACTGGCTCTTGCCCTGCGCCAGCGCCTTTTGCATCGCTTCCACGCTGCTCAGCGGGATGCCGGTATCTTTTGCACCGTACAAGCCCAGCACCGGTACGCGCAGACCGGCGGCAATATCCACAGGATGCTGAGGATTCAGCGCAGACTGGTTACCGGTGAGGCGGCCGTACCAGGCGACACCGGCGCGGATAGACGGATTATGCGCGGCATACAGCCAGGTAATGCGGCCACCCCAGCAAAAGCCGGTAATCGCGGCGCGGCTGATGTCGCCGCCCTGGGTTTTAGTCCATGCCAGCACCGCATCCAGATCCTGCATCACTTGCTGATCCGGCACTTTGTTGATGACCTGACTGATCAGTTCGGCAATGGTCGGATACGCCGCCGGATTGCCCTGACGCACGAATAAATCCGGTGCCACCGCCAGATAACCAGCTTGCGCAAAACGGCGCGCCACATCGGCAATATGTGCGTGTACGCCAAAAATTTCGGATGTGACCAGTATCACCGGAAAATTGCTGCCCTTAGCGGGTTTAGCCAGATAGACCGGCACGGCTTGTCCTTGTACATCGACTGAAAACTGGCCGGTGACGAGGCCGGTATCCGGCGTGGTGATCATGGTTTGTGCGCAGACTGGCAAGGCTGCGGCGGCAAAGCCTGCGCCCAGTGCGGTATGTAAGAAGCGGCGGCGGCTGATGCTGTTATCGCCGCCATCGTGCTGAATCAGGCTGAAAAGATCTTGCTGGTCTTGTGAAGGTTGCATGCGTGTTTCCTGATAAAAGTTGTGGAAAAAAACGCAATCAACAGTGCATTTATGCAATCTGTGATCAGATTTGCCAGAGGTTTGCGCGGAGGCACTGTGATTTTCGTTTACACTCAGAAGCTCCGGCAGCTTAGCACTTTTCCTCCGAACCGGCCGGAACCTCCGCCACAGGGCCACGATGAAGCACGCTTCACTGAGACACAGTCTGAAAGGAAAACTGTTACTGGCAGGGATGCTGTTGCAGACCGTGCTGCTGCTCCTGTTTTATCTGATCGTTACCGAAGTTTTGCGCGAAAGCGCGGAACGGGCGCTGAAAACCTCGGCCAAAACCATTTCCCAGTCAGTGAATCTCAGCGTGGCACCGTATGCCTACGAGCGCCGCTTTGATGTACTCAGTGATTTTTTCAGTGAACTGATCAGCGAATCAGACGAAGGCTTGCGCTATATCGTGATCCGCGATGAGAAGCAGCAGGTGCTGTTATCTGTCGGCTTACGCGGACAGGCATTGCCCGTACCCAGCACGGATGCCGGACACGCCATCGCAGCCGGTATTTACCATGTCAGGCAACCGGTTTTACTGAGCGGCAATCAGGTCGGCGAAGTGCGCTTCGGTATTGCAACCGGCGATATTTCAGCCGTGCTGCAAAAGATGCTGAATATCGCACTGGTGGTCAGTATTGCCGGTCTGGTGCTGACGGCAACGGTGCTGGTATTTTTTGGCCAGCGGCTGCAATTGCGGCTGGATCAGATTATGCAGGCGATGCAGGATATCGTCGGCGGCGACTACGCGCGGCGGCTACCGGAGCAGGGACAAGATGAACTCGCGCATTTGTCGCATCAGTTCAACCGCATGGTCAGCGCAGTGGAAACCCGCGATAAAAAGTTTGCAGCAGTGCTGAATGCGGCGCCGATTCCGATGGCGCTGTTCCGGCTGGACAGTGCCGGTGAACTGTTGCGTATCGACCGTAATCTGGCTGCCATCCGTTGCTTTGGCCGTCTGGAAGATTTCAAACTCACGCACCGGCCATATGCCAGCATGCAGGCGAAACAGCAACTGATGCAGCAACTGGCGCAGCTGGATGCCTTGCCGCCGCTGGAAATGGACATGATTCTGGCCGATGGCACCCGTCATCCGTTTATGTTGTATGCGGAATCGTTTGTGGTGGATGGTGAGCGTTACACCACGCTGGTGGCGATGGATATTTTTGATCTGCGCGAAACCCAGAACCGCTTGCGTGATCTGAATACCGCACTGGAGCAGCGTGTGGAAGAACGCACGGCGGAACTGGCAGATAAAAATCAGGCACTGGCCAGTACCTTATCGACCCTGCAGCAAACGCAGGAAAAATTGATTCAGTCAGAAAAATTGTCCGGGCTCGGGCGCATGGTGGCCGGTGTCGCCCATGAACTGAATACGCCGCTGGGCAGCGCGTTAACCGTTGCCAGCACCATGCTGGATAAACAGCAGGACTTTGAGCAGCAAGTCAGCACCGGATTGCGTAAATCAGCGCTGCAACAGTATCTGAGCGATAACCGGCAGGCCGGTGAATTGCTGATCAAAAACATCGAGCGGGCGGCCAGTCTGGTACAAAGTTTTAAAGCGATTGCCACCGAAGACAGTGCCGCTGAACCCGGCCTGATGATGCTGGATACCTTGCTGCAACAGGTCATGCGCGATACGCAGACGCAATGGCAGAGCATGGGTGTAACTCTGAATATTCATATTACGACCGGATTGCAACTGACCTGCGCGTATCAGGCTTTATACCGCGTACTGATGCAACTGGTGGACAATGCGCTGGTACACGGTTTAAGCGGAATCAGCGCACCGGAATTATCCGTATCTGCCGAAATGGAAGACAATCCACAATCAACGGCCGCTGCCCGCGTGCACATTGTCATTGCCGATAACGGACATGGGATTGCGCCGCAGGACCTGAACCGGATTTTTGATCCTTTCTTCACCACCCGTTTCGGACAGGGTAGCAATGGTCTGGGTCTGCATATGGTGTACAACCTTGTGAGCGGTGTGCTGGGTGGAGAAATTCATGCAGAAAGCCAGCCGGGGCAGGGCACAAAAATGATTCTGAGTTTGCCGCAACATACAGACAGCGAGGCCTAATATCATGCGCTCACGTTTTTTTTCAGAATGCGGACTGATACTGCTGGCTTGTGCGCTGAATCTGCCGGCGATGGCGCAATCGCTGCCGGAAGAAAATACGGAATCACCGCTGACACTGAATGCTTACGGCACGCTGGGGCTGGCATCGACCGATCAGGCACAGGCCGGTTATCGCCCTACAGTGTCTTCCCGCAATATTCTGCATGACACATGGAGTGGACGGCTGGATGACCGCATCGGCGTGCAGGCCCGCTACACCTTATCCCCTTCGCTGGCGGTGGTGGCGCACGTACTGGCGCGCCGCAACGGCGGAGATGAAGTCGGCGCAGAATGGCTGTGGGGCATGCTGCAATGGACGCCCGCACCGGAATGGGCGGTGCAGGCCGGACGCTTTCAGAATACGCTGTTCCTGACCTCAGATAATCAGGCGGTGGGCTATGCGCAACCCTGGGTCAGACCACCGGTGGAACTGTATAACCTGGGCGGTGAAACATCGAATATCGATGGCGTGATGCTGCGCTATCACCGTCCGCTCAGCGACTGGCAGCTGGGTGTTACCGCGCACGCAGGCCGCGTGACACTGGCCCGACCTTTATACCGTTATCAGAATCATCCGAATGCAGCGCTGGCGCTGAGTATTTCGAATAACAGCTGGTTGTTCCGCGTTTCGACGCTGGTGGCAAAAACGGATTACCACGCACCGGCTGCACAGACGGTAGCGGATCTGATCACGGCACAGAATCCGCAAGCCGGAGCGGACTATCAGACCGGTGAACTCGGCTGGCTGCATTACAGCAATGCCGGATTCCGTTACGAACAGCATCCGTGGCTGGTACAGGGCGAATTTGCCCGCACCAATTTACGCAGAAAAACCCTGCCGGATCAGCGCGCCTGGTATCTGACCACCGGTTACAGCGTCGGCGACTGGATGCCGTATATCAGTTTCGCCAGCCTGCGCGGCATCAGTAATCTCGATGAAAACCGTGTCACGGGCAATGCGCTGAAGGCAGCGCAGGCACTGCTACTGGGTAAGCGCAATGAGCAGCAAACGCTGTCGCTGGGTGTGCGCTGGGATCTCAGACCCGGCATGGCGCTGAAAGCACAATGGGATCAGGTGCGTGTGAATGCCGGTGAACCCGGCTTGCTGCAAACGCCGCTGCCAGCGGGGCAGGAGCGGGTGCGGGTACTCAGTGTAGTGCTGGATTGGAGTTACTGACATGGGCATCGATTCGTTACTGCTGACCGCTGCCTTATTTGCACCGGCCGATGCACGCCTTCCGGATATGCGTATCGTGGTCGTTGTCAGTGAAAAAAACGATTTAAAAGACATCACACCGGAAACCCTGAGCGCGGTTTTTTCCGGTCAGAACAGTAGCGCAGCCACACAGAATCTGACACCGCTGGATTTGACCGAGAGTGAAATCCGCGACCAGTTTTACCAGCAGTTACTCGGCAAAAACCGCAATCAGATGCGCGCTTACTGGTCACGCATGGTCTTCACCAGCCGCGGCCGCCCACCACAGGAAATGAACGCCGAACAAATCGCCGCACTGCTGAAATCCAACCCGCGCGCCATTGCCTACCTGCCGCGCTATCAGGTCACCAGCGGCATGCGTATTGTATGGCAGGTGCCGGCGGCACCTTGAGAAGATGTGTAAAGCACATTTCAGCGGTAGATCACCAGGACATAATGATTCAGACTGGCGGCATTTTGATAAAACCTACTTACTTTTCTGAAACTCGGAATAAGAAAATTATTTAATACAGTGTCGTTTTCGTTCAGCCAGTTAACGCCACCAACATTAAATTTGTGCATTTCTTTTCGGTTGAAATTGGCATTCAGCTCAGATTCTTTGAAGTTGCTGAACGATACTGCGATGATCTTCACTTCTTCCGGCGGAAATACGCGAGCTCCACCGAATCCGAAATTGAATGCTGCTTCTCTTTGCTTTTCAGTGCCGCGTCCCTCAAGTGCCCTTACCATCGGGTCACTCGGGATATCTCTCATGTTTTCCGGTTTTACCCCGAGTTTTGCGCATTCTTCGGCGATGGCTTTGTCATATTTTTTATCATCTTGCATTAACTCGTCTGCATTTCTTCGATCCATTACCCTCATCATCGCAGTCGTTTGCTGTTGTTCCCGTCTCTTATTCGGGGATGCCAGCCACGAAAGAATCTGCCAGTCTTTATCAACATCGATGATCTCTGCTTTGTTAAACCTGGCATCATTTTTGATATTCCATACCAGCGCAGGTTTTTCTTTTATTGTTTTCAGCTGGTCAGCATCAACGTGAACGTAATAAGCAATAATTCCCATATGTTTTTAGTAAATAAAGTCGGTGTTGAAATTTCTGCTTTCAATAGCTGGCGGGCTGGGCTTGTCTGAGACAAGCATCTTGTTCAGGCTTCTGTGTCTTTGCTGGGCACGCGATAAGTTGTGCGCTGAGTTTTGTCAGTACCGGGAAGCGGTGCTGATGGTGGTGGCAAGGCTAAGATCAGAGCTGAAAGCAAGGTACAGCTTATTCTTGAATAATTATTATTAAAAATTCAAAACGCCATTCTGAACAGAATATTGATTTGTTGCAAGCAATTGCCTGAAGCGGGAGAGGGATGATGGTGTGCATTGTTTGCCAGCTGCGCAGCTGCAGCTGGCAGGCGGGAATTACTCTGTCGCCAGATAAAACGCATCCGGTAATTGTTCACCGGCGGTGGTGACTTTGATGTCGCCTTTTTCGTTGGTCAGAATTACTTCCAGTTCCGGGCCGCCGAGTTCGATCATGACCTGACGGCAGGCACCGCAAGGAGCGATCGGGCCGTCGGTGTTGCCTGTCACTGCGATGCTGGCGAACTGGCGCGGACGGTAACCGGCGGCGATGGCGCTGAACAGGGCGGTGCGTTCTGCGCAGTTGCACAGGCCGTAGGAGGCATTTTCAACATTGCAGCCGTGGAAGACTTTGCCGTCTTTGGTCAGTACGGCAGCGCCGACCTGAAAACGGGAATACGGTGCGTAAGCGCGCTGGCGTGCGGCTTTGGCTTCAGCGATCAGTTCTTGCTGGTTCATCTGAGGTTCTCCTGAACGGGGCGTGGAAACGCCGGAAATGGGGTAAAAATGCCTGAAATGCGGAGTTTTGCATAGCGATTCCCCGCTTGTCGGCAGAAACTCTGGCTGTCAGAAAATCACAGATGCGGAGTTCTGCACAACGCTTTCACGCTGAGACAAAAAAATACCGTCCACAAACAGAGCAGATCAGGGATGGCTGATGCCCGCTGGTGAACGGCAGGATGGGTATGACCGGAGCTGACCGGTACGCAATGTACCGGTCATGGCCGCTTACTTCACGCCCAGTTCGCGCAGACGTTCCTGCAGATAGCTGCCGGAGGTGTAACGCTCAGACAGTTTCACATCAGGACGCGGATGCAGGAACAGTGGCAGAGAAATACGCGATTTTTTCGCTTCTTCGCCGGACGGGTTCAGTACGCGGTGGATGGTGGACGGATAGTAGCCGCCGGATGCTTCGTGCAGCATGTCGCCGATATTGACGATCAGCATACCGAAGTCGCACGGTACATCGTGCCATGCATCATCTTTACCCAGCACTTGCAAACCGGCTTGGGTTGCCGCAGGCAGTACGGTCAGCAGGTTGATGTCGCCGTGGGCAGCAGCACGGACTGCGCCCGGCTCTTCATCACCGCTTAATGGCGGATAGTGCAGCACGCGCAGCAGGGTCAGGTCGCTGTCGGTAATCATGTCAGACAGTGGCATGGAATACCCTGCTTTTACGTCTGCCGGAGAGTGATCTTCCACCCATTGCAGCAACTCTTTGGCCAGATTAGAACCGGCGTCGTAGTAGCGGCGTGCAGCATCCGACACTTCGGTCGGATAACGGCCGGTAGGGTAGATGTGATAGAACTCTTTCAGATCACGTTTTTCAAAGCCTTTAGCGGTTTCGGATACTTTCGGAGAAAAGTAGCCGTCCATTTTTTCTTTGTCGTAGTGGTAGTTGTTCTTCGCATCGGTTTGATAGAAGTCGTACCATTCCTGATAAATCGTGTTCAGCAAGTCTTGCGACAGCGGGTGATTAGTCAGTACGCCAAAGCCGGTGTTGTGCAGGCTTTCGGTGAATTTGCGAGCGGCATCCGGATCGCGGTAATCAACTGGTTGAATCAGCATGTGGTTCTCCTCAGTTGGTCAGCGCTGGTTTCAGCCAGTCGCGGGACAGGGTGGAATCGATCAGGCGTGCGCAGGCTTCTGCATCGACTTTCATACAAACGCGGGTTTCCGGTTTGGTCGGTTCCCAGCCCGGTTGCGGGTAAGGAATCGGCAGTTTTGCCATCATGGTCTGACCATTGCCGATACCTTCTTTGGCAACGCGGACGCGGCCATTGCGGGTTTCGAAAATTTCCGGTGCGACCAGCCAGACGAATGCCAGTACATCGTGACCGTAGCAGGCGTGGCCCAGATCCGGACGGATGCTCTGGTAGAAGTTGGCGTAGAAATTCACTGCGTGCGACAGGGTGTCCATCGCGATGTGCTTGTGTTGTTCTGCCAGACGGGCAAAGAAAGTGGATGGCAGTACCACGCGGTGAGTCACATCCAGACCAACCATGGTCAGGTCCCAGCCTGCGGTGAATACCAGATCCGCTGCGTCCGGATCATTCCAGACGTTCGCTTCTGCTACCGGCGATACATTGCCCGGTTCATCCACGGTACCGGCCATCAGCACAACCTGTTTCAGCAGCTTAGGCAGTTGCGGTTCCATTTTCAGTGCCAGACCGAGGTTACCCAGTGGTCCGACCGCCACCAGAGTAATTTCGCCCGGATGCTGACGTGCCATCTTGACGATGAATTCAGCAGCACTTTCGGTTTCTGCTTTCGCAGTCACACTGACGCGGCCAGGCAGATTGCCCAGACCGTCTGCGCCGTGGATAAAGTCAGGTGGTGTACCGGCCGCTTTCGCGAATGGCACATTCACACCTTGTGCGACCGGGATTTCACGTCCCGCGATGCGCGTCAGGTACAGCGCATTGATAGTCGCCTGTTCGACATAAACATTACCGAAGGTTGTGGTGATACCCACTACATCGATTTCAGGGTGCGCGAGAGCAAAGTACAACGCCATTGCATCGTCGACACCCGGGTCTGTATCAAATATGACTTTATGTTTAACTTGCATGGATATTCTCCAAAATTGCTCCGGCTGGCCATTGGTCAGAACCCAGACGCGAAGCGATTTGTTGCAATAGACCCGGTTCAAGGAGGCCGTATTCTGCGATGTGCGTTACAGATGGCCGCGGCTGTACCAACAGCGCGGCCTGCGCACCGGCATTAACGTGATTTCACAAATGGCTGACCGATGGCTTTTGGTGCAACAGATTTTGCCATCAGACCGGCCAGAACGACGACGGTCACAACATACGGAATCATTTGAATCAGTGATCCCGGTACCTTACCGATCACAGGGAAGACCACGCCTTCGATCTGTACTTGTAACGCAGCAAAGAAACCAAACATCAGGCAGCCCAGCGCGGTGTAGACCGGACGCCAGTTGCCGAACACCAGCGCCGTCAGCGCCAGATAACCATTACCGGCGGACATATCACGCAGGAAGAAACCGCTTTGTACGATGGACAGATAGGCACCGGATAAGGAGCACAGTACACCTGCGGTCAGCATCGCCATAAAGCGAGTGAGTTCCACATTCACACCTGCGGCATCCGCTGCATGCGGGTTTTCACCGACAGCACGCAGACGCAGGCCGAAGCGGGTGTGATAAATCACCCAGTGCACCAGCGGAATCAGCGCGAACGCCAGATACGTCAGAATCGTGTGGCCACTCAGCAGGCTGCTGTAAATCCAGCCGATCACAGGCACACCGGCCACGGCTTCCGCGCCCGGCAGCACGATGGTGCTCAGACGCGCTGCGCCCAGATCCGGCGTGCGTCCGCCCTGCATGAAAAAGAATTGCGCCAGCACGAAAGTCAGGCCGCTCAGCGCGATATTCAGCGCGATACCGGCAACCAGCTGATTACCTTTCTGGGTAATGCTGACAAAGCCCTGCAGCAGCGCAATCGCAGCGGATACTGCAATACCGGCAGCGATACCGAGCCACGGATTCTGCGTGGTAAAACCAACAGCGGCAGACACAAACGCGGCAGCCAGCATTTTGCCTTCAAGCGCCAGATCAACCACGCCGCTGCGTTCGGCGAACAAACCTGCCATCGCTGCAAAAATCAGCACCGGCGCGTTACGGACAGTGGATACCAGAATGCTGGCAAACTGAAAATCGTCAAACATCATTTGTCCTTACGTTTGAACATGGCCGACAGAACCGGTGCATACAGGTTTTCCATCGCACCGCAGAACAGAATAATCAGACCCTGAATGAAAATGAAGGTCTCCGGCGGAATATTTGGTTTCTCCAGAGATAAGTCGAAACCACCCTGTATCAGCGCGCCGAACAGAATCGACGACAACAGAATGCCGACCGGATGCTGACGCCCCATCAGAGCAATCGCAATCCCGATAAAACCGGCACCGGCGGGGAAGTTCAGACCCAGATAGTGAGTGGAACCCATGACAGGATTCACTGCCGCCAGACCCGCCAGACCACCGGAGATCAGCATGGTTACGATGATGGTTTTACTGATGGAAATACCGGCATAGTGCGCCGCATGCGGATTCAGACCGGCAGCGCGTAACTGATAACCCCAGCTGGTACGCCAGACGGCGACACCGTAAATGACCAGTGCCACCAGCGCCAGCACAAAGCTGATATTCAGCGGTGTTTCACCCAGCACAGGCAGTATGCTGTTGAGTTTCGGCAGCCATGCGCTTTCCGCAAACACGCGGCTGGCAGGGCTTTGTTCACCGTCAGGTATCAGATGGCTGACGATGACGTAATTCATCAGGCTGGCAGAAATAAAGTTAAACATGATGGTCGTCACCACCACATGGCTGCCGCGTTTCGCCTGCAGATAGCCGGGGACGAATGCCCACAGGCCGCCGAACAGCACCGCACCGGTAATCGCTGCCGGAATCAGCAACCAGCCCGGCAGGGTGTGATCCAGTGCCAGTAACACAAGCGTGGCACCCAGACCGCCCAGATACATCTGGCCTTCGCTGCCGATGTTAAACAGTCCGGCCTGCATTGCAACCGAGACCGACAAACCGGTAAAGATAAAGGTGGCAGCGTAAAACAGGGTGTAGCCCAGACCTTCGGGATTGAGTACCGCTGAATTGATCAGGATGCCCATGGATTCGGCCGGATTTTCTCCGAGCAGGTAAATCACACCGGCTGCGACCAGCAAAGCAGACAGCAGATTCAACAGGGGCATGGCGACCGAAGTGGCCCAGCGTGGCAGATCAGCTTGATTCATAAGATGTTGTCACTCAGTTCAGATAGGTTGCAGACGGCAATCAGTGCTTGTGCAGGCCGCCCATCAGCAGGCCGATCTTCGTTGCGTCAAATTCTTCGACTTTCAGTTCACCGGTAATGCAGCCGCCGGACATGACCAGAATCCGGTCTGCCAGTGCGCGCACTTCTTCCAGTTCTACCGATACCAGCAAAATCGCGACACCGGCATCACGCAGCGCCAGCAGGCGTGCATGCAGACTTTCAATCGTACCGATATCCACACCACGGGTAGGCTGACCGACCAGAATCAGTTTCGGGCTGGCCGCCATTTCACGCGCCATTACCACTTTTTGCTGATTACCGCCGGACAGCAGCGCAATACGCAGCGCCGGATCAGCCGGACGCACATCGAAATCGCGGATCATTTTGTCGCAGTGTTCTGCAATGGCTTTTTTATCGAGCAGGCCAAAGGCTTTGCGGAATTTATTCTGGTAGCCGAGGAAACTGTTCATCAGTACCGAAAAGTTTTTCACGACGGCGTGGCGCAGACGGTCTTCCGCAACGTGGGCAATCCCCAGTTCGCGGTAACGTGCTGGCAAGCCATCGGCATCTTTTTTACCCTGATACGGCAGTGCAGCGCCATCCAGCGTAATCTGACCGGAACCCGGCACACGCATACCGCTGAGAATTTCCAGCAATTCACTCTGACCATTACCGGATACACCGGCCAGCGCCACGATTTCACCGGCGCGTATCTGGAAGTTGATATCTTTCAGCAGGCTGACTTGCTGGCTGTTGATCAGATTCAGGTTTTGCACATCCAGCACCACTTTGCCCGGATTGTAAGGCGCACGCGGTAACTGGGTTTCGATCGGACGGCCGACCATCATTTCAGCCAGTTGTTCTTTGCTGGTGTCACGCGTATGCACTGAACCAACCACAGTACCGGCACGCATCACGGTGACTTCGTCGGTGATGTCCAGAATTTCCTGCAGTTTGTGTGTGATCAGAATGATGGTTTTGCCTTGTTCCTTGAACAGGCGTAACACATCAAACAGTGACTGGGTTTCCTGCACCGTCAGTACGGCGGTCGGTTCATCCAGAATCAGGATATTGGCGCTGCGGTAAATCTGTTTCAGAATTTCCACGCGCTGCTGTACGCCAACCGATAAGTCTTCAATTTTGTCGAGCGGATCCACATCCAGCGAGTAGCGCTGGCAGATCTCACGCAGTTCTGCTTCCACTTTTTTGCGGTTCGCATTCAGACGGAAACCGCCTTCGCCGCCCAGCATCACGTTATCGAGCACGGTCATGTTTTCGACCAGCATAAAGTGCTGATGCACCATGCCGATGCCGAGAACGATTGCTTCGTGGCTGTTGTGGATTTTTTCTGCTTTGCCGTTAATCAGCAGATTGCCCTCGTCGGCCTGGTAATAGCCGTACAGGATACTCATCAGCGTGGATTTACCCGCACCATTTTCACCGATCACGCCGTGTATCGAGCCACCGGCGATAGAAAAACTCACGTCGCGGTTGGCCTGAACGGCACCGAAGCGCTTGGATATGTTTTGGAATTCGACAGCTGGCTGCATAGGTTCCGGGTATCAGGAGGGCAAAGATTAAGTACTAAAAAAATGACGGGGCGTTGTCTAACGCCCCTGTGGTTTCAGACCGTGAATATCAGGCCGGGCATTTTTTGGCTTCGCGGAAATCAACAACATTGATCTTACCGTTGATGATGTCCTGCTTCGCTGCATTCACCCGTTTTTCGATATCCGCGCTGATGACGCTGCGGTTATCTTTATCCAGCGCCCAGTCTACGCCGCCTTCTTTAACGCCTTTATAAACGACGCCGGCTTTCCATGTACCGTTTTTGATTTGCATGAAGCTGTCGTAAATCGCCTGATCAACACGCTTCACCATCGAGGTCAGCATATTGCCCGGATGCAGGTAGTTCTGGTTGGAATCCACGCCGATACCCAGCTTGCCTTTTTCCTTGACTGCCTGCAGGGTGCCCAGACCACTGCCGCCTGCTGCTGCGAAGATCACATCCACGCCGCGTTCCATTTGCGCACGTGCCAGTTCACCGCCTTTGGCAGGATCATTCCATGCCGCTGTGGTGGTGCCGACCATGTTTTGAACGAATTCGATTTTGCTGTCAGTCGCTTTCACGCCTTGTGCGTAACCGCAGGAGAAGTTGCGGATCAGCGGAATATCCATGCCACCGATGAAACCGACTTTTTTGGATTTGGATGCCAGTGCAGCAGCAACGCCAACCAGGTAAGAACCTTCCTGTTCTTTAAACAATACCGAACTCACGTTGGCACCGTTTGCCACGCCGTCGATCAGTACGAAGCGTGTCGCCGGAAATTCTTTCGCAACGTTCTGTACCGCTTGCGCCTGACCGAAACCGATCGCTGCGATCAGATCCACTTTTTTACGGGCCAGATTGCGCAAAACCTGTTCAGTTTGGGTGTCGCTGGCAACCTGTACTTCCATGAAACCGATTTTCGTTTCTTTTTTGAAGCGCTCAGCGCCTTCGGAAGCAGACTGATTGAAGGATTTATCAAACTTACCGCCGGCATCGTAAATCACCGCAAATTTCGGGTCTGCTGCATAAGCACTGGCTGCGGCCAGCATACTGACCAGAGTCAGACTGATTTGCTTCAGTTTCATGAGAGCTTCCTTATTCAGTTGTAGGTTGTCAGCATGTGCCGGTCTGCCGTACTGGTTCCTGATCACATGCCAAACGCGGCGGGTGTGAACACGCGCCGCGCAAAAATTGTATCAAAACTTACTTCACTGCCCGTTGCCGCCTGACGTCAGGCAGCCTGTCTTTCTTGCATCAGGGCCAGCACTTCCGCACGATGCGGGATGCTGGTTTGTGCGCCCAGACGTGTCACGGTAATTGCTGCAGTGTACTGCGCTTCGGTAACAGCCTGATCCAGCGATAAGCCATTCGCAATACCTACTGCAAATGCACCGACGAAAGTATCACCGGCTGCAGTGGTATCCACGACACTGACTCTGACTGCCGGAACAAAGCGAACGTTCCCGGCTTCTGCAATGATCGCACCGTCGCCGCCCATGGTCAGCAGCACGACGCGGATACCCATTGCCAGTAAGGCTTCGGAAGCGCGCTGTGCGCTGTCACGGTCAGTCACAGGAATGCCGCTCAGCTGACCGGCTTCAGTTTCGTTCAGAATCAGATAATCGACCATGGCCAGCAATGCGCTGTCCAGTGCTTGTGCCGGTGCCGGATTCAGCACGACAGGCACACCGGCCTGTTTGGCTGTACGGATCGCATGGGTCACAGTGTCCATGGGTGTTTCCAACTGGCAGATCAGCATGGCTGACTGGCGGATACTGTCCGCAGCAGCATCGATATGCGCAGTGCTCAGGCAGGCATTTGCGCCTGCAGCCAGCACAATACTGTTGCTGCCTGCATCATCGACCAGAATGCCGGCTACACCGGTTGCGGTGGCAGCAATGCTGTGCAGATGGTTCAGGCTGATCTGGTCAGCCGACAAGGCTTCGCGTGCATTGTGGGCAAAACCATCGTCACCGACGGCGCCGACGAAGTGGACGTGCGCGCCCTGGCGTGCGGCAGCAACGGCCTGATTCGCACCTTTGCCGCCCGGGATCTGACGGAATTCGTGACCGTGCAGGGTTTCACCTACCGCGGGCATGCGCGGCGTGCGGAAAACCAGGTCCATATTGAAACTGCCGACAACACAGATTTGTGGCTTCATGATCTTGTAACTCGTTTTTATTTATCGTTGCGCAAACGATTGCGCAAACGTTTTCGTATTTAACTATGTCCGCCTGTCAGCAGTCAAGCAGAATCGCGGGTTTTGCCTGTTTTTTGTGCAACTTCCACGTTCTGAAAAACGCAGAATCTGCATATTGAACAAGCCTTGCCTGCGGCTTTGCTTTTTACCTTACAGCGATTGCAGGATTGGTCTCTTCCGTTCTCACTCTGCTGATGTTTTCCGGTCTGCACAGCAGGTCAGCGCTGGCAAAAGCACGAGCGTCCGGGAACGTGTGCCGGACAGGCTGCAAGGCGGGGGAAACAGGTCAGAAGAATGTGATGCCGGAGCCGCTTAAATTGAATTGATTCTGGCGGCGGCGCAGATTGTGGCTTGCCTGCCGTGTACTGTCAAATTCTTCGCTGTTGTCATGCAAAAAACGGCGTTTTGCTACCAGCTGCGCTTGACCATATTCAAACATTTGTTTAATGTCGCGAACAAATGTTTGAATATGGAATTCTGCACAGCTTGGCTGCGCAGTCAGCCAGAAAATTTTATGTCAAAAAAAGAGCAGCTTTATGCACTGATACGTGCAAGACCCATGATTTCGCAGCAAGAGCTGGCGGATTGCCTGTCGCTGTCCCGTTCTGCTGTTGCGGGCCACATTGCGGGACTGATTCGTGAAAGGCGTTTGCTGGGGCGTGCTTACCAGTTTCCTGAAGCCGCGCGAGTGCTCTGCATCGGTGGCGCAAACACGGACCGTAAGCTGCGTACTGCGTTGCCTTTGCAAATGGGAACATCGAACCCGGCCAGCATGAGCGAGAGCTTTGGCGGGGTGGCGCGCAATATTGCTGAAAATCTGGCGCGTACCGGCGTGGCGGTCAGTTTGCTGACGGCTGTCGGCACCGACAGCGCCGGGCAGGGGCTGATGCAGCATGCTGGCGCTTGCGGTATCGATACGTCTCTGAGCCGGATTTGCCGTGATATGTCCAGCGGTACGTATACCGCGCTGCTGGATGCACAGGGCGAAATGACGCTGGCGCTGGCGGTGATGGATATTTACGAACAATTGGATGTGTCGTATCTGAGTGCGCAGGTGCCGGTCAGCGGCTATCCGCTACTGGTGGCGGATATGAATCTGCCTGCGGCCAGTCTGGCGTGGCTGATGCAGCGTTGCAGTAAAGGATTGCAAAAGCTGGTCATCGTCGCCGTATCCGCGCCCAAAATGGCGCGTTTGCCGGAGCGGCTGGATGGCACGGCACTGATGATACTGAATCGTGATGAATTGCTGGCAGCGACAGGTACAACAAGTCATGCCGGTGCGGACTGGCAGGCGCTGGCGCGCAGTCTGCTGCAGCGCGGTGCTGAAAAAGTACTGGTTACCGCAGGGGAGCACGGTGTGTGGGGCGTGGAAGCCACGCAAAGCTGGCATTTACCAGCCTTACCGGTACAGGTCAGAGATGTGACTGGTGCGGGCGACGCATTCAGTGCCGGTGTGCTTGCCGGGCTGATGCGCGCACCGGATGATTTGCAGGCTGCGGCGCGTCAGGGCTTAAAGCTGGCTGCACTGACGCTGCAAAGTGAACAAACCGTTGCCGGAGATCTTCATCCGGCTATTTTTGAGTGAGGAAAAGATGCAGCAGTATTTACAGTTTTCACAAGAAGTTCAGCAGGCGATTGCTGATGGTCGTCCGGTCGTGGCACTGGAGTCCACCATTATTTCGCACGGTATGCCTTACCCGCAAAACGTGCAGACAGCACGTGAGGTTGAACAGATTATCCGCGATCACGGTGCAGTTCCGGCGACAATTGCGATCATGAATGGCCGCATTCATATCGGTTTGTCGGATGCAGATCTGGAATTGCTGGGACAGTCACGCGATGCGATCAAGGTCAGCCGCCGTGATTTGCCGTATGTACTGAGCGAGAAAAAACTCGGTGCAACCACGGTTGCTGCGACCATGATTTGTGCTGCGCTGGCAAATATTCCGGTATTTGTGACCGGTGGTATCGGTGGCGTACACCGTGGCGCAGAAACCAGCTTCGATATTTCTGCAGACTTGCAGGAACTGGCGCAAACGTCCGTGGCAGTGGTCTGTGCCGGTGCGAAATCGATTCTGGATCTGGGACTGACGCTGGAGTATCTGGAAACGCACGGTGTGCCGGTGGTGTCGGTCGGGCAAGAGGCATTCCCGGCCTTCTTCACCCGTAACAGTGGCTTTAAAGCGGATTTCCGTCTGGATACGCCGGAGCAGCAGGCAGCTTTCCTGAAAACCAAATGGGAACTGGGTTTGCAGGGTGGCGTGGTGATTGCAAATCCTGTACCTGAAGCAGACGCTATGCCGGAAGCAGAAATCGAGGCGATGACGAATCAGGCGCTGGCTGAAGCAGAACAGCAGGGCATAGGCGGTAAAGCCGTGACACCGTTTCTGCTGGCAAGAATTAAAGAACTGACAGCCGGCCGCAGTCTGACGACCAATATTGCGCTGGTCAAAAATAACGCGGTGTGCGGAGCGCGTCTGGCGGCTGCTTTAAAGCAGATTTAAAGCAGATCCGGCAAGTATGATGCCCTGAAGCCCGCATGCTGTAAGGCTTCCGGGCTACCCCTGCCGGAAAGCTGCGTCCTGTCTGGCTCTCCGGGCAGGCTGGCTGGAAACCCGCATGAAATAAGGGGGATCTCAGGGGTAGAATGCTGCGACGTGATAACCGGATGCTTTGCTGGTACTCAGTTCAAAGTAAATTTTGACCTGCTGATCACCGTGACCGGCAATCCCTTTAAGCGCATCAGTACCTTCCGGCAGATAGTCTTTCGGCGCAAAGCTTTTCAGAATGACCGGTTTGTCTTTACTGTCATTCAACTGCAGTTCCAGATGCGGCCAGGCCATAGGCGCGCTGCTGGTATTCATCAGCTGAACATTCAGCTGGAACAGATTTCTGTCTGCATCCAGCGACTGCAATTCATTCGCCTCTATCGATATCTGATCTATCCTTGCCGGTAAGTGGATTTCGCAATGCAGCGGCGCGCAGACTTGCTTCAGCATAGGCAGGGTTTGCGGATAATGCGCAGCCAGACTATTGCGGTTAACAATCGCCAGTTGCGCCAGACACAGGGGCAGCAAAATCAGAATCAGCAGGCTGTAGACAATGGTCATCACCCGTCCGCGCCGTGCAGCGCGTTCTGCCTGCAATACAAATTCCGGCTTATCTTCATCCGCTTCGCCGGAACCGGTTTCCGGTGCAGCCAGCAGAATATCCTGCTCAGTTGCTGCATCTGCGGTGTCAGCAATTGCTTCCGGCTCAGGCAGGCTCAGATCCAGTGCAGCCAGCGTTGCTTCAGGGTCGGGTTCAGGTCCGGCCGGCAGTTCAGCGGCTGCATCGCTGACGGACCAGTCGATTTGCGGCTCGGCAATCGCAGCGCGGGTTTCGAGCTCAATCTGCATTGCCAGATCCTGCTCGGGGGCGCGCTCGGTGGCGACAGACTCTGCCATCATGGATGGCATATCGTCACCCAGGTCAAACTCGATTTCTGATGCACTGGCAATATTCAGGACATCATCTTTCGGTGCTGCTGATGCAGGCTCGGATACTGGTTCAATCGCAGATGGCGGAAATACCTGCACATCTGCTTCATCCTGTATGAGCTGCGAGCTTGCCGGCTCGGTTTCAGGCTCAGGTTCCGGTTCAGGGAAACTCAGAACAGCATCGGCGCTGGTATCACCTGCGGGAGGAATTCTGTGCGGGTTGGTCCACACTTGCGGCGGCTCAGCAGACACATGCACCGCATCTTCCTGTGCTTGTTCAGTGTGGATGTTTCTGTCAGCTGCGGATGCTGACGCTGTGCTGTGTAATCCTGCAGAACCGGTATTGTCAGTTTCCGGCAAATTGACGGATAAATCTTCGGATAAATCTGCAGATGCTTGCTTGGGCAATGCTGCAGTTTCAGTGTTTTCTGTTTCTGCAGCAGAGGCAGTCGCAGCTACGCCGGTAACGGTAGTTGCGGCTGCGGTGACTGAATTTGTCGCCGGAGCGGTTGTGGCTTGTGGCGCAGCCGGTGCCGGACGTGCTGCCTGATCCGGTGGCACCAGATGTTCTATGCCGTTAAAAGCCTGATGACAGGCGCCGCAACGCACCAGCCCCGCATGCAGCTTGAGCTGGTCGTTAGCAACCCGGAACGTCGTCTGACAATGGGGGCAGCGGGTGGCGAGCGCCATAGGCTTACAGTGTTTTCTGACCGCTCAGGGCAACCCAGCCTTCGTGCTCGGCCCAGACAGTCAGTGTAATAAATGGTGCGTAAGCTGCAGCAACTTCTTCAGCCTGACGTGCCAGCACACCGGACAATACCAGCGAGCCACCCGGCGCAACGCGACCGGACAGCATTGGTGCCATCAGTTTCAGCGGACTGGACAGGATGTTGGCGACAACGACATCAAACTGATGCGATTCAGGATAGCTGGCTGCAAAAGGTTCAGGCAGTGCAAACTCGATACTGCAATGATTGCGTTCAGCATTGAAATTGGCAGATTCGATTGCCTGAGGATCAATATCCACACCGACCACCGATTTAGCGGACAGTTTCGCTGCCACCATGGCCAGAATGCCGGAGCCGCAACCGTAGTCGAGCACGGTTTTATCTGCAGGGGTATTGCTTTCCAGCCATTCCATGCACAGGCGCGTGGTCGGGTGGCTGCCGGTGCCGAATGCCAGACCCGGATCGAGTTCCAGAATCAGTGCATCCGGTTCCGGAGCGTCGTGCCAGCTTGGTACAACCCAGATATTTTTACCGATATGGATAGGAGCGAACTGAGACTGCGTTAAGCGCACCCAGTCCTGTTCTTCCACACTGCGAGTTTGCCAGGCAGGGATCTCGGCCAGACCGATAGCTTCAGCAGCGATACGAACCAGATCGGCATGATCAATATCGGTATCCGCCAGCGCGACGACGCGGCTGCGTTCCCACGCGGTTTCTTCCGGTTCCATGCCTGGCTCGCCGAACAAAGGCTTTTCGGCCTCGGTGCCTTCATCTGCGTCTTCTACGGAAACGGATAAAGCTCCGGCTTCCATCAGTGCATCGGATAAAGGTTCCGCTTGTTCGCGGGCTACTTCCACAACGATTTCTGTCCAACCCATTTTTCTGACTCTCTCAAAACACTGCCGGTCTCAGGGACCGGCAGCAAGGTATTACTTCGATTTTTTATCCAGCCCCGGCATGTCTGCCAGTTTGTGCTCCAGATAATGGATATTGGTTCCGCCTTCAAAGAATCTGGCGTCCAGCATCAGTTCGCGGTGCAGAGGGATGTTGGTTTGTATCCCTTCGACCACCATTTCTGACAGCGCAATCTGCATACGGCGGATGGCCTGTTCACGGGTTTCACCGTAGGCAATCACTTTGCCGATCATGGAGTCATAGTTAGGCGGTACAAAGTAACCGGCGTAAGCATGTGAATCCACGCGGATGCCCGGGCCACCCGGCGTATGCCAGGAGGTAATGCGGCCTGGCGAAGGAATGAATTTGAACGGATCTTCTGCATTGATCCGGCATTCAATCGCGTGACCACGGAACTGGATATCCTTTTGCGCAAAGCGCAGCTTCTCATTGTACGCGATACGGATCTGTTCCTGCACAATGTCGATACCGGTAATCATTTCAGTGACCGGATGCTCAACCTGAACACGGGTATTCATTTCAATGAAATAGAACTCACCGTTTTCGTACAGGAATTCGAAGGTGCCTGCGCCACGGTAGCCGATTTTGCGGCAGGCTTCTGCGCAGCGCTCACCGATTTTCGCGATTTGCTCACGCGGAATGCCCGGTGCAGGCGCTTCTTCGATGACTTTCTGATGGCGGCGTTGCATAGAGCAATCGCGTTCGCCCAGCCAGACGGCATTGCCGTGCTGGTCTGCCAGAATCTGGATTTCCACGTGACGCGGATTTTCCAGGAATTTTTCCATATAGACTTCAGGATTGCCGAATGCTGCACCGGCTTCCGTTTTTGTCATGGTAACCGCATTGATCAGTGCAGCTTCGGTATGCACAACACGCATACCACGACCGCCACCGCCACCGGCTGCTTTAATGATGACCGGATAACCGATCTTGCGTGCGGTTTGTACGATGACTTTCGGATCATCCGGCAACGCGCCTTCAGAGCCCGGTACACACGGAACGCCTGCAGCGATCATTGCGTGCTTGGCGGAAACTTTGTCGCCCATCATGCGGATAGATTCAGCGCGCGGACCGATAAAGACGAAGCCGGACTGTTCTACGCGTTCAGCGAAGTCTGCATTTTCAGACAGAAAACCGTAGCCAGGATGGATCGCCTGTGCATCGGTTACCTCAGCGGCGCTGATAATAGCCGGCATGCTCAAATAGCTCTGGCCGGATGGTGCAGGGCCGATACAGACGGACTCGTCGGCCAGTTTGACATATTTTGCTTCGCGGTCGGCCTCGGAGTGCACGACAACGGTTTTAATGCCCATTTCACGGCAGGCGCGCTGGATACGCAGCGCAATTTCTCCGCGATTGGCAATCAGGATTTTTTCAAACATGATAAGGTGTGCTGTGACTAAGGTTGCAGCTTACAGTGCGAAAGGCACCGGCCTGTATCAGCCAATCACAAACAGTGGCTGACCGTATTCAACAGGCTGGCCGTTTTCAACCAGAATCTGTTTGATCGTGCCTTCGAAATCGCTTTCGATTTCGTTCAGCAGTTTCATTGCTTCGATAATGCACAGGGTGTCGCCTTTGGCAACGGATTTGCCGATATCTGCGAACGGCGCAGCGCCCGGTGCAGATGCGCGGTAGAAGGTGCCGACCATCGGGGATTTAACGATATGGCCTTCCGGTACTGCTGGTGCAGCCGGCGTCGCAGGTGCTGCTGCGCCTGGTGCGGCGACAGCAACCTGAGCTGGCGCTACTTGAGCGTGCTGGGGCATCATGACCACTTGATTCTGAGGGATCGCCGACGATTTGACGATACGGACTTTGCCTTCACCTTCGGTAACTTCCAGTTCTGCGATATCCGATTCTGCGACGAGGTCAATCAGGGTCTTGAGTTTTCTTAAATCCATATGGAGTCCCCTAGAAAAGAGTGGTTCTTTGAAAATAAGCGCGCAATATAGAATGATTCCTCGGTTATTGCAACGCTGATGATTATTGGATTATATCCTAAATTAATTCGCGTAAATCGAAGATGCGCGAAGATAAATGGATTTAGATTGATTTTAATGCGAAATCGACTGCCATGCGGTAACCATCTGTGCCAAAGCCGCAGAGTACGCCGCGGGCAATTGCCGATAAATATGAGTGGTGTCTGAAGCTTTCCCGTGCGTGAACGTTGGAAATGTGGACTTCGATAAACGGGATGGCGACGCCGGCCAGTGCGTCGCGCAGTGCGACGCTTGTATGGGTCAGACCGCCGGGATTGATAATGATGGCGTCAATTTGCTCAGTACGCGCAGCATGAATGCGGTCTATCAGTGCGCCTTCGTGATTGCTCTGGAAGCATTGCAGCGTGGCGCCTGCTGCCAGTGCCTGTGCAATCGCAGCCGCCTCAACATCCGCCAGCGTGGT
The DNA here is from genome assembly GCF_018139685.1 of Cognatundibacterium luofuense. Taxonomy (GTDB): domain Bacteria; phylum Pseudomonadota; class Gammaproteobacteria; order Burkholderiales; family Burkholderiaceae_D; genus Undibacterium; species Undibacterium luofuense. The sequence continues at coordinate 617,710 of NZ_JAGSPN010000001.1, forward strand.
TGACCCGTAGGTCGCGGGTTCCCGCGTTCCCAGCAGATTCAGATTCGGGCCGTTCAGCAGCAGAAGTTTGCCAGCCATAGTCGCGTTGAATTTGACGAAGATGGCCGCATTTTGCCGCTAATAAATGAAGAATGGCAAGAAAAAAACGTGTTATTTTGATTTTTCTGAAGATAATTTGGTGATATCTGTATGCAATTCTTCCATTTTCAGGCGGCCCAGATAGGTTTTTGCGACTTTACCTTGTCTGTCAATTAACAGAGTAAATGGCAGTGCGCCGGATTTATTGCCCAGCTGGCGGGATAAGTCTGTGCCTTCCATGCCTGCAACCATCACCGGATAGCTGACATCATATTTTTGCAGGAATTCTTTGATGTTCGACGGGCTGTCTATGCCGATGCCAACGATTTGCACGCCTTTGGACTGCATTTCTTTCTGCAGTGCTGACAGTTCAGGCATTTCTTTTACGCATGGTGCGCACCATGTTGCCCAGAAATTCACCAGCAGCATTTTTCCCTGATAGTTTGCCAGCGTTTGTGTCTGGCCATTGCTGTCTTTGAACGGGCGACTCAGCAGACTCGCAGTGGCATCATTGTTCACAGGCGTGGTTGCAGCATAAATGCCGAAGGCGGCACTCAGTGTGCCGGTCAGGATGGCGGCAATCAGGAATTTTTTTTTCATACCGGGTTCTGTTGGTGATCGCGGTCAGTTATTTCGTAAAAATGTATTCCGGGTATCGTGCGGATACCAGAAAACAAATGCATCTTACTCCGATTCTGTATCGCTTGCCGACGCTGTCTGTTCCAGCAGTCTGCGCAGAGCCGTAATGTCAGCCCGCTCGGCAGCTTTGGTGCCCCCGCGGCGTATTGCATCGCGGTCATGCACAATCAGATGCACGCCTTCGCGCCGGTACATAAAGCTCAGCGTCTCTTCCACGTCATCGCGACTGCCCTCGCCGACGTCAAACTGTACATCTTTGTTTAACAGGAAGATCGATACTTCTTTGATATTGTCCGGATACAGGTGCAGGTAAATATCAGAATGCTCACCGGCGGTGCCATTCAATACTGAGCCTACCAGGTAAGGCTGAAACTCTTCCAACTGTTCCATGAGTTCCAGTGCCAGTTCGCGTAATTGCTGCAAGCGCGCGGGCTGGGTGTCGCCGAAGAAGATTTCATTATATTCACGAACCTGTTGTTCGATTTCGGCATTGTCCGGCAGGTAATCGCCGCGCACTTTCTGTTTGCCCAGAATCTGGCGTGCAGCTTTTTGTTTGGCGCTGGAATAGTCCGCGCCGTCTTCAGCGATCATACGCGCCGCCAGTGCGGCAATTTCAGCACGGAGTGCTTCTGCTTCTTGAGGGTGATAAATCATAGTGATTGCATCATATCGTATGCGGTAAAAGCCTGCCAGCCGCCGGTCAGAAGCTGAAAACCCGCGATTCCGTCAGCGCAGCTTATGCGCCTGCGCATAGGGAAAAGCAACAGGCTCAGGTAGAATTGCAGGATTCGGATGTTTGGAAATTCTATGCATATTCATATCTTGGGTATTTGTGGCACCTTTATGGGTGGTCTTGCTGTTCTGGCAAAAGAGGCTGGTCATACCGTCACAGGTTGCGATGCCAATGTGTATCCGCCGATGAGTACCCAGCTGGAAGCGCAGGGCATTACCCTGATTCAGGGTTTCGGGGCAGAACAAACCGCCCTCGAACCGGATTTATATGTAATTGGTAATGTCGTCTCGCGCGGCAATCCGCTGATGGAAGAAATCCTGAACCGCGGTTTGCCTTATGTGTCCGGCCCGCAATGGATGGGTGAGCACATACTGCGTCAGCGCTGGGTGCTGGCGGTCGCCGGGACGCATGGTAAAACAACTACTTCCGCGATGCTGGCATGGATACTGGAATACGCCGGTTATGCACCGGGTTTCCTGATTGGCGGCGTACCGCGCAATTTCGGTATCTCTGCGCGTCTGCAGGGAGCGCACAGCTCCGATTTCTTCGTAATTGAAGCCGATGAATACGATACAGCGTTCTTTGATAAGCGCAGTAAATTTGTGCACTACCATGCACGCACCGCAATTCTGAATAATCTGGAATACGATCACGCCGATATTTTCCCGGATCTGCGTGCGATAGAAACACAGTTCCACCATCTGGTGCGCACCGTTCCCGGTGTCGGTCGTCTGATCGTCAACGGTAATGAAGAGGCGCTGGGGCGTGTGCTGGAGCGCGGTCGCTGGAGTGAATGTGAACTGTTTGGTAATGGTCAGGCGTGGTCACTCGAATTGCAGGAAGGCGAAGCGTTTGATGTGTATTTCCACGGCAAGCTGTGCGGACGCGTCCAGTGGGAACTGAATGGTGCGCATAACCGTATGAATGCCCTGGCAGCGATTGCTGCCGCCCGCCATGTCGGCGTGCAGCCTGAAGTTGCGGCAGAAGCTCTGTCCGCATTTCAGAGCGTTAAGCGCCGTATGGAGGTGCGCGGGGTTGAGGGTGGCGTTACGGTTATCGATGATTTTGCGCATCACCCGACCGCGATTGAAACTACCGTCAGCGGTTTGCGTCGCCGTGTCGGCAATGCACGTATTCTGGCAGTGCTGGAGCCACGCTCCAACACGATGAAGCTTGGCACCATGAAAGATGCTTTACCACCAAGCCTGAAAGATGCGGATCTGGTGTTCGGTTATGGCGCGCTCGAAGGTAAGGATGCAATCGGCTGGGATCTGGCCGGCGCACTGGCACCGCTGGGTGAAAAAGCTGCGGCCTACCATGATTTGCCCGCGCTGATTGCTGCAGTCACCTCTGCTGCAAAACCGGGTGACTACGTACTGGTGATGAGTAACGGTGGCTTCGGCGGTGTGCATCAGAAATTACTGGATGTGCTGAAAGCGCGGAGCGCTGCAGCATGATTCTGTACTTACACGGTTTCCGCTCGTCACCTGCCTCTTTCAAGGCCCGTGCTATCCAAGCCTTCATGGAGCAGCAGGACAGAGCCGCTGATTTTGTCTGCCCGCAATTATCACCATCGCCGAAAATCGCAATAGAACAATCGCTGTCGTTGATTGAGGGCATTCCCGCTAGCGAACTGACCGTGATCGGCTCTTCGCTGGGTGGCTATTATGCGACCTGGCTGGCAGAGCATACCGGTTGTCGCGCAGTGGTCGTGAATCCGGCGGTGAAACCACCGCGTGAGCTGGAATCCTATGTCGGCACCACCACTTACTATCACAGTAACGAAGTGTTTGAATTTTTGCCGGAATATGTGGATGAGCTGCGTGCGCTGGCAGTCGGTGGCATCACGCGCCCTGAACGCTATTTCCTGATGGCTTCGACCGGTGACGAAGTACTGGATTATCGCGAAATGCTCAGTTACTACCATGGCGCGATGCAAATGATTATTCAGGGCAGCGATCATGGTATCGCTGAATTTGCCGATCATTTACCGTTTGTTCTGCAATTCTGTGATCGTCGTTATGGCTGATGCAACGAAGCAGACAGCTGTAATGCAATTCCGTCGCACGGCAGTATGGCATGCCCACAGTGCAGCCACCGGTGGCGGACGCGCGCTGAAACACTGGCTGGAAGACCGGGGATCACTGACGGCAAGGCTGGTGGCACGCTGCCGGCAATTCCGGGTGCAGAAACTGTCGCAGCAACTGGCATGCAGTCTCTCCGATGAATTTGCGGCACTTGGTCTGGCGCGGCGTACACGGGTACATCAGCGCGAAGTGATTTTACGTTGTGACGGTGTGCCGGTCATTTACGGACACACGGTTGTTCCATTAAGTGCAAGCCATCAGCAATGGCCTTTATTCAGTTCGCTGGGTGAACGCTCGCTTGGCAGTACTTTATTTTCTGATCCGCTGGTGCAGCGCGGTGATTTGCAATTTGCGCGTCTGAATGCGGGACATCCGCTGATGCAGCGCATCTGGCGTGAGTTGCCGGAATTGCGCGGCATTCACAGTCTGCCAGCACGACGTTCTTTGTTCTGGCGTAAAGGTGCCTGTCTGATGGTAACCGAAGTTTTTTTACCGGCGGTGCTGCAATTGCCACCTGCCGGTGCAGTGAATACGATTAACCGGGAGCAGCAGGCTGCAGATGTGCAGTCTGCTGTTTCCCTAAACCAAGCATAAATGCATGAATGTTTTTTTTGAAGAATCCGGCGATTTCAAAGCGGGAAGCATATTAAGTCAGGCTGGCGAAGCATTTCAGGTGGAATTGCCGACCGGCAAACGCACCAAAGTGAAAGGCAAGGATGTGTTCCTGCAATTCAGTGCACCTGAACCGGCAGACATGATGGAGCAAGCCCGCGCAGTGGCTGCTGACATGGATCTCGGATTTTTGTGGGAAGTGGCAGGGCAGGAAGAATTCAGTTTTACCGAACTCGCAGCGGAATATTTCGGTGGCACACCGGCCACCCATGAAACGGCAGGACTGATTCTGGCATTGCATCAGTCGCCGGTGTATTTCCAGAAAAAAGGGCGTGGTCGTTATAAAGCCGCACCGGAAGCAACGCTGAAAGCGGCGCTGGCGGGTATTGAGAAAAAGAAACAGCAGTTACTGATTCAGGCTGCCTATGTGGAACAACTGAAACAGCATCAGTTACCGGATGCGTTTAAACCGCTAGCGCGTGCCTTATTGTTTAAACCGGATAAAAACGGCATCGAATATAAAGCGCTGGCGGAAGCCTGCGAGCAATTGCAAACCACACCGGCACGCCTGCTGCTGGAAACCGGCGGTTTTGCTTCGGCGAAAGATTTGCATCTGGCGCGCTTTCATTATGAGCATTTCCCGAAAGGCACAGGTTTCCCGGAACTGCCTATGCCGGTTCTGCCGGACGATTTGCCGGTTGCGGATGTTGCCGCTTTTTCGATTGACGATGTCACGACCACAGAAATTGACGATGCTTTTTCTGTTACGCCGCTCGATGACGGCAAAGTGCGTATCGGTATTCACATCGCCGCGCCGGCGCTGGCAATTCAGCGCGATGATGCAATTGATCAGTTAGCGCGTTCGCGCATGTCGACGGTATATATGCCGGGCGATAAGATTACGATGCTGCCGGATTCGCTGGTCGACGTATTCACGCTCGGCGAAGGTCAGACCCGCCCGGCGGTGTCCCTGTACACCGTGCTCGATACGCAGGACTGGTCGGTACTCAGTACCGAAACCCGGATTGAGAAAATTCCGGTGGCGTCGAATTTGCGTCATAACGATCTGGATGCACTCGTCACGGAAGAAAATCTGGCAGCCGGCGCCGGTGAATATCCGCACAAGGCCGATATCGCTTACATCTGGCAATGGGCGCTGGTGCTGGAAAAAGCCCGTATGGCCAAGCGTGAAGCTTTTGGCCTGAAGCCGGAACAGAATAACCGCGTCGATTTCAATTTCTACGTTGAAAACGACGTTGTCAGCATCGTTCGTCGTAAACGTGGTGCGCCGCTGGATAAAATGGTTGCAGAATTGATGATTTTTGCAAACAGTACCTGGGGTAAGCTGATGGCTGACCACGGGATTCCGGGCATTTACCGTGCACAGGGCGTGGCCGGCGGACGTGGTCCGGGGAACTGGACTGCGCGTATGCAGGTTCGTATGCTGACCCATGCAGCACCGCATCAGGGGCTGGGTGTGGATCAGTATGCATGGAGCACATCGCCGCTGCGCCGTTATACCGATCTGATCAATCAGTGGCAGATCATCGCTTGTGTGCAGCACGGCATTACCGCACCGCTGGTGGCGCCGTTCAAACCGAAAGATGCTGATCTGTATGCGATTGTGTCCGGTTTCGATGCGGCGTATTCGGCGTATGCGGACTTCCAGTCCGGCATGGAGCGCTACTGGTGTCTGCGCTGGCTGCAACAGGAGCAGGCGCGTCAGGTGGATGCGGTGGTGCTGAAAGATGAAATTCTGCGTCTCAGTGATATTCCCCTGGTGATCCGTATGCCGGGCATGGCGCAAGTTGCACGCGGCGCACAGGTGAAACTGGATATTCTGCGCTGGGATGAGCTGGATCTGAGTGTCGAAGCACGCTTGCTGGAAGTGCTGGGACAAACCGATCTGGGCGAAGACGAAGCGGAAGATGAGGCAGATGCTGATGCAGATGCTGATATGTCAGAGGAAATGTCCGCTGACAGCGAAGCCGAAACAGATGTCGCCACGTCAGAAGATGCGCAAACCATGCCGGAAACCGAACCACAGGATGCTGTTGATACCGGACTGAATGCAGTCTGATTACTTTTCTTTTTGAGCATGCTGAAACAATTATCGCGTTCTGATCGTTTGCTGGTGCTGACCCTCGGCGGGTCGGCACTGATGCATTTGCTGGTCTTGTTTTTTGTCCATTTTGTCGCGCCGGTGACCCGTTCTGAAGCCATGCAGGATAAAGGGCTGGAAGTGATACTGGTGAATACCCGTCACGACAAAAAACCGGCAAAGGCCGACTTACTGGCACAGGCCGATCTGGAAGGTGGCGGTAATGCGGAAGATGGCCGCAGCAAATCACCGCTGCCGGATCTGCAAAAAGTAGAGAACGGCGATAGCCTGCGTGCAGCTGCGCGCCGCATTGAAGAGCTGGAGCAGGTACAGAAGCATTTGCTCGATCAGGCAAAAGCCAAAACCAATTTCCACGTTGCCGAGCAGGATAAGCGCAAACTGGATCAGAAGCCGGTGAACACGCCGGGCGCAGAAGATCTGGAAACGTCCAAAGCAATTGCGCGTATGGCGGCGGAAATTAATCAGACGATTGAAGACCAGAACCGCCGCCCGCGTAAATCGTTCATTACGCCAACCACACAGCGCGTTGGTTATGCGATTTATTACAAGCAATTGCAAAAGCGGATTGAAGAATTCGGTACGCTGAACTTTCCGCGTAAAGACGGCAAGAAAATGTACGGCGAGCTGATTGTGTATATCCCGATTTTTCAGGATGGCAGCATCTATGAAAAAGAAGGCGGCCCGCGCATCGAAAAATCGTCCGGCAATAAAGATCTGGACAAAGCAGCACTGAAAATCGTACGTAACTCTGCACCCTACGGGCATTTTCCGCAAAACATGCGTTCGCGCGATAAAGACGATGTCTGGGTGGTCATTACCCATTTCCGCTTCACGCGGGATCAGCAACTGGAAACCGAATTACGCGGAGGCGTGAAGTAATGCAACAACCGGATGCTTATGTTGTCATCGGAAACCCGGTAGGACACAGTAAATCTCCCTACATACACGCTGCATTTGCTGCACAAACCTCGCAGCAGCTGCAGTACGGCACACTGGAAGCGCCGCTGGATGAATTTGCCGCCACAGTGCGCAAGCTAATGGACAGCGGTGCACGCGGTGCAAATGTCACTGTTCCGTTTAAGCTGGAAGCATTTGCGCTGGCAGACAGCATGACCGCGCGCGCCCGTGCCGCCGGTGCGGTAAATACACTGCTGTTTCAGGATGGCAGAATACTTGCGGATAACACTGATGGCATCGGACTGGTCACCGACATCGTACAGAACGCTGCCTGCAGTCTGCGTGGTAAGCGGGTGCTGATGCTGGGTGCGGGTGGTGCGGCACGCGGCGCTTTACTGCCGCTGGCAGAGCAGGCCCCGGCTGCGCTGGTGATCGCTAACCGGACGCTGGCACGCGCACAGGATTTACTGGCCGTGCTGCGCAGTGATGCGCCGGACTGTGTTGCTGCTGCGAGCACGTTTGCAGATTTGCAGGGACCGTTTGACGTGATTATCAATGCGACTTCTGCCAGCCTGCACGGAGAATTACCACCGTTACCGGCAGGCTTAATGCATGCAGAAACCCTGGCCTACGACATGATGTATGGCGCGCAGGAAACACCATTCTGCCGTTATGCGCGTGAGCAGGGTGCACAAACCCGCGACGGGCTGGGTATGCTGGTGGAGCAGGCGGCGGAAGCGTTTTATCTGTGGCGTCAGGTCAGACCGCAAACTACGGCTGTGCTGGCTGAACTGAGGACTATGCTGCAGAAAGGATAAGGCTGTGAAGTTGCTGCGTCGTTTACTGTTCTGGCTGGTGCTGATGCCCACGCTGCTGTTCCTGCTGGTACAGGCCTATTTCTTTGTACAGATACTCTGGTGGGTTGATCACAATCCATCCTCCACCAGTTTCATGCGTCAGCAGGAAGCGGTGCTGAGCGAACAAAATCCCGCATTCAAATTGCAGCACAAATGGGTGCCGTATAACAAAATCTCCGCCAATCTGAAACGCGCCGTGATTGCATCGGAAGACGATGGCTTCGCAGAACACGAGGGTGTGGACTGGGAAGCTATGCAAAAAGCATATCAAAAAAACCAGAAAAAGGGTAAAGTGGTGTCTGGCGGCTCAACCATCACACAGCAACTTGCCAAGAATCTGTTTTTATCCGGTGAGCGCAGTTATTTGCGCAAAGGTGAGGAACTCATCATCACCTATATGCTGGAAGCCTGCATGGATAAAGAACGGATACTGGAAATTTATCTGAACGTGGTGGAATGGGGTGTCGGTGTGTTCGGGGCTGAAGCAGCCAGCCGTCATTATTACGGCATTCCGGCATCGTCACTCGGGCCTGCGCAGGCTGCGCGGCTGGCGGTGATGTTACCGCGTCCGCGCTACTACGATAAACACCAGGGATCAGCTTATCTGCAAAAACGCACGGATATGATCCTGAAACGGATGAACAGCGCGGAATTACCATGAAAATTCGCAAGCAGGCAGGACTCAGTCTGATTTCTGTGATGATTATTTTTATGTTGCTGGGTGCACTGGCGATGGGATTTTTATATACCATCCGTACCGGTCGTCTGCCGCTGAATGATCAGTTACAGCGCTGGGGCAAATCTGCCGGTGTGATTTCGAATGAACTGAAAAACGCCGCCGGTGTGAGTGGGGCAAACGGCGCAAACACTGCAGCACCCGCGTCCGGTACAGTTGCACCGAATGAAAACATGCCAGCACCGGTGACGGTGGAATCCGGCGTGAAAAAATGTGTGATTAATGGCCGCACCACGTATTCGGATACCGAATGTAATCAGCGTGCTGATGCAAAAAACGTCAAACTGCATGATGCCAAAGGATTTGAACGTCCTAAGCCAAAAGAAGATGACAGCAGCGCAAGTGTGGGCGATCAGGATTTCCGTCAGAAAATGCTGAATAAGGCGATTGATAAAGCCAGTCGCTGAGACTTAACGGCAGATCACGTCAGTACGGATAAAAAGGCAGCTGCGGCTGCCTTTTTTGCTTTTTGCCTCAACATCCGCCGCCTGAAATTTTTTGCTTCCGCGATGCCGGAAAATGCCTGCTCTGGTATTCAGCGCGCACAAACCCGTTTAAAATCGCGGTCATTCGATTAACCCGCTTCTTCCGGATGTCTCCATGATCAATGTCTTCGTTCTTCATAATGGCCGCCTCAGTCAGATCAATATCGAAAGCCGTGCTGATCTTGAGAACACGCTGCCGGTATGGGTCGATCTGACCGACCCGAACGAAGAAGAGCGCGAATGGGTGAAAAGCATTTACGGCGTCACGCTCCCGGGTGAAGACGAAGTCAAAGATATCGAAGCGTCCGCGCGTTATTACGAAGCAGATAACGGTGATTTGCATTTGCGCACCGATTTTCTGATCGATGAAGAAAACGAAGATGAACCGGCGCAGACCGTGACCGTGGCATTTATTCTGGCCAAGGAAATTCTGTTCTCGGTGCATCACACCGATTTGCCGGTATTCCGTTTAGTGCGTATGCGTGCACGCTCGCGTCCGGGTTCCATCAATGATTACCGCGATGTGTTGCTGGATTTGTATGCTACCGATGCTGAGTATTCTGCGGATGCGCTGGAAGGGATTTATCAGAAGCTGGAAGACGTCAGCCGCGCTGTGCTGCAAAAAGAATTCAGCGATCAGGACGCGGCTGCCGCGCTGAATGCCATTGCGCAAGAGGAAGATCTGAATGGCCGTATCCGCCGCAATATGATGGATACGCGCCGTGCGGTCAGCTTTCTGATGCGTGGCCGTTTGCTGAATGCTGATCAGTTTGAGGAAGCGCGTCAGATTCTGCGCGATATCGAATCGCTGGACGGTCACACCTCTTTCCTGTTCGATAAGGTTAACTTCCTGATGGATGCGACCGTCGGTTTCATCAACATTAATCAGAATAAAATTATTAAGATTTTCTCGGTTGCCAGTGTTGCTTTCCTGCCACCGACACTGATCGCCAGCATCTACGGTATGAACTTTAAAGGCTGGTTCCCGGAACTGGAATGGGAACTCGGTTACCCGTTTGCGCTGGTCTTGATGGTGGCTTCCGCAATTACCCCGTTCTGGTATTTCCGCCGCCGTGGCTGGCTGAAATAAGCCTGACTTTCCACCATGAATCCCGACCGGCTGCGTGCCGGTCTTTTTTTTGTCCATTTCCGGCATTTTCAGGCTGTTTTGCGGACTTCTGCACAGCGATCCGGCGGTCGTCGGCAGAAAGTCCGGCTCTCCGAAAATGGCAGATGCGGATATCTGCACAACAGATGTGTCGGAGATTAGCACTGTCGCTTCTTTGCTGCTGAAAAGTGAAGAATTGTCATACTGGATTGCTGTACGGAAATATTTTTCTATACTCTGACCTCAGAGGCTATTGCAATACGCTGACCGAATAAACAAGTAATGGCATAAACAGCCTGTCCTGAGGGGTTTTTAGTAACTCTTCTGCACAGTAGGCTGGCCTGGTATCCGGCGAGGCGATTTGCTGATCGGGCATTACAAAAACAGAAAAAGCGGTGAGGGAGACAGAAATGAAACTGAGTCAGTGGACGGTACGCCGGCGTCTGATCGTGAGCTATCTGCTCATGTTCATGTTGCTGATGGTGGTGGCGGTGACCGGATTTTACGGATTGCGGGTATCCAATCAGGCGCTGCATCACGTGGTGGACGTGAATGTCCGCAAGATGGCATTGCTGGAAGATATGTCGGATGCAGTGCATGTGGTGTCGCGTGTGATGCGCACCGTTGCGTTGTTGGATGACGTTGCTGCGCGTACAGATCAGGAAAGAAAGATTCCGGAAACCCGTGAAAAATACAATAAAGCGTTTGAGTCGCTGAAGGCGATGCCGCTGGACAATGCTGGCACGCAATTTGTGAAGGAGATTGCACATCAGGCGACAGTCACACGTCCGCTGAACGACCGCTTTCTGGCGCTGGAACTGGCCGGAGACAAGGCAGCGGCAGCTTCTGTGCTGATGAAAGAAGCCATTCCGGCCAATACGCAATGGCAGGACATGATCCACCATTTCATTACGTTGCAGCGGGGAAAGAATCTTGCGGATGAACATCAGGCTGAACTCGCTTATCAGGAAAGTATTCTGATCATGGCGGGAATCACAGCCTCTGCACTGGTTCTGGTGATTGTGATCTCGGTTGCCATTACCCGCTCGCTGCTGAAACAACTGGGTGGCGAACCAGCGTATGCGGTACAGGTGGCTGGCATTATTGCTTCCGGTGATTTGTCGAAACCGGTCATTGTGGAAGCAGGAGACAACAGCAGCCTGCTGTTTGCGATGTCGGAAATGCGTCAGGCCTTATCGGTGATGGTGGCGGAATTACGCAGCAGTGCCGGTGAGTTAGCGCATTCTTCTGATGAGATTGCTTCGGGTAACGTTGACTTGTCACAGCGTACTGAAGAGCAAGCCAGTTCGCTGGAAGAAACGGCAGCAGCACTGGAACAGCTGACCGAGGCTGTACGCCTGAATGCAGAAAATGCCTGGAAGGCCAATCAACTGGCGTCTGAATCGACAGCACTGGCCGGTACCAGCAACGACATGGTTGCGGCGCTGATACGGAATATGGATGCAATCGGCGAGTCGTCCGGAAAAATTGTGGAAATTATCAGCCTGATCGATGGCATCGCTTTTCAGACCAATTTGCTGGCGCTGAATGCCGCGGTAGAAGCAGCACGCGCCGGTGAGCAGGGACGTGGTTTTGCCGTTGTTGCCAGCGAAGTCCGTACACTGGCGCAGCGCAGCGCGTCAGCGGCGAAGGAAATCAAAGACTTGATTGCCGATTCGGAACTGAAAGTGAAAAAAGGCACGGGGCTGGTCAAAGAAACCGAAGCCAGTATCAGCAGTATGGTATCCAGCGTCAGAAAAGTTGGCGAAGTGATTGCTGAAATTGACCATGCGAGCGCGGAACAGCGTACCGGTATTGAACATATACAGGCTGCCATTGCCAATATTGATCAGGTTACGCAAAAGAATTCGACGCTGGTGGAAGAAGCTGCAGCAGCATCGGAATCCATGCGACGGCTCAGTCATCAGCTCGAAGATATGGCAGCGCGCTTCATGCTGGCGGAGGGACTGAGCATTCGTCCGGCTGCGGCAATTGCAGGGAAGGGGCGGACGGGCCGTCAGCCGCCGCTGAAGCCACTGCTGAGCTGATCCGGCGGGCACCGGTATCGCTCACGCCAAAGGTATTCATCAGCCCATAACGACCCAAAATAGCCCGGAACAGCACCATTTGCGGAGTTCAGCATAGCAAAAGCCCGGACGTCGGCAGAAAGTCCGGGCTTTTACAAAGTACAAATGACGATAATTGCACAGTGGTGGTAACCTGCTGCCGCTGTACGACAAGCAGATTAATGCGCTGCTTCCCAGTTCGCACCGATACCGGTTTCTGCGATCAGCGGCACATCCAGTTTTGCGACATTCGCCATCAGTTCCGGCAGGCGGGTGCGCACCAGTTCCAGTTCACTGTCCGGCACTTCCAGCACCAGTTCATCATGCACCTGCATAATCATGCGGGTCTGTAACTGTGTACTTTCCAGCCAGTTTTGCACAGCAATCATCGCCAGTTTGATCAGATCAGCAGCCGTGCCCTGCATAGGCGCATTAATCGCCGCCCGTTCCGCACCCTGACGGCGCGGGCCATTGGCACCATTGATTTCCGGCAGCCACAAACGGCGGCCAAACACAGTTTCCACAAAACCGTGGGCTTTCGCCTTGGTACGCGTATCCGCCATGTATTGCGCCACACCCGGATAACGCTGGAAATACCGGTCGATATAGTTTTGCGCCGCACTGCGTTCTATGCCCAGATTACCGGCCAGACCGAAGGCGCTCATGCCGTAAATCAGACCGAAATTAATCACTTTGGCGTAACGGCGCTGTTCGCTGGTGACCACATCCGGTGTCACACCGAAAATTTCAGCGGCGGTGGCGCGGTGAATATCTTCGCCATTGGCAAAGGCTTTAAGCAGATTCGCATCGCCGGAAATATGCGCCATGATGCGCAGTTCAATCTGCGAATAATCAGCGGAGACGATATGGTGACCGGGCGCGGCGATAAAGGCTTCGCGGATGCGGCGGCCCTCGGCGGTGCGCACCGGAATATTCTGCAGATTCGGATCATTCGATGCCAGACGACCTGTCACCGCCACCGCCTGCGCGTAATTGGTATGTACCCGTCCGGTGTGCGGATGAATCATTTTCGGCAGCTTATCGGTATAGGTCGATTTCAGTTTCGCCAGACCACGGTATTCCAGCACCAGTTTTGGTAAAGGATAATCTTCCGCCAGTTTTTGCAAGACTTCTTCATCGGTCGATGGCGCGCCGGACGGCGTTTTTTTGACGACCGGTAAACCCAGTTTCTGGAAGAAGATTTCGCCCAGTTGCTTCGGTGAATTCAGATTAAAGTTTTGCTCAGCCAGCACATAGGCTTGCTGCTCCAGCTCATGCAAACGCAGCGCGATTTCTGTGGACTGACGGTTCAGCATGTCCGCATCAATCAGCACGCCGTTGCGTTCAATTTTTTGCAGCACCACAGAAACCGGTACTTCGATATTGCTGTAAACGTATTGCAAACCTTTGTTGTTCTGCACTTCCGGATACATGGCCTGATGCAACTGCAAAGTAATGTCGGCATCTTCCGCGGCGTAGGCGGTTGCACGTTCAATATCGACTTCCGCAAAACCAATCTGATTCGCGCCTTTGCCGCAGACTTCTTCGTAAGCAATGGTTTTTTTGCCCAGATGACGCAGCGCCAGATTGTCCATGTCATGCGGACGGTGCGATTCAAACACATAGGATTGCAGCAGTGTATCGTGCGCAATGCCACGCAGCGTGATACCGGCATTGGCAAACACGTGGGCATCGTATTTCAGATTCTGGCCGACTTTCAGTTTGTCCGGATTCTCCAGCCAGCTGCGCAGTTTGTTCAGCACCAGTTCACGTGGTAACTGATCCGGCGAACCCGGCGCCGTGTGCGCCAGCGGGATATAGCAAGCTTTGCCCGCTTCGCAGCATAGGGAAATGCCGACCAGTTGCGCATGCATCGGTTCCAGCGAATTGGTTTCGGTATCCACCGCCGTCAGCGTTGCTGCGTCGATGGCTTTCAGCCAGTCGTCCAGTGCGGCTTCGGTCAGTACCGTCACATATTCTGCCGGAGCAGCTTCGGTGGCATCGCCGAATAAACTGCCCTGACTATCAGCCGCCAGTTGCGGTGCATCCGGTTGCGGACGTGCCGTTGCCAGTGGCGTCGCGCCGGCAGTGGCATCCCCGGACAATTCACGCAGCCAGGTTTTGAAACCGTAGCGACCAAAGAAGGTAAGCAACGCCTCTTTGTCTTCCGGTTTGCTGATCAGCGTGTCGGTAATGCTTTGCATATGCGCACTGAGGTCGCAATCGGTTTTTACGGTAATCAATTGACGGCCGGTTGGCAGCCAGTCCAGCACATTGCGCAGATTTTCACCAACCACGCCTTTGATGCTGGCGGCATTGGCGATCACGCCATCCAGCGAATCATATTCTGTCAGCCATTTCACTGCGGTTTTCGGGCCGCATTTGCTGACGCCGGGCACGTTATCTACGGTGTCGCCGATTAAGGTCAGATAATCGATGATGCGGTCAGGGCGTACGCCGAACTTCGCCAGCACACCGGCGTCATCCATGATTTCATTGCTCATGGTATTGATCAGTGTGACATTCGCATTGACCAGCTGCGCCAGATCCTTATCACCGGTGGAAACCACAGTTTGCATGCCGAGGCGGGTCGCATCTACAGCCAGCGTTCCGATCACATCGTCAGCCTCAACACCTTCCACCATCAGTATCGGCCAGCCCATGGCAGCCACGACCTGATGTATCGGTTCAATCTGGGCACGCAGATCGTCAGGCATCGGTGCACGCTGGGCTTTGTACTCCGCATACATGTCATCGCGGAAAGTTTTGCCTTTTGCATCGAAAACACAGGCGATGTATGCTGCCGGATAATCGCTGCGCAAACGGCGCAGCATATTGATCATGCCGTAAATCGCACCGGTGGGCTCGCCATGTGCATTGCGCAAATCCGGCATCGCATGAAATGCGCGGTAAAGATAACTCGACCCATCGACTAACAACAGGGTATTTTGCATATGAGTGAAAAAATCGAAAACAGAAAAAATGTGGCGCAACTGCGCCAGATTATGGATAAGGATAAGGCTACAGCACTCAAGGCACGCGAGTCCTGGCACATGTTCACGATTATGGCAGAGTTTATCGACTCTACCGAGCGTTTATCATCGATTCGTCCGGCAGTCACGATTTTCGGTTCTGCCCGCACCAAACCGGATGATCCTTACTATGAAAAATGCGTGGATTTATCACGGCGTTTGTCGGATGCCGGATTCTCCGTCATTTCCGGTGGCGGCCCCGGCATTATGGAAGCAGCCAACAAGGGCGCTTATGAGGGCGCATCACCGTCGGTAGGCCTGAATATCGAATTGCCGCACGAGCAGCGCAGCAATCCTTGGCAAAACATTAGCCTGACTTTCCGCCATTTCTTTGCGCGTAAAGTGGCGTTCGTGAAATATGCGGATGCCTACGTCGTGTTTCCCGGTGGCTTCGGCACTATGGATGAAGTCAGTGAAGTGCTGACTCTGATGCAAACCGGCAAGTCGCGCAAGATTCCGGTGATACTGGTCGGTACGACGTTCTGGAGCGGCTTGCTGGAATGGATTAAAACCCAGATGGCAGGGAACGGTCTGATTTCGCCGGAAGACCTGAATCTGGTGCAAGTGATCGATGAGCCGGCCAATATCGTGGATGCGATTTTTGCCTTCTACGAAGCGCACGATATCGAGCCTTCCGATGAAGAGCGTCAGCGCATGCTGTATCTGTAATCTGCCGCTGTCACCGCCGCTGTTACCGCCGGTATCAGCCAGCGGCAAACTGTTGCCGGAAATTATCCGGCACCGTCAGCATCTTGCCTGCCTGATAGTCAAAAAACACAAAGCCGGTCTTGGCGATGGCAATCAGTGTCTGATCTGCCGGACGGCTGACGCGGTAAATGATATCCGCACCATACTTATTGAAATCACAAAATCCGGTTTCAAACAGCAGCGCATCATGGCGGTGCGCTTCGGCGCGGTATTTCACCGCCAGATCAGCAACCAGAATACCGGGGCCATCGTGTCCGGTTTCATCTATTCCCAAATGCTGTAAAAAGCGCGCCCGCGCTTCAGATAGTAAAGCCACCAGTGCTTCATTTCCCAGATGATCTGCTGCATTCACATCTGTCACGCGGACTTCAATTTGCGTGCTGAAACAAAATGCGTGCTCAGGTAAATTCAGTTCCAGTCGTGCCATCTCAGGCTCCGAAAAAAGAAAAAATGATGCTAACACGGCGCTTATGCACCGCGTGTTGTATGGCCGGTTAAATTAGCAGCAGGATATGTTGTCCTGAATTAACAATTGTTGTCGCAACCGCACTTGCAGATAGAAAAAATGCGCATACTATGAAAACCGGGATGCTGTTTAATCATTCATGGTGCGCTGACCTGCGCACTGCAGTGCACAAAAAAGCATCCGGTTTCTGAGGAAAACTTGCCGTCGTCCGGCAGGTCAGAAACCATAAACGGTGACGGGTATCCGTCTGCAAATGTCAGGACCCATCACCACCACAAAAACAGTCTGTACCGGCCACGCGGTGAAAAAATCGCAGAGGATGACAGATGGAACAGCAATCGGAATATATAGAAATCAGCGGTCAGGCTCCGGTTTCCTCCGAGCCTCCGGCAGATCAGACTGAGCGTCAGCTGCGCCGTCTGCGCTATCTGATCGAAAACACACCTGCCATCATCTACAGCAGCGTGCCGACCGGCGATTTTAAAATGACTTATGTCAGCAGTAACGCGCGCCGTATTCTCGGCTACGACCCGCGCATTATGGTGGCGGATCCGAACTTCTGGTTCGAGCATATTCATCCGGACGATGTGCCGAAAATTTTCTCCAGTCTCGCCATGCTGTTTTCTGAAGGCGAGCGTACTTACGAATACCGGTTTAAAGATTGCAGCGGACAATACATCTGGATGCATGACACGCTGCGTCTGATTCGTGATGAATCCGGTAACCCCCTCGAAGTTGTGGGCTCTTTAACGGATATCAGCGAGCGTAAAGCAATGGAAGAATCGTTACAGCGTCAGGGCGAAGAACAGCAGCGTCTGATCCAGAAATTACAGGAAGCGCAGGATCAGTTACTGCAATCAGAAAAAATGGCGTCGATTGGTCAGCTGGCTGCCGGGATTGCACATGAAATTAATAATCCGATCGGATTTGTAAATTCGAATATGGGTTCGCTGGAAAGTTATGTCGGCAGTCTGTTTGAACTGATTGGTAAATATGAGCAACTGATACGTCAGTGTCCGGGAGCCCAGGCACAGGTGACGGCGATGGAAAAACTGCGTCGTGACGCGGATCTGGAATTTCTGCAGGACGATGTCAGTGATCTGGTACGTGAATCGATGGAAGGTCTGAAGCGGGTCAAAGATATTGTGCAGTCGCTCAAAGACTTTTCCCATGTGGGCGAAACCGACTGGCAGGAAGCCGATATTCATCATGGCATCGATAGTACGCTGAACATTGTGTACAACGAAATCAAATACAAAGCGATTGTACAGAAAGAATACGGAAAACTGCCGCTGGTGAAATGTGTGATTTCACAAATTAATCAGGTAGTCATGAATTTGCTGGTGAATGCATCTCATGCGATCAAAGAAAAAGGAACGATTACGATACGTACCGGTACTGAACCCGGCGGCGTTTTCATTTCTGTTGCCGATAACGGCGGCGGGATTCCGCCGGATATTCTGAACCGGATTTTTGAACCCTTTTTTACCACCAAACCCATCGGGCAGGGCACAGGACTGGGGCTCTCTCTTTCATACGGAATCATTAAGAAACACAATGGCCGGATTGAAGTACAGAGTGAAGTAGGAAAAGGAACCTGTTTCACGATTCATTTACCGGTTGATCCGGATAAAGTTACTGTTGCATAAGGGAGCAGACATGGAAAACGGGCCTGTGGCTGCAACAGAAATTTTTTCTACTTTGCTGAATCTGCAGCAAAGTACCTTGTTTGAAATGATGACAGCGCTGAAGCTGGAGCCAGCTGAAACAGCATTGCTGGAAAGCTTACGCCCTCGTATGCACGAGTTCCGTGATTTGCTTGATCAGGCATTCATGGCGCACTTAAGGGATTCTCACCTGATCAGCTACGCATTGCCGGAACGTTTAATTGACCGCATTCGTCATCAGCAAAGCCAGTTATTTGAACGGCTGGCTAATCCGGTCTGGGAAGAACAATTCAGAAATGATCCCAGCCGTATTGAGTTCGCCCATCAGCAAATGGGTTTGAACAAAGACTGGTATTTTTCTGCATTCCGCAAATATCTGGCTCCGGTCTGGGAGCATCTGAAGCAAGAGCCGGTCTCGCAAAGTCAGCAGGCAATGCCGGTGCTGATGTCGCTGGTATTCAAAATTACGATGTTCGATCTGGGTATTGCGCTCGAAGTGTATTCGGAAGTTGAGAAGAAACGCTTTTTCGAATCCTATCTGACTGAGTTGCGTGTGATGCCGGACGATGAGCCGGCAGCACCGGTGGCAGAAGATCAGGACAGTAATCACGATGAGAAACGAGTGAAACTGGACAAGCTGGTTCAGCATTCGATGGCTCATTCTTCATCTATCCAGCAAATGTCTGTTGTATATCTGGGTTTGAATCAGTATCAGTATGTTGTGGATACACACGGATTTGAAACAACACGGTTGATTCTGCAAACGCTGGAAATCCGTATGCGTGATGCCTTGCGCAATAACGACATCCTGACCCATGTAGGCGGTGGAGAATTCTTATTTATTCTGATTAACAGAGGAAGTAGCGAAGAGCTGATCGGCTTTTATCAGAGTATCGCCCGGGTACTGACACAACCGGTTGTGCTGCTGAATGAATCCATGCAGTTCACTGCTTCCGCAGGTATCGCCAGCTATCCTGATGACGGACAACTGGCGGAAGATATTACACGTTGTGCGGAATCTGCTTATCATAAAGCGCAGGCAGCCGGTGCTGAGCATTTACATTTTTAC
The DNA here is from genome assembly GCF_018139685.1 of Cognatundibacterium luofuense. Classification (GTDB taxonomy): domain Bacteria; phylum Pseudomonadota; class Gammaproteobacteria; order Burkholderiales; family Burkholderiaceae_D; genus Undibacterium; species Undibacterium luofuense. The sequence goes on from NZ_JAGSPN010000001.1 coordinate 637,072, forward strand.
TCCAGCCAGCTGAATGAAAAACTCGAAGACGATCTGAAGCTGATACGCGAATTGCGCAAAGCAATCCGCACAGACCAGCTGACACTGGTGTATCAGCCGAAAGTGTCCTTACTAAGCGGTGGTAATCACGCAGGATTTGAAGCGCTGTTACGCTGGCATCATCCTGAACTCGGACAAATTCCGCCAGCGCGTTTTATTCCGCTGGCAGAACGCAGCGATATGATTATTGATCTGGGTAAATGGGTATTGCAACAGGCTTGCCGTCAGATCGCACAATGGCGCGAAGCGAATATTCCGTTTGCTAATATTGCGGTCAATATTTCCCCTGTACAGTTTTTAGATCCGCAGTTTTTCAGTGAGTTGCAAACATTGGCGCATCAGCATGGTGTGCGTGGGCATGAACTTTCACTGGAGATTACTGAAAGTGTACTGATTCACGATCAGGCTGCATTGCAGGAACTGATGCGTGCGATTAAGGAAGAGGGTTTTCATTTCGCACTGGATGACTTTGGTACGGGATATTCAGCCCTTGGTTATCTGAAAGCGTTTCCGTTTGATTACGTCAAAATCGATCAGTCTTTTGTACGTGGTTTGCCGGAACATCAGAGCGATGCTTCGATTTGTAAAGCGATAATTTCGATGGCTCACAGCATGGGAATTGCTGTGATTGCTGAAGGTGTCGAAAAACTGGAGCAGGGTCAGTTCCTGGCTGAACAGCTTTGCGACCAGATTCAGGGCTTCTATTTTTCTGTGCCGCTGAGTGTGCAGGAGGCTGAGCAATGGCTGAATACAGAATTGATACTGCCTGCTGTGATGCGGCCTGCTGGGCAGCCGGAGCGTACATTATTGCTGGTGGATGACGAGCCGAATATTTTATCGGCGCTGCGGCGTTTGCTGCGCAAAGATGGCTACCGCATTCTGACTGCTTCCGGCGGGCCGGAGGGACTGGACATCCTGAGTAATGAAAAAGTCGATGTGATCATGTCTGATCAGCGTATGCCGGAAATGTCCGGCGTCGAATTTTTGCGTCAGGCACGCAAAATGTCGCCGGATACCGTCAGAATTATTTTGTCCGGTTATTCGGAGCTGCAATACATTACTGATGCGATTAACGAAGGTGCGATTTATAAATTCCTGACCAAACCCTGGGACGATGAACTGATACGCAAGAATATTGCCGATGCGTTTGCGTTCAAGGAAATGCTGACAGAGAACCATCGCTTATCTGATGAAATCCGTGTTTCTAATCGTGAGCTGGCTTATGTGAACCGCCAGTTGTCAGATTTACTGTATCAGCAGGAGCATCAAATACGGCGCGATCAGGTCAGTATCAACGTAATCCGTGAAATTTTGCACCAGATGCCCTTCGCCGTGATCGGTACGGACAGTGAAGAGAAAATTGTTTTTTGTAATCTTGCCGCTGAAACCTTATTCCGAGATCAGATGCTGCCGCTGGACGAATACGTCAGCACTGCCATGCCGGCATTGCTGCCGGTGTTGCATGAAACAAGTGAAGGTGCCATACGCGAACTGAACCTGCATCAGACGCTTTATCGCGCATGCTGGAAAGCGATGGGGCAGCATTCCACAGCGCGCGGTAAAGTCTTGATATTGTTCAGCCCGGACCAGCTGGTTCCACGGATGCATCAGGTGTCATCATGAAACCCGTTACAGAAGATTTTGTTCTCAGAAAAATGCATGAATTACCATCTCTGCCAAAAGCACTGACCGATGTGATTCATGCGATTGACCGTGACAATACAGATCAGCGTTCGCTGATTATGAAGCTGGCGCAGGATCAGGCTGTAACTACCAAAACCCTGCGCATTGCGAATTCCTCGTTTTACGGCCTTTCCTATCATGTGCATTCTCTATCCGATGCGGTATCGATACTGGGATTCCGCAGTCTGCGTGCACTGGTGATGGCAACGGTGGTGACAAATCAGATTCATCACTTCGATGTGGATGAGCATGAACTGGAAGCATTGCTGAATCATTCGATTCAGGTTGCGGTACATGCGCAGCTGCTGGCATCACATGTTCATTTTTTGCCGGAAGAAGCATTTACTGCGGGCTTGATTCATGATTTCGGGAAACTGATTCTGCTGTCAGAGTTTCCTGCACATTATGCGCAGGTACGCGAATTACAGAAGACTAAGGATATCAGTTTATGTGATGCGGAAGAGGGCATCATGGGAATGAACCATGCTCAGGTCGGAAAATTGCTCGCTGCACACTGGCATTTTCCACCTGAAATGCAGCAGGCGGTCGGTGAGCACCATATGCCGGTAACGATGCAAATGCATACCTTATCGGTACTGATTCACGCAGCGAATTTTCTGGTCAAAGAAACCTTCAGTCTGCCGGAGAAAATTCAGCAACTGCGCAGGAATGAGCTGATCTGGAGCATACTGAATCTGGATGAGCAATTGCTGGAAGATATGGCGGAAAAAGCAGATGCCGGTTTCCGCGAAATTCAGAGTATCTGGGTGCAGCCTTAAGGCTTGCTATTGGATTGCAGCACTGGCTGGACTATGCTGACAGAAAGACGCTGGTTTGAGCGGAGCTGTGTTTCAGAACCGATTAATAACGATAACGACGATAATGAGCGACACTGAACTGCAACAGGAAAGCGCACCGCGGCTGCTGTTTGTGGACGATGAGCCGAACATTCTGTCATCGCTGCGCCGCTTATTCCGCGCCCGTGGCTATCAGGTGTTTGTTGCCAACAGCGGAAGCGAAGGCCTGGCGCTGCTGGAACAGGAAAGCGTTGATCTGGTGATTTCTGACATGCGCATGCCGGAAATGGATGGCGCTGCATTTCTGGCGCAAGTGCGTGAGCGCTGGCCGGATTGCATCCGCCTGTTGCTGACCGGTTACGCTGATGTGCAATCGATTATTGAAGCAATCAACAATGGTGAAATTTATCGTTACATCACCAAGCCCTGGGACGACAACGATATTCTGCTGATTGTGCGGCAGGCGCTGGAACGCAAAAAACTGGAAAGAGAAAAGAACCGGCTTGAAGAACTGACGCGCCGTCAGAATGACGAGCTCAGGGAACTGAACGGCAATCTTGAAAAGAAAGTAGAAGAGCGTACAGCAGATCTGTGGCTTGCCCATTCATCGCTGATGGAAGCGAATGAAAAGCTGAAAAATAATTTCCTGACCTCGATTAAAGTCTTTTCCAGCCTGATTGAAATGCGCGGCGGTAAGCTTGCCGGCCACGTACGCCGCGTCGCTGATCTGTCGCGTAAAATCGCACGACGGCTGGGGCTGGACAGCAAAGAAATTCAAGAAGTGTTTGTAGCGGCTTTGCTGGCCGATATCGGAAAAATCGGATTTTCAGATGATTTGCTGGCCACACCGGTCAGTCAGATGACCGGTGATCAGCTCGGGCAGTATCACAAACATACGCTGCGTGCGGAAGAGTTGCTGATGCCTTTGCCGGATCTGGCGGGTGTCGCCAAAATTATCCGTAACCAGCACGAACGGTTTGACGGGCGTGGCTTTCCCGATCAGTTATCGGCGGCTGCGATTCCGCTTGGTTCGCGGATTTTGTCGCTGGCCAGCGATTTTGATAATTTACAGATTGGCGTGCTGGCGCCTAAGCGCGTACATCATGATGAGGCGGTACCGCTGATTTTGCGTGGCAGCGGCAATCGCTATGATCCGAAAGTGGTGGAAGTATTTCAGCAAATCATCGCCGGAATTCCTGAAGAGCCACATGATCAGGAACTGAATGTTCTGTTGCTGCAACCCGGTATGGTGTTGTCTGCCGATGTGCTTTCCAAAGATGGTTTATTGCTGTTACCTGCAGAATATGTGCTGGATGAACATGTGATTGAACGTTTGCAGATTTTCAGCGAACCGTTCGATCACAAAATGAATGTCCGTATTTATACAAACAGGAGGAAATGATGCGCCATGTCCTGTTACTGGATGATGAACCGAATGTGCTGTCCGCCCTGAACCGCAGCCTGCGCCAGATTGCCGGGCCGGATGCGCTGACCACAGAATGTCTGAGTTCACCGAAAGAAGCGATACAAAGGCTGGCGGAATCGGCATTTGATCTGATTATTGCCGACTACCATATGCCGGAAATGGATGGCGTTGCGTTTCTGCGTATTGCACGCGAAGTGCAGCCGGATTCAGTACGCATGATGCTGAGTGCTTCCGCCGAATTTAAGACGATACTCGGTGCGATTAACGAAGCCGAAGCGTTCCGTTTTATTTCCAAGCCATGGACAACGGAAGAGTTACGCGAGGTGTTCACGCAAGCCTGTGAACGTCACGATCAGATTCTGGCAGAGAAACAACTGGCGAATGAAGCGCGACAGTTGCACGGTGATCTGAGTCGTGAAGAGGCGGAAAGACAGCGGCTGGAAGCACTGGAACCGGGGATTACTTATGTGCGGCGCGGGCCGGATGGCGGCGTCTTGCTCGATGATTAAGCCGGTGCCGTGCGCGGCTGGCAGATGCCGCTGCGCTGGCAATTCCACAGGCAGCCACGTACAATGACGGGTTTTGCGCCGGATTGTCTGTGCGCGCATCACGAAAAATCTTCTTATGTCTGATTCTGAAAAAAACACCAAATCCATGCTGTACGATCCGAACGAGCGTCGTATCCGCAGCTTTGTGACCCGGGCCGGACGTTTGTCTGATGCGCAGGCGCGTGCGCTGGAACAACTGGGCCCGAAGTACATGATTTCTTATCAAAAAGAAGTCACTGATCTGAATACCGCATTCCCGCGTTCTGCGCCACTGGTGCTGGAAATCGGTTTCGGTATGGGCGAAACCAGTGCAAAAATTTCTGCGGCCTTACCGGATCTGAATTTTGTCGGCGTTGAAGTACATACGCCTGGCGTAGGCAGCCTGCTGAAGCTGACTGAAGAAATGGGCCTGAGCAATCAGCGCATTATTCAGCATGATGCGGTGGAAGTGCTGAACTACATGCTGGCGCCGGGCAGTCTGCACGGTGTTCATGTATTTTTCCCGGATCCGTGGCACAAAGCGCGCCACAACAAGCGCCGCCTGATTCAGGGCCCGATGGTGGAATTGCTGGCTTCCCGTCTGGCACCCGGAGGTTACATCCACTGCGCAACTGACTGGGAAGAATATGCTGTGCAAATGCTGGAAGTGTTAAGCGCAGAAAAAGCGCTGGAAAACACCGCAGACGGCTACGCACCGCGTCCGGATTATCGTCCTGTCACCAAGTTTGAAAACCGTGGCCTGCGTCTGGGACACGGCGTCTGGGATCTGGTATTCCGTAAAAAGGCTTAACCGTTTTGGCCTGACGCACTGACGGCTCAGGCATCTGCTTGCAGATCAAAGGCGCATCCATTGTGGTGCGCTTTTTTACTTTTTGGTTGGGATATATTGAATTTGGCCGGAATCCGGTGATTTCGTACTGTGGATACGTCCACTCTTACACACAGACTTTCCGGGTCAGGTTCCTGAGCAGGACGCCCGAAGTCTGCTTTTATTGTGCAAATATCGTCATTTGTGTTTTTCGGAGAGCCGGACTTTCTGCCGACGACCGCTGGATTGCTGTGCAGAAGTCCGCAAAACGGCTGTTTTTTGGCATTCCTGACGGTTCCGATGGCTTTCCATCGCCATATCGCCGGTTCAGATGGCTTGTTGTATCTCCGGTCAGCGTGTGACTGATACAGCATTTCCTTACTTAGCTGGCAAGCTGTTGCATTAAAATAATGCAATTCAAATACTGACACGGATGCCGGTGAGCCAGCTGATTTATCCCTACGAAGCCATACTGCAGGCCACTTCCGTGACAGCGCTGAGCGCAGCGGTACGTGATGCGGCACATCAGCTGGGATTTTCTTCATTTCATTACGGTGCACATGCGCCGGTCAAAGCCGATGGCGAGCGTGCCCGCTTTATTTTCGATGGTACTGAGCAACAACATGGCGGCGTGATTTCTTCCTATCCGGCATCCTGGTTTGAACGCTATCAGTCTGAAAAGTATATTGAGATTGATCCGCTGGTCAGCCATTGCTCGCAATCCATCATCCCAGTTATCTGGCATCAGCAGCCTGAGCCGGACAGCAAGCGGGTGAAAACCCTGTTTCATGAGGCGTCTGAGCACGGGCTGGCTGCCGGCGCAACGTTTTCCGTGATCGGCAAAAGCAGCGAGCTGGCGATTTTCAGTCTGACCTCTGAGCGCACTAATGCCAGCGAGCGCCGCCGCGTAGAAAGCCGGCTGGCACAGGGATATATGTTGCTGGCGTATCTGCACGAATCTGTTTGCAGGCTGGGTTTGCCTGTGAATCACACCGTCAGTCAGATCAGCCTGACACGCAGAGAGTGCGAAGTTCTGCAATGGGTATCGGCAGGAAAAACCTCGTGGGAAATCTCCCGCATTCTCGGGCTGGCTGAAGCAACCATCATCTTTCATATCAGTAATGCCAGCCGTAAATTACAAACCAGCACACGCACACAAGCCGTGGCACGTGCCCTGGCGCTGGGTTTGCTGCAACCATGACCATACGGCATTGAATGGCAATCCGCCGGTCAAGCTATAAGTTCTTATAGTTTATGCAGACTGCTATTTCCTTTGAAATGACAATCTGGCTGCGACACGCGCAGTACTGGAAGCATTGTCAGATGCAGGCGACAAAAAATGAATGCCCGGAAAGTAATGCAGGTATTTTCGCATCGCCTTGATATTGCTTTTGTTGTATGAAATTGAATCTGGCTAAAATGCCCCGCACAACCGGACAGATATTGTGTATCTGTTATTTTTCTGATTGCTATGAATACCGAACAGCTCAGCCGTTATCTATTGGATTTGTACGATGCTGTCCCCACGCTGAATGTCGAACAATTCACCCGCCACGCTTTTGGACATTTACAAACCCTGCTGCGCTTTGACAGTGGCGGATACGTACAGTTTTCTGCTGCAGAACATCAGCAGTTAAGAATGACGTCGGCATCGGCATTTAATATCGATGCAGAACGTAAGCTGCGCTTGCGTATGGAAATGCTGGGCTACGAGAAAATGCATGATCTGCGCGAACTGGTCAGTAGTGATCCGCTGATCAAAGCAGGCTTTATTCGTCCGCAAACAGCGGTGCACGGCAACGTTGCCGATTTCGGGGATCGTCGTTTGCAAGAGTATGCAGATGCTACTGACGCGGTGAATACGCTGACCATGGTGCTGCCTGCCACGAACGGTTATCCTTTGCAGACCTTGTCGCTGTGGCGCCGTAAATCGGCAGCGCGGTATACGAGTGCCCAGTGCAGGCTGGCGAATGCCGTTCTGCCACATATTTTCCGTGCGTTTCTGACCAACCGCGAACTGCACGTCGGCAAAATGTACGGCAGTCAGCATCACAGCTTAATCAGCGGGCTCAACGGGCAGATTATGTATGTCGATCCGGCATTGTCTGCACTGATGTTTCAGCATTATCCGGACTGGCGTCCGCCGTTTTTGCCCGAGCGCCTGCATCGCTTATTGCTGGCTGATTTTTCCGGTGTGGTACAGGACGGTTCGCTGCAGGTACGCTGGCGTCAGGAACATGGTTTGTTATTTTTATCGTTAACAGAAATCCGGATACAGTTGCCGCTGAGTCCGGCGGAGAGCCGCGTCGCGCAATTGCTCAGTGAAGGTCTGAGCTATAAAGAAATTGCCCGTACCCTCGGTAATCAGCCTGCCACCGTGCGCAATCAGGCGCATCAGGTGTATGAAAAACTCGGCATTTCCGGCAAAGCGGCGCTGATGCGTTACTGGAAAAACCAAAGCGCTTCAATGCACTGAAGCGCTTTGTCATCGTGCTTGCTTACGCCGCAGGATGGAAGATGCGAATACGGTGACCATCCGGATCAGCAGTCACGCAGGTAAAGCCGAAGTCCATGTCTTGCGGCGCTTGCAGTACCGGCAGTGTCAGGGTTTGCCAGCGTGCGAACTCGGTATTCACAGCAGCCTGACTGTCCAGCATCAGACATAATTCAGTGGCACCGGCAGCTTGCTGACTGGCCGGTTGCACCGCAGCCTGTTTCCATAAACCCAGTCTGGTACCGTCAGCCAGCGCAAACAGGGCAAAGCCAGGGCTGGCTTCCAGTGGTGCTGTTTGCAACAGTTGCGCGTACCATTCAGCACTGCGTTGCGGGTCGTTCACATAAAACAGCAGATAAGTAGATGCAGACATGATTTCTCCTGGTGTTGGTGGTGCCGAAATGGCACCGGACAAACAACATCATGCCTGTGGCTTGTGTCAGTTTTTGTCAGTAGTGATGCCTTGCTGGTCGCGCCAGCGTTGCAAAAGTTGAGAACGCGATGCCGGATAGTGTTCATCCAGGCGATGCAGACCTGCGATGCGGTCGGTACGGAAGTGGCGGAAATCCTGCCGCAATTCACACCATGCCACTAACACCCGTATGTTGTCGAAGAATGCCAGCGCAAACGGCCACAGGCAGCGCTCACTGCTGCGCTGTTTTTCATCCTGATACTGAATGCGGATACGGTTTTGCTGGCGTATCGCCAGCCGGATTTCAGCCAGCCATTGTTCGCCACCGGGATTGTCGAATGCCGGGCCGATCAGTAAGCCACTGGTTTCCAGTTCCCGCTTTGCTTCAGCGGGCAATACTGCGGCAATTTTTGCCAGTGCATTGCGCGCAGCCAGCGCCAGCCGCGGATCACCACGGTCACAAACCCAGCGTATGCCCAGCGCCAGTGCTTCGGTTTCTTCGGTGTCGAACATCAGCGGCGGCAGCGTGGAGCCGGGGCGCAGCACATAGCCAGTACCGGCACTGCCTTCAATTTTTGCCCCCTGTCGTTGCAGGGCAGCGATATCGCGATACACGCTGCGCACGCTGATACCCAGTTCGCTTGCGAGCTGTTGCGCCGTGATCGCATAACGGTGGCGGCGCAGTATCTGCATCAGATCGAGCAAGCGTTCTGCGCGTGACATCTTAATCCTCGCCGGAAGGGCAGGTCATTTTCAGGATGGCTGTGCCGTAGCTTTCCAGCTTTTTATCACCGACACCGGAAACGCCGCGCAATGCTTCGAGTGTTTGCGGGCAACTGCGCGCAATTTCACGCAGTGTCGCATCAGGGAAAATCACATACGCCGGTACATTGTGTTCACGTGCGGTTTCCACCCGCCACCAGCGCAGTTTTTCAAACATGGCCTGCTGTTCGCTGTTCAGTTCAGTTTCTGCAAAGTCGCTCGCAGACTGGCGTTTATGTTTGACGGCTTTCGCTGCCTTCTGATACTGGCGCAGACGGATTTTTTCTTCGCCTTTGAGCACAGGGCGCGCAGCTTCGGTCAGACGCAGCGCACTGTAATGTTCGTAATCGACCATGACAAAGCCAAGTGCAATCAGCTGGCGCAGAATCGCGCGCCATTCCGCTTCGCTTTTGTCGATGCCGATACCGAATACGGTCAGCTCATGATGCCGCCATTGCTGAACGCGCTCCGTTTCCTGCGCACGTAAAACGTCGATTACATGACCGGCTGCAAATTGCTGACCAACACGGTAAATGGTCGACAGCAGCTTTTGCGCTGCGACCGTGCCGTCAAATGAGGTTGGCGGTTGCAGGCAGGTATCGCAGTTGCCACAGGGGTCGGATGCCTGCCCGAAATAGCCGAGCATATGCACACGGCGGCAGCTCAGGGTTTCGCACAGTGCGATCATCGCATCCAGTTTTTCACCGAGTACGCGTTTGTGCAGGTCGCTGGCTTCGGATTCTTCTATCATGCGGCGCTGCATGACGACGTCCTGCAAACCATAGGCCATCCATGCATTCGCGGTTGCACCGTCGCGTCCGGCGCGACCGGTTTCCTGATAATAACCTTCTATGCTTTTCGGTAAATCCAGATGCGCAACAAAACGCACATCCGGTTTATCAATTCCCATACCAAACGCAATGGTGGCGCACATCACAATGCCATCTTCGCGCAGAAAGCGGGACTGGTTCGATGTGCGTTCCTGCAATTCCATGCCAGCGTGATAGGCGAGGGCAGGAATGCCGTGCTCATTCAGAAACGCGGCAGTTTCTTCCGTTTTTTTGCGCGACAGGCAATACACAATGCCGGCGTCGCCTTTGTGCTGCGCTTCGATAAAGTCCAGCAATTGCTTACGTCCGTTGGCTTTTTCAACGATCTGGTAGCGGATATTCGGGCGGTCAAACGATGCGACAAACTGCAGCGCATTTTCCAGCTGCAGATGCGAAATAATTTCCTGCCGCGTTTGCTGATCCGCAGTCGCGGTTAAGGCGATGCGCGGGATATCCGGAAAGCGTTCATGCAGCACCGACAGGCGCATGTATTCAGGACGGAAATCATGGCCCCACTGTGAAACGCAGTGGGCTTCATCAATCGCAAACAAGGCAATCGGTGTGATTTCCAGTACTTCCAGACAACGCTGGGTCAGCAAGCGTTCCGGTGCGATGTACACCAGATCGACTGAGCCTTCGCGCATACGGCGTTCGACTTCCAGAATTTCATCGAAGCTTTGTGTGGAGTTCAGAAAGGCGGCACGAACGCCGACTTCTTCCAGTGCATCAACCTGGTCCTGCATCAGTGCGATGAGCGGTGATACAACGATGCCGACGCCTTTGCGCAGCAGCGCGGGAATCTGATAACACAGGGATTTACCACCGCCGGTGGGCATCAGCACCAGTGCATCGCCGCCGCGGGCGACATGGCCGACAATTTGTGCCTGCTGCGAACGGAAGGCCGGATAGCCGAATACCGTTTGCAGCAGATGCAAGGCTTGCTGTGACAGTGCGTCGTCTGGCACGGCAGTGTGTAGCGGAGAAGCGGAATCAGTCACTGCAGCTTAATCAACCCAGTTAATCACACCAGTGTAAGCCGTAATCAGAATCATGATACCGAACGCAATACGGTACCAGGCGAAAACGCGGAAATCATGCGAGCTGATGTAGCGCAGCAACCAGCGCACACAAAAGAATGCAGAAATAAACGCGGCCACGGAACCGAGGCCAAACATCGGCAAATCTGCCACCGACAAATCATTGCGCGCTTTGTACAGCGAGTACACCGTCGCACCCAGCAGGGTAGGAATCGCGAGGAAGAAAGAGAATTCAGTGGCAGCTTTACGGGACAGACCAAACAGCATGCCACCGATAATAGTCGCGCCGGAACGGCTGGTACCCGGTACCAGCGCAAATGCCTGCGCCAGACCGACTTTGACCGCGTCGGCAATCGTCATGTCATCCACGGACTGAATGCGAGCCTTTGAATCATCCAGTGCCGGTTTGCCATCCTGACGGCGCTCCACCCACAAAATAATCAGGCCACCGATGATGAAAGCCATCGCTACCGGTACCGGTGCAAACAAATGGGCTTTAATGCTTTTGGAAAACAGTACCCCCAGCAATGCTGCAGGTAAAAATGCGATGAATAATTTCAGCGCAAACATGCGTGCTTTCGGGTCGGAACCCAGTCCCAGCAAAACGCTGGCAATTTTTTTTCGGTATTCCCAGCAAACCGCAAAAATAGCACCAGCTTGTATCACAATCTCAAACACTTTCTGTGTTTCACCAGTAAAGTCCAGCAGACTGCCTGCCAGAATCAGATGACCGGTGGAGGAAATCGGAAGGAATTCGGTCAGGCCTTCCACGATGCCCATAATGATGACTTTGATTGCGAGTATCAGATCCATTTGCGTTTGCCAGAAAGGTTGGAAAAAATAAAACGGCTCGAAGCTTACCATGCCGCTATGCCCGCTGGCACACAAAAACCTGTGTAAGACGGCACCTGTTTTGCTGAAGTTTGTTGCCTGACGGGGCGGGGGAAATAGCGATGCCTAAAAAATGGGCAGGAATTTTCAGTGAAAAGTACTGCTTATTGCTACCTTGTGAATTCGGTTTGAGTAATGTGCTTTGATCGACAATACTTTTTGAACCAGTACATGCATACCGACCAGGAGACGACGATGGACCGCAGCGATCATTTCAGCTCAGCAACTTCATTCACCGAACCGGCCGCCGCAGACCAGCCAGCGGTCGCCGCGATAGCGAACAGTTTTCAGGGTTTCAGCGAGCAAACGGAAATTCGCTCCGGTACACCTGCGCAACTTGGTGCGTATCGCTTTCAGTTGTCTCCGCTACAATCAACCCGCAGTATGCTGATGCAGGTTGAGCGGGATGGCGAAACAATCATTCATGCCCCGTTGCCATTACAGTTTGCCAGGGGCGAATTGCACAGCGCCAGTATTCGTATCCGCGGTGCAGAATATTTACTGCTGGCGGTCAGTTCTGCTTCCCGGGCGATACAAAGCAGTAAGCGCTGGTTTGCCATGTTCCGTGCCGATGGCAGCAAAGTCTGCGCAACGCCGGTCAGCGGTGCATTATCAGCGATCGTGCCGACCGGTGACGGGATCGCGTTGCATTTCAATGGCGGTGCAAGTATGAAAATCCGGGTCTGAGTCAGAATACACTGCAATTCCTTCAGATACAGGGAGCCACAGGCTCCCTGTTTTATTTGCTGCTTCGGCAAGGGTTTTCTGCAGTCCGTTCCTTTAAACCGTCAGTCTGTCGCAAACACATGGTGTTGTGCCGCTTTGTTTGACATGATCCAACCCGTCTGCGCTTGACGCTGTATGCGGCAGGAATTACATTACTGACTCAAGAGTAAGTTATTTTTACCGGGTCTTTTATGTCTTTTCCTTGCAAGCCAAAGTGGGAGCGGCGCAAAGAAGCGCGTCCTCAGGAGTTGCTGTCAGCGGCGCTGGATTTATTTGTCGAGCGCGGCTTTGCCGCAACCCGGCTGGATGATGTGGCAAAAGCCGCAGGCGTCTCTAAGGGTACCTTGTATTTGTATTATTCGAGCAAGGAAGAATTATTTAAAGCTGTTGTGCGTAATGGCATGGTGCCGCTGATCGGGGAAGCTGAGTCGATGGTGGATTCATTTACCGGCACAACAGAAGAGTTGTTTCGCACGCTGATGCGTACCTGGTGGGATAGCGTCGGTAATACGAAGTTATCAGGTTTGCCGAAACTGATGATGGCGGAAGCCGGTAATTTTCCGGAGTTGTCTGCTTTCTATCAGGAAGAAGTGATTGAACGCGGTGAGCGTATGGTTGCCAGCATGTTGCGCCGGGGTATGGAGCGCAAGGAAATCCGTGATGTTGATCTGGAAATTGATGCACGCTTGCTGATTTCACCGATGATCATGATGATGATGTGGAAACATTCAACCGGTGTTTGCAAAGTGGATCCGGACAAGCTGGACGACTATCTGGCGCACTATATTGAACTGGCTTTGCATGGCTTGCGCCCGCTGGATTGCTGAACAGCGTTTAACTGCGCTGCTGATGTGACAGGAAATACAGAGAAAGCTGGGAATTCGCCCCTGTGCGGGCATGGCCTTTGCTAAAATGCGGGTTCCCTTAATTTATGCACCGAGTGAAGAAATGAATATCGAACAAGCCCGTTTCAACATGATTGAGCAGCAAATCCGTCCATGGAACGTTCTGGATAAAGATGTGCTGGACATGCTGCTCGTGGTGAAGCGTGAGAATTATTTCCCTGAAGAGCAGAAATCGATGGCGTTCTTTGATACAGAACTGCCACTGCCGGGCGGACATAAAGCGATGTTCCCGCGTGTGGAAGCGCGTGTTATGCAGGAAGTGCTCGTCAAAAAGCAAGAATCTGTTCTGTTGCTGGGCGCAGCATCCGGTTATCTGGCAGCATTGCTGGCACATGCTGGTCGCCACGTCACTGTGCTGGAAGCGGATGCAGGTCTGAAAGCGCTGGCGGAAAAAAATCTGGCTGCTGATGGCGTGCGTAACGTAACAGTACTGAATGTGAATGGCCTGACCGCTGAACAATCCGGTCGCTTCGATGTGATCGTTGTCGCCGGTGGTCTGAATCAGTTGCCTGAACAACTGCAAAAGCAACTGAATAACGGTGGCCGCTTGCTGGCATTTGTCGGCGAATTACCAATGATGCGTGCGTTGCTGATTACCCGTGAGTCTGACACCGCGTTCAGCCGCAAGGAAGTGTTTGATACCGTGCTGCCACTGCTGCCGGGCGCAACACCAGCTTCTAAATTCAGTTTCTGACAGAAAGTAAAACCGTCCATGCAACACATTACAGCTACTGAGCTGGCCGCCTGGCTGGCGGATTCGCAAAGAAAAACACCGGTTTTACTGGATGTCAGGGAACCAGCAGAGTATGAGACCTGTCATATTGCCAACGTACAACTGATGCCGATGCGTACCGTGCCGGTGCGTATGAATGAACTGGATCAGGACGCCGAGATTGTTTGTATCTGCCATCACGGTGGTCGCAGCATGCAGGTCGCACATTTTCTGATCGCTCAGGGATTTGCGAATGTCTGGAACATGACCGGTGGTGTGCATGCGTGGGCGTTGCAGGTCGACCCTTCAATGCCGACTTATTAATTTTACTTTTAGACGGAGCGTTACATGCGTAAGCCTTTGATTGCGACTTTGCTCGCAAGTGCTTTTTTCAGTCTGCAGGCGCAGGCAACGGATTTGCTGCAAGTGTATAAAGATGCACTTGCAAATGATGCGACGTTTGCCAGTGCCCGTTCTGCATTGAGCGCAGGCCAGGAAAAATACGTACAGGGACGCTCCGGTTTGCTGCCGACCATTGGTCTCAGCGGCAGCGATATCCGTACTAACAGCACTTTGCAAAGCGACTTGCCGGTTCCTGACCGCAGTGTTACTTCATACAGCAATTCGGTGAGTCTGAGTCTGTCGCAGCCGCTGTTTCGCTGGGCGAACTGGCAGCAATATGAGCAAGGCAAATTGTCAGTTGCCATCAGCGAAGCACAGTTCGCACAGGCAAGTCAGGATCTGATTCTGCGCGTGGCACAGGCTTACTTTGATGTACTCGCATCGCAGGATACGCTGGAAACACTGAAGGCGCAGAAAACTGCGATTTCTGAACAGCTGGCATCTGCAAAACGCAATTTCGAAGTGGGTACGGCGACCATTACTGATACTCACGAAGCGCAGGCGCGTTACGATCTGGCAACGGCGCAGGAACTGGCGGCGCAGAGTGATCTGGAAGTGAAAAAATCTGCATTACAGCAGATCATCGGCAAGCCTGCCGGTGCACTGTCAACGCTGAAACCGGCTGTGAAGCTGGCTTCTCCGGATCCGGTTGGCATTAATGACTGGGTCAGCGCAGCAGAGAAACAAAATTACGGTGTGACCGCATCGGAACTCAGTGTTGAGATTGCAAAGCGCACGATTCAGCTGAATCGCGCCGGACACTACCCGACCGTCGATCTGGTTGCATCATCTGGTCGTAGTTCTTCCGTTGCCGGTGCCAGCGGCAGCGGTGTATCTAAATCGAATTCGATTGGTATTCAGTGGGCTGTTCCGATTTTTTCCGGCTTTGCTGTTGACAGCCGAGTCAAGGAAGCGATCGCGCTGGAAGAAAAAGCACGTAACGATCTGGAGGCAAACCGCCGTGCGGCTGCACTGGGTGCGCGTCAGGCATATGCGGGCGTCACCAGTGGTCTGGCGCAGGTAAAAGCGTATGAAGCAGCGGAAATTTCCAGCCAGTCTGCGCTGGAATCCAACAAACTGGGTTATCAGGTTGGTGTACGTATCAATATCGATGTACTGAATGCGCAGCAACAGTTGTACACCACACGTCAGAATCTGGCGAAAGCCCGTTACGATACGATTCTGAATGGTTTGCGCCTGAAAGCTGCAGCGGGTTCTCTGAAAGAAGCTGACCTGAACGAAATCAATACCTTGCTGCAACAGTAATTTTTCGTCTGTACCCTTGCCTGTGTTTGTAAAAAACGCCTCCGAGTGAGGCGTTTTTTTATTATTACATCACATAGAAAAGACGCTGGAAATCCGGCGCGGCGATTCTGTACAGCCAGTAACCCGGATCATCGGAAGCGATTTTTTGCAGCAGTTGCGTCGGGCTGTGGCCAATCAGGCTGGCAAATTCTCTGGCCATATGTGCCTGATCGTAATAGCCGAATTCCTGCGCAATCTGTGTCAGTTCACCATGCTCAGGGCGATTGCTCAGCAGATGCAGCATGGAATAACCATAACGTGACATGCGGCGTATATCTCGCAAGGGTAAACCGAATGCATCCATAATTCTTCTTTCGAGCTGGCGCTGACCAAAGCCTAAAGCCTCAGACAAATCCACCATCGGAAAAAAAATTTTGTGTTGTGCCTTCATCAGTACGTCGGCAAACAAACCGGTTTTACTGTGTGGTAGTACAGCCAGCAAAAATGCCTGAAACGCAGCGAGACCATCGCTGACGCTGACTTGCTGACGACGGGCTTGTATCAGTGCTTCGCAGGCAGCAACCGGGAAAACTTCGTGCAATAACCGATAGGCACCAACCAGACCAGCTGGATGAATGTCACAGGCTTCATACAACACACCCGGTCGAAAGCAGACGGAGAACGCAACAGTGCCTGGTTGATAGCGGGTATGAAAATGTTCGATGAACGGACCGAGTAAATAAGCATCCGGAATCGGATGATATTCACCGTCGGGGCCGAGAATTTCACCACCGCCACGCAGAAAAAAATGCAGGGAAGGGCTCAGTGCGGCGGGGATATTGCCACTGCAGCCATCAAGATGCAGTACCAGTGTTGGCAGCAGCAGACTGGTTAGACGCGGATCCGGATCGGCAATTTGATACATGACAGGCTGGCAGGTACATGCAGTGTAAACAGTCTGCCATGATCGCACAGAACACCGCAGGCTGGTATCTGTCCTGCGGTTTCAGTAAAGCTCAGCTGAGCCAGTGACGGGTCGCTGTTCCCAGATAATGTCCGATCAGGACGATGAAAGCAAACGGGATCAGGCCGGAAATTGTTTGCGACAGCAAACGCGTAAACAGACCGAAACGCTCTGGCATCAGCGGAGCCATCATCCAGCTGCAGCCAAGAAAACAAATGCCGGCAGAAAACAAAAACAGCATGAATGCTACGCCGTCAGGACGATACGGTGCAGAAAATGCGATCAGTCCGCACCAGATTATCCAGGTCGGCACCATGACCAGTATGGAACGCTGGCTGGTTTCCAGCCAATGAACAGTTTGCATAAGAGTCTCCTTGCCGCTATCGTACACCGGTCTTGCCGTCGTGCCGGTTTCTTAACTGTATTTAACCTTGCTGCAGATGACGAATCAAACGATGCAAGCCCTCAGTCATTGCCGCCACAGAACCCATCATATCCCACTGATCATCTTCTGTACTGACGATATTGGAAATGGCGCGTAGCTCGATGAAGCGTTGCTGTTCTTTCAGACACACATGGAAAAATGCACCGCCTTCCATGTTTTCAAGGTCAGACTGCGTGGTATCGATAAAAGGTGCCATCGCGGCATTGACCGAAATCCCGCGTGCACGACGCATGTCCAGATCTTCCGGAAAATGCGGGCAGTGCAGTGTGTGACGGCGCTCGAAATCCATTTCGATTGGTAAATGCGCCATGTGGATAAAACCATCTTTGGTGAAGAAGCCCAGATCGGATTCAACTTCTGCTTCGACCAGCGCCACATCGCCGATTTTCATGTCTGAGTGCGGAAACACACCGGCAATACCGGACAAGATCAGCCAGTCCGGACGATGTTCGTAAATCGCTTTCATCGTGGCGTAGGCGGTGCAGGTCAGGCCGACGCCGGAAACAATGCTGATGACATCATCAGAACGGAACAGGCTGGCTTCGGTGGCAGTAGGAAACAGAACAACAATTTTGGCGGGCATGACAGGGGTTTTCTCTGAAGTTGAATCACGGGTAATAACGGGCGCGGTAGGCGAAATGCTGGTGCTCAGACACATACCGGCTGGTCAGCATAACAGAGTCATGCAGACCAGGCGGTATGCTGCCATTCCCGTGTTCCGGTATCTTGCTGCGTATCAAGCGGCAAGCCTGACCGGAATACCTGTCAGCAGGGTGCTTGCGTTGTGTCATGCAGGCGCCTGACAGCGCCATTTTCCTTCACGCTGCAACCAGGTGCTCATTTGCAGGTTGTATTCTTCTGCATAGACTTGCGCAATCGCCGCCAGCTTACGGTGTTCATACTGATGTGCAACGGCGGTGGTGCCGCTCATATTATTAATCGCATGCGGCGGTATCGCACAAGCCTGCTCCAGACCCGGTACCTGATGCTGGCTGTCGCTCCAGGTGATGAAACGGTAGTCGCCGCGTCGTATCGCTGCGCTGACATCCTGTTCGGGTCTGGCAGAATTCAGCCAGCCCAGTTCGCGCAGTGCTTGCTGCTCCTCGTTGTCCGGGGCGTTACTGTGCTGAGCGATTTGCCAGACCATTCCGCAAAACATCAGAGTCAGCAATCCTGCTGTGAAATGTTGCATGCTGATCATAGCGCCTCCTCCGTCCTGCATCTGAATATAACTGTTTGTTTTATGGCTTGATTCTAGAGATTTCTGAAAAGAAATTCTTATAACAAATGTCACAACATTTGATCTGATCTGTGACCCGTTTCGTTCCGGAAAATTCCCCGGAAAATTGCCGCACTGCATCAACGAAGCTGTGGTGCGGACCGGAATGCAGCATGCCGCTGCTGTTACAATGCCTGCGCTGCCGGGGGAGCCGGCATTGTTGACAGGAGGAGTAATGAAATACCGTTTGCTGGCCGCCTTGGCCGCAATGTGCTGGAGCAGTGCACAAGCTGATGTACGTGGTTTGCAGATTGAAGATCTGGTGCGTATGGAACGTGTCGGCGCGCCGTTGTTATCGCCGGATGGCAAAAAAGTGCTGTACACCGTGCGTGTGACTGACATGGAAAAAAACCGTGGCGTTACGAATCTGTGGATGCAGGATCTGAGCAAGCCCGGTAAAGAGCAGCGTCTGACCGCCACCGACGCCAGCGATGCAGAATGGTCGCCAAATGGCGACGCGGTCTATTTTCTGTCTTCCCGTTCCGGCAGCAGCCAGATCTGGCGTTTGCCTTTACAAGGCGGTGAAGCGCAGCAGGTAACGGATTTACCGCTGGATGTGGACAATTTCCGTCTTTCCCCTAAAGGTGACCGCGTTTTATTCAGTCTGGCGGTGTTCCATGACTGCAAAGTGCTGCAGTGCACGACAGACAAACTGGCGGCACAAAAACAACAAAAAGCCACCGGTCGTATTTATGACCGCCTGTTCGTACGTCACTGGGACGTCTGGGCTGATGGTCGCCGTGCGACGCTGTTCAGCGCAGAGCTTGGCAATGATGGCAAGGTACAGGGTGAGCCGGTACCACTGAGCCTGACACTGGATGGCGATGTGCCGTCACGTCCGGATGGTGACCACGAAGAATATCAGTTCAGTCCTGATGGTAAAACCGTGGTGTTTGCGGCACGTATCGCGGGCAAAACCGAAGCCTGGTCGACAAATTTCGATGTATATCAGGTGCCGGCAGATGGTTCTGCTTTGCCGAAAAATCTGACGGCAGACAATCAGGCATGGGATACCAAGGCGCGTTTTTCGCCGGATGGCAAAACGCTGGCGTATCTGGCGATGAAACGTCCGACCTTTGAAGCAGACCGCTTTCAGGTCATGCTGATGGATGTGGCGACTGGCAAGAAACGCGCGCTGGCATCTGACTGGGACCGCTCGGCGATGGATTTCCGCTGGAGTAGCGATGGTCGTCAGATTCTGGCGGTAGCGGATGATATCGGCCAGCGTCGTTTGTTTGCGCTGGATGTTGCCAGTGGCAAGGTACGTGCGCTGACTGGCGCCGGTTCCGTCAATGGTTTTGATACCCACGGCGATACGCTGGTGATCAGCCATGCGAGCTTGTCCGGTGACAGTCAGTTGTTCAGTACCCGCCTCAGCAGTGCTGCACAGACTGAAGCAACCAAAATGACACGCCTGACCGGGCGCAATGCGGAAATGATGAAAGATATCCGTCTTGGCGACTATGAACAGTTCAGCTTTGCCGGTGCGAATGGTGAAACCGTGTACGGCTACGTCATGAAGCCGTGGAATGCGCAGCCGGGGCAGCGTTATCCGGTCGCGTTTCTGGTGCACGGCGGCCCGCAGGGCAGCTTTGGCAATGAATGGGGTTACCGCTGGAATCCGCAGATTTATGCTGGTGCCGGTTATGCTGCGGTGTTTATCGATTTCCACGGTTCCACTGGTTACGGTCAGAAATTCACCGATTCCATCAGTGGTGACTGGGGCGGCAAACCGCTGGAAGATCTGAAAAAAGGTCTGGCAGCGGCGGCACAGAAATACCCGTGGCTGGATACCAGCCGTTCCTGTGCGCTGGGCGCATCGTACGGCGGCTATATGATGAACTGGATCGCCGGTAACTGGAACGATGGTTTCCGCTGCATCGTCAATCATGACGGCGTTTTCGATACCCGGGGTATGGCGTATGCAACCGATGAAATCTGGTTCACTGAATGGGAAAACGGCGGCGCTTACTACGATGTGCCGGAACTGCACGAGAAATTCAATCCGGTGCGTTTCGTGAAAAACTGGAAGACGCCGATGCTGGTAGTGCAGGGCGAGCTTGATTTCCGTATCCCGACCGAACAGGCACTGGGCACTTTCACCGCACTGCAACGTCGTGGTATTGAAAGCAAACTGCTGATTTATCCGGATGAAAACCACTGGGTCACAAAACCCGCCAATTCTGTGCTGTGGCATCACACCGTGCTCGACTGGCTGAAAGACCATCTGAACCGTCCGGCGAAATAAGCGTTCGCTGAGTCACACTGATACTGTTAGCCGAAAACCGGCCTGTTCGCAGGCTGGTTTTTTTATGCTTCATCTGAGCAGTTTGTGACCAGCATTGTGCAGAAGTCCGCATTTACCCAAAAAATCACCTGCCCGGAGAGCGAGCGTTTTCGCGGACGACCGTGAAAAATGGCTTAAAACCTGTGCTGAACACCGCATTTAGGGTATTTAGGGCAATTCTGAGGCAATCCGGAGCAATCCGGAGTCGGGGCGGGGGAAGGCTGGCGCTGGCGGACAAAAGAAAAAGCGGACCGGCGAGGTCCGCTTTTTCATTCAACTGTTGCCGGCAGCATTGGCAATCGGCTATCCGGCATCAGTCGTCAGCCATGCCCGGCGTATGCTCAATCAGCCGCAGGCACCGACATAGCCGCAGGCAACGCAACGGCTGCAGCCATCGATTTTCTGCAATGCATGAGCACCGCATTCCGGGCATTTTTTACCGCCGCTGCTGGCTTGCAGCGGTGTGTGGTCAGCTTCGTCGTTCAGATCTTCAAGACCATATTGCTGTGCGCGGGCTTTGAAACGTTCTGCCAGTACCTGTACCGGAATCTGGTTACCGTTGACGTCCAGATAACCGCGTTTGACCAGAATACGCTGCAGACAGTAGCCAATCGCAGCCACTTCGGATTCATGGAACAGCGGTACGGTGCTGCCATCTTCTTTGGTGATGGTGCCGCAGCGCACCGTGCCTTTATCCCACACCACTTCGCGCATATCAGCCAGAGCCTTCGCAATCGAGCCACCGGAACGCGCTGCCATCGACAGCAGACGCATACTGGCGGAAATCCATTGCTGACCATCATTTTTCTGACCGGCTGGCATGAAGAATTCAAACGGACGTTCAATCGTCACGCGCTCACCACCGACTACGCCTTCGACATGGATGAAGCTGACCGTCAGATACACGGTTTTTTTGCCTTCATAGGTGGTGTACTGCACTTTGGAGGTGACTGATTCCAGATCGCCGAAAGGGCGGCCTTCAAACTGCTTGCGCAGCAAGTCTTCATCCGGCTGCGTACGGACTTCAGGTGCGGCTGCCGGTGTTTCGCTGGCAACCGATAACACGCTGCCCAGCACATTGTTCGGACGGTAAGTGGCCAGACCTTTCAGACCGGCTTTCCAGGCATCGAAATACAGGCTCTGGAAATCGTCGTAAGGATAATCAGCAGGGACGTTAACGGTTTTGGAAATCGACGAATCGATGTAAGGCTGCACTGCTTCCAGCATTTGCATGTGGTCGGCGGCAGACATTTCCAGCGCGGTCACAAATTGTTGCGGCAGCTTGCTGCTGTCAGAAACATCATGGCCCATCGCGCGATACAGACGCCATGCGTGGTCTGCCACTTCATAGGTCTGGGTTTCGCCGGATTTCATGCGTTTTTTACGGTTGTACACCCAGGAGAACGCCGGTTCGATACCGTTCGAGGCATTGTCAGCAAAGGCCAGTGTGATCGTGCCTGTCGGTGCAATCGACAAAAGGTGCGAGTTACGCAAGCCGTGTTTACTGATTGCATTCCGCACGTTTTTCGGCAAGCGGCGGGCGAAGGTACCGCTCAGGTATTTCTCTGCATCAAACAGCGGGAATGCGCCTTTTTCTTTGGCCAGATCCACTGACGATAAATAGGCCTGATCGCGCATGGCTTCCGATACTTTGGCGGCAAAGGCGCGGCCTTGCTCAGAATCGTAACGGATGCCCAGCATGATGAGTGTGCTGCCAAGACCGAGGAAACCGAGGCCGACACGGCGTTTGGACATTGCTTCGGCTTCCTGTTGTGCCAGCGGCCATGCCGTCGCGTTCAGTACGTTGTCCAGCATACGGGTCGCGACCGCCACCACGCTCTGGAAGGCTTCCACATCAAAGCTGGCATCCGGCTGGAAGGCATTGCGCACAAAGCGGGTCAGATTGATGGAGCCAAGGCAGCAGCAACCGTAGTCCGGCAGCGGTTGTTCCGCACACGGATTGGTCGCTTCGATTTTTTCGCAGTAATACAGATTGTTTTCTGCATTCATGCGTGACAGGAACAGAATGCCCGGTTCTGCGTGGTCATACGTGGAGCGCATCACCATGTCCCACAGTTCGCGCGCACGTACGGTTTCATAAACCCACAGGCCATCATCACGCAGCCATGCGCCTGCGGTTTTTTTCTCGTCACCGGGTTCGGCTTTGTGTACCAGACTGAAATCACCGTCCTTTTCCACGGCTTCCATAAATTCGTCGGTGACAGCGATGGAGATATTAAAGTTGGTCAGAGCACCCTGATCTTTCGAGCGGATAAATTCGCGGATATCCGGATGGTCGCAACGCAATACACCCATCTGCGCACCACGACGCGCACCGGCAGATTCCACGGTGGAGCAGGATGCATTGAAGACATGCATGAAGGATACCGGGCCGGAAGCGCGCGAACGTGTGCCGCGTACCAGTGCTTCTTTCGGGCGTATGGTAGAGAAGTCATAGCCAACACCGCCGCCGCGGCGCATGGTTTCCGCTGCATCCGCTAAAGCAGCATAAATGCCGGGTTTGCCATCGGTGGAATTCGATACGGAGTCGCCGACAGGCTGTACAAAGCAGTTGATCAGGGTCGCACGCAAATCCATACCGGCAGCCGAGTTGATACGGCCGGCAGGCACGAAACCATTCTTTTGCGCCCACAAAAATTTTTCTTCGTAATAAGCGCGGACATCTGCTTGCTCCACGCTGGCCAGCGCACGCGCAACGCGGCTTTGCACATCGTGGATCGTGGCTTCATCGCCCTTGGCATATTTTTCCAGCAACACATCCAGCGAAATTTCTTGGGGATTCATATCAGTGATTCCTGGCAATTGATCAACAGCGTTCATAGTAGGGATTAACTCGGGAGTGATTTGGCTAAGGCAGTGTAAAGAATGCCCGGAATATGTCATTGACTGCTCTCAAGACCGGCGGCAGCCCGCAGGATTTTCCGGACAGGCGGAAATTCCTTACAGGCTAATACATGAATTCGGAGGAGCAGACTTCAGGACAGATAAGGTTTCAGCACTTGCAGTGTGCGTGCTGTAGCACCCTGATGCTGATGGAAAAAGTCCAGTGCTTTGCCACCCATGGTTTGCCGTCCGGCAGGGTCAGATAACAATTCTGATGCGGATTCCAGCATACACCCCGCATCGGCACAGCGTAAAGCTGCACCTGCAGCAATGGCCTGACCGGTGACATCAGAAAAGTTGAAGGTATGCAAACCAATCAGTACAGGTTTGCCGATGGCGCAGGGTTCGATCAGATTGTGACCGCCAAACGGCAGCAGACTGCCACCGATGAAAGCCAGATCGGCCATTGCGTAATACATAAACATTTCGCCCATGCTGTCGCCCAGCAGCACATCACAGGATGCCAGTGCTGCCATATGCTCCGGCGTAGTGAGGGCTGACCTGCGCACTACCTGCAAGCCTGCTTCTGCCAGCATCGTGGCTACCGCATCAAAGCGTTGCGGGTGGCGTGGCACCAGTAACAGTAATGGTGCATTGTTTGCATTGTTGCCGCGCGGCCATTTTTTGAGAAATGCTTCTAAAATCAGGGCTTCTTCACCATCCCGTGTACTGGCGCACAACAGGACAGGGCGCGTGTCGCAGTGCGCCCGCATTGCCTCACCGGTCCGCAGTTGCGCATGCGGAACGCTGACATCAAATTTGATATTGCCGGTAATGGCGGGCGTGCTGCCGCTCAGGCTTTGCAAGCGGCTCGCGTCTTCGCTGGTTTGCGCCGCGATCACGGAAATAGCTTTGGCTGCCGGTGTGATCAGAGATGACAGGCGCTGCGCTTTACGCAGCGAGCGTTCTGACAGGCGGGCATTGACCAGCGCCACCGGAACTTTTTCCTGCTGGCAGGTAGCTATCAGGTTCGGCCAGACTTCTGTTTCCATCAGTACACATAATTGCGGACGGAAACGGCGCAGAAAGCGGTGTACCAGCAGCTTCAGATCATAAGGTAGAAACGCTTGCATCACCCGCGGATGTTGTCCGAATAATTGCGTGCCGGCTTCACGTCCGGTGGCAGTCATATGGGTCAGCAGGATGCTGGCATCCGGATAGTTTTCCAGCAAGCCACGCACCAGTGGTTCCGCCGCACGGGTCTCTCCGGCAGAAACTGCATGCACCCAGATAATGCGGCTGGCGCTGACTGGTGGATAAAAACCGAAGCGTTCACCGATATGCTGACGATAGCCGGGCTCGCGCCGGCCACGCCACCACAGACGTGCCAGTACGACAGGCAGTAAAACAGTCCAGATCAGAGAATAAAGCAAACGCATGCAGCTACCGAATCGCGTAAAAGAGCGTGATCTTAGTTTAATTTCGCTTTCTGGTCAGATTTTTGTTCAGCAAGCGCCAGACGGTGGCAATACTTGCCTGACGGCTTGCTTGAATTTGTTGTCTTTTTTTCCAAAAATGCGGCAGCTGGCGGATGGCATCCAGTTTGGATCGCTTAATCACCTGAAACTGGCCGTGGCGTGCAAAATGCAGTACTTCGACCAGATTCAGCATCAGATGCAGTGGCAGGCAAAGCCAGAACAGCAGTCCCGGCATATTTTTTACATAGGTCCAGACCAGATTGCGATGCCCGTGATAAACAGAAAAATCACTGCGGCGGCCAGTAATTGCTGAGCCCACATGACGTGCTACGGAAGCTGGCACATACAGACAGCGGTAACCTGCCAGCAGATAACGGAAACCGAGGTCGATGTCTTCGACATAGCAGAAATAATCTTCATCGAACCCGCCAAGCCGATCAAACACATCGCGACGGTAAAGTCCGGCAGCAGCACAGCAAGAGAAAATTTCTTTCTGTTGTAAATGTGCCGGTGTCACTGCTTGTCCATGCCCTTCGCGCCAAACCAGTCCGCTCAGGTGATACGCATCACCGACGCCGTCCAGCATCTGTTCACGGTTAGCATCCATCAGCCGGCTGCCGAAAATGGCAAAATCAGTGTGATTTTCTGCAGCAATAGCGAGCTGCAATAGCCAGTCAGGATCAGGGAAAGCGTCCGGATTCAGTAAGGCGATCCATTCACTGTCGGGATGCATCTGCTGCACAGCGAGATTATTCCCTTTGGCAAAGCCCAGATTGGCGCCGGCATGAATAACTTTGACTTCGGGAAATTCTGTTTCCGCACGTTGTCCGGAACCATCCTGACTGGCGTTATCGACAAGAATGATTTCCAGCGGACGCAGCGTTTGCTCCCGCAGTTTCGCCAGGCAATCCAGAACCAGCTGGCCACCGTTAAAGTTCACAATCACCACGCTGATGGCGGGTGTTTTTTTCAGCAGAGTGGCAGACATCAGTTCAGTAACTCCATAGCAGCAGCATAGACTTCATCCACAGACGGGATTTTTCCGGCATCGCCGGTATTGCGGATACGCGGTGACCAGTTGCCTTCAGTCTTCCAGCGTGGTGAGGCGGTATAAATTTCTACGGTCGGCGTTTCGTAGGCGGCAGCGATATGGGTCAGGCCAGTGTCCACGCCGATTGCCAGTCTTGCAGAATGGGCGAGTAAAACCGCTTCCATCATGCTGAGTCTGGGTAATACGCTGGCTTGCGGAATAGCAGTGGCCATTGCCTCGGCTTCTTTTTTCTCTTCTTCATTGCCCCATGGCAGCAGTACCGGCATGCCGGTACTGGCGAGCTTCGCGGCGAGTGCGATCCAGTTTGCACGTGCCCATTTCTTTGCGGCTCCGGCGGTACCGTGAAAAAATACGATATAGATGCCCGCAGGTTTCCACGGTGCTTCCAGAGATGGCGGCAGCAAACCAAAACTGGCCGGGGTATTCAGTTCTTTACCAATGGCTTTTGCAGCAACCAGACGTCCGCGGTCAACGGCATGTGTGTAGGGATCGGTCGCTATGCTCTGATCATGGAAGATACGGGAAATACCTTCATAGCCGGAACCGGCTGTGCCGTTGGCAAGACCAATTTTCCGGCCACCGGGCGCTTTTTTCGCCAGACCGAGAATAATGCCGGTTTTCAGTAATCCCTGTGTTTCCAGAATCAGATCATAAGATTCGCTGCGCAGAGTCTGAATAAATCCGCGAATTTCCTGTCGAACCGCAGCTTGTCCCAAATGCTTACGCCAGCGCCGTTGCGCATACGGAATGATGCGTCGTATGCCAGGATGCAGCTGCAACAGACTGACGTACGCTTCTTCGACAACCCAGTCAATTTGCGCACCCGGATAATGCCGGTGCAGATCATCCACCAGTGGCAGGTTATGCAGGACATCTCCGAGCGAGGAGACACGGATCAATAAAATTTTCACAATATGCAGCGCAGTTGTTTGAGTTCAGGCAATAAGAAAAAAAGACCGCCGGCACGAAGCCGGCGGTCTTTGATCTGTTTCTTAAAATGGCAATACAGCGTCCGGCTTCACGCGCAGAATAGCCGCTTTCAGTGCAGACTGAATGCGCGCTAGCGCTTCCGGTGTTTCGGCTTCAAAGCGCATCACAATGACAGGTGTTGTGTTGGAAGAACGGGCCAGACCAAATCCATCCGGATATTCAACACGCAAGCCGTCAATCGTAATGATTTCATCCGAACCGGGGAAATCAGCCTGTTTTTGCATTTCAGCGATGATGCGGAAGTTCTCACCTTCTTCCAGCTTCAGTTGCAATTCAGGTGTGGAACTGGACTGCGGCAGACCGTTCAGGGTCGCCGTCATATCCGGCAGGCGGCTGACAATTTCCAGCAAACGTGCACCGGCATACAAGCCATCATCGAAACCGTACCAGCGGTCTTTGAAGAAAATATGCCCACTCATTTCGCCACCGAGCGGCGAACCAGTTTCTTTCAGTTTGGCTTTGACCAGCGAGTGACCGGTTTTCCACATCAGTGGCACACCGCCGCGTGCCTTTACCCATGCGCTGATATGGCGTGTACATTTCACGTCGTACAGAATCTGTGCGCCGGCATGACGTGTCAGTACATCTTCTGCAAACAGCATCAGTTGACGATCAGGGAAAATCACTTGTCCGTCTTTGGTCACAATACCGAGACGGTCGCCGTCACCGTCAAATGCCAGACCGATTTCCGCATCGGTGGTTTTCAGACAATGAATCAGATCTTCCAGGTTTTCCAGATGTGCAGGGTCCGGATGGTGATTCGGGAAAGTACCATCCACATCACAGAATAATTCAATGACTTCACAACCCATGCCGCGATAGAGGTCCGCTGCAAATGCGCCAGCGACACCATTGCCGCAATCAACCGCAATTTTGACCGGACGGCTGACTTTGACATCGCTGGTGATACGCTCGAGGTAAGCAGCGCGGATATCGTGAGTGCGGTAGCTGCCTGAGCCGCTGGAAAATTCCTGTTTCAGAATAGCCTGATACAGTGCCTGAATCGTATCTCCGTAGATCGCTTCACCTGCCAGTACCATTTTGAAACCGTTGTAATCTGGTGGATTGTGGCTGCCAGTCACCATGATACCGGAGCGGGTATCCAGTACATTTGTTCCGAAATACACCATCGGTGTCGCAACCTGACCGAGGTCAATCACATTGACACCAGCTGCCTGCAAGCCGGCAGCCAGCGCACCGGCAAGTTCCGGGCCGGACAAACGACCGTCACGACCGATGACGACGGTGGTTTCACCTTTTTTCAGGGCCGCTGTACCAAACGCCTGACCAATCAGATGGGCGACGTTTGCGTCCAGAGTCTTACCCACGATGCCCCGGATATCGTAGGCCTTGAAAATACTTTGAGCTGGTTGAGTCATGTTGTTCTGTGATTATAAAAAAGGAAGTCAGGTATGCTGTTTCTGTTTCCACAGAAAATCTTCAATCCCGCACTGCGGTTGGTATTCTGCCACGATTTGTAACAACATCAGACGCAGTTCGTTCACCTGATTTTGTTCGCATGCAATACGCAGCCTGTTCAGCAGCTGTTGTAACTGTTCCCAAGGCAGCTCTGTCTCTTGCGCACGCATGATCAGCGGGTGTGTCGTGCCCTCAACATTGTCACCGATCAGGAGCTCTTCGTACAATTTTTCTCCCGGGCGCAGGCCAACATACTGTATTTCAATGCTTCCGTTGGGATGCACATCTGATCTGACTTCAAGGCCAAACAAATGAATCATACGCCGCGCGAGATCGTGTATGCGTACAGGATCACCCATGTTTAATACAAATACGTCACCACCTTCACCCATCGCACCAGCCTGAATGACTAACTGAGCGGCCTCCGGAATCGTCATGAAGTAACGGGTAATATCCGGATGTGTCAGCGTCACCGGACCTCCCGCCAGAATCTGTTTTTTGAACAATGGAACAACAGAGCCGGAAGATCCAAGCACATTACCAAAGCGCACCATGCAAAAACGGGTTCCTTGTTGTTCGCGTGCAAACGCTTGCAGTATCAGTTCTGCAATGCGTTTGGTTGTACCCATGACATTGGTCGGGCGGACAGCTTTGTCTGTTGAAATGAGTACGAAATTTTTCACGCCGGTTGCCATCGCAGCCTGCGCTACTGATAGGGTGCCGAAAACGTTATTCAGTACACCTTCCGCAGGATTGTGTTCCACCAGTGGTACGTGTTTGTATGCTGCAGCATGGTAGACCGTTGTGATGCTGAACGCAGAGAACAACGCTTCCAGTTTGTCCTGCTGACGTACTGAGCACAGAACAGGAAGTAATTCGCAGTCCGGTGCATATTGTTTTGCTAACTGCGCTAACTCTTGTTCAATGGAGTACAGTGCATATTCCGATGATTCGATCAGTATCAGCCGAAGTGGCTGCTGGCGCAGAATCTGGCGGCAAAGTTCTGATCCGATTGAACCTCCGGCCCCGGTCACCGCAACATATTGCCCTTTTATGCACTGACCGAGCAGACGCTGATCCGGTTCCACCGTATCGCGTCCCAGTAAATCTTCAACATCGACTTCCCGGATGTCCTGCATTTTCAATTCGCCGGACATCAGGGTTTTCAGAGATGGCGTCAAACGGATCTTTAGTTTACAAGGTTCCAGTTGGTCAAGTATTTGTTTATGACGTGCACGGGATATGGATGGCATTGCCAGCAATAACTCACGGATCTCGAATTTCGTGATTAACCGACTGAGTTCCTTCGGGTCGTAGACACGAATGCCGCCGATCAGGGCGCCATGTTTTTGCTTGTTATCATCGACGAATGCAACGCAGACATACTGGCTGTCGTGTCGCATCATTGCTGCCAGTTGCGCACCTGCTTGTCCGGCACCGTAAATGCACACCGGAATTGCATCTTCGTGCAGACTGACTCTTGCCAGCCAGTGTCGTGCAGCAAAGCGGCTGGCGGACAGGTAAAAAATAGAGCCCATCCAGAAAAATCCGAAGACCGCGCGCGAGATTGGCAGAATATGCAGCATCAGGCTGATGAAAGTCAGTGCCAGCACCGAGGTTGTTGCGCCGAGAACTATGACGCCGATAATTTTCTGATCGATGAATCTGACGACCGCGCGGTACAAGCCGATGCGCGCGAAAACCGGTACGCTGATGCACGGAGCCGCGATAAAAAGCCAGAAATAGTGGCGCAACAAATCCGGATTCAGCCCCTCATAACGCAGCCAGATGGCAACAGCCAGCAACAACGGCAGGCAGATGAAATCCATTGCCATCGCCATTATTTGCTTATAGCGGCGGGGTAAGTTGGTCAGTGTGTGCAACATTATTGTCAGTGGGTAATTCCGTCGCGGCGTACAACTTTTATGAAAGTCAGGACGAGAATGCGTAAATCCAGCCAGATCGAAACATTTTCTAAATAATAGCGATCCAGCGCGACTTTTTGTTCGTTGGGGACTTCGTCACGTCCGTTAATCTGCGCCCATCCGGTCAGGCCCGGAACAAGGGTATGGACGCCGCAATCTGTGCGCATTTGTATCAGATCATATTGATTGAACAGGGCCGGACGAGGGCCCACCAGACTCATGTCACCGCACAGGATACTCCATAACTGAGGCAACTCATCCAGACTGGACTTACGCAGAAAAGAACCGACAGGAGTCAGATATTGCTCAGGGTCGGTCAGTAAGTGTGTTGCAACGGCCGGAGTATCGATACGCATGCTGCGAAATTTAGGCATACGGAAAATCCGGTTATGCTTGCCTACCCGGTCTGACCAGTACAAGACAGGTCCGCGAGAGGTTAGTCTGACAGCAAGCGCAGTCAGAATCAGAGGTACTAGCAGAAAAAAACCTGCGATCAGAACAACAGTTAAATCCAGTGCACGTTTCATATTCATACTTTTTCTTCAGATTCTGGCGCAACGGTAATGGCTAGTCCTTCTGCCACAGAGAACGGTGGATTCCATCCGAGTAAATTACGCGCCTTACTGATATCTACCTGCAGTGATCCGCATAAACGCTGAGCAATAGCTTGTTTTCCTGTAATTTTTGCAAATGTCGTTAGTAAGTCAGGCGACACTTTCCACAGGCGTGATTTTGTCTTCAGCGCCACAGCGCAGTTTTCCAGTAATTCAGTCGTTGATAAATCTTGTCCGTCTGATATCTGAAAGATTTCGTGCCGCGCTTGCGGGTGATACAGACAGTGCAAAATAAAATGCACCAGATTACCGACAAACACCAGACTGCGCTGATTGCAAATGGATCCCAATGGTAACGGGATGCCGCGCCTTACCCATTGCAGCATGCTTTGAAAATTTGCCTTTACTCCCGGCCCGTAAACCAGGGGAGGGCGAATAATCGTGACAGCCATTCCTGTCTTTCGTCCAACAGCGAGTAAGGCTTTCTCCGCCTCAAGTTTTGATAAGCCGTAGGGATCATGCTGAGCTGCAACATCCTGTTCTGTGAATGCGTACCCGGGTTGTGTCGATTCTCCATTGACCTTCACAGAGCTTAAAAAAATAAAATGCTTTACTCCGGCTGCTGCAGCCTGTTGCGCCAGATGTACAGTGGCATCAACATTCACAGATCTGAATACGGACAGCGGATCGCTGACAGTTTCATGCATAACATGCACGCGGGCTGCGCAGTGAATGACTGCGCCCACATGCTGCAATAACGGTAGCCAGTCGGTTTGTTTATCCAGACTGCTGATTTGAGGATTTTGTAATCCCGGATGCTGGCGGACGAGTGGCTGGCGTGTCGGGCAAATCAGTGAGTAGCCCGCATCCAGCATAGTGTCCGTCAGTGCATTTCCCACAAAACCGCTGGCGCCAGTGATAAGGATAGACTGGTTCATAGGCTTTGCCTGATCTTTCCGCGCGTAAAAGGATAGATGACTGATCTGCGCCACAAAAAGCGCAGGAAGCTGGTCAGGAACCAGCGTGCATGTGGTGACAGCAGGCTGCGATTGCGATGAGCTGCCTGGTGGACAGCCTTCAGCCCGGGGTAATAACGTACTTTGCGACCTGTAATGCAGGAAGAGCGGTAACAAATATCGACATCTTCAAAATACATAAAGAAGTCGGTATCAAAGCCTTTCAGCTCCTGAAAATGTGCGGGGCGAAATGCCAGAAAGGCACCGGAGGCCCAGTCCACGTCAGAATCCCGGGTTAACAATGGTTTTTGTATTGCTTCCGTTAGGCCGCGTATTTTCAGAACGCGAAACGGTGTCAGCAACGACGGAAAATACCGGATATTGGCATCGGGTTGCTGATAACTTTGATCTTTGTACAGATTTACCGTTGCCAGAGACACTTTATCCATTTGCATTTGCAGATCAAGGGATTGCAACATCTCAGCGGTTGCCCTGATGTCAGGGTTCATGACCACAAATAAATCCTTTACCGACAACGCGTATTCACTGCTGATTTTTTTGAACAGGAAATTATTGTTCTCACCAAAACCCATGCCAGGTTTTTCTTTCGTGTAGCGAACCTGATGCTGCTGGCAAAATTTTTCGAGTTTTACAGATGGTAAATTATCTTTAACCCATATGTGGACGGAAGCGTTACCCGCCAGGCCGCAAAGCTGACTTTCAATCAGCATTTCTTCGTGGCCGTGACTGATGATGGCGATATAAATCATGGATTAATTACTGTATTGAAATGCATTTACTTCAGATACCGAATGCACTCTTGCATGGATTCCCGCCATTCAGGTACCGACACACCAAATGCCAGTTTCAGCTTGTTCAGATCAAGCATGGAATTCTCCGGACGCTTGGCCGGCGTCGGATAGCTGACCGCCGGAATTCCGCTGATCGCAGGCCCCGGAGTTTTTAACAGGCCCGCTTGCTGTGCTTCCTGCACAATCGCGCGCGTAAAATCACACCAGTTTGTCGTGCCGGCATTCACCAGGTGGTAGGTTCCCTGATGCATTTTCCACCAGTTCTCCGCGCAAGTGGTATCTCTGGCAGAGCTCATCTGAGCAATAATCTGAGCTGTAATATCAGCAATGGTGATCGCCGAGGTTGGAGCGCCGAACTGGTCGTTCACAATATTCAATTGTTCACGTTCATTTGCCAGTTTCAGCATTGTCAGTAAAAAATTCTTACCGTAGGGTGAATATACCCAGCTGGTACGGAATATCAGGTGGCGGCAACCAGTGTCGCGGATCGCTTGTTCACCATCCGCTTTGGTCTGACCGTAGATGTTCAACGGCGCAACCGGATCGGATTCGGTATAAGCGGCTAACTTGCCATTTGTATCTTTTTTATTTCCTGCATACACGTAGTCGGTTGAGTAGTGTATGAGTGGAATATTGAGTGTTTTAGCCACTTCTGCGAGCGAGGCAACAGCGTGAGTGTTCACTGTTGCTGCCAGCTCCGGTTCAGATTCTGCTTTATCCACTGCCGTGTATGCTGCCGGATTGATGATCAGATCCGGCGCAATTTGTCTGACTGTGGTCACAATCATATCCGGTTTGCTGAGATCCAGCATTGTCCGGTCTGCCGCAATAATCTGATGCTCATTGCCAAGACGTTCCACAAGGCTGCGACCCAGTTGGCCGCTGACACCGGTGATCAGAATTTTCATGCGAAGACCTCTGCTTCTGACAAGCTTTTACCGAGTTGGTCTTTCGCCGACAGTAACGGCGCTTCGCTGATGGGCCAGTCGATTCCGATTTCAGGATCATTCCACGCGAGGCAACGTTCGTGTTCCGGTGCCCAGTAGTCGGTTGTTTTATACAAAAACTCCGCCTGTTCACTCAGAACTACGAAACCATGTGCGAAACCTGGTGGCACCCACAATTGCCGGCTGTTTTCTGCAGATAAATTGACGCCGACCCATTGACCGAAGTTCGGGGAGCTTTTTCGGATGTCAACGGCAACGTCGAATACTTCACCTGACACCACGCGGACGAGTTTGCCCTGTGCTTGCTGGATCTGATAGTGCAAACCACGCAGAATGTTTTTTCCGGATTTGGAGTGATTGTCCTGCACAAATTCAGCCCGAACGCCGGTCAGTTCTGCGAATTTACGTGCATTGAAACTTTCATAAAAAAAGCCGCGACTATCGCCGAACACCTGGGGTTCGATAATGAATACTTCAGGTAAGCTCGTCGGAATGATTTTCATATTAGTACGCCTGTCTTTCCAACAATTTCAGCAAATAATTACCATATTCATTTTTCTTCAGCGGCTGCGCCAGTTTTTCAACCTGTTCAGCGCTGATATAGCCGCGACGGAAGGCAATTTCTTCCGGACAGGCAATTTTCAGACCCTGTCGCTTTTCTACCGTTGCCACAAATTGACCTGCTTCCAGCAATGACTCATGTGTGCCGGTATCGAGCCAGGCCATACCGCGCCCCATCAGTTCAACTTTCAGCTCGGCCTGTTTCAGGTAAACATTGTTGACGTCCGTAATTTCCAGTTCACCACGCGGAGATGGTTTGATCGACGCTGCAATATCGCATACCTGCTGATCGTAGAAATACAGGCCTGTCACCGCGTAATTGGATTTGGGTTGCTGTGGTTTCTCTTCGATGCTGACAGCCTGACGGTCTAAGTTAAATTCAACAACACCGTAACGCTCCGGATCGTGTACATGGTAAGCAAATACCGTTGCACCGGCAGTGCGCTGGTTTGCTGCTTCCAGAGAAGACACGAGATCGTGGCCGTAGTAAATATTGTCACCCAGGATCAGCGCAGAAGGGGCATTACCGACAAACTCACGGCCAATGATGAAGGCTTGTGCCAGACCATCAGGAGACGGTTGCACCGCATACTCCAGCCGGATGCCCCATTGTGAGCCATCACCCAACAGTTCGCGGAAACGCGGTGTGTCCTGCGGTGTGGAAATAATCAGAATTTCCCGGATTCCAGCCAGCATCAGCGTGGTCAGCGGATAATAAATCATGGGTTTGTCGTACACCGGCAGCAGCTGTTTCGAGACAGCCTGTGTTACCGGATACAAGCGAGTGCCGGAGCCGCCCGCCAGAATAATGCCTTTACGGTTGATTGCCTGCGTCATGCTTATCCTTGCTGATACTGTAAGTTGATCCAGTTCTGGTATTCACCGGATTGCACCTGGGCAACCCATTCATTGTTATTCAGGTACCATTCCACGGTCTTGCGCAGTCCTGTCTGGAAGGTTTCTGCCGGCTTCCAGCCGAGCTCACGTTCAATTTTGCGTGCATCAATCGCATAGCGGCGGTCATGGCCCGGGCGGTCTTTAACGTGACGGATCTGATCGCGGTAGCTGCCGCTGGCTTTCGGGGCCAGTTCGTCCAGCAGGTCGCAGATTGTGTGGACTACGCTGATATTGGTCTGCTCATTCCAGCCGCCGACATTGTAGGTTTCGCCCGGCTTACCGGCTTCGAGAACGCGGCGGATCGCTGCGCAGTGGTCTGTCACAAACAGCCAGTCACGGACTTGCAAACCATCACCGTACACTGGCAGGTCTTTGCCAGCGCGCGCACTGGTAATGACCAGCGGAATCAGTTTTTCCGGGAAATGGTAAGGACCGTAATTGTTCGAGCAGTTGGTGGTTAATACCGGCAAGCCATAGGTGTGGTGATAGGCGCGCACCAGATGATCGGATGCAGCTTTGGAGGCTGAATACGGGCTGTTCGGTGCGTAAGCGGTGGTTTCGCTGAATGGCGGATCATCTGCTTCCAGTGTGCCGTAGACTTCATCTGTGGAAACGTGCAGGAAACGAAAGCCGGCTTTTGCTTCATCGCTCAGGCCAGTCCAGTATTTGCGTGCTGCTTCCAGCAGACTGAACGTGCCGTTGACGTTGGTTTCAATGAACGCGGCAGGGCCGTGAATGGAGCGGTCAACGTGACTTTCGGCCGCAAAGTGCACAATCGCACGCGGCTGATGTTTGGCAAACAGGCTGTCTAACACTGCTGTGTCGCAGATGTCGCCCTGTACGAACAAGTGCCGGGGATCATTTTGCAGGGATTTCAGGGTATTGAGATTGCCTGCGTAAGTCAGTTTGTCGAAATTGAGGACGGACTCATCGGATTGAGCCAGCCAGTTCAGTACAAAATTGGCTCCGATGAAGCCTGCGCCGCCTGTGACAAAAATCATGCACTACTCCAGATAAATGGGAGAAGAATAATAAACCCTTCATTTTACTAGAGTTTTGTTGAATTTCGTCGATGTGTTTGCCTGACTGTCTGCCGTTAATCAGGCAATTTTCGCCCAGCAAATAAGAATGGCAGTAATGACGGTATACGTCAGCAACGCCAGAGAAATGACGGTCAGTCGCATATGACCCTCCCTATGAATGGTGCATACAAATTAGGATAAATTCAGCATAGTCTGGTTAGGATGTTTTAGTGTTATTGCAGTGTTTAAAAAAGTCGCAAAATGTTTCAGCTTCAGTCTTGAAAATGGGAAAGACACCACTATATGGACGGGTAATATGTTTTTAGACTGGAGAAAGATATGCAAGAGCAGGAAAACAAACAGGCTCAACAAGAGGTGCCGGCAACAGATGCTCCGGTTGAGCCGGCTGAAATGGTGACTGAGGATCTGACACCAGAGTTCGTTCAGGCTGCAGCAGAAGAGCCGGCAGATGAAACTGCACACAAAATTGCCGAGATGGAATTGAAACTGGCCGAAATGCAGGATGCTTTCGTTCGTGCAAAGGCGGAAGGCGAAAATATCCGTCGCCGCGCACAGGAAGATATTTCTAAGGCACATAAATTTGCAGTCGAAAGCTTTGCTGAAGCCATGGTGCCGGTCAAAGACAGTCTGGAAATGGCTTTGAAAGTGGAAGCGCCGACTGTCGAATCGCTGAAAGAGGGTGTGGAGATCACACTGAAGCAGTTGAATGCTGCATTCGAAAAAAATCGTCTGGCAGAAGTGAATCCCGCACAGGGTGAAAAGCTGGATCCGAACAAACACCAGGCAATTTCGATGGTACCTGCGGATCAGGAGGCAAATACCGTTGTCACAGTATTGCAAAAAGGTTACATGATTGCTGACCGTTTATTGCGTCCTGCGCTGGTTACAGTTGCACAAGGTAAATAAACACTGAAAAAAGCAAAAAAAGTGCTTGAAAAGCGTTTTTTTTACCTTATATCGGGATCAGACAATGCCTGAATCAGTGAAAATGATCAGGAATTCACGAAATTAACGAAAAAACAGACATTTCCGAGGGAAAATCATGGGAAAAATTATTGGTATTGACTTGGGTACGACTAACTCCTGCGTAGCAGTGATGGAAGGCGGCCAGCCAAAAGTAATCGAAAATGCAGAAGGTGCGCGTACTACGCCATCGATCATTGCTTACCAAGAAGATGGTGAAATTCTGGTGGGTGCTTCTGCGAAGCGTCAGGCAGTAACAAATCCGAAAAATACACTGTACGCAGTAAAGCGTCTGATCGGTCGTAAATTTGAAGAAAAAGAAGTGCAGAAAGACATCGGTCTGATGCCTTACTCGATCAGCAAAGCTGACAACGGTGATGCATGGGTTTCTGTGCGTGACAAAAAAC
Organism: Cognatundibacterium luofuense; assembly: GCF_018139685.1. Taxonomy (GTDB): domain Bacteria; phylum Pseudomonadota; class Gammaproteobacteria; order Burkholderiales; family Burkholderiaceae_D; genus Undibacterium; species Undibacterium luofuense. The sequence continues at coordinate 674,611 of NZ_JAGSPN010000001.1, forward strand.
TGGCTCCGCCGCAAATTTCCGCTGAAGTTTTGCGCAAAATGAAAAAAACTGCCGAAGACTATCTCGGCGAAGAAGTAACTGAAGCAGTGATTACCGTTCCAGCTTACTTCAATGATGCTCAGCGTCAGGCAACCAAAGATGCCGGTCGTATCGCTGGTCTTGAAGTGAAACGTATTATCAACGAGCCAACAGCAGCTGCACTGGCGTTTGGTCTGGATAAAAAAGAAAAAGGCGACCGCAAGATTGCGGTGTATGACCTCGGCGGCGGTACATTCGACGTCTCTATCATTGAGATCGCTGACGTTGATGGCGAAATGCAGTTCGAAGTGCTGTCTACTAATGGTGATACCTTCCTCGGTGGTGAAGATTTCGATCAGCGCATGATTGATTACATCATCGACGAATTCAAAAAAACCAACGGTCTGGATCTGTCCAAAGACCCTATCGCTCTGCAACGTATTAAAGCGTCTGCAGAACGTGCAAAAATTGAACTGTCCAGCTCGCAACAGACAGAAATCAATGAGCCATACATTGCAATGGCAAATGGCGTACCGACTCACCTGAACATGAAAATCACCCGTGCAAAACTGGAAGCACTGGTAGAAGAACTGATTCAGAAAACGATCGAGCCATGCCGTCTGGCAATCAAAGATGCTGGCATCAAAACATCGGATATCGATGACGTGATTCTGGTCGGTGGTATGACCCGTATGCCAAAAGTGCAGGACGCGGTAAAAGAATTCTTCGGCCGCGATCCGCGTAAAGACGTGAATCCGGATGAAGCAGTTGCGGTTGGTGCGGCGATTCAGGGTTCTGTTCTGTCCGGTGACCGTAAAGACGTGTTGCTGCTGGACGTGACTCCGTTGTCTCTGGGTATCGAAACCCTGGGCGGCGTGATGACAAAAATGATCCAGAAAAACACCACGATCCCGACTAAGTTCAGCCAGGTATTCTCTACTGCAGAAGACAATCAGCCTGCAGTAACGATCAAAGTGTTCCAGGGTGAACGTGAAATCGCTGCGCGTAACAAAGCGCTGGGTGAATTCAATCTGGAAGGTATTCCACCGGCACAACGCGGCACACCGCAAATCGAAGTGACTTTCGACATCGATGCTAACGGTATTCTGCACGTCGGCGCGAAAGATAAAGCAACCGGTAAAGAAAACAAGATCACCATCAAAGCAAACTCCGGTCTGTCTGAAGATGAAATCCAGCGCATGGTGAAAGACGCAGAACTGAACGCGGAAGAAGACAAGAAAGTCAAAGAACTGGCAGAGTCCCGCAATCAGGGTGATGCACTGGTTCACTCCACCCGTAAAGCGCTGGGTGAGCACGGTGACAAGCTGGAAGCCGGTGAAAAAGAGAAAATCGAAGCAGCGATCAAAGCGCTGGAAGATGTTCTGAAAAACGGCGAAAAAGCTGAGATCGATACGAAGATCGGTGAATTGTCGACTGCAGCGCAAAAACTCGGCGAAAAAATGTATGCCGATATGCAGGCGCAGGAACAAGCTGCAGCAGCAGGCGGCGCAGCCGGTGCGGATGCAAAAGCTAAAGACGATGATGTTGTTGACGCTGAGTTCAAAGAAGTCAAAGACAACAAATAATCGTTAAGTCTCAGGCTTAACGTATCTGCCGGGGCGCAGAGGTCGCAGAACTGAGTTCTGTGTACTCTGCGCCTCAGTTGTAAACGCAATTCAGGAACAGGCTGTTTTCCGCAGTGTCAGGACAGCAGCGATCACAAGGTTAATTGACATGGCAAAGCGTGATTTTTACGAAGTACTCGGACTGGGCAAAAATGCCTCCGATGACGAAATCAAAAAAGCTTACCGTAAGCTCGCCATGAAATACCATCCGGACCGTAATCCGGATAACAAGGCGGCGGAAGAAAAGTTTAAAGAAGTCAAAGAAGCCTACGAAATGCTTTCGGACCCGCAAAAACGCGAGGCCTATGACCGCTATGGTCATGCCGGCGTGGATCCGAACATGGGTGGCGGCGGTGCCGGTGCGGGCGGTTTTGCTGATGCATTCGGTGATATTTTTGGTGATATTTTCGGTGGCGGCCGTCGTGGGGGCGGCCCGCAGGTATATCGTGGCGCAGATTTGCGTTACAACCTGGAAATCACACTGGAGCAGGCTGCGAATGGCTATGAGACTACCATTCAGGTACCAAGCTGGGATGAGTGCGATACTTGTCACGGCTCCGGTGCAAAGCCGGGTACGTCACCGGTAACTTGTACCACTTGCGGTGGTCATGGTCAGGTTCGTGTTCAGCAGGGCTTCTTTGCGATTCAGCAAACCTGTCCGAAATGTCATGGCACAGGCAAAATTATCCCTGAGCCGTGCACAAGCTGCTCGGGCGTAGGTCGCATTAAACGTAAGAAGACACTGGAAGTGAAAGTGCCTGCCGGTATTGATGACGGTATGCGGATTCGCTCTTCCGGTAATGGCGAGCCCGGCGTGAATGGCGGGCCTCCGGGCGATCTGTATGTTGAAATCCACATTAAGCAGCATCAGGTATTCCAGCGCGAAGGCGATGACCTGCATTGCGAAATCCCGATTTCGTTTGCAACCGCTGCACTCGGTGGTGATGTGGAAGTACCGACACTCAGCGGCAAGGCATCGTTCACGATTCCTGAAGGTACGCAATCCGGTAAAACCTTCCGTTTGCGCGGTAAAGGTGTGAAGGGTGTGCGTTCCGGTTATGCCGGTGACCTGTTCTGCCATGTTGTGATTGAAACGCCGGTACGTCTGACAGAACGTCAGAAAGATTTGCTGCGTGAATTTGAACAGCTGACGGTGGAAGGCGGTTCAAAACACAATCCGCAAAGCAATTCGTGGATGGATAAAGTCAAAAAGTTTTTTGAATAAATCCCGCTGATGCCTGCAAAGGCTGCCCGGTAAAAAACGCAGATCTCTGATCTGCGTTTTTTATTTTGGTGATCATTTTTCTGCAGTCGTGTGTGCTAGAGGATACGCTCGGTTGTCAGACATGTATGTGGCTTGCATTTTCGGTTATGCTAAAGCGCCCGCGCTGGTAAGGATTTCAGTCAAGGGAGTGATAAATAATATAAAACAAGACGGAGACGATTATGTTTGGACAACGCAGTAAACAATGGATGCTTGCTTTGAGTCTGAGTCTGGGTTGCCTGATGAATGCCGGTGCAACCGAGGTAGCGGGTGTAAAGCTGGATGATGCGGTGCAGGTTGCCGGAAATGAGCTGAAGCTCAACGGTGCCGGTATTCGTTATAAAGCGATTTTTAAGGTCTACGTCGCTGCGTTGTATCTGAAAGAAAAAAAGAACACTGTGCCGGATGTGCTGGCTGCACAAGGGCCGCGCCGGGTTGCCATCACCATGCTGCGCGACCTGAGTAACGAAGATTTCGGTCGCGGCTTTATGCAAGGTATTCAGCAAAATACCGATAAGTCTGAGAAGCTGAAAATGACATCTCAGTTCATGCGTTTTGGTGAGCTGTTTGCATCGGTGCCGGAGCTGAAAAAAGGCGACACCATGATTGTTGACTGGATTCCTAATCAGGGCACGATCGTGATGCTGAATGGTAAGAAAATGGGAGAGCCTTATCCTGATCTGGCTTTCTATAACGCGATTCTGCGAATCTGGCTGGGTGAAAGTCCTGTTGATAAAGGCTTGAAAAAAGCCATGCTGGCAGAACAGGACGAACGTAGCGGCAATAACCGCTGATCTGCGCCGTATCAATATCACAGCCCGCCAGTGAGCGGGCTGCTTGCGTTTGTCCGTGCCTTTCGGCAGGCGGCAGGGTAAAATCTCGCCTGTTCAATCAACAGGCGACAAGATGACTGCACAGACAACCAATAAATTTACGCCGGAACAACTCTTTGAAAACAACCGGCGCTGGGCGGACGCTATCCGTCAGAAAGACCCGCATTTTTTCGAAACCCTGGCTTCCCAGCAAACCCCTGATTACTTATGGATAGGCTGCTCAGACAGCCGCGTTCCGGCCAATGAATTGCTTGGCATGCTGCCAGGTGAATTATTCGTACACCGGAATATCGCCAATGTGGTCGTACATTCTGACCTGAATTCCTTATCTGTATTGCAATTTGCAGTCGATGTGCTGAAAGTGCGCAATATTATTATCTGTGGTCACTACGGCTGCTCCGGTGTGCATGCTGCGATGATGAACCGTCGCGTCGGGCTGGCCGATAACTGGCTGCGCCATGTTCAGGATGTCCATCAGAAGCATGAACGCTATCTGGGCGAAATTGTGGATGACCGGGTACGCGGAGATCAGTTATGCGAACTGAACGTGATCGAGCAAGTGGTGAACGTATGTAAAACCACCATCATTCAGGATGCCTGGGATCGCGGACAGGAAGTGACTGTACACGGCTGGGTTTATGGCTTACAGGATGGCTTGCTGCAGCCACTCGGTATGACGGTGGATTCGAATGAAACACTGAGTCAGCATCTGGAAAGCAGCCTGACACGCTATCAGCCAGTGGCACAAAAAGCCACCGCGTAAATGGTTTGAAATAGCTAATCAGACGAAAAACAAAAGCCGGCATTTGCCGGCTTTTGTGTTTTCAGTGGCCCGTCAGCGGCATTTTCGCAGTCATGCCAGAATGCAGCCTGTTGACAGCAAACAGCTTATCCTCATGAGCTATTCACTGGTCTGGTTAAAACGTGATTTGAGGTGGCAGGATCACGCCGCTATGTCGGCCGCTGCCCGTAACGGCCCCTTCGCCTGCTTATATGTGATTGAGCCCGGCTTGTGGCAACAGCCGGACATGGCCGCGTCGCACTATCACTTTATCGTCGAAAGCCTGCGGTCTTTGTACGCAGCATTGCGTGCAATGGGCGGACAATTGCTGATTTTGCATGGCGACATCATCAGCGTTCTGAACGCACTCTATGATCATTCGCCATTCCATACGATGCATTCACACGAAGAAACCGGTAATGGCTGGACTTATGAACGCGATCGTCAGGTCGCGGTCTGGTGTCGTGAAAAAAATGTGCAATGGCAGGAGCACCGCCAGTTCGGTGTGGTACGCGGCTTGCGAGACAGAAACCGCTGGCAAACTGCATGGGAAACTGAAATGGCGAAACCTTTGCAGACATTGCCGGAGTCATTGCAATGGCAGAAGCTGCCGTTTGATGTACAGGTGCCAGCTGCGGCGGCGCTCGGTTTGCATCAGGCCGATCCGCCGTCACGGCAACCCGGTGGTCGTCAGCAGGGATTGCAAGCATTGAACACTTTTGCGGAGGAGCGCTGTATGCAGTATCGCGGCGGCATTTCTTCTCCCTTGTCTGCGCCGACGGCCTGTTCCCGCATATCTCCATATCTGAGTTATGGCTGCATCAGCATGCGTGAAACAGTGCAAAGCGTACGTCGTCTACTACTAAAGCTGCCCGAGCAGGAAAGCCGCCAGCGCGGAGGGTTGCAGGCATTTCAAAGTCGCTTGTACTGGCACTGTCATTTCATACAAAAGCTGGAGAGCGAGCCGGAAATCGAATTTCAGCCCATGCACCGTGGTTACACCGGTTTGCGTGAAGATGGCTGGAACCCATTGCATTTTCAATTGCTGACGGAAGGCCGTACCGGCTGGCCGCTGGTGGATGCCTGTGTGGCGATGCTGCGCGAAACCGGCTGGCTGAATTTTCGTATGCGCGCGATGCTGGTCTCCGTTGCGGCTTATCCTTTATGGCTGCACTGGCGCGATGTCGGTTGCTGGCTGGCGACACAGTTTGTGGATTACGAGCCGGGTATTCACTGGAGTCAGATGCAGATGCAATCCGGTACGACCGGTATGAATGTTCCGCGTATTTACAATCCGCTGAAACAGGCACGCGATCATGATCCGCATGGGCGCTTCGTACGTCGGTGGCTTCCTGCAATGCGTAAAGTGCCGGATTCATGGTTGTTTGAGCCCTGGAAAATGCCGCCGGTGATGCAGCAGCAACTCGGCTTCACACTGGGACAGGAATTGCCGCAGCCACCCGTGGAGCTCGAGCAGGCGACACGTCTTGCAAAACAGCGCTTATTTGCAGTCCGCGGACAGCCGGAAGTCCGTGCCGCAAAAGCAGCGGTTATTGAGAAACACGGCTCCCGTGTCAGTCGTACAGACAAACCTAAACGTAAGCCCCGTCAGACTTTACCGGAAGTCGTGCAAGCTTCTTTATTTGAATAAGAAAACCGTTTTACTGAAATATTAAAAAACATATTCATACTATGAAGATGCGGAAAAAATCAGAATTACCGACCAAAGTCTGTGTCAGTTGCGGACTGCCGTTCAGCTGGCGAAAAAAATGGGAGCGTGACTGGGAACAAGTGCGGTATTGCTCGGAACGTTGCCGTCGTCAGGGCGCAAACGGGAAGGAGGGCGTATGACAGCATTGCTGTGGTTTCGTCAGGATTTGCGACTGCATGACCATGCTGTACTGACGCAGGCGTTGCAACAGAATGGTGATTTACTGCCGGTCTTCTTCTGGCCGGAGAATTCGGAAACGCGCTGGGGCCATGCCCGTTACAGCGATTTACGTTTGCACTGGCTCGCACAAAATGTGCAGGCTTTACAGCAAGCCCTGCGTGCAAAAGGCAGCGATTTACTGGTGTTGCACGGAAAACAGGAATCATTGATTCCTGAGCTGTGCGCTACGCTGCAAATCCGGGCGGTATGGACGGAAGACTTACCCGCGCCCGAAGAGGAGCAGCAGCTTGCGGCATTGCAGCCTGTGTTACAACAACAGGGAGTAACGCTGAACACGGTCTGGCACAGTAGCTTGCTGTTGCCGCATCAGTTGCCGTTTGATGTACAGGATTTACCACCGGTGTTCACCCATTTTCGTCAGCAACTGGAAAATGCGTCGGTTCGGGAGGCGGAATGCTTGCCTGCGCCTTTGCAATTGCCGCCATTACCGGATGGCATCGCAGCATGGCAGGCGCGTTCTGTCATTCCGGATATTCCTGTCAGTCCTGAGATCGCCGGGCGCCAACAGTACAGCTCTTTTCCTTTGACACATCCACACTGGCAGGGCGGTGAAGCAGTGGCGCTGCAGCATCTGAATCGCTATGCGCAAAAAGGTCTAACCCATACCTATGAAACCACGCGTAACGCTTTGCAGGGGCTGGATTTTTCGAGCAAATGGTCACCGTGGCTGGCTTGCGGCAGTTTATCGCCACGGCGTGCGATGCAAATGATCCGCGAAGCAGAGCAGCAGTCCGGCGAAAACAAAAGCACTTACTGGCACTGGTTTGAATTGCTATGGCGGGATTACTTCCGGTTTTTACACAGGCAATACGGCAGTCTTTTGTATCGTAAGCAAGGTCTGTCAAATATTTATCACGGGCCGGAGCAGCATGATGCAGTGCAGTGGCAGCGCTGGACCAGCGGTAACACCGGTTGTGATCTGGTCGATGCCGGTATGCGGGAACTGCGGCTGACCGGTTATTTATCAAACCGTATGCGGCAAATTGTGGCCAGTTACTGGCTGAATGAAATGCAGGGTGACTGGCGCGCCGGTGCGGCCTGGTTTGAAGCGCAATTGCTGGATTTTGATGTATTCAGCAATCAGGGTAACTGGTTATACATTTCCGGTCATGGCACCGATCCGCGCGGCGGGCGGCATTTTGATATTCGCCGTCAGATTAAACAATATGACAGCGAAGGCAACTATCGCCGTTGCTGGGGGACTGCAGTATGAGTGAAACCATACGCCATTTAAGACTGGTTCTCGGAGACCAGCTGAATCCCGAACATCCGTGGTTTCAGACGCCGGACCCGGAAGTGCTGATCGTGATGATGGAAGTTCGTCAGGAAACCGACTACGTACTGCACCACGCGCAGAAAATCATCGCGATTTTTGCCGGAATGCGGAGACTGGCACAGCAACTGTCCGCTCGCCGGCATAAAGTCCGGTATTTCAAAATCAGCGACAGCGCAAATCAGCACAGCATTGCCGCCAATCTGCAGCAATTGTGTCAGCAATACCGGATAGAAAAATTCAGTTATCAGTTGCCCGATGAATGGCGGCTGGATCAGCAATTGCATCAGATTGCAGCGGACTTTGAGAAAGCGGGCATACAAACCAGTGCAGACGACAGCGCGCATTTTCTGAGTGCGCGCGATGATGCGCAACGCTTGTTCAGTCAGCGGCAGCGCTGGCTGATGGAAAGCTTTTATCGCCAGATGCGGGTCAGACATCAGGTGCTGATGGATGGCAATCAGCCTGTCGGCGCGCAATGGAATTTCGATCACGATAACCGTGAAGCCTGGCGCGGTACACCGGCAGAACCGCAGGATCAGCGGCCAGTGCATGATCACCGTTTGTTGTGGGAAGAAATTCAGGCGGCGGGTGTGAAGAGTTTCGGCGAGCCATCGGCACAGCGGTTTCGCTGGCCGCTGGATCGCGACGAAGCCTTGCAGCAACTGGACTTTTTTATCCGCGAAGTGCTGCCGTACTTCGGACGTTTTCAGGATGCAATGCACAGCGCTGCACCACGCTTATTCCACTCCTTACTCTCGTTTGCGCTGAATGTGAAAATGCTGCACCCGCTGGAAGTGGTGCGCGCAGCCGAACAAGCCTTCCAAAACGGCGCGGTGCCACTGGCATCGGCGGAAGGATTTATCCGGCAGATTCTGGGCTGGCGCGAATACGTGCGCGGCATCTACTGGGCTGCCATGCCGGATTACGCGCAACAGAATGCCTTACAACACGCGCAATCGCTGCCGCCGTGGTTCTGGAATGGACAAACCGGTATGCGCTGCCTTTCGCAATCGATACAGGCTTCCTTGCAGCATGCTCACGCGCATCACATTCAGCGCCTGATGGTGATCGGCAATTTTGCCTTGCTGGCCGGGCTGGATCCGCAGGAATTACATCAGTGGTATCTGGGGATTTATATCGATGCATTTGAATGGGTGGAATTGCCGAACACGCTGGGGATGAGCCAGTTTGCTGATGGTGGTTTGCTGGCGACGAAGCCATATGTATCGACATCCGCTTATATCCACAAAATGAGCGATTACTGCAAAGGCTGCGCTTATGACCGCAAGCAGAAAACCGGTGAAAAAGCCTGCCCGTTTAATGCCATGTACTGGGATTTCTTTTTACGTCACCGCGAACAGTTTGCGCGTAATCCGCGCCTCGGCATGATTTATCCGCAGCTGGCGAAAATGAAAGAAGAAGATAAAACCGCGCTGCAGTTACGTGCCGCGTGGTGCCGCAGCCATCTCGATCAACTCTGAAAACCCTGAAGGAAAACATCATATACGCTGAACAAAAAACGCGTGCGCTGGTGATCGGCGGTTCCGGTGCCATCGGCAGCGCCATCGCCGCGCAATTGCGTGATGAGCAGATACAGGTTGTGACATTGTCGCGTAACAGCACGCCGGTGCTGGATCTCCTTGATGAAAACAGTGTGCAGCAGGCGGCACAGGCCTTGCGTGATCAGGCTCCGTATCAACTGATTATTCATGCCGCCGGTGTTTTGCATACACCCGAAGCAATGCCGGAGAAGAAACTCGGCGATCTGCACCTGGCGCAATTGCAGCAAACCTTTGCGGTCAATACTTTCGGCCCCGCACTGGTATTGCGCTATTTCCATCCGCTGCTGGATAAACAGCAGGGCAGAATGGCGTTTTTGTCGGCGAAGGTTGGCAGCATCGGCGATAACCGGCTCGGTGGCTGGTACAGTTACCGCGCCTCAAAAGCCGCGCTGAACATGCTGATCAAAACGGCGGCGATTGAAGTGCAGCGCACTTGTCCGCAACAAGTGTTGCTGGCCTTGCATCCGGGCACAGTGCAATCGGCGCTGTCCGCACCATTCAAAGGTGGCCACGCCGCCCGCGCACCGGAAATCGCTGCGGCGGAACTGTTATCCGTGATCCGCGCCAAAACACCGGCGGATAGCGGCGGATTTTTCAGCTACGACGGACAGGCATTGCCGTGGTGATGATGTGATCGTTGTGCAGACATCGTCATCTGCACTTTCGCAAAGCCCTGACTTTCTGCTGGCGACAGCCATATCGCTGTGCCGGAATCTGCATTTGCGTCGAATTACCGCTTTGCAAGCCTTTACATAGTCAAGGAGAGGCTGGTTTGCCGGTGCGCGTTACGTCGGGGGCCACTTCCCAGTGAAGCAGTTCCTCGTCGACGGTACCTTTCACTCGGAATGGCTCGTTAAATTCCAGATCAATGTGGCGCTTTGATGGCAAGCTGATACCTTGCTGTCCGACCGCATAGGATGTCAGTGCGGAGATCACCAGTTTGGCTGGGCCGGTCATATAAAATTTATTTTGAAGAATTGCGCCCGTATCCGGATCGACCCAGATCTGAAACTGAAACTTATCCTTTCCTTCCGTATTGGAACCTTCAAAAAGGATGGTATTTTTTTCACCGAGCATGACGTTATCGGTTCTCTTCGGTGCTTGTTCGCTGGCAAAGAATTTACGCAATGCAGGTTTACTTTTTTCATCAAACCGGAAAGGTTTTTTGTTTGTCGCGGAAGCAGGTTCAACGCTGATCGTCTGGTAATACGCCTGACCGTTCTTCCAGCCCCCCAATGCCAGTTGAATGACGGTATGCCGGGTTTCTTCATTCATTTCAAAGTGAATGGTTTCACGTATATCTTTCGCAGCGTAGCTCTCCGAAGTGTTGAACTGCTCGGTGACCTTACTCCACAATGCGTCGTGTTCTGTCGCCATACTGACAGCCGGAATAATGCTCAGCATGGCTGCGAGTAACAGGCGTCGTACTGGTTTCATATGTCTTCCCTGGGATGAGTTGTTATATTTTTAAAGCGAAAAGCCATCCTAATTTAAATAAATGCCGGCTGGAAATATGAATATTGCATGTTGTGCCTGTAAAGCAACACAGACGGCAGTGCGATCGCAGGCTGAATACGGATTGCCAGTTTACGGAGAAGCAGGTTTGGCGCTGGTGCCGGCTGAGGCGGGGCGGGCTTCCCACTGGCTCAGTGCTTCATCGAAGCTGCCTTTGGCTTTTTTAAACGGGATATGGATTTCAAACGCGGTTTGCCTTTGTGCGGGGAAACTCATGCCGTCGGGGCCGGGGCGGTAACTGGTGCTGATGCTGGCTTCAAACGCCATCGGCATTCTGGCCTGCATTTTCAGTTGCAGGATTTTGCCGGTGGACGGTTCTGCCCATAATTGCAGGCTGACTTTCTGCAGCGAACCTTCATCCAGCTCAAACAGCGTGGCGTTCTGTTCACCGAGTCTGACGTTATCGCTGCGTTTGGGTTGTGCAGTCGTGCTGAATACCTGCCGGTAAGCGTCTTTCAGCATCGCATCCATATTCATCGGCTTTTTCTTTTCTTTGGGTGCTGGATCGATGCTGACAATTTCGTACTCCGGCGTATTGTCTTTCCAGCCGCTGAGCTGCAAACGCACCACGCTGTGACGGGTTTCCTGATCTTTTTCGACGGTAATGTTCTGACGTATTTCTTTGGCGGCGTAGTTGTCCGCAGCTTTGTATTGCTGCACGACTTTTTCCCACAAAGGATCAGGCTGGGCGGCCAGTGTGATGCCGTGTACGGCACCCAGTAAGCTCAGGCAAAGATAGCGGCGTTTCAGGTTCATACGGGTCTCCGGTGGTCAGCTTTCGCGTTGATGGATATGCCATGCTAATCCGTTTTTTGCGCAGCAACCTTGCTTTGTCCGCCGGGCAGCGTATTCCGGTGACTGAAGTGCAACAGGCTGCTACCCGGGCTGTAAATTATGCGGATATCGTCAAACCTGATTTACGGAGAGCCGGACTTTCTGCCGACGACCGCCGTATGCCTGTGCGAAAGTCCGCATTTGAGGCAAAAAATGACGGTAGGAGGGTGGTTTTAGCCTTCAGCCGGGATGTTCACAACACCAGACGATAGCCAACGCCGGTTTCGGTAATGAAATGCACAGGTTGCGCCGGTTCGTCTTCCAGCTTCTGGCGCAGGTTCGCCATGTAAATACGCAGATAATGTCCGTTTTCCAGATTGCCCGGCCCCCAGACTTCTTTCAGCAATTGCTGATGCGTCAGTACCTTGCCGGGATGGCGGCACAGGGTGCTCAGTAAACGGTACTCAATCGGGCTCAGATGTACTGCTTCGCCTTTGCGCATGATGGTGCGCAGGCTGAAATCAATCTGAATCTCACCGATACAAAACAGCGATTCCTGCTGCGCGGTTTCCGGCTGGCGGCGGCGTAAATGTGCGCGTATGCGTGCCATCAGTTCTGCCACGCCGAAGGGCTTGGTCAGGAAGTCATCTGCACCGGCATCCAGCGCTGCGACTTTTTCACTTTCTTGTGTGCGGGCTGATAAAACGATCACGGGAATGCTGCTCCAGCTGCGCAGTTCGCGGATCAGCTGCACACCATCCATATCCGGCAATCCGAGATCAGCGATGACCAGATCCGGCTTGCGGGTGGCACACTGTATCAAACCCTGTTTCGCGGTTTCACTTTCAAACACGCTCATGCCTTCTGCTTCCAGTGCAGTAGTCAGGAAACGGCGGATTTGTTTTTCATCTTCAATCAGGATGATGTTCAGGCGTGATTCACTCATGTTCGTACTCTTCTTCAGCTGACGGCGGCAGCGGCGGATGTTCACCCAGCGGCAGCGTGATGGTCAGACAGGCGCCGCCCTCAGCGCGGTTTTCAGCCCGGATGCTGCCGTGATGAACGCGCATGATAGTCTCACAAATCGCCAGTCCCAGTCCAACGCCGGGGCTGGCAGCTTCCGGATTGCCGCGGGTGAATTTTTCAAAAATATCGACACCAGCCGGTAAGCCGGGGCCGTTATCGCAAACGCTGATCAGCATTGCGCCGTCATCCGCTGTTGCCCGCAACTGAATTTCGCCATGACCGTAGCGCGCTGCGTTTTCCAGCAGATTGCACAAGACCCGTTCGATTAAGACAGCATCCAGTTCCACCAGCGGCAGATCCGGTGCCAGCTGTGTGGATATCTGACAGGATTTCAGTGCCTGTGCGCTGGCACGCAAGGCGCTGCCGATGACTTCTTCCACCGGCTGCCATTGTTTTTGCAGCGTGACTTTTCCGGATTGCAGGCGCGCCATTTCCAGCAGATTCACCACCAGTCCGTTCATGCGCAGCGATTCTTCCAGCAAGGCTTTGTTCAGCTCATCGCGTTGCGTTGCCGCCAGATCCTGTTGCAGCGTACTGGCCAGACCCACAATCGCCGTCAGCGGTGTACGCAAATCATGTGATACCGCGGATAACAGCGAATTGCGTAAGCGTTCGGCTTCCATGCTGACCACCGCATCCTGCGCGACTTCCACATAATGCACCCGCTCCAGTGCCAGCGCGATTTGTGCTGCAAAGGTATCCAGCAGTAATTGCTGATCCGGCGGGAATGGAAGCCCGTTCTGCAGCGGTGCAATCGCCAGTACGCCACGGGTGCGCATCGGCGCGCGCAGCGGTACGTACAGCGCTGATGCAGAGGGCAGCGTATCGGTGCCCAGTCCGGCGGCCTGATGATGGCTGTACACCCATTGCGCAACGCTGAGATCCGGTTCCGGCAGTAAGGCATCATGCGCCGCAGTCGTGCTGATTACCGGTTGCCGCAGCACATCCTGACTATCCGGCAGCAGAATCGCAATGCGGGCCTGAAACACCGGCGTCAGGTGTTCCAGCGCGATCTCAATAATCTGTTCATACATCAGCGCACCGGACAAAGCTTTGCTGGTTGTGTACAAGGCACTGGTACGCCGTTCACGGTAATGCGCCGTCAGCGTTTGCGCGCGCAGGGTGGCGGTCAGCTGACTGATGATCAGCGACACCGCCAGCATCACAAAAAAAGTCAGTAAATACTGGCTGTCAGAGACGTTGAAAGAAAATCGCGGTGGTACAAAGAAGAAGTCAAAACTGGCAACACTGAGAAAACAGCCGAACACCGCAGCATTACGACCGAGTTTCACCGAGATCAGTACGACCGCCAGCAGATACAGCATGACCACATTTGCCAGATCAAAAAAATGTGTCAGCACACCGGACAAAGCCGTGATGGCAGTGCAGGCGAGCGCTGCCCAGCCAAAACCGGCAAACGAGCCTGTTCCTGTTTCCGCATTCAGCCAGCGTTGCACGCCGGCGGTTTCGGGCGCGGAAACTGATTCAGCTGCCTCGGCATGAATCAGAATAATATCCAGGTGATGATCGCGTTTACTGAGAGCATCTGCCAGCGCAGGGCGGCCAAACTGTCTTACCCGTTGCAGCCAGTGCCGGTGTTCTCTGGGAATGACCAGCCGCGATACATTGCGGCTGTGGGCATAGGCCAGCACCAGTCCGGCAATATCTTCACCCGCCAGCGTGGTGGTTTCTGCGCCCAGCTCTGCTGCCAGTTTCATGGCTTTGCGCTGGGCTTCGCTGCTGCTGTCAGAGGCTGCGTTTTCTTCTGTTTCGATAAACACAGCAATCCAGTCAGCCCGTAAACCGCTGGCCAGCCTGCCAGCGCTGCGTACCAGTTTCAGCGCCGCTGCACCTGGCGGTACACACAGCATCAATCGTTCTTTTGCCTGCCATACCTGCTGTATGGATTTGTCTGCGCGGTAGTCGCGCATTGCCACATCGACCTGATCGGCAGTGCGGCGTAATGCCAGCTCACGCAGCGCAATCAGATTTCCTTTGCGGAAAAAATGTCTGGCGGCGCGCTGTGCCTGCTGTTCCAGATAAACCTTACCTTCTTGCAAACGGCGCAGCAATTCATCCGGTGGAATATCGACCAGCATGATTTCATCGGCCATATCAAAGATACGGTCGGGTACGGTTTCCCATACCCGTATGCCGGTGATTTGTCCGACGATGTCATTCAGGGTTTCCAGATGCTGTACATTGACCGTGGTGTACACGCTGATACCTGCGCTCAGTAATTCTTCCACATCCTGCCAGCGCTTACTGTGGCGCGATCCGGCAATATTGCTGTGTGCCAGTTCATCCATCAGTATCAGCGCCGGTTTGCGCTGCAGCGCGGCATCCAGATCAAATTCATACAGCGTCTTATCTTTGTAAGAAATTGCCCGTGGTGGCAGGACTTCCAGGCCGTCAGCCAGTTGCTGCGTTTCTTTCCGTCCGTGGGTTTCGATCACACCTGTGACGATGTCGCGGCCCTTTTCCCGTTCAGCATGGGCTGCGCGCAGCATTGCGCAGGTTTTGCCAACGCCAGCACAGGCACCGAAGAAAATCTTCAGGTGTCCGCGTGCGGCGCGTTCTTCCTCGCGCTGCAGTTTGCCGAGCAGGGTATCGGGATCGGGGCGGGCGACATTCATGGTTTCAGACTATCCAGTGCAAGATTCAGTTTCAATACGTTAACACGTTCTTCGCCAAAGATGCCGAACTGCGGTGCTTCCGTGTATTGCGTGACCAGCTGACGAACTTGTTTTGCCTGCAGACCGCGTGCTTTCGCCACGCGCTGCAACTGATATTCTGCTGCAGCAGGGCTGATATGCGGGTCCAGTCCGCTGGCGGAAGCGGTGACCAGATCGACTGGCACCGGCGCTGTGTTTTCGAGATCAGCCTCACGCAAGGCTTTGATTCTTTCTTCCACCGCCGTTTTCAGTGCCGGATTGGTCGGGCCCAGATTTGAACCGCCGGATGCCAGACCATTGTAAGCAAACGGAGCGGTAGCAGAAGGGCGGCCCCAGAAATAACGTGGCTGGCTGAACTGCTGGCCGATCAGTTCAGAACCTTTGATCTGACCGGACTGCCTGATCAGGCTTCCGTTGACCTGATCAGGAAATGCTGCCTGACCGATGCCGGTTACAGCCAGCGGATACAGGATGCCGGTGATGGCGGACAGCAGTACAAAACTTGTCAGCGCAGGGCGTAAGATTTGCATGAAATTTCTCCTCAGATCAGACCGAAGACGGTCAGTACAATATCAATCAGTTTGATGCCGATAAATGGCACAACCAGTCCGCCCAAGCCGTAAATCAGTAAGTTACGGCGCAATAACACGGCTGCTCCCAGCGCACGGTAGCGCACTCCCTGTAGGGCCAGCGGAATCAGAAAAATAATAATCAGGGCATTGAAAATCACAGCCGACATCATGGCGCTGGCAGGGCTGCTTAAGTGCATCAGGTTCAGCGCATTCAGTTGCGGATAAGTGCTTGCAAACGCAGCCGGAATGATTGCAAAGTATTTCGCAACATCATTTGCAATACTGAAGGTGGTCAGTGCGCCGCGTGTCATCAGCATCTGCTTGCCGATTTCCACAATTTCGATCAGCTTGGTCGGATTCGAATCCAGATCCACCATATTGCCTGCTTCTTTGGCCGCCTGAGTACCGCTGTTCATCGCAACGGCGACATCCGCTTGCGCCAGCGCCGGTGCATCATTGGTGCCGTCGCCGGTCATTGCGACCAGTTTGCCTTCAGCCTGATGCTGGCGTATCAGCCGCAGTTTATCTTCCGGTGTCGCTTCGGCCAGAAAATCATCAACACCGGCTTCGGCTGCGATGGCGGCAGCAGTCAAACGGTTGTCACCGGTAATCATGATGGTTTTGATGCCCATGCGGCGCAGTTCTGCAAAGCGTTCGCGTATGCCGCCCTTTACGATATCTTTCAGCTCAATCACGCCCATCACGGTCTGATCATCAATCACCACCAGCGGCGTGCTGCCCTGACGTGCAATCTGATCCACAGTTTCGGAAATGGCGGGCGGCAGCGCTTGTCCCGACTCATTCAGATAACGACGGATGGCATCGGCAGAACCTTTGCGGATGCGGCGAACTGTATTGCCGGAATGCAGATCCACGCCGCTCATTCTTGTCTGCGCGGTGAAAGGAATAAATTCTGCCTGCAGTTTTTCCATGTCACGTTCGCGCAGGGCAAAGCGTTGCTTGGCCAGAACCACAATACTGCGGCCTTCCGGTGTTTCATCTGCCAGCGAAGATAATTGCGCAGCGTCAGCCAGTTGCGCTTCGGAGATGCCGGGTGCGGCATAAAACGCGGCTGCCTGGCGGTTACCCAGCGTAATCGTGCCGGTTTTATCGAGCAACAACACATCCACATCACCGGCAGCTTCCACCGCACGCCCGGATGTGGCAATCACATTCGCCTGCATCATACGGCTCATACCGGCAACACCAATCGCCGACAGCAAACCGCCGATGGTGGTAGGAATCAGACAAACCAGCAGAGCGACCAGTACCGTGATTGTGACCGTGCTTCCGCCGCCCGCGGCTTCGGTGCTGAAGGCTGAAAACGGAAATAATGTTGCTGTTGCCATCAGAAACACCAGTGTCAGTGCAACCAGCAGAATTGTCAGTGCGATTTCATTCGGCGTTTTCTGCCGTTTTGCACCTTCCACCATCGCAATCATACGGTCCAGAAAGGCTTCACCCGGATTGACACTGATACGGATGATCAGCCAGTCTGATAAAACCCTTGTACCACCGGTAACGGCACTGAAATCACCGCCGGATTCACGAATCACCGGTGCAGACTCTCCGGTAATCGCAGATTCATCAACGGACGCAACACCTTCGATGACGTCACCGTCGGCAGGAATCACATCACCCGCCTCAACCAGCACGATATCGCCCTTGCGCAGCGAAGATCCGTTGACCAGAATCTGCGTGGCATTACGTGCAGCTGTATTCAGTTTTCTTGCGCGTACATCCTGCTTTGCGCTGCGCAATGATTCTGCCTGTGCTTTGCTGCGGCCTTCTGCCAGTGCTTCGGCAAAATTGGCAAACAGAACAGTGAACCATAACCACAGACAAGTCGCCAGAATGAAACCAGCAGGTGCTTCGCCTTCGCCAGTCAGCGCCTGAACTGCAAGCGCGGTGGTCAGAATACTGCCGGCATAAACGACAAACATGACCGGATTTTTTAATTGTGTTTTCGGATTCAGTTTGCGGAATGCCCCCGCAATGGCGGGCATCAGCAATTGCTTACTGAACAAAGATAATTGATGTTGATGATTCATTTGGATTCTTCCTTACTGCGCAATCATGATCAGATGTTCCACCACAGGGCCAAGTGCCAGCGCGGGGATGTACGTCAGTGCGCCTACGATAATGACGGTGCCGAGCAACAGAGCGACAAAAAGCGGGCCATGCGTCGGCAGCGTTCCGGCATTCGGCGTCAGACGTTTTTTTGATGCCAGCGACCCGGCAATTGCAAGTACCGGTACGATCATCAGAAAACGTCCGAACCACATCGCAATGCCAAGCATCAGGTTGTAATAGGGCGTATTGGCAGAGAGTCCAGCAAATGCGCTGCCATTGTTGTTTGCAGCGGAAACGAAGGCATACAGAATTTCACTGAAGCCATGCGCCCCGGGATTGGCGATCCCGGCTTTTCCATCGGTCAGCATCACGGAAATAGCTGTTCCGGCCAGTACCAGTAAAGGCCCGGTCAGAATCGCAATCGATACCATTTTCATGTCATAGGCTTCGATTTTTTTACCGAGATATTCCGGCGTGCGGCCTATCATCAGTCCGGCAATAAACACAGCCAGCAATGCGAAGATCAGCATGCCGTATAAGCCGGAACCGACGCCGCCAAACACCACTTCACCAAGCTGCATCAGTACCATAGGCACCATGCCGCCCAGCGGCGTAAAGCTGTCGTGCATCGCATTCACTGCGCCGCAGGAAGCCGCGGTGGTGACGGTTGCAAATAAGCCGGAAGCCACGATGCCGAAGCGGCTTTCTTTACCTTCCATATTGCCGCCTGCTTGTGCTGTGTAGCTGGCGATTTGCGCGTGATCTGATTGGTCAATCTGTAATGCATTCAGCAGCGGGTTACCGGCTTGTTCTGCATTGATCGCGATAAAGGCAAAGGCGGTGAACAGAATCGTCATCGTTGCATACAAAGCCCAGCCCTGACGTCTGTCGCTTACCATCGTACCGAAAGTGATGCATAAACCGGCGGGTATTACAAAGATCGCCAGCATCTGGATGAAATTCGAGAACGGTGTCGGATTTTCAAACGGATGCGCGGAATTCGCATTAAAGAATCCACCGCCGTTGGTGCCGATCATTTTGATCGCTTCCTGCGATGCAACCGGCCCCATAGGTAAAGTCTGGGTGTCAGTCGAGGCAGCTTCTGTCAGCGGTTTACCTTCTTTATCCAGCAAGGGTGCGCCCTGTGCATCGGTCTTTGCGGCCTGATAATCGATTTTCTCGGTCAGGCTGACAGTTTTGTAGGCATCGAAATTCTGGATCACGCCCTGACTCATCAGCAGCGTGGCCGTGATCAAGGACAAAGGCAGCAGGATATGGACGGTGCCGCGCACAACATCAGCCCAGAAGTTTCCGATTTCCGAAGCGTTGTGACGGGCAAAGCCGCGAATCAGAGCTGCGACTACGGCAATACCTGTTGCTGCCGACAAAAAGTTCTGAACAGCCAGCGCCAGCATTTGCGTCAGGTAACCCATCGTGGATTCGCCGCCATAGCCTTGCCAGTTAGTATTCGTCACAAAGCTGATGGCAGTATTGAATGCAGAATCAGGACTGACGGCACCCAGCTGTTGCGGATTCAGTGGCAAAACATCCTGAAAACGCTGTAGCAGATAGACAGCAATTGCACCAGTTAAATTGAATGCAATCAGTGCCAGCGCATAGTGTTTCCAGTGCATTTCCTGCTCTGCGCGCACACCTGCAGCACGCAGTATCAGTTTTTCCACCGGAGCAAGAACAGTGGATAGCCAGTGACGTTCACCACTGAGGACACGGGCCATGTGTTTTCCCAGTGGAACTGCGATCGCAGTCAGTACCAGCAGGTACAGTGCGATCTGAAAAAAAGCAGAATGATGCATCTTAAAAATCCTCGGGTTGTATCAGCGCATAAATCAGATATGCGGCGAGCAGCAGCACCAGAATGGCTGCGATGATCTGGAAAATACTCATTTGCCACCTCTTAAACGATGGCATCCGGCGATGAGTGCGCATGTGATTGCTGCGAACAGCAGGGTGTACCCGATGTAAATCAAATCCATTTCAGACTCCTGTATAGAAGGAGCCTCTACGATAGAAAAATCGCAGTAAAGACGGTGTATAGCTTTTTTCGGGCAGCGTAAAAAAAGCGTAAATGCCCGGATTGCAGCAGGTATGCAGGGGGCGAAAAAAAAGCGCCGTCAGGCGCTTTTTCATGATCGTACTGAAAATGTGTGGTCAGAAGGATTTGACTGCAGTCATCACAAGGCGGCTTTTTCCCATGAATTGTCCGTTGGCCGGTGATGCGTAAAACACTTTATCTGCATTTGTGCCGATGACAGCCAGGCTGACAGTGACGCCGTGCTGTTTCCATTCTTTAGTGACGCCGAGTTTAAAGTCGGTGTACGTTGCTGCCTGAGAATTCATTCCCCGTACTTTCTGATAACCGGCATGCATGTTGAACGTGTAATCTGCGCCCAGATCAAAATTCAGACCAGCATCCAGATATCCACTGTTTTTACTGTCGGGGATGCCAAACAGATTTGTCACCGCATGCGAGTATTTCAGATAGGCGGGACCTGCGCTCAGCTGGCCATAAAATTCAAGGGTATTCGCATCTTTTAATCCTGCCTGATCCAGCTTGTTATTCAGATAAACGTAGGCCAGTGCGCCCGCGTCGTAACTGATGTCAGCACCGAGTTGCCCCTTTTTGCCGGCATAAATATCCCACTCAGCAGGAGTGCTGCCAGCACCCGGTGTGTCCTTAATCCACTTGATTGTCGATAGCCATGTACCCAAATATAAACCATCTGGATTGTGTACATAATCGGCGCCACCTTGCAGCGCCGGATCAAGACGTGTCTGAGAAATACCGCGATAGCGATATTCGCTGGCAATACCGGCATTCCAGCTGAATTCATGCTCGGGCTTGGTTTCTTCTGCGTGCAGATTGTTTAACAGACCACAAAATAATGCGGCTCCAGTGGCAAGTGCTAATTTCATTGAGACTCCTTATTCATCAGAATGAAGAAAAATATTCAGATGGATAAGCTTAGTCTTCGAAGTATTAAGATGTTGTAAAAATTTCGATCAGTGCTGTAAACGGGGAGTCATGAAGAAATGTTGAGTGGACTTCTAATGTTGTTTCCCATTGTCAGCCAGATGTGCTGATGCAATATCCTGTGCATTGGAGGTGTCTGCTTCAAATGCTAACGGCACCCGCAGGTGCCGTTAGTGTTAGCTTTAGCTAGCTTCAGAAACAGTGTTCCGGTGCAGGGAAACTGCCATCCTTGACGGCTGCAACATAAGCGTCGACTGCGGCGCCTATGCTGGTCTGACCATCCATGAAGTTTTTCACGAAGCGGGCCTTGCGTCCCGGGAACACACCCAGCATGTCATGCATGACCAGTACCTGGCCGGAACAATCCGGGCCCGCACCGATGCCTATGGTCGGGATATCGAGCAGGGCAGTTACCTCCTTGCCCAGTTCTGCCGGAATCGCTTCCAGCACCAGTACTGCTGCACCGGCTTCCTGTACTGCCAGCGCTTCTTTCTTCAGCAAGTCTGCTGCCGCATCCGTTTTGCCCTGCACTTTGTAGCCACCGAGCTGATGCACCGATTGCGGCGTCAGGCCCAGATGCGCGCACACCGGTACTGAGCGCTCGGTCAGATAACGTATGGTCGGCACTAACCAGCTGCCGCCTTCAATTTTGACCATGTGCGCGCCGGCTTGCATCAGCTTAACAGCGTGCTGATACGTAGTTTCCGGACTGCCGCAGGTGCCGAATGGCATGTCTGCCACGATCAGCGCTTTTTTGCTGCCGCGCGCCACACTGGCAGTGTGATATGCAACATCATCGGTCGTTACCGGCAGTGTTGAGTCATGTCCCTGACAAACCATGCCCAGTGAATCACCGACCAGCAGCATGTCCACACCATGCCTGTCCATCAGCGCCGCAAAGCTGGCGTCATAGCATGTCAGCATGGTGATTTTGTCGCCGTTCTGGCGCATGGCTTTTAAGCCGGGAACGCTGACCGCTTTGCGGTCTTGTAAATATTCAGCCATCAGATTTCTCCTGCCTGCGGCAAGCTGGTTGCCAGCAGTCATAGTCCGGTTAACTCCGGAAAATAAAATACACCGCGCCGACCAGACAAAGCGCAGCCCAGACATAATCAAGTTTGAATGGTTGTCCCATAAAAAATACGGCAAACGGAACAAACACAATCAGCGTCAGCGCTTCCTGCAGAATTTTCAGCTGCGCCAGACTGTACTCAGTGTAACCGATCCGGTTCGCCGGTACCTGGAGCAGGTATTCAAACAAGGCAATCGCCCAGCTGATTACTGCTGCAATCCACCATGGTTTATCCGACAGACTTTTCAGATGGCCATACCATGCGATGGTCATGAACACATTCGACATAATCAGCAGACCGGTGGTCTGTGCGATAACGGGAATTTGCATGTTCTTCCTTTCCGCGCTGAGATTTACATCCGGCGTATGCGCTGGTCACTGACCGACGGCAATAAAGGTAATGCGGCGCCGATACCCGGAATCAGTGTTTCCGGTGCGATTTCCGTCAGGGGCAGCAAGACAAATGCCCGTTCATGCATGCGCGGATGCGGAACCTGCAGCGTGACACTGGCAATTTGCTGATCACCGTACAGCAACACATCCAGATCCAGCGTGCGCGGTGCATTCCGGTACGGACGCTCACGTCCGTGCTGCTGTTCGATTGCTTGTAAAGCCGTCAGTAATTGTTCCGCCGGAAGTCCGGTGTCTATCTGAATCACGGCATTGACGTAGTCATCGCCGCTGGAATCAATCGGGGCAGAGGTGTACAGCGATGATGCCGCGATCAGGCGGGTTTCCGGCAATGCCCCAACACGCTGTATCGCGGTCTGTACCGTTTGCACCGCATCGCCGAGATTAGCACCGATACCGATACTGGCACGTATCATGATTCGTTGTTACCTGTGCCGGTACGGCGCGGACCACGCTTACGTGGTTTGCGTTTACGCGCAGCACCGGATTTTGCATCTGCACCGCCTGCAGAATGTGCCGGTAAGCGCAGCTTTTGCTGAATCAGGCGTTCGCGTTCTGCGTTATCGCCGTGCATGAAGCCCGTCCACCATTCACCGAGCGCAGGGTCCAGCTCACCGGATTCGCAGCGCAGTAACAGGAAATCGTAACCGGCGCGCAGGCGCTGATGTTCCAGCATTTTGTACGGAGCTTTGCCTGCACGTTTTTCAAAGCGCGGCTGCATTGCCCAGATATCACGCATATCCGAAGCAATACGGCGTTGAATCGCCAGCGCATCGGTTTGTGCCATCAGCACATCGTCAGCGGCCTGATGCAAAGCCGGAATCGGAAATTCACCGGCGGCTTTGTAAGCTTCCCATTTTTCCAGTACCTGATGCCACAGCAAAGAGGCAAACAGGAAACTCGGCGATACGGTTTTGCCCTGACGTACACGTTCATCGGTATTGCTGAGTGCGAGTTTGACGAATTTTTCGCCCATAGGCTGTTCCAGCACCACATCCAGCAAAGGCAGGGTACCGTGATGCAAACCTTCGGAACGCAATTGCTGCAGACAAGCCATAGCATGGCCGCTGGTCAGCAATTTCAGCATTTCATCGAATAAACGGGCAGCCGGGACGTTATTGATCAGTGGTGCCATGACCGCAATCGGCGCACGGGTGGACTGATCAATACTGAATTGCAGCTTGGCAGCAAAGCGCACGACGCGCAGCATACGCACAGGATCTTCGCGGAAACGGGCTTCCGGTACACCGATAATTCTCAGGGTTTTACGGCGGATATCGCTGATGCCATTGTGGTAGTCCAGCACGGTTTCTGATGCCGGATCGTAATACATCGCGTTGACAGTAAAGTCGCGGCGCGCCGCATCTTCATGCTGCTCACCGAAGTGGTTGTCGCTCAGCACACGGCCATGCGCATCTTTCTGTACCTGACCATTACTGGCGCCACGGAAAGTGGTTACTTCCAGCAATTCCTGTCCGAACATCACATGCACGATCTGAAAGCGGCGGCCTATGATGAAAGCGCGGCGGAATAAGCGTTTTACCTGTTCCGGCGTGGCATTGGTGGCAATGTCGAAGTCTTTTGGTTTGACGCCGGTCAGCAAGTCACGTACTGCACCACCGACGATGAATGCCTGAAATCCGGCTTCCTGCAAAGTCTGGGTAACGCGGATGGCATTCGGGGAAACCAGTGAGCGGTCGATGCCGTGTTCCTTTGCCTTCAGGATCACGGGCTCACGGGGTGTCTGCTCCGCAGAGCGCACACCGAGAATTTTTCGTATCAATTTCTTAATCATTGTTTTTCAAACAGCGTAATCTGAGGCCAGCCCTTCGCAGCAGCATATTGCTGCAATTTTGCGTTCGGGTTGGTTGCGACCGGATGGGTAACCACATCCAGCAGCGGTATGTCATTGTGTGAGTCACTGTAAAAGTGACTGCTGGCGAAATCGGCCAGTTGTTTGTTCTGCGCAGCCAGCCAATGCTGTAAATGCGTCACTTTTCCTTTGCCTGAAGTGGGAACGCCGGATAATTTGCCCGTGATATTACCACTTGCATCGCGTTCCGGTTCTGCTGCCAGCAAGTGCGGCACACCTAAAGCAGCGGCGATAGGCTCGGTTACGAAGCGGTTGGTTGCGGTAATGATGGCAGTCAGATCGCCTTTGTCCTGATGCTGACGCAGTAAGCGGACAGCAGCAGGGTGCAATACCGGCAGGATGACTTCTTCCATATATTGCTCACGCAGGGCTTGCAATTGTTGCGGCGGAATCGCAGCCAGTGTGCCGAGTGCGAATTCCAGATATTCAACCGGATCCAGCGTGCCAGCCTGGTACTGCGCAAAAAAATCCGCATTGCGGCGACCGAACTGTTCTGCATCCACAATGCCGTGACGGCATAAAAACTGGCCCCATTCGTAGTCAGAATCAATGGGCAGCAGCGTATGGTCCAGATCAAATAAAGCGAGATGCATGGCGGTATCAGGTTTGTTGTTGAAGCATGAGTTCACGCAGCAAAGGCAGCGTGATCGGGCGTTTGGTGACCAGCGAATAATGATCGAGCTGATCCAGCATCGCAGTCAGGCTGCTCATGTCGCGCTGGTAATGTGTGATCAGGTAAGGAATCACACCGGCCGAAACCTGCATGCCACGGGCAGCGGCAACACGTTCCAGGGCGTCAATTTTGTCTTCATCGGTCAGACCGTGTAACTGGTAAATCAGGCCCCAGCCGAGGCGGGTGCGTAAGTCATCACGCACATTCAGGATCATAGGCGGATGATTACCGGCAGCGACAAAATAAGCGCCGCGTGAACGGGCTTCGTTGAATAAATTAAATGCAGCAATCTGATTCAGCCGGTTCAGCTGATCGCAGTCATCCACCAGATACAGGCTGATGTCCGGACTGAATTCAAATGCCGGTTCCGGCGCAGTAGCGGGGATGTAGCGCGAGTGCGGGTGGTCTGCCAGTGCATGCAGCAAATGGGTTTTGCCGGCACCGGTTTCGCCCCAGATGTACACAGACCGTTCACCGTACAGGCTGGGCGTGCGTTGTGCAAACAAGCCCAGTAACTGCGCCAGTTCCGCATTCTGACCCACCACGAAGGTAGTCAGGGAAGGCAGGATCTGGCTGTCCAGATCCAGAAGTAATTGCTTCATCACTGACGATAAAAAGAACTGTTGAGGTAATAACGGCGCAGATAACTGACACCAACCGACATGACTGCGGAAACGGGCAGTGCCATCAGTATGCCGGTGAACCCGAATAACTCACCAAACGCCATCAGCGCAAAAATCACAGTCAGCGGATGCAAGCCTATGCGTTCGCCAACCAGACGCGGGGTCAGGATAAAGGATTCCAGTAATTGTCCGACGGTATAGACGGCGGCAACTGCAAGAATGCCATTCATACTGTCGTACTGCAGTATTGCACCGATCATTGCCAGCGCAAGGCCGAGTCCGTAACCGATATAAGGAATGAACACCAGCAAACCCGTCATGATACCAACCGGCAGCGCCAGATCAAAGCCGACCAGCGCCAGCGCAGCGGCGTAAAACACAGCCAGTATCACCATGACAAGAATTTGTCCGCGTAAATATTGCGCCATCAGATCATCGACTTCCGTGACAGCTTTGGTAATACTGTCTATCCAGCGACGCGGAATAAAGTGCCGGATACGGCCAATCAAATGGTGCCAGTCGAGCAGCAGGTAAAACAAAACAACAGGAATTAATAATAAATTACCAATGATGCCGATCACTGCTGTACCGCCGACTTTCAGTGAAGACAGGATCGCCTTGCCGATTTCCTCACCGCTGGTGCTGAGCTGATCCGTCAGCAGGGCTTTCAGGCCTGCGCCGTCCAGTCGCACCGGAATGTGGTATTTCGCGAGTAACGGCGCCGAGAACTGATCGAGCCGGTCCAGAAAACGCGGTAATTGTGATTGCAGTAAAGGTAATTCTTTTTTCAGTACCGGCACCAGTATCAGCACCATGGCCAGACTGGTCAGAATTAATAACAAAATCACTACCGAACTGGCCATGCTGCGCGAAATACTGAAACGGCGCAGCCGGATCTGACTTAAGCGATCAACGGCAGGATTCAGGATGTAAGCCAGAATGGCAGACACAATGAAGGGCATCAGCACCGGTGCCAGTAAAAACAGTAATAGCAGCAGTGCCAGTCCGACGCCGAGCCAGATGATGCTTTGTTTTTGCTCACTGGAAAAAGAAAAGGACATTTTCAGGTCTTCAAGCTTAATTTAATTGTGTTTTCGGAGGCCAGAGCCCAAAAAGCGGGTCAATAACGGGTCGTTTTGTTAGAATACTGCCCAGCGCCAGATTTCTGGCAATTTCACTATTTTACCGCCTCAGGTCCCTACTGACGAATATCATGAGCACTTCTAACCCTGTTTCTCTTTCCTATGCTGACGCTGGCGTCGACATGGTCGCCGGTGATGCACTGGTTGATGCAATCAAACCTTTTGCTAAACGTACAATGCGCGAAGGCGTGATGGCTGGCATCGGCGGCTTCGGCGCGATGTTTGAAGTTAGTAAAAAATACAAGGAACCGGTTCTGGTTTCCGGTACGGACGGTGTGGGCACCAAGCTGAAACTGGCTTTCCACCTGAACAAACACGACACCGTCGGTATCGATCTGGTGGCGATGAGTGTGAACGACATTCTGGTACAGGGCGCTGAGCCACTGTTCTTCCTCGATTACTTTGCCTGCGGCAAGCTGGAAGTCAACACTGCAGCCACTGTGATCAAAGGTATTGCTGCAGGTTGCGAACAGGCTGGCTGCGCACTGATCGGTGGTGAAACCGCTGAAATGCCTTCGATGTATCCTGACGGCGAATATGATCTGGCTGGTTTTGCAGTCGGTGCGGTAGAAAAATCCCGCATTATCGACGGTACCAAAATTCAGCCGGGTGATGTTGTTTTGGGCCTGGCTTCATCCGGTATCCACTCCAACGGTTTCTCGCTGGTACGTAAAATCATCGAAGTCGCGAATCCGGATCTGAGCGCAGAATTCGACGGCCGCACACTGGGTGATGCACTGATGGCACCAACCCGCATTTACGTGAAGCCTTTGCTGTCCCTGATGGAAAAAATCGAAGTACGCGGCATGGCACACATCACCGGCGGTGGTTTGGTGGAAAATGTACCGCGTGTACTGGGCGATAAGCTGACCGCGGTATTGCACAAAGATGCATGGGAAATGCCTAAGCTGTTCACCTGGCTGCAACAGCACGGTGGTGTGGCTGACGCTGAGATGCACCGCGTGTTCAACTGCGGTATCGGTATGATCGTGGTTGTATCGCAGCAGGATGCGGATGCAGCGATTGCCCATCTGCAGGCTGCCGGTGAAACTGTTTCCCGTATCGGTGAAATCCGTGCGCGTGAAGGTGATGAGCATCAGACGATTGTTGTCTGATACTGACAGTATGACTGTGAAAGCCGCTTCCGTTCATTCGGAAGCGGCTTTTTTATTAATAAGTTATAAATTAAAATTCCGGTAACCTGTCCGGTGCTGGTATGTGTGCGAAGTGTGGCTGTCGTTCCGGCGACGGATTTTTTCAGTGCAGTAAATCAGGAAACGATGATGAATGAGAAATTTGTATTGAAGTCTGGGGTTCTTTTACTTGCGGTCAGCGCATTGCTCAGTGCGTGTGGCGGCGGAGGCGGTAGCAGTGACAGCAGCGGTTCCAATGCCGGTCAGAACGATGGCACTGTCGCACTGGCGAATCAGTGCGCTGCGCCGCGAGCCGGTACAGCAGACCGTCAGGGTTCGGTGGATACCGAAAAAGCTTATCTGAAGGCTTTCGTCAATGACACTTATCTGTGGTATCAGGACGTGCCAGCCAATATCAATCCGGCCAGCTACGCAACGCCGCAGGCGTATTTCGATGTATTGAAAACTCCTAAGCTGACAACTTCCGGCAAGCCGGTCGATCAGTTCCACTGGTCGCAAACCACCGCCTCATGGCAGGCACAATCGCAGGGTATTGCACAGGATTACGGTATTCAGTGGGCGGCGCAAGCCAGTGCGCCACCGCGTAACTGGGTTGTGGCGGAAGTGGCTGCCGGTTCGCCTGCCGACAAAGCCGGTATCAAACGCGGTGACAGATTGCTGGCAGTGGACGGCGTCGATTTTGTGAATGACGCTACCTCCACCGGCATTGCTAAAATCAATGAAGCATTATTCCCATCCGTGTTAGCGGCGCACCAGCTGGCTTTCTCCGGTAAAGCAGCGCAAAGCCTGACACCGGCAACTTATTCTGTTGCCACCGTCAGCAAGGTAAAAGTAATTCCTACGCTGAATGGCAATGTCGGCTATTTCGTGTTTGACCAGCATATCGCGCAGTCCGAAACGGAACTGATCAGCGCCATCAGCCAGCTGAAAGCACAGAATGTCACGGATCTGGTGATTGACCTGCGCTACAACGGTGGTGGCTTGTTGTATGTAGCCAGCGAACTGGCTTATATGGTTGCTGGACCTGGCCCGACATCCGGCAAAGTGTTTGAGCAGCTGACGTATAACGACAAACTGACTTATCTGAACAAGCAGTATCCTTTCTATAACACCGCAGTCAACGGTACGGTATTGCCTTACCTCGGTCTGAACAAAGTCACGCTGCTGGTGTCGCAAGGTACGGCCTCTGCCAGTGAATCTCTGATTAACTCGCTGCGCGGCGTCGATGTTTCTGTGAATCTGATCGGTAACACCACCCGTGGTAAGCCTTACGGTTTTGTTCCGCAGGATAACTGTGGCTACACCTATTTCGCGATTCAGTTCAAAGGCGTGAATCAGAAAGGCTTCGGCGATTATCCTGACGGTTTTGCTGCAACTTGTACTGTCGCTGATGACTTTACCCGCCAGCGCGGTGATACAGCGGAATCCATGCTGTCTGCTGCGCTCAGCTATCGTCAGACCGGCGTTTGTCCGGTCAGCGTAGCGCGTGCTATTCCTGCAGCGTGGACAGACTTTACGCTGGTACGTCCGCTGTCGAAAGAAATGCGTTTGCTGAGCCCGTCAGTCGCGCGCTGACCTGCCTGCAGGCTGTTCAGCGCATCAGCGCTGTGGCAGCAAACTGGCTGTGCCATCAAAAACACCGGTGTGTCACTCATGCCGGTGTTTTTTTATATACGAAGAAAGTACGCGGACAAAGTTCACGAATACATGGCACGCAGTCCAGCTTTGTCCGCAGGGCGCTGAACATGTCCGGAAAAAGCCTGAAAATGGCCAAAACAGGCTCAAATGCGGAGTTCAGCATACCAATCCGGCGGTCGTCGGCAGAAAGTCCGGGCCTCAGAAAATGGCAAATGACGATATTTGCACAATCAGCGGTGCTTGCGCCGTGGTTTTCGTTACCAGCCAGCATGCGAACCTTACTGTCGCTGGTGTGCCGTGACTGGTCGTGACGCGCCATGACGCGATATCATGCTGCGATTGCCATCACTGACGAACGGACTCTGTATGCAAAAGCAACGCTGTCGCTGGGCCAATCCGGCGAATCCGCTGTACCTGCGTTACCACGATGAAGAGTGGGGCGTGCCCTGCCATGATGAATTACGCTTGTTTGAAATGCTGAATCTGGAAGGCGCACAGGCCGGACTGAGCTGGGAAACCGTGCTGAACAAGCGCGAGGCTTACCGCGTGGCGTTTGATGGCTGGAATGCAGAGCTGATTGCTGAATATGATGCAGCGAAGGTGGAAGCGCTGATGCAGAATGCCGGCATTATCCGCAACCGGCGCAAAATTGAAGCGACCATCAGCAATGCCCGTTGCTATCTGCAGTTAAAGCAGGAAACCGGCGGGCTGGATGCATATCTGTGGCGATGGACGGAGGGCAAAACCATTCATACCGATGGCGTGCATGTCGCCACCAGTCCTTTGTCGGATCAGATTTCCAAAGACCTGAAAAAGCGCGGATTCAAATTCGTCGGCTCTACGATTATTTACGCCTATCTGCAGGCGACCGGCATCATTTGCGATCACGATGCCGGTTGTGACTGGCGCACGCCTGCCTGATTCGCTTCTCGCTGCTGCTTATTCCACTGCCGGTGGCGTAACACGTACCGGCTGATGCTGGCCCGGTGTTTCGGTTTGCGAAGCATCGTTATGCGGTTCCCAGTCCGGTGCTTCAATGCCTTCAAACACGGTTTTCAGTTGCTGACCCCAGCTGCTGCGTATCATCTGGAAGTAGGGATTTTTTTCATCAATGATGGCGAAGCGGTCAACTTTCAGACTGCCGGCTTCATACACCAGCAAGTCCAGCGGCAGGCCGACCGAGATATTCGAGCGCAGGGTAGAATCCATTGAAATCAGCGCGCATTTGGCAGCATCGTCCAGACTTGTATCCGGATTCACGACGCGGTCGATAATCGGTTTGCCGTATTTTGCTTCGCCGATCTGGAAGTAAGTATTTTCATCATGGGCTTCGATGAAATTACCGGCTGCATAAATCTGAAATAAACGGCAGCGCTCATTACCGATCTGACCACCGAAAATCAGGCTGACATTGAAGTCTATCCCGAAGCCGGATAAGGCTTTGGCATCGCGCTGATTCACCAGCCGCACGGTTTCGCCGAGGATGCGTGCCGCTTCATACATATTCGGCGCATTCCAGACTGACAAACCCTGCGCATCGGTATAGGTATTCAGCAATTCGCGTACCGATTGCGAGATCGACAGATTACCGGCAGTCATCAGTACCATCACGCGGTCATCGCGCTGTTCATAGACCGACATTTTTCGGAAGGTGCCGATGTGATCGACACCGGCATTGGTGCGGGAATCCGACAAAAATACGAGACCGGCATGCAAGCGCATGCCCACACAATACGTCATGTTGCACTTTCAAAGTTAGACTGATCTGATTGTAGCGAGATCATCCGGCGCTGTCAGTGTCTGCAACACTTGCAACACGTGTTTGTATGGCGAACACAGATTGTGATGAGTGCCACAGGTCATCACTGCCCGTCGAAATGGGCAACGCTGACCTGCACTTCCAGTTGTTCACTGCCACCGCCACGGCGCACACCGCGCACCGGTGAAGCGGAATCGTAATCACGGCCAATGGCGAGGCGGCAATAAGAGCTGTTCATCAGCCGTGTATGGGTGACATCCAGACTGATCCAGCCAGCGTAATCATGGTCTTCCACCCAGACATCCACCCAGGCATGCGTTTGCGCGGTTTCACCGGTTTCCGGATCAAGATAACCGGACACATAGCGCGCCGGAATTTCCAGTGCGTGGCAGCATGCCAGATAGACATGGGTATGATCCTGACAAACACCCTGGCCCTGTTGCAGCACTTCCGCAGCGGTACTGCTGACTTCCGTACTGCCCGGCTGATAACTGACAGCGGCTTCGATGGCTTTTGCCAGTTGCAGCGCATGTTCGGTACGAAAGTGCTGCGGTGGTCTGCAGCTTGCCGCCAGCGCACGAATCGCATCGTCTGCGCAGGTCAGCCTTGTTTCGTTGATGAAAATCAGCGGAGACAAGCCGGTGCCGTCGCTGACTCTGCCTTGCGGTGGCGTGCTGGTACTGACAGTGCCGCGAGCTATAATCGAAATATCATCATGCCAGCTGGTCATGGTCAGCAAATGAGAAGGATTCTGATACGCATCGCGGAACGCATTCTGCCGTCCCTGCGTCTGCACAGACCATTGTCTGACTTGCTGAAACTGTTCCTGTCGCGGTGTCAGGCGCAGCTGTTGTATCGAATAGCTGAAAGCCTGAGAGTAGCGATAGCGCGTCAGATGTTCGATGTATAAATCCATAATGTCATTTCACAGGTCAGGAGCAGGCGGCAGGCTCAGGCTAAAGGAACCAGAAAGTCGCGGCTGATACGATTGCCCAGTTCATAAATGTTTTCAAGAAATTCAGTCAGCGTGGTGTGCAGGCCGCTGTCCAGAATTTCTTCGATGCGGGAAAATTTCAGCTGCGCATGTAAGCGGCCTGCAAACCGCTCGGTATCTGAGGAAACATCGTTTCTGATTTCGGACAGCTGAAACATCACATCATCCATGCAAGCCAGCAGGGAACGCGGCATGTCCGGATGCAGCATCAACAATTCAGCCACACGCTCCGGTGTGATCACATCGCGATACACTTTGCGGTAAATTTCAAAGCCGGATACCGAGCGCAGCAGGGCTGCCCAGTAATAAAAATCACGCGGAATGCGCAGCGGATCACTGATTTGCTTATCCGATGCGCCGTGGAATTTCACATCCAGAATACGCGCAGTATTATCCGCCCGTTCCAGACTGGCACCGAGCTGCAAAAAGTTCCAGGCTTCATCGCGCAGCATTGTCCCCTGAATCACACCGCGCGCCAGATGCGAACGGAACTTCACCCATTCAAAAAACTGCGCAGGATCCTGTTCCAGTACGCCACTGCTTAATTTTTCTTTCAGTTCCAGCCAGGTCGCGTTCTGGGTTTCCCAGACTTCGGTGGTTAGCGTGCCGCGTACCGCGCGCGCATTTTCACGTGCCTGTTCAATGCAGGCCACAATCGAAGAAGGATTATCCGGATCGCGTACCATAAAATCCAGTACGTCGCGGCGGCTCAGTAAGCCGTATTTATGATCAAAGGCTTCCAGTAATTCAGAAATACTGAGCAGCGCGCGCCAGCCGCGCTCGGCGACTTCCACCGGTTGCGGTACCATCGAATTTTGTACATGCACATCCAGCATCCGTGCTGTATTTTCGGCGCGCTCAATATAACGGGCCATCCAGAATAAATGGTCAGCGGTGCGACTCAGCATCTTAATTCTCCAGTACCCAGGTATCTTTGGTGCCGCCACCCTGCGACGAATTGACGACCAGTGAACCTTCTTTCAGCGCAACACGGGTTAGTCCGCCCGGTACCATGGACGTGGTTTTTCCGGACAAGACAAACGGCCGTAAATCGATATGGCGTGGTGCAATCCCCTGTTCCACAAAAGTAGGGCAGGTGGACAGCGCCAGCGTTGGTTGTGCAATATAGGCAGACGGATTCGCTTTCACCCGCAGACGGAATTGTTCGATTTCGTCCTTGCTGGCAGCGGGGCCGACCAGCATGCCGTAACCACCGGCACCGTGGACTTCCTTCACCACTAATTTGTCCAGATTTGCCAGCACATATGTCAGTTCATCCGCTTTGCGGCACTGATACGTTGGTACATTATTCAGCACCGGATCCTGATCCAGATAGAAGCGCACCATATCACCGACATACGGATAAATCGATTTGTCATC
This sequence comes from Cognatundibacterium luofuense, assembly GCF_018139685.1. GTDB lineage: Bacteria > Pseudomonadota > Gammaproteobacteria > Burkholderiales > Burkholderiaceae_D > Undibacterium > Undibacterium luofuense. The sequence continues at coordinate 708,267 of NZ_JAGSPN010000001.1, forward strand.
GGCCACGCCGGTACCGATTGCGTTCGCTAAGGTCACGCGACCGGAACGGTAGACGGCCAGTAAACCCGGTACGCCCAGCGATGAGTCCGGACGGAAAGCCAGCGGATCGAGAAAATCATCATCGACACGACGATAGATCACATCCACCCGTTTCGGGCCGCGTGTGGTGCGCATATACACGGTGTTGTCGTTGACAAATAAGTCTTTGCCTTCAACCAGTTCCACGCCCATTTGCTGCGCCAGAAACGCATGCTCAAAATACGCAGAGTTAAACATACCCGGCGTCATCACGACCACGGTAGGATCATCGGTTCCCTGCGGAGCGACTGAACGCAAATGATCGAGCAGCATGTCCGGATAATGATCGACCGGCGCGATCTGATTCTGGCTGAATAATTCAGGGAAGAGCCGCATCATCATTTTGCGGTCTTCCAGCATGTAAGACACGCCGGAAGGTACCCGCAGATTATCTTCGAGTACGTAAAATTCGCCTTCACCGACACGCACAATATCCACACCGGCAATGTGCGCATAAATGTTTTCCGCGACATGAATGCCCTGCATTTCCGGACGGTATTGCGCATTGCGGTAAATCTGTTCGGCAGGAATCAGACCTGCTTTCACAATATGCTGGTCGTGATAAATATCGTGAATAAACATATTCAGCGCTTGCACCCGCTGCGCCAGACCGCGTTGCAGCGTGGCCCATTCGCGTGCCGGAATAATGCGCGGAATCTGGTCAAACGGAATCAGGCGTTCAGTCCCGGCATCATCGCCATAGACCGCAAAAGTAATGCCGACGCGACGGAAACTCAGGTCAGCTTCGGCCCGTTTTCTGGAAAGCCGTTCAGGTTTTTGCTGAGCCAGCCAGTCGGTATAGCGTCGGTAATGGGCGCGGACTTCGGTCTGGCGGTCATCCGCATACATTTCATCGAAAAAGCCGGGCATAGGAAACTCTCCGGAAAAAGACAGTCTGGGTGCCGTTCAGAATGCTTCATCGGGGAAAATGAAACAGGCACGGTTCTGACTATATCAAGAACTGTGCCTGCATTTGGTGTTTTATTGCTGCACTCGCAAAAAAAGTGGCAAAGCCGGAATGAAGGCGGCTTAATCCGGAATCCGGATGTAATCCACAAATTCAGCTGCGTGCTTATCCGGTGCCGGTGTCATCAGGCTGGCGGCCAGCATGACGATAAATCCGGCAGGTACGCCGAAAATACCGGCCGAGATCGGTGCGATATTCCACCACTGGTGGCTGACGCTGCCGCCAAACAGCGGATGGGTGTAAAGCATGTAAAACACACACATGGAAAACCCCGCAATCATGCCAGCGATTGCACCCTGATGGTTCGCCCGTTTCCAGAAAATGCCCAATACCAGTGCGGGGAATAAAGTAGATGCCGCAACAGAAAATGCAGCACCAACCAGCGACAAAATATCGGCTGGTTTCAGCGATGCCACATACGCCGCCAGCAAGGCAATCAGTAACAAAAACAATTTCGAAATGGTGACGCGCTTTTGCGTGGATGCATGCGGGTCAATAATGCGGAAATAAATGTCGTGGGACAGTGAATTCGAAATCGTCAGTAATAAACCGTCTGCCGTGGACAATGCCGCCGCCAGACCACCCGCAGCCACCAGCGCCGACACCACATACGGCAAGCCGGCAATCTCCGGTGTCGCGAGGACGATAATATCGCCATCCAGCGTGATTTCTGCGAGCTGTACCAGACCATCATGGTTGATATCGGTAATGCTGACCAGAGGATTGGTTTTATCAATGTGCGCCCAGTAACTGACCCAGGAAGGAAGGTGAGAAAAACTGCTGCCAACCAGATTGGTGTACAAATCGTACTTAACCAGCACCGCCAGTGCAGGAATGGTGACGTACAGCAACATGATAAAAAACAGCGACCAGAAGACCGAGTCGCGCGCTTCCGTCACACTGGGCGTGGTGTAGTAGCGCGTCAGGACATGCGGTAATGCAGCCGTGCCCAGCATCAGACAAATCACCAGTGCAATAAAATTATTCCGTTTAATGACAGAGTCGGCGGGTGTTGCCGCGGCATATGGCGCAAATTGCGACAGCGGCGGCTGGGCTTTTACCAGTAACTGCTGACGCGCATCACTCCAGCGCTGCGCCGCTTCTGCTGCACTTTGCGGATAACGTGCCAGCTGACTGCTTGCTTTCCGGATGTCCATCAGCGATCCTTTGCCGGATTTAAGCTCATCCAGACGGCGCTGTAAGGCTGCGCGGTCATTCAGCCAGGACTCGGGTAATTGTTCAATTTTGGTTTTCAGAGCCGCTGCCTGTTGCATGTACAGGTCGCGTACCTGTTGCTCATGCGGGTCTGTCCGGAACTGCTGTTCTTTGTCAGAGAGTTTATTTAAAAACTGTCCGTAACTGATCTGCGGCAGCAGGCTGTCTGCATGTTTCAGCGATAACCAACTGACCGGAATCATCAATGCGATCAGGATGATGATGTACTGCGCCACCTGCGTCCAGGTAATTGCCCGCATGCCGCCGAGAAATGAGCAAACCAGAATACTGGCCAAGCCGAGGAAAATGCCGACAGAAAAATCAACACCGGTAAAGCGTGAAGTAATCAGTCCCACGCCGTAAATCTGGGCGACCACATAAATGAAAGAAATAAATACGGTTGCAGCTACCGCCAGAATACGTACCAGATGGGTTTCTTCCGGTCCGCGAAAGCGCGTGCCGAGAAAATCGGCAATCGTGTATTGCCCGAATTTACGGATGTAGGGCGCAATCAGCATCGCCACCAGACAAAATCCGCCAGTCCAGCCAACCAGATACGCGAGGCCATCAAACCCCTGCAGATACAAACCGCCCGCCAGGCTTAAAAAACTCGCTGCGGATATCCAGTCTGCCGCGGTTGCCATGCCGTTAAAGACGGCGGGAACACGTCTGCCAGCCACATAATATTCCGCCAGATCTGAAGTGCGGCTGACCAGACCTATGCCTGCGTAAATCACTACCGTCACAAACATAAACAGGTAGCCGATCCAGACACGCGGTACACCTTCTTTTTCCAGAATCGACAAACTGATCAGAAATACCATGAACAGCAGGGTGTACCACAGGTAGTACAGTGTGAGTTTTTGACGGAAGCGTTTCTGAGTCATGCATGCTCCCTGCTGTCCGCAAGCCGGCGCGACAGTGCCCGCATGGCCAGTGCGTAAATGCCGATCAGGATCACAAAGGATAAGGTCAGCCCTTGCGCTGCAAGATAAAACGACAAATTCCAGCCAAACCACTGTACGTTTGCCAGTTCACGTGCAAAAAACAGCGCGGCCATAATCAGGGAAAACCAGATCAGGAGTAGCCCGCCTGTCAGCTGGCAGGTCCGTTTCCAGAACATCAGTTGCGGGGTATCTGACCCCGCCGGAATATTACTGTTCGTCATACTGAAGCTCATTAAATGGATTGATCGGGAACACGATGCGGAAAATACAGCCCGGCGGTGTTGCACCCGGGTGGTGATCGCGGATGCTGATGCTGCCGCCGTGCTGCTGCACAATTTCACGCACGATCGCTAAACCAAGCCCGCTGCCCTGTGTATTGCTGCCGAGAATGCGGTAAAAACGCTGGAACACTTTTTCGCGGTGTTCTTCGGGAATGCCCGGACCTTCATCTTCCACTTCGAGTATTGCCAGCGCCTGCTGGCTGTCCAGATCCAGTCGCACGGTCACGCTGCGGCCTGACGGCGTATAGCGAATTGCATTGTCGATCAGATTGCTGATCACTTCACGCAGCATGACCGGGCTGGCAAACAGTGTCAGCTGGCTGTCGCACTGCTCGTAACCGAGATCAATATTTTTTTGCGATGCTGCCGGCAGCCAGTCGCTGACGATATCGAGCACAAAATCGTTCAGTTGCAGTGATTCACGGATTTGTCCGGCGGCTTCGCGGTTTTCTGCTTTAGCCAGTGTCAGTAACTGATTAATCAGACGGGTGGCTGCTTCTGAACTTTTCGCCAGTTGCTGCAGGGAGCGCCGGATTTCTTCGGGATCATCCTGCCGCAGCGCCAGTTCCGATTGCATGCGCATACCGGCTAACGGTGTTTTCATCTGGTGTGCCGCATCAGCGATAAAGCTTTTCTGTACGGCGATCGATTGCTCCACCCGTTGCAGCATTTCATTCATGGATTCCACCAGCGGCGTGATTTCTTCGGGTACCTGACTGGTATCCACCGGACTCAGATCGTCGGGACGGCGCGCGTGAATCCGTTTCTGTAATTCCGTCACCGGCGATAAGCCACGGGTCAGTGCAAACCAGACCAGAGCCAGTGCCACTGGCAGGATAACAAACTGCGGAAGCACAACGCCTTTGATGATTTCGTTCGCCAGTACGCCGCGTTTTTCCAGCGTTTCTGCCACTTCAATCAGGACAGGGTTCTGGTTATTTTTCGATACGGACTCAATCAGCGTATAGGCTGAACGCATTTCGGTGCCGTTCAGGCTGAAATTACGAAACTGAATACCGCCTGCCAGCGGCTTTTCTTCTTCGCTGATCGCGGGAAACTGGGCATCGCCCTCCAGAAGTTCGCCTTTCTGATTGCGCACCTGAAAGTAAATGTGGTCAGCGTCATCTGCCCTGAGAATATCTTTGGCTACCGGTGGCAGGTTGATATGAATTTGCCCGTCATGCTGTCTGACCTGTTGAGCCAGTACCAGTACCTTATCTTCCAGTCCGCGGTCGAATGGCTGGTTGGCGATGGATTTCGCCACCAGATAGGTGATGACAATACTGGCGGGCCATAGCAATAACAAGGGGGCCAGCATCCAGTCCAGAATCTCACCGAACAGCGAGCGTTGCGCCGGTTCGTCCGGCTGTTGCAGCAGGCTGTTCAGGGTATCCTGATCGGGTTCGCCCGGCGCTGCTGCCATTATTCCTGCCCGCTGACCTGATCCTGTGGGCGGCTGTTACCGGCAGGCTGGATTTTTTCCAGACAATAGCCGAGGCCGCGTACGGTTGCGATGCGAACACCATCGCCTTCGATTTTTTTGCGCAGCCGGTGAACGTAAACTTCAATCGCATTGTTGCTGACTTCTTCGCCCCATTCGCACAGGTGATCGACTAACTGTTCTTTGGAAACCAGTCGTCCGGTGCGCTGCAGTAAGACTTCCAGCAAACCCAGTTCTCGCGCGGATAAGTCCAGCATTTGCTCGTGTTTGTAGGCGATACGCCCGACCTGATCATAGCTGAGCGGGCCGTGCTTCATCATGGTCGGCGCACCACAAGCGCCGCGCCGCGTCAGTGCGCGTACCCTTGCTTCCAGTTCGGACAGAGCAAACGGCTTGGCCATGTAATCATCGGCGCCCAGATCCAGACCTTTGACCCGTTGTTCCACGGAATCCGCTGCAGTCAGGATCAGCACCGGGATATGTGAATTCCGTGCGCGTAAGCGACGCAGGACTTCGTGCCCGTTCATCTTGGGCAAGCCCAGATCCAGTATCAGTAAATCGAAATCCTGTGTGGACAGCGCGGAATCGGCTTCCTGACCATTGCTGACGCAATCGGTGGCATAGCCGGACTGTCGCAGTGAGCGCGTGAGGCCGTCGGCCAGCACGCTGTCATCTTCGGCAAGCAATATACGCATGGTGAACTTCTTGTCTCCGGTGGCAGTGCTGCACCGGTGTCTGCGGCAGCCTGTCCGTTTGTTTTGAATCCCCCGGCGGAAGGCGCTGGCAGGCCCGGTGCAGGAATGATTGTAGTGAGTTCACTCCTGTTGCCTGTTATGCCATTCACCGAAGTTTGATGTTTACCTAACTTTACCTGATTTTCTGCTCTTGCAGTCGGGCAATCCCGGTTTTTGGTGATGCTGTTTGCATGAAAAATTTTCAAAGCAGGGTGTTTTCCGTATAAAACGCGGTTTGTGCATAAAACCCTGTTTTCTCCGGAACTAAATGCAAAATCGCGATTCCACAACCGCAGTTTCCTCACTTTTTCCCGCATCTATGAGATCCCTGAACCTGCTCTCCGTCCCGCTGCTGACTATCGCTGCAGCGGTTTCACTGGCTTATTCTTCCCCCGCACAGGCTGTTGCTATCGGTACGCTGCAAAGCTGGCAGGCACCGGCTGCGCAAGCGAACCGGGTACTGACTCTGCATACGGATCAGGGCCATCAGTTGCGTATCAGTCTGATACAGGATGGTATCTTCCGCGTCGAAGCGGCATGGAAAGGGGACTGGAGCAGCGTGAAGCCGCAAAGCACACCGATTGTGCTGCCGCAAACCGCGACTGCGGAAGCAGTGAATTTGCGTGATCAGGGTGAATATCTGTTGTGGGAAAGTACGCGCTTCGCACTGCGCATCTATAAAAAGCCGCTGAGGCTGGCGCTTTATCAGGCCGGGAATCAGCAGCGTATCTGGGAAGAACTGCAGCCGCTGGATCTGGGCGAGAAGCAAAGCTATCAGACTTTATCATCGAAAGCAGGTGAGGCATTCTGGGGCGGTGGTCAGCAGAACGGTCAGTTCGCGTTTCAGGGCAAGCAGCTCGATATTTCGTACTCCGGCGGCTGGGAAGAGGGCGACCGCCCGAATCCGGCTCCGGTGTTTATCAGCTCGCAGGGTTACGCCGTGTTGCGCAATACCTTTGCGCCGGGCGTCTATGATTTCCGTCAGCAAAACTATCTGACCGCCAGCCATCAGGAGCGCGGTTTTGATGCCTATTACATGGTCGGCGGTTTGCACGATGCACTGCGCCAGTACACAGCGCTGACCGGACGCGTGCCTTTGCTGCCGCGCTGGGCGCTGGAGTACGGTGATGCGGATTGTTATAACGATGGCGATAACCGTAAAAAACCGGGGACAGTACCAGCCGGCTGGAGCGATGGCCCGACCGGCACCACGCCCGACGTGGTGCAGTCGGTTGCGGCGCAATATCGTAAACACGATATGCCGGGTGGCTGGATTTTGCCGAATGACGGTTACGGCTGCGGCTATACCGGATTACCGGAAACCGTTAAGGGTCTGAAGCAGTATGGCTTCCGCACCGGTCTGTGGACAGAAAACGGTGTCGATAAAATTCAGTGGGAAGTCGGTACTGCCGGAACGCGTGCGCAAAAGCTGGATGTGGCGTGGACTGGTAAAGGGTATCAGTTTGCGATGGATGCAAATCATGCTGCAGCCAACGGTATTTTGTCTGCCTCTGACAGTCGTCCGTTTGTGTGGACTGTGATGGGCTGGGCGGGCGTACAGCGTTATGCCGTGACCTGGACCGGCGATCAGTCCGGCAGCTGGGACTATATCCGCTGGCATATTCCGACGCTGATCGGTTCCGGCTTGTCGGGACAAGCGTATGCCACCGGCGATGTGGATGGCATTTTCGGCGGCAGTCCGGAAACCTATACCCGCGATCTGCAATGGAAAACTTTCACGCCGGTGCTGATGGGAATGTCGGGCTGGTCTAAAGCAGAGCGCAAACATCCGTGGTGGTTCGATGAACCTTACCGCAGCATTAACCGCCGTTATCTGAAACTGAAAATGCGCTTGATGCCGTACATGTACACCCTGGTACGTGAAGCGCAGCAAACCGGTGCGCCGCCGGTGCGTGGCCTGATGTGGGATCACCCGCAGGATGCGCATGCGATGGACGAACGCTACCGCTATCAGTTTTTCTTAGGCCGTGATCTGCTGGTGGCACCGGTGTACAAGAGTCAGGCGGCCAGCCGTGGCTGGCGGCGCGATATCTATCTGCCACAGGGTGAATGGATTGATTACTGGGATGGTCGCGTGGTGCAGGCGGGGGCGGCGGGACGTCTGATTGATCAGCAGGTTACGCTGGATCGCTTACCGGTGATGGTGCGTGCCGGTGCGATTCTGCCGATGTACCCGGAATCACTGTATGACGGACAAAAACCGAAAGACCGGCTGACGCTGGATATCTATCCAAAAGGTAGTTCGCAGTTCGATTTGTATGAAGATGATGGCGAAACCCGTCAGTTTGAAAAAGGCGCGTTCAGTCATCAACAAATCCGTGTCGATGCGCCTCCACAAGGCGCGGGCAAAGTGCAGATTCAGGTCGGTGCGGTGACTGGCAGTTATCAGGGGCAGGAAACGAAGCGTGCCCTGAGCCTGCAAGTGCATACCCGCGCTTTGCCGCAGCAAGTCATGCAAAACGGAAAAGTGCTGGCGCAGCTGGACGCAGCGCAGGCACAGGCAGGGCAGAGCGGCTGGTGGTATGCGGCGGATGAGCGTTACGGTACGGTGCATGTGCAGACGGCGGCGCTGGATATCCGTCAGGCTCAGGAATTCACGTTCGATATTGCCGCCAGTACGCAACTCACGGCAACAGCAGACTATCCGGCTGCACCTGCGCTTGGCGAAACCATTCCGCCGGATGCCTTGCTGGTTATCAGCCGTCCGGCAGAAGAGCCAGGACATCCGCTGGAAAACGCCTTCGATGGCAAACCGGAAACCTGGTTCCGCACCGTGCGTGATCAGGCACAGAAAACCGGTGCGCATGAGTTCACGCTGGCGCTGGGCGAGCGTCGCATGGTGAAGGGAATAGAAATCACCGGACGCACCGATCAGCACTGGGAATACGGTCAGCCGAAAGCAATCGAGATTTATGTCGGCGACAGCAATGGCGAATGGGGTAAGCCGGTGTTCAGCGGACAGCTGAAAAAACAAAAAGAGAAACAGCAAGGCACATTTACACCGGTGGCCGGACGCTTACTGCGTCTGCGTATTCTGAGCACGCATGATCAGAATGACGATGGCGTCGCAGCAGACCCGATGATACTGAATGCCTCCGGCAATGCAGATCAGGCCAAGGCGGTGAATGCACAGATTCCGAAAACCGTGGCACCGGTCACGATTTCTGAATTCGCGGTCCTTGAAGCTGCAGCGCCGCAAAAACCGGCACTGCAGCTGGCGCTGAATACTTTGCCTGTCAGCGGCGGCAAAGTATTGCCGGTACCACAGATCAGTATGAATGGTTTGCAATTCCGTCAGGGCTTGCAAATGACCGGTAATGCCAGCCAGCGTTATACGCTGAACGGGAACTGGCAATGGTTCCGTGCGGATGTTGGCATTGATGACCGTTGCAGCGCGCACAGCGGCGTACAGTTCCGCATTTTCGGCGACGGGCGTTTGCTGTTCAGCAGCGGCCTGATCAAAGCACCGGCCGTGGTGAAGCCGGAACTGGATGTGCGCGGTGTGCGTGAGCTGGAATTGCGCACGGTCAGTAGCGACAAGGCGGCTGCCAGCGCCTGCGCTAACTGGGCGAACGCAATACTGACCGGCTACGAAGGTGACAGCGCCAGCCGCAAAGACTGAGTCTGATGGTCAGCATTGTGCAGAACTCCGCATCTTGCTTTTTCGGAGAGCCGGAGTTTCTGCCGACGACAGCCGGATCGCTATGCTGAACACCGCATTTGAGCCCTTTTCGGGTGGTTTTGCGGCCCCGGATGGCATCTGAGTCGGCACTGCTCACTGCATGCTTCTGATACTGCCAAAACAAAACGCCCCGGACATTGAATCCGGGGCGTTTTTGCGGATGCTGCTCAGTCGCGTGTTAAGGCTTAGGCATCACCAGATCCGGCACTAGTTCGCGCCAGACAATACGCTTACCGATGAAGCGCTGCGTACCGGCATCATCTTCACTGGCTTTTTCCGGATTCGGATCATTTTCCTTAATAATCGAAATAACACGTTTGCCATTTTTGGTGTACACCACGTTGTAGCCGACGATCTGACTGGAATACATTTTTCCCGCCAGTACACCGCCAGAGGTGGTGAACTTGTTATTGCCGCTGGCGTAATCCAGCAGATTCAGCCAGCCATAACCACCGGGCGAACAAGCTTCGTCGGACGGAACATTGCTCGGCACAATCAACGTGCCCATATCCAGTTTAGGCGATAAGGTGATCCGTTCACCGCTGTCCGGCCAGTCCAGATACCAGCCAAGATCCGTGCTGTAATCCACGTTGCTGCTGTTGATAGTACGTGTACTGCCGGACTGCGTAATGGTTTTCTGAACCAGCTTGGTACGTGCGCTGACACCGGCCGGACTGTCCAGTGCCGGATCATCCTTCAGTGCATACAGCGATTGCGCCGAACGGTTGCTGATGTCTGCCAGTTCCAGATATTTACCGGTACCGACAAAAATAACTTTGGCATTTCTGACGTTGCCGAGAGCAGGTTCCGTGGTGACCGGCTGACGGTTTCCATTTTTATCTTTCAGTGTAGCGAGGTGGCTGACCGCTTCTGTCGTCAGATTGAATTTCCATACGTCACCGTTCAGATCACCGGCATAGACCAGTTCGGTCACATTATTCGTTTGCGGACTGTCTGCCCATGCTGCCAACGGACCGAGACCGCTAGGGGCCACTGCCGAGCCGGAACCATTGCAAATTTTCTTGCTGACTGCACCGCTGCTGGCGTTCAGTGCAATGACGCATCCGTTACCCGAACCAGGATTGCCGTTGTTGTAACCGGAGCTCAGTAACACTACCCATTGTCCGCTGGCTGTTTTGGTAACCACCGGTGGCGAGAAACTGTAGCCGATGTCATTATCATTCGTCGCACCGAATTCCCACAGCAATGAAGGTGACAGCGGATTAGTAATATCCATCGCAAAATAACCGCGTCCACCACCGTTCAGACCTGCCACCAGAATGGTCTTCCAGGTAGTGCCGTCATACACATCCGCAATCACCGGCGATCCGTTGACAAAATTCTGGTGATTTCCGCCATAGTTAATATCTGCCAGCTTCCATAAATTTCCTAATACAGCACTGGGAATAAACGCCCATTTTTCTTCCAGCGAATCTGCATCAAACGCATGCAGCATGCCATCGTTAGCACCGACATAAATCATTGGTGTACGACTTGCCTGCGCAGTCTTAAAGGCATCGTAACCAGCGTCGATATAACTGAAAGTCGGTTTGCCGACATAAGCCAGTTGTGACTCTGTAATGTCGCCGAGGATTGCTTCGCGTGCACGGAATAAGCGATTCAGCTGCGGGTTAGACAGTTTGTCCTCATACTGTGATTGCCCGCGTAGATAATTGACCAGATTCGTCAGTGAAACAGCCGGTTGCTGTGTGACAGGATCAAGGTTGCTGTACTGACTCAGATTGGCTGCGCTGAAAAAGCTGCTGTTTTTGCCTGCTGTCTGCAATCCTGTGGCGGTGAACGGCAGCAATGTATTGCCTGCGCCTGCGATATAAATGTTTCGTGTATCACTGTCAGGGCGGACTTTATTATTCATACTGCCAGTGCATCCTACCGGCAATTCCACATCCGGCAATCCGGGGGTGACGCAGCGGTAAATCACACTGTCATTTTCCACGAATTGCTGCACAGCACCGGGTAGCGGGCAGTTGCCCGGCACCACATTCTCCACGCAACGTCCCGCCGCTTTACTAATCTGGCCGGTCATCGTATCAATCGTTCTGCGCTCAATATTTCCCTGCCATTTGACCGAAGTGTAGCTTGAGATATACGCATAGTTATTGCCACCAACCGGATTCAGGCTACTTGTGCCGGCACCGCCACCGCTGGCAGTCTTTGCCGAAATTTCATTCAGAGAGGCCGTCAGGGAACGTGTCAGCTGGGCTGGATCTTTGGCACTGAAGTAGCTGCCGCCACCGTTGACGGCAGCATGCCACAGATCATCAACTGCCGAATTGGTATTGCTGACCGGTTCCGGCCAGTTCAGCAAACCGTTCTTGATTTTTGCAAAATCACCGGTGCCGGCACTGGCATAATCCGGACGGTAACGCAACTCGCCATCCACACCAAGGCCCAGCGTGTAAGTAGTCATATGCTGCTTATTGTTCGGATCTTTGGCCGAAGTGAATACGTTATCGGTACAGACGTCGTTGCCCAGTGCGCCCGTGCAATTGTTGAAGCTGCTGTTCCGGATATCGGTTTCGTAATAATACTTGGCAACGTCTGCTAAAGAATTGGTGCTGGCAACAGGGCCTTCATATTTTGGCCTTGCTGTTACACCGCCGTCCTGATTGCCGATTTGTCCACCGCTGATATTCTGCACATCCGCTTCTTTATCGGTATTCCAGAAACCGTCGGTTGTGAGTAGTGCGAAATTCTGCTGGCAGGAGTATTCCACCGGATCGCCGGTACCGGCAGGACCTTTGCCCGCAAAAATTCTGCCGACGCGGGCGAGTGCGGAGCGCAAAGGTGTTGCTCCACCAGGTGTGACACCGAACAGTTGTGAATACCATGCCTCTTTCTGACTGCCTGTGCCGCTGTTGAATACTTTAGGTGCGAGATAATTCTGTCCGTAAATATCAATAAATCCGACACGGAAACGGTTATCAATGGGTTTAAAGCTGCGGCTGACCACAGTTTTCATCGTTTGCATACGAGACTGGTAATACGTGAACCAGTTGGCAAAATTGGTCATTTCTTCGGTGTAACTGCAACTTGTTGTACTGCTGATGCAATCCGAGCGTCCGGGGTAGCGCGGATAGGTTTTGCCCGGCACGATATCTGTGCGGCTGAAGTTGCCATAATTCCCAGCCGGGATTGCTGCCCTTGCTGCACGATAGCCACTCAGCACCACCTGATCGGGAGTAACACCACAGTTTCCGGTAGAGGCTGCAGACTTAACCAGTTTGACGCTGGTATCTCGAGTGAGTGTCAGCGGCGCGGCGATGACCAGATTGCCGGCACTATCTTTGCTGAAGCTGTAGCCGGAACTCGCACCACCACTGATGATGTCACTGATCAGATTTGCCGCATTTTTTCTGAGTCGGGTTGCCGCCTTCAGAATATTGCCTACACCATCAACTTCAATACGATCCACGCCAGTTTGATCTGATCCGCTGCAGTTGCTGAGAGCAAGCGGAATAGTGACACTGGCTGCGCTGGCACCTGCTGCGGGTGCGCCACTGTTGAACTGGCCCGTCAGATAGCGAACGTTATAGAAGGTTGCTGACTGGGTTGCACGGCATGCACCGACAGGCGGAATCGCTGTTTTTGCATTGGTCTCAGAATCACACCAGCGAACCCGCGCGGGGTAAGGATAGGCTGCACTGGGTCCGCTGCTAAGGATGCAGTCAGTCAGTGCATCGTCCGCGCAATATTCTCCGGGGTTGATGCGGTAGTAGTACGGGCCAACGGCAGATGATGCGCTAATAACGGGATTTGCCGGTGTACCAGATACAAATTTTGATGTTCCGGTCGCTTTTACGGCACTCTGTGTTGCATAGCGTTTTCCACCAATGGTCGCCGGTAGTACAAAATTGTTATTCCGCAGACAGTTGTTGGGATTATTGTCGTCACACCAGACAAAATCATCCAGATCGGTCAGCAGATTCGTTGCTGCAGAATTTGTATCAAACCCGTTTTGTCTGACACTGTTGTAACTTGTAATTGACGGATACTCAACGCCTGAGCTGTCCATCGGTGGCTGGTAGCGAATTTCCGGATTGTAATAGACAGCATTGAAGTCTCCGCTGAAGTAAGGAGGGAGCTGACGGCAATCCTGACCGAAGTAAACAGTTCCGTCCAACTGATAAGAGCAGTACACCCACCCGGCCCAGTCCGGTAAATACTTTTCGCCCATACTTCCGGACGAATCAAGAATGAACATCAGGTTTGGCTTAACCTGACTGATTGCTGCTGTTGACAGAGGCGCCTGTGGAACAGTCAGTGGCGTCGCAGCAAATACCAGCTGACTGTGAACCAGTTGAGTAACCAGAGAAAAAGACAGCAGATAAACAGACTTCTTCATAGCGATTTTATCCATGATCAGTAAATAAAGCCCTGTACATAACTGATGGTGTTACGCGGGCCGCTGACTTTGACGGTAATCCGGTAGACCGGACTTTTGCCGTTTTTGACGGCACCCGCCTGCGTTGCATTGATGACGTTATGACCGTCGTTATCTTCAGCAGAATCGCTGAACAGGCAGTTGGAATCGCTCAACACCTGGTTGGGGCTACGACACATGCGCTGAATGACATAGCGAATCTGATTTGCCGCCGCATCTTTTCCGGCATCAACACTATTGGTGTTATCCCAGGACATACTGGTCAGGTTTTTTTGCAGATCCATGCTGGAGTAATAACCGTTCGCAGCACGGTCCGTATTCAGCGGATGAGCAGTGCTTTGCCAGGGATCCAGGCCAGTCGCACCGTTATCCGACGCGCGCAGCCAGCGTATTGCTACCTCAATGCCGCGGTCCCCGCCGCTGGTCGCAGATTCCCGGAAAGCAAGATTGCCTGCGATAATTGCGTTGATGTCGGTCATTCTGACCAGCGCAACCATCGAGATAGAAATAATAACCAGGATAATCAGCGCGAAGAACATCGAAATGCCGCTCTGATGATGGATTGGCTTAAGTAAAATATTCATAAATTTCCTCTCGCCCAAATGACGTTGCGTAAGGGAATAATGGTTTCGAATACGCGATAACGATAGTGACGCCAGTCAGGGTCCTGTAATGCAAGATTCATCAGTGGTGCCGGATCTGCAGATGTCCCAGCCCATGCACAGATACCGTTCGGTTTTGCAGCAGTCAGTGAACTGCAATTCACCACTTCCGGAATCTCTTCACGTTCGGGCTGGCCGCTGCGAACGACGAGTGCAATCCGAACGGCGCGGATCCGGTTCCGGTTGGCGAGTGTCGGGGTCGTTGCGGTGTACGCCCAATCGTTACCTTTTGCATCTACCCAACTGGTGACCTGATTCGAATTGACATCATTCGCAAGACCGTATTGCGCTTGGAGGCTGACAACATCGCTGGCAATTTCGCGCTGATTTTCGGTGAGCTTTTGTGAAACAGTGGTGGCGAAACGAAATTCACTGAAATTCCCTAAGCAGGCGACTGATGCGCCAATTACAGCGTTCGTTGCTGCTGTCGTCACAATGTCGGTATTGTTGCCAGTTGGCACGCTCGTCACTTTGGTCATCGAACAGGCTGACCCGTTGCTGATCATGACTGCATCACCGTTCTTGCAACCAAAGTTACTGTTCAGTGTCAGGGTGTTACCCACCATGCTGTTAATACGGGCTGGAATGCCGCCGGTATCAGCATCGCCCTGATGGACGATCAGGGTATCGCTGGCGCCATTGGCGCCATCAATAATCGAAACCGGAAAATAGTCGATTGCATCTGTGCCCGGATTATTATCGTGATCCAGACCAGTGCCTAATGCACAACGCATTGCCGGATTGTTTTTATTTTGAAGTGGCAATCCGAAAGCGGCATTTGCTACCCGTCGCTGTATCAGATAAAGACTGATATTGCCGCTGGTCTGTGCATTGGTCACACCGCTATTGCGTTCCCGGCTTTGTATAAAGCTGACATAAAGACTGGTACTGACTAACACTACAGCGAGGCCTATCGTCAGACCAATCATCAGTTCAATCAGACTGAATCCACTGTATCTGTTGACATACAGGCGATTGCTCATACACCACCTGTCATGTAGGCCGTACGCACAAAAGTGCGGGTTTCTGCTGAGCCGGGAATTTTCCAATGAATCGTGACAACAAAGCATTCAGCATTTTTTGTGTTCGATGCGTCTGAGTCGCAGTCAGCAGTAGCGCGCTGAGTACTTCGCTTCGCCGCGGGAAGTGTGGTCTGAGTTGAAATGTCGGTGTCCGACTCGAGATAATTGTTAAGATTTTCCTGATTTACAAATATTTCCGCGATACGTTTCTGAGCCAACTGCGCAGCTTCAGAGCGATACTTCGCGTCAGATGTATTTCTGACATTCAGTGATTGCATATTGAGTAGTGCAATAATGCCGATCGCAACGAGAAGGAGCGAAACCAGAGATTCAATCAACGCGATACCGCGTTGCGCATTGTGCGTTTGTACGTGATTTATCAGCATGGCGTTGTAACAGGTGTCGAAGGAATAGGTTCTTTCGGGCATTGGCGAATGTTTCCGGTTTGGGAAATTTGAATACGAATCTGGCTGTTAATTTTTGCATCCGGACTTTTGACCGCGATAAACAGAGGGCCGGGATTCACGAGAGTGGTAGCCAGTTGGCCGAGGGAGTTGAAAACAACGATATTGCCTTCGCTGAATTGAGTCACCAGCCGTCCGGTTTTTGCTTCGCCGGATTTTTGCAATTGAATAACTGCAGGACAGTCAGGGGTCACCGTGACACAGGAAATGGTCCATGAATTGGATGCATCAATGGTGAATTTGACCAACGCATTCCGGCGCAGACTCTCACTTTTTGCCAACTGAACGCCAGTTGTTATTTGCTGGGCGGCAGACCGGATTTGTGAATTACCGATCCAGCTTTGAAATGCAGGTGCGGCAAACGCCATGGAAATCGCTAAAATTGCAATGGCAACCAGCATTTCAATCAGCGTGAAGCCTTTGTGTCTTGCAATCAGCATGTTTCGCTAGCCTTTGAAATCCAGCAGGGTTGAGTAGATGTCATGCCGGGAAACTGGCTGCTCTTTTGCCTGTCCTGATCGACGGTCAGTACGTAATCCTTCATGCCACCTGTGGCCTTACCCCGGGCTGTGATCGTGTAAGTCATGTCAGTAGTAGTGCACTCAAAACTGAAATACTGACTTGGCTGAATGATTGTTCCGAAGGCGCTGTTTTCAGGACTGCAATCGGCCTTTGCATAATTAAGGTAGGTGCGCGCGTCCTGAAAACGTTGTTCCAGTCTCATCTGGGCTTCAGTCAGGCCTTTGGTTGCCTCCATCAGCTTGCCGCGCACCATCTGCTCTTTGTAATTCGAGTATGCAAAACTGCTGAGTATTGAAATCAGTGCAACTGTCACCAGTGCTTCGATCAGCGTAAATCCTTTTGATTTGAGCGGCATCATAAGTTGCTCTCCATAAATATGTTTTAAATATATTTGAATTTTATGAATGTAGCACGCTTCCACCGGCCTGTTGTTATGACATTGATAAAAGGTCGTTTTCAGCCGACGAAGATACTGACAACAGCTCTCAATTCGCCGTCAGTCAGCGTGATAGCAAACACTCGAACAAACGCTTGCAAAAATCACTGATTTTTTATACAGTGCTGTTCATGGCGATTTTGCCGCCAGACTTTTCTGCTCATTAACCGACGAAAGACATCATGGACGATAAAAAACCTGATAATGCTTCTGAAAAAAGTAAGGCTCTGGCGGCTGCCCTCGCGCAAATTGAAAAGCAGTTCGGTAAGGGTTCTATCATGCGTATGGGCGACGATGAAGCGAAAGAGGAAGTACAGGTTGTTTCTACGGGCTCACTCGGGCTTGATATTGCTTTAGGTGTGGGCGGTTTGCCGCGCGGTCGCGTTGTAGAAATTTATGGTCCTGAATCTTCCGGTAAAACGACGCTGACACTTCAGGCGATCGCTGAAATGCAAAAACTCGGCGGAACTTGCGCATTTATCGATGCAGAGCACGCACTCGATGTTGGTTATGCACAGAAGCTGGGAGTAAATATTTCTGAGTTGCTGATTTCTCAGCCAGATACTGGCGAGCAGGCGCTTGAAATTACCGATGCACTGGTTCGCAGCGGTAGTGTTGATTTGGTGGTCGTTGACTCGGTTGCGGCACTGACCCCGCGCGCCGAAATCGAAGGCGATATGGGTGATAGTCTGCCTGGTTTGCAAGCACGTCTGATGTCTCAGGCACTGCGTAAGCTGACCGGTAGTATCAAGCGAACCAATACTCTGGTAATTTTCATTAATCAGATTCGTATGAAGATCGGTGTGATGTTCGGTAGCCCTGAAACCACAACAGGGGGTAATGCATTAAAGTTTTATGCTTCTGTCCGTCTGGACATTCGTCGCGTCGGCTCTATTAAGTCAGGCGATGAGGTAATTGGTAATGAGACAAAAGTAAAAGTCGTTAAAAACAAAGTTGCGCCACCATTCCGAGAGGCTCACTTCGATATTCTGTACGGAGAAGGTACTTCTCGCGAAGGTGAAATTCTGGACCTGGGTGCGGAAGCGAAAATCGTTGATAAATCCGGCGCCTGGTACAGCTATGGTGGCGAGAAAATCGGTCAGGGTAAAGATAATGCACGTATTTACCTCAGAGAACATCCTGAACTCGCACGTGAAATCGAAAACAAAGTACGAGCTCACTTGGGTGTGCCGTTGTTGGCACCAATGAGTGCTGAGTGATAACCGAATAATGAATACAGGCCGGGGTAGTTCCCGGCCTTTGTTTTATGCGTCAGAAACTTAGTTTGAAGGCAAGAGCCTTGCGTTACCTTTCCGGAAGGGAATATAGCCGGCCTGAGCTATATAAAAAATTAAGGCCCTACGCTGAATCAGAGGATGAACTTGAAACAGTGCTCGGATGGTTGCAAAAGTGCGGATATCTGTCAGATCAGCGTTTTGCTGAGTCGTTGGTGCATCGTATGCAAAACCGGTATGGCAATCAGCGCATATTATATGAACTGACGCAGCATAATTTGAATTTGGATTTAATGGCTGAATGTCGTATGACTCTTACAGAGTCGGAGTATGAGCGTGCGTTCCAGCTATTGCAGAGAAAATTTGCATTGCAAAGTATTACACCGGAACTAAAAGCCAGAATGTATCGCTTTTTAGCGCAAAGGGGTTTTTCAGGTAATCTTGTACAGCGAGCAATAAAGAGCTGGATCGCTGAAAATCAACCGGAATAAAGGTTCGGTTCCGGAATCAGGAAAGTTTTTGCGAATTGTCAGAACCGTTTGCAGCTGTGCTAGAATTTCGAAGTTTTGCAGCGCCGCAGGAGCGGCTGTCTTCATAGAAACTGTGGAGACGACACGCAATTGTGGCTAGAAAAGATTAGCCGCCAGAAGGCTTTATGCCATCAGAACCACTTACATCGTTAAGCCTGCAGTTATTTCTGCTCACTTCCGCTACCGGCGCTTATGTTTTACATTGCGCAGGTCAGGTTTTTCGCATGAGAAAAGTGCGTGCTTTCAGGATGCGCGTTCTGACAGTTGTTTTGCTTTTCATTTTCAGAAAAGTGAAGTTAACTGTCTTCTTCCCTCGCAGCTCAATCCATTTTCAATTCTGCATAATACCCAAACAACCAGTTCTGAACGAATACCGCTTGCATGTACTGACGATTTTCAATTTATCGAATCAACAGTCTATAATGCAGCCGGTAAATCAGGGGAACGCGTGATCCGGGAACATCAATAAATGCTGGACTGCTGTTGCTGATCATTCCGTCATTATCAGTTTCTGATCAAGTCGGGAATTGTAGTGCTCAATAAGTTTGTTTGTTATTAACTATTTATACCTCAGTGTCTGAAGGGAAGTCGTATGAAAATCCATGAGTATCAGGGTAAAGAAATCCTCCGTAAATTCGGAGTGACTGTACCGCGCGGTATCCCATGCTTGTCCGTTGATGAAGCAGTAAAGGCTGCAGAAACCCTGGGCGGACCGGTATGGGTCGTCAAGGCACAGATCCACGCCGGCGGCCGTGGTAAAGGTGGCGGTGTTAAAGTTGCGAAGTCTATCGAGCAAGTTCGTGAATACGCTGACGCAATCATGGGTATGCAACTGGTGACCCACCAGACTGGTCCGGAAGGTCAGAAAGTGCGTCGTCTTCTGATCGAAGAAGGCGCAGACATCAAAAAAGAATTGTACATTTCTATGGTGACTGACCGTATTAGCCAGCGCGTTGTCCTGATGGCTTCGTCTGAAGGCGGTATGGATATTGAAGAAGTTGCTGAAAAACATCCTGAACTGATTCACTCTATCGCGATTGATCCGGGTGTCGGCCTGAAAGATGAGGAAGCCGACGATATCGCACGTAAAATCGGCGTTCCGGACGCATCTGTTGAAGATATGCGCACCCAATTGCACGGCTTGTACAAAGCATTCATGGAAACTGACGCCTCTCTGGCGGAAATTAATCCTATGATTCTGACAGGCTCTGGTAAGGTAATCGCGCTGGATGCAAAATTTAACTTCGATGCAAACTCGCTCTTCCGTCAACAGGAAATCGTTGCTTATCGTGACCTAGATGAAGAAGATCCTGCCGAAATCGAAGCATCAAAATTCGACCTGGCTTATATCTCCCTCGACGGTGATATCGGCTGTCTGGTAAATGGTGCTGGTCTGGCGATGGCAACAATGGACACAATTAAATTGTTTGGTGGTGAGCCTGCAAACTTCCTGGACGTTGGTGGTGGTGCCACAACTGAGAAAGTGACCGAAGCTTTCAAAATTATGCTGAAAAACCCAGGCCTGAAAGCTATTCTGGTCAATATTTTTGGTGGCATTATGCGTTGTGACGTGATCGCAGAAGGCGTGATCGCTGCATCGAAGGCAGTTTCGTTGCAAGTACCTCTGGTCGTACGCATGAAAGGTACAAACGAAGATATCGGTAAGAAAATGCTGGCTGATTCCGGCTTGCCGATTATTTCTGCAGACACGATGGAAGAAGCTGCACAAAAAGTTGTCGCAGCGGCTAAAGCTTAATATTTGCAAGGAAATAACATGTCCATCCTGATTAATAAAGATACAAAAGTTATTACCCAAGGTATCACTGGTAAAACTGGTCAGTTCCATACCCGCATGTGCCGTGACTATGCAAACGGCAAAGAGTGTTTCGTAGCAGGTGTTAATCCTAAGAAAGCTGGTGAAGATTTCGAGGGCATTCCGATTTATGCGACTGTAAAAGACGCTAAGGCAGAAACTGGCGCGACTGTTTCCGTTATTTATGTTCCGCCAGCAGGTGCTGCAGCCGCAATTTGGGAAGCAGTTGAAGCTGAGCTGGATCTGGCTATCTGTATTACAGAAGGCATTCCGGTCCGCGATATGATGATGCTGAAGGACCGTATGGCAAAAGCCGGCAGCAAAACCAAGCTGCTCGGCCCTAACTGCCCAGGTCTGATCACTCCTGATGAAATCAAAATCGGTATCATGCCTGGCCATATTCATAAAAAAGGCCGTATCGGTGTTGTTTCACGTTCAGGTACACTGACATATGAGGCAGTCGGTCAGTTGACAGCTTTGGGTCTGGGTCAGTCTTCTGCTGTTGGTATCGGCGGAGATCCGATCAACGGACTGAAGCACATTGACGTAATGCAAATGTTCAATGATGATCCGGATACTGATGCAGTGATCATGATTGGTGAAATTGGTGGTCCGGACGAGGCAAATGCTGCTTACTGGATCAAAGAAAACATGAAAAAACCAGTTGTTGGTTTCATCGCAGGTGTAACAGCACCTCCGGGAAAACGTATGGGCCATGCAGGTGCACTGATTTCCGGTGGAGCAGATACTGCGCAAGCTAAGTTGGAAATTATGGAAGCTTGCGGTATTCGCACTACTAAAAACCCGTCAGAAATGGCGCGTTTGTTGAAAGCAATGTTGTAATAGCTGTAATTTCAGAAAAACGGCTTCCATTTGGAAGCCGTTTTTTTTTACAAATATTAAAAATCGGTCGTGTTGACATGGATTGTATTGGCTGCGTGAGGCTTGCGGGCAACTTTCAGATCAAGCGGAGTGCAAAGCAACTCTCTTAGTGTTAAGCTATTTCAAAGAGAGATAATGTTGAATTTTGGAAACTTTTTCCGGTTTAGCTAATCATAAGCAAGTTTCTATTTTCACTCCATTCAATGAGTCACCGACAAATCCTTGAATTTTCAGCGCGGTCCGATACCGGGCAAGTCAGAGAGCACAATGAAGATGCAATCATTGTTTGTGCTGAATATGGCTGCGTTGTGCTTGCTGACGGGATGGGGGGCTACAATGCCGGTGAAATCGCAAGTGCGATGGCAACACAGATTGTTGCAGATTTTCTTTGTGAAAAACTGGATACGCTTTGGCTGCGACATGTTGGTATTCGTGCTAAGCCATTGCAGCGTTGGATGAGTGAGGCAATATCCGAGGCAAATCGTCAGATTCTCGAATCATCACTATTAAATCCGGAATGTTCGGGGATGGGGACGACAATTGTTGCCACATGCTTATTTGAAGAAAAAATACTGGTAGCGCATGTAGGGGATTCTCGCGCATATGTATTCAGGCAGGGGAGGCTAACGAGGTTGACGCATGATCATTCAGTTTTGCAGGATCAGATTGATGCCGGATACATTAGTGAAGAACAGGCAAGATTTTCAGCAGTAAAGAATTTGATTACACGAGCCGTCGGGACTCAACCGGATTTGGAAGCTGAGCTGCATTTGCATGGCGCACATGAGCACGACCTGTTTTTAGTCTGTTCTGACGGATTGACCGATATGCTCAATCATGATGAAATTGAACGAATTTTCATCAAAAACCAAGATGATCTGGATCGATGTTCTTCCACATTAATTGCCAAGGCAAATGCTGCTGGAGGGGCCGACAACATTTCTGTCGTTCTGTTTAAAGCGGAACCTTTGCCGGAAAGATCATGGGTTCGGCGTATTTTTAAACGATAAATTGAACGTTTTCAGAGAGTGCTATGGCGAAAATTATCGTCACATTTAACGGGTTGGTGCAGCAAGAGTACGGCATTACCAAATCCAGAGTTACAGTTGGGCGTCGTCCTGGGAATGATCTGGTGATTGATCATTTGACGGTTAGCGGACAGCATGCGGCGATTGATACTACCAGTAGTGGATCTTTCGTATTGGATTTAGGTAGTACAAATGGAACGATGGTCAATAATCAGCCAGTTAAAAAGCACTTGTTGCAACATGGTGACGTAATTGACATTGGAAAATATAAGTTGAGATTTCAGCAGGATGCTTCTGCTCAGGCGCACAATATACCGGTAACTGCTCATAATGCTCTAACAGGTAAAATAAAGGTGCTTAACGGACCAAATGCCGGTAAGGAGCTTGCGCTCACAAAACCATTAACGACGATTGGCTCACCAGCAACTTTGGTAATGGCAATTTCAAAACAGACGGATCAGTTTTTTTTGCGACACGTGGAAGGTCGCGATGCTCCAAAGTTAAATGGAGTTTTAGTTGGTTCTGAGCCTGTTTTGCTAAAAGGTGGTGACATTATTGAAATGTTGGGTGTACAGATGCAATTTTTTCTCTCTTGAGCCAAATTCAGGCAAGTTAATTGACAAAAAATGGCATTAATTTGTGACATCAAATGTCAATAAAAGAGACTTGAGCAAAAATATGCATTTTGCATAGCTGGCATAAGAGTTGCTCTCTTAAATGTCTGGGGGGAATCCTCTTTCTACATTTTTTGGAGAGCAAATATGAAAGTTGCAAAAAAAGTACAACAAGGTTTTACCTTGATCGAGCTGATGATCGTTGTTGCGATTATCGGTATTTTGGCTGCAGTTGCATTGCCTGCGTATAACGACTACACAACTCGTGCCCAAGTTTCAGAAGGTATCGAATTGATGGGTGGATTGAAAGGCCCACTCGCTGAATACGGATATCAAAAAAATGCATGGCCAACAGCTTTGATCCCTTCTACCGGTACTCCGGGAGCAACAGAGTTGACAGCAACGCTGACTGGTAAATATTCATCAATTGGTGCCTCTGTCGCTGGTACTTTCCCTTCCGGCACACTGACAGCAACTATGACTTCCGGCCAGGCCAATGGTAGTACAGTAACTCTGGCAACAGCTGACGGCGGCAATACTTGGACTTGTACTGGTGGTACAGTTGCAAATAAATATCGCCCAGTTGCATGTAAATAATTTGTTTTGAATTTAAAAGGCGCCCTTTGCGGCGCCTTTTATTTATCTGTTTTTTCCGGGGGGATTTTCAGTGAGTAAATTAAATAAGCGTTCTTTGCAATTGCAGCAAGGTTTTACTTTAATCGAATTAATGATTGTTGTTGCGATTATCGGAATTCTGGCGGCCGTCGCATTGCCTGCGTATAATGATTACACAACACGTGCCCAAGTTTCTGAAGGTATCGAATTGATGGGTGGTTTAAAAGGACCCCTCGCTGAGTATGGATATCAAAAGAATGCCTGGCCTACAGGTTTGGTGGCGTCCACTGGCACACCAACAGCTACTCAGTTAACCGCAACGTTAGTCGGCAAGTATTCGACAGTTTCTAACTCCGTTGCTGGGACATTTCCTTCTGGCACGTTAACCGCGACGATGACTTCCGGTCAGGCAAATGGTAGTACTGTTACGCTGGCAACAGCTGATGGTGGAAATACCTGGACCTGTACCGGCGGTACTGTTGCTAACAAATATCGTCCTGTTGCATGTAAGTAATTTTTAGCCAATGTGAAAAAAGCCACAACGAAGGTTGTGGCTTTTTTATTTGTTTTCAGGGAAATTCTCTTTAGATGGAACAAAATATGCTAGAGATCAACACATTTACTGATTCCATTTCAGGAGTCATCATTTCTTTTCCGGAAAATTGCTATGGAAAATAACAGACGATTCAATCAAATTGTTCAGTCAGGCTTTACGTTGATCGAGTTAATGATTGTCGTGGCAATTATTGGCATTTTGTCAGCTATTGCGTTGCCAGCATATAATGATTATGTGACAAGGACTCAGGTGATTGAGGCGGTGAATTTGCTTAGTGGAATGAAGGAGACAACATCGGAGTTTGCCGCTCAGCGTAATGCCTGGCCTACAGCATTTGTACTGTCGAGTTCAACACCTGCACAAACTGAAATTATTGCCACGATTAACGGTAAATACAGTACCGTAAATTCTCCGATGACAGGAAGTTATCCATCTGGCACAATGACTGCCACAATGAATGCTGGCCAGGCAACTGGAAAAACCAT
Organism: Cognatundibacterium luofuense; assembly: GCF_018139685.1. GTDB lineage: Bacteria > Pseudomonadota > Gammaproteobacteria > Burkholderiales > Burkholderiaceae_D > Undibacterium > Undibacterium luofuense. The sequence goes on from NZ_JAGSPN010000001.1 coordinate 732,902, forward strand.
ACAAATGTCGACTGCAGATGGTGGCAATACTTGGGATTGCCGTGGCGGAACTGTCGACAAAAAATATCGTCCGGTTGCTTGTCAGTAATGTCAGTAACTTGAAATACAGAAGTTAAACATGAAAAGTGAGACATACATCAGGCTCAAGGCGGCATTGATTCATTTGATTGCATCGGTTGTTGTTGCATCATCTTGTGCGATATTGATCTTATATTTCTGGTTTCCCGGGCAGTACAGTGAAATAGCCGGTGGAAATCACCTGTTGTTTCTAATTATTAGCGTAGATGTCGTTTTGGGACCTCTACTGACGTTTGTGGCATTCAACATTTCTAAGCCACGTACAGAACTGATTCGCGATTTGTTTATTATTTGCATGTTGCAAGTGAGCGGATTGGTTTATGGTGTTCATACTGTGTATCTTGCAAGACCTGTGGCCCTCGTTTTCGAACAGTCCAGATTCAGGGTAGTTAGTTTTATTCAGGTTGATCAGTCTGAGCCGCAGGATGCGGCAAGCGAGATTCCGTATTTGTCTCTGTCCGGTCCGGTGTTATTGTCCGTTCGGGATTTTAAGGATGATCGTGAAAAGTCTGCGGCTGTTGAGAAAGGTCTTGCAGGTGCGGATGTCGGTGTACAGCCCAAATTCTGGCAACCATATTTAAAGGCTGATATGCAATTGAGGAAGGTTGCACGTCCTTACGATGTGCTTATCAAAAAATATCCATCGGATACAAAAGTACGCGAATTACCAGGTTTACTCGGGCATGATTCGAAGCAATTGATCTTTATACCTGTCATCACCAGAACCGGAGACTGGGTGGTAGTCTTGTCTGCCAGTACTCTTCTTCCAATGGCTTTTGTTCCCAAAGATGGTTTTTTCGACCTTGCAGCAAAATCTTAAGCAGTTGCAATGAAAAGCCATTTTATCTCACGAAGTGCTGTAGTCGCTTTCTCTCTTGGTGCAGCACTTTCTGTGTTGATTCCATTTCATATTCATCCTTTGAGAAGTTTTTGGAATGATTTTGTAGCATTCTATGCATTATTCGGTGCATTTCTTTTATTGTTGTTTTCGGGGTTGAAGAGATGGAAGTGGACTGGCTTGTCCCTTTTGCCAATTGCACTGACTGGATTGTTAACTATCCAGTGTGTTTTTATTGATGGAATCTTCGGCTGGGATTTGGTTCTTCCAGCACTTTACTTTCTCGCCTTGCCGTTTGCCTTTGGGTTCGGGGCAACCATCTCATCAAGTGACCAAGAGTTCAGCTTTTTCGCTCGTATTATCAGTTATGCCTTCGTTATATCGGCATTTTGTTCGGTTGGTATTCAAATTACGCAGATCGCTGGTATTCGATTCTCTCCGTGGATGATGGCAATGCCGGTCTCAGGCTGGAATATCCGGCCATATGCAAATTTAGGTCAACCGAACCAACTTGCACTTTGGATTGCCTTCGGTTTGAGCGGAACCTGGTATTTATTTCAAAGTAAGAAGTTTTCAGGCGCAAGCGCATTCCTTATTGCTATGTTCCTCGTGTTCGGTATTGCACTGACCCAGTCTCGAATTGGCTGGATCATTCTTCCCGTAATGTTTTTTCTATTCTTTGTATTTTCTAATCTTGATAGGAAAGCCGCACGGTTGAGTGCAATATTCATTTTGATGTTTTATTTCTTCTGTGTGTTCGGACTACCTGTTTTGCTTTCGTACTTCAGTCAGGAAAATGCGAGTGGTGTTGTTGCACGGATTGGCGGGAGGTCGGAGCGACTCGGATTATATTTACATGCTTTGGCAATGTTGAGGGAGCATCCGTTTCTGGGGGTGGGATGGGGACAGTTCGGTGAGCATCAGGTAATGATTGCCAGTCAGTTCCCTGCGACGACGTATTCAGAGCACGCGCATAATATTGTTTTTCAATTTGTTGCCGAGTTAGGGTTAATACCAACATGTATGATCCTGGGCACCCTTGGATATTGGAGTTTAAAGGTCTTTGTTGAAGCGAAAAAATCTGACGGACTCATGTTTGTATTTGCTTGCCTGATGGCCGTTGGCGTACATAGTATGGTTGAGTTCCCACTTTGGTATGCATATGTTCTGATACCGGTAACTGTGTTGATGGGAGCTGCGCATAGCAACATTTGGCAATGCAGTGAATTTAAGATCAGTAGAGTTTCAGGAATTGCAGTATCTTTAGTCGTTATTATTTGTTCTGTGTTTTTGGTTAATGATCACAGCAATGTAGTTGCTGGTTTTAATCAGCTAAGAAATGTGGGCTCTGAAAGGCTAAAGGCACCATCCATAGTTGAGCAACCAACTTTAACAGTATTGCCTTATTTTTATCGATATTTTGAGATGATGAGAATTGAGCCGACGGAAAGTATGACTCCGTCGGATATTCGGTTTCTTGAACGCTGGAGCCTGCGGTTCGGATTTGTTCACATCCTTAACAAGCTTGCTGAAGTACATGCATTAAATGGCATGGAGGACGCAGCGGTTAGAGATATGGTTACGTTGCAAAAATTGCATCCAGAACGTTACGCCGAATATTACGATTATTGGTATGCGAAGGGACTGTCAGACCCGAAATATGCAAAGGTTGTGGCAAAAATTCCGGGGCGAAGCGCACTGTAGCTATTCCAAACACTATTGACCCAGTTAGAACTATTCAGTTACACGCCAAGTGCCGGATTTGCCGCCCGATTTTTCGAGAAGCTTCACTTCGGCGATTGTCATGCCTTTGTCTACAGCTTTGCACATGTCGTAAATTGTCAGCAAGCCAACTTGTACCGCCATTAACGCTTCTATCTCAACACCGGTTTTTCCGAACGTTTCTACACGAGCTTCGCAACTGATGGTTGATGTGTCCTGACTCGTTTCAAAATCAACCGCGACTTTTGTCAGGGCAAGTGGGTGGCACAACGGGATTAGCTCTGACGTGCGTTTCGTTGCCATAATGGCTGCAATTCGGGCAATACCGATCACATCACCTTTCTTGTGGTCTCCACTGAGAATTAACGCCAGCGTTTCCGGTAACATACGGATTAGCCCGCGAGCCTTTGCGATCCTGTGGGTGACATCTTTGTTACCCACGTCTACCATATGCGCTTGGCCAGCTTGGTCGAAATGCGTGAGTTCATTGTGGTTCGTTTGAGTTTTATTCATCGTATCGGGAGTATGAAAGTCATGTCCGGAGTATATCGGCAGAATTTTTTTGTTACCAGCTCGGGTGATAAATTCTTGATCTGGAAACGGGGATTGTTAAGTCTGGGGCTGGCTTGGCTCATTGGGGTTGTTCCGGCGTCGATATGCGAAGATGCGGTTGCTCAAAATTTACCTGTGCTCGGTGATACCGCACGTGAAGAGCTTTCACCTTTAATGGAGAGGCGTCTTGGCGAGCAAATTATGTATATTGTGCGCCGTGATCCCGATTACATTGATGACTGGGCGGTATCGGAGTATCTGAACCGGTTGGGTAATAAGATGCTTGAGGCTAGGCCTGATGCCAGAGGTGAAGCTAATTTTAATTTCGACTTTTTTGCGGTTCGCGATCCGGTGCTGAATGCATTTGCATTTCCCGGTGGATTTATTGGGTTTCACTCTGGGCTTATCTTGTCCGCCCAGTCTGAGTCTGAGCTTGCTTCTGTTATGGGGCATGAGATCGGACATGTCGCACAACGGCATATTGCTCGAATGCTGGCAGCTCAAAAATATGACGCATTTATTCCGATTGCAGCATTGGCGCTGGCCATCCTTGCTGCCAGAAGCAGTCCGGATGCAGCGATCGCAGTTGCTAGTGGTGGACAAGGGTTGGCTATTCAGAAACAACTTAACTTTTCCCGCGATGCTGAGCGGGAGGCTGACAGAATTGGTTTTTTAATTCTACGAGATGCGGGATTTGATACTAACGGAATGGTGAGTTTTTTCGGACGTCTTCAAAGCTCGATGCGAAATTATTCGGATAACGCGCCCGCATTTCTGAGAAGTCATCCACTTACCAGTGAACGAATTGCCGATATTCAAGGGCGTGTTGCGGATCAGCGGTATAAACAGGTCCCGGACGGCCTCGATTTCCTGTTGGCGAAGGCGAGAATCAAGGTTTTACAGGACCCTGGGACACAAGGTCTTATTGATGCGCGCGCATGGTTTGAGCAAGTGAAGCGCACAGGGCGCATTGAAGATCTTGTGATGGCAAATTATGGACTGGCATTTGTTGCAATGAAGCAAGGTAGGTACTCTGAAGCACTTCAATATCACAAGACATCTTTGGATATCGTACAAGGAAATGATTTGCTTTCACTTCAGGCCAGGGCGAGTTGTATGTTTGCATGCCTGGAGCTTGAAATAAAATTTGCTGCAAAGTCCTACGAAGATGTTATTCAAAGAGCGGAGCGCGCGATGACAGAGTTGCCATTGTCACGTGGCATTGCATATATCTATGCGGAAGCATTAATGGGTAAGGGGGCAGCTGGACGAGCAGAAAGTTTTCTTCGGGATCAGATTTCACTTTATCGTACTGAGCCGAAATTGCACAAATTGTTGGCAAAAACCTATGCTCAGTTAGGAAAGCAATCATTGCAACATATCGCATTGGCAGATGAGGCTGCTGTGCAAGGGGCATGGAGCGCTGCAATCCATCAACTTGAGATTGCAAGACAGCAAAAAGACGCAGGTTATTATGATATGTCAGTCATTGATGCTAAAGAGCGTGAGTGGAAAGAAGTGCATAAAGAAGAACTAGCCGCAGAGAAGAAACAGTCGAAACAGTTGTCGCAATAGCGTAATGTCTTGATGGAATTCTTTATTCTGGCACTATCTTTGCTTTTTCAGTACCGAGCAATTCATTTCCTTCTGTCGCATTTGTTGTTGAAGCCCTGATTCGATCAGGTTAGAGAGTGTTTATATGATATTTGGTTGGTTTAATGCAAAAGAGTCCAAGAATTTTGGTGCGGCGCTTGCCGACTACTATTTAAGCGGAATGAAATTTGATCAGGTCAAACGTTCCCTAAAGCAGAATGATAAAAAACAAAAGGAAGTTCTGGTTCAGGTGGTCAACAGGGTTGTATCTTTTAAAGAAAAAGAGAAGTTAAACATCTATAAGAAAGCACAACTTTGCAATGCTTTTAAATGGCGCCTGCTGGAAGCTGGATTAGAAAGATCTCATGTTGATGAGCTGACAGCCTGGTTGGTTCGCGGCCTCTAAATACCCACATATATCGCCTAAATATGTCAATTATTGCAAGATTCAGCGCCAAGCTGCAAAAGTTGATGAATCGTCGACTGGAGGTTCTGATTGCACGCCAGCATGCTGAGTCGAAAGATGAGTCAGACACAAGTAACGGAAGCCTTTTGGCAGTAAAAATACATCAAGCAGAGTTGTTGATTGCGAGTGGGCACGACAAAGAATCGGCAGGTGATTTCGCCGGTGCCTTTGAGTGTTATTTGCAGGCTGACAGGCTTGCGCCAGAGTTCCAGAAGGTGGCATTGAATTTAGGTAATAGCTTTCTGCATCAGGGAAATCTGAATGCTGCGAGCGAGCAATACAAACGCGCCGTTCGCCTTGATCCAGCATATGCGGCAGCCCATTTTAATCTGGGAAATGTACGGGATATGCTCAATCAGAAATCTGATGCTGAGATCAGCTATCTGGAAGCGATTCGCCACAAGCCTGATTTTGCAGATGCATATGTCGGTCTTGGAAATGTGCAAAGCGATACTGGTCGTAAAGATGCTGCCATTATCAGTTACAGAAAAGCGTTAGAGTTGATTCCCGATTATCACAACGTTCGCTGTAATATTGCGCTGGCTTTAAGAGAGCTGGGAGACAGAGAGGCTGCGGTTGCTGAATATGAGTTAATTCTTGAGCGAGATAATGAGTTTCTTGAAGCTTACGGGAATTTGGCAGTCGTTTATCGTGAGTTGGGTCTGCTGAACAAAGCGATGGATATATGTCGCGGATATTTACACCGTAATCCACACAGCGCCATGATGGCAACTTTATTGTTGTTTTGTATGGCCCACAGCGAAAAGGTTAGTCCCGTTGAGTTATTTGATGCTCATCGTCGACTCGGATTGCAAATGGAGTCTCCGTTTTCGGATACTTGGAAAAGGGCGTTACGACAACCAGCTTCTGGTCGCGTCATGAGAATTGGTTTCGTCAGCGCCGACTTTTTCCGGCATGCTGTTATGCAGTTTCTGGAGCCATTGCTTGATCAGTTGCAAGCAGATCAGGATATTGAAGTTTTTATTTACTACAATAACGTCGTAGCAGATGAAGTGAACCAGCGGCTACGTGAGAAGTATCGTCGTTGGTTTGATGTTGTGTCGATTAGCGATGAGGAATTCGCGACTAAGATTGAATCCGATGAGATTGATGTGCTTGTCGATTTGTCTGGTCATACCAGCGGGCACAGGTTACCAGTATTTGCGCGTCGTCCTGCGCCGGTTCAGATCAGCTGGCTTGGGTATCCGGGTACTACTGGTATGCACTCAATGGATTACTTTCTCTGTGATCCATTCTTTGTTGATGACAGTCTAAAAAAACAATTTACGGAAAAATTTGCCAGACTTCCGATTACGACGACTTTTTCTCCAGTTCCTTATGCTGATCCTGTCAAAGATCTGCCAGCGAAAGGAGGCGGAATATTGACGTTCGGTAGTTTTAACCGGATCGAAAAATTGTCCGACCATGTGCTGATGCTTTGGGCAGAAGTTTTAAAAGCGATTCCGGGAAGCAGACTTATTCTGGCTGGTCTGCCGGAAAAAATGGATACGAGCAAATTTGCAGAGCTGTTTAAATCATCAGGAATCAGTGCTGATCGTATCGAATTTCATCATCGTATGGATATGGGCAAATATCTTGAACTGCATCAACGTGTAGATGTTTGTCTCGACACCTTTCCCTATACGGGCGGCACCACAACAAATCACGCGCTTTGGATGGGCGTACCGACGCTGACTCTTGTAGGTACTACTGCGCCGGGACGGCAATCATATGCAAATATGCGCCATGTCGGATTAGGCGATGAATTTTATGCTTCCAGTCACGAGGAATTTATTCGTAAGGCTGTAGTACTTTCAACCAGGTTAGATTGGTTATCTGAGCTCAGAAAGACATTACGCTCTAAGTTTGAAGAATCCTTATTTTGTCGTCCGGATATTGTTGCCGCCTCACTTAAGCATGCATTTGTATACATGATGGAGCGATGGACCAATGAACAGACACCTGAACATTTTTCTGTTCAATGGGATGGTACTAAGTTTTGTACGATACAGGACAAATCTGATAAGGAAGTGAAAGATGAGTCATGATCCAGTGTATGTGACCCGTCCGTACCTGCCACCTTTGGATGAATTAATGCCGGATTTCAGAGAAATCTGGGATAGCCGGGTGTTGACAAACAGTGGTCCGTATCATCAGGCGCTGGAAAAGGCACTTGCCGAATATCTTGAAGTCGAATACGTGAGCCTTTTTTGCAATGCAACTATCGCATTAGTTACGGCTTTGCAAGCGTTGAAGGTGAGTGGTGAAGTTGTGACTACTCCTTATTCGTTTGTTGCAACCTCACACTCGCTGCTCTGGAATAATATACGTCCGGTATTTGCAGATATAAATCCAGTTACACTGAATCTTGATCCTGATGCGATTGAGCGCGCAATCACCGAACATACAACGGCAATTATGCCCGTTCATTGCTATGGTGTTCCCTGTGATACTGAAGCTATTCAGAAGATTGCAGATAAGTACAAGTTAAGCGTGATTTATGATGCTGCGCATGCTTTTGGCGTAAAGCGAAATTCGGGAAATTTGTTTGCTGAGGGTGATATCTCTGTACTGAGCTTTCATGCGACCAAAGTGTTTAATACCCTCGAAGGCGGCGCTATCGTTTGTCGTACGCCTGAAATGAAGCGTCATATTGATCATTTAAAAAATTTTGGCTTCGTCGATGAAGTAACGGTTGTAGAAGCTGGTATTAACGGCAAGATGAATGAGATGCAGGCCGCAATCGGATTGCATCAGCTGAGTTATCTTGATGATGCATTGTCCCGCCGCAGAATAATTGATACTCGCTATCGGGAAGCGCTGCACCGGGTTGAGGGTGTTAACTGTATGGCAGTGTTTAAAGATGCAGCATCCAATTACGCCTATTTTCCTGTGCTGATCAATGATGCTTATCCGATTTCGCGGGATGCTTTGTATGCGTTGCTACGTGAAAACGGTATTTTCGCGCGCAGATATTTTTTTCCGCTGATTTCGAATTTTGCTATGTACCAGCATTTTCCATCAGCGGATCCGGCAAATCTTCCGGTAGCTAGTCAGGTTGCCCGCCAAGTGCTTTGTCTTCCGATCTATCCGGAACTGAATGATGAGGATCTGCAGCGAATTATTTCGTTGGTTCAAAATCCTACCGGTGGGAATAAATGAAACGATATGCAGGTATTACTGCGATTAGCCGCTTTTTACCGGAAGCAAAACTGACAAATATTGAATTGTCAGAGATTTTTCCAGAGTGGAGTGCAGAGAAAATTTATGAGAAAACCGGAATTCTTGAGCGCCGTATTGCTGCAGAAAATACGATGGCGTCGGATCTCGCGACACAGGCTGCAGTCAAATTGTTTGACGGCACGGGAATCTCTCCGGATTCTGTAGATTTTCTATTGTTTTGCACTCAGACGCCTGATTATTTACTTCCTTCATCTTCCTGTCTTATTCACCAGCGGCTTGCGTTGAGATCCGATTGTGGTGCGCTTGATATCAATATGGGGTGTTCAGGATTTGTTTACAGTTTGTCTGTTGCTGTTTCTATGATTGAATCCGGTATGGTTCAGCGCGTACTTGTGTTGTGTGCTGATACATACAGTAAATTGATACAGCCAGGTGATCGTAGTGTTATGCCTCTTTTCGGTGATGCGGGGGCAGCAGTGATGGTCGAGCTGGTCGAATCTGAAAAACCGTGTATTCACGGATTTGCATTTGGTACAGAAGGAAATGGCGCGAAGAATCTGATTGTTCACCACAGTGCTTGTAAAAAAGAATATTCAGAGAAATCGGTGTTTCGTGATAATTCTGGAGAGTATCGATCGGCTGAATATTTATATATGGATGGGCCTGAAATTCTGCAGTTCACTCTGCAGAAGGTTCCCGTGCTGTGTCAGACCATCCTCGAAAAATCGCAGTTGGATTTAGATGCGATTGATTTGGTGGTTTTGCATCAGGCCAACCGGTTCTTGCTGGATGCGCTCAGAAAAAAACTGAAAGTGAAACAAGAGAAATTTGCGATTGAACTTGAACTCACTGGGAATACTGTTTCCTGCACAATTCCACTTGCGCTGATCGAATGCATACGCAAAGGAAGCTTAAAGCCTGGTATGACTTCCATACTTGCCGGGTTTGGCGTGGGATATTCATGGGCAGGTTGCGTGATTCATTCAGGTGAAATCCGTGCTTTTATATAAGGAAAATAAAATGTTAAATGAATTTATTGAAGGACTTGCTGAAATTCTTGAAACTGAGATTGAAAATATTCAGCCTGACACATTGCTGGGTAACTTTGCCTGGGATTCGCTTGCCGTAGTTTCAACTATGGCACTCGTGGATGATGTGTATTCGGTCATGCTCGATGGGCAAGCCCTGGCAAAGTGTCAGACTGTCGGAGATATACAGAATTTAATTGCAGTCGCAAGTGGTAATTAAAATGGAAAACCCTGTTACCGATATTGGCAAGGCACTGAATGTTCAGTGTGTCGCCTTGCGCGGGATTGTCAGTGCAGTTCCTGATGCCGTCGTCGGAAATGCTGTATTCGAGGAAAAGTTCGGTGCAAAAGCCGTTGCTGAAATCTCACGGATGACAGGTGTTCAAAGCCGGAGAGTTGCATCTGCAAATCAAACAACAGCAGATCTCGCTGAAGCAGCTGCAAGGCAATTGCTGCAAAAACTCCAATGGGATTCCGAGTCCGTTGATGCAATCGTATTTGTATCCCAGACACCGGACTATCGATTACCGGCCACCGCATGTGCCTTACAAGCAAGGTTGCAATTACCTGCACATTGTGCTGCGTTTGATATCAATTTAGGATGTTCCGGTTATGTGTACGGACTATGGGTTGCATCTAAATTAATTGATGGCGCAGGTGTTCGCCGTGTGCTGTTACTCGCAGGCGACACATCAACCAAACTGGTCAATCCGGAAGATCGCGCTACATCAATGCTTTTTGGTGACGCAGGAACTGCGACTGCAATTGAATTTGATGAAACTGCGGCGCCATCCTGGTATGTATTAGGGACAGATGGCGGAGGCGAAAAAAATCTGATATTTCCGCGAAGCCAATATCGTAGTGCACTTCCAGCAGGTGAAAAATTGTCTGCTGCCTCACCTGATCATTTGTACATGGATGGCGCGGAAGTGTTTAATTTTACGATTCGGAGTGTTCCTCCGCTCATCAATCAGGTCTTAAGAGTTTCAGATAAGGATATTTCTGACCTGACATATGTTTTATTTCATCAGGCAAACGCATTTATGCTGAAGCATATTGCAAAGAAATTGTCGCTGCGTGCGGATCAGTTTCCAATGAATATAGATCGTTTTGGAAATACTTCGAGCGCTTCAATTCCGTTGCTACTGGCATCTCTGGGAAGTGAAGTGCGAACGGCGAATGATGTTGTGCTGGCTGGTTTTGGTGTCGGATATTCATGGGCCGCTGTTCAGCTTTCGCTGAACGGTCTGGAGGTATGTGATTTACTTGAGGTAAAGTCGTGATGTTCAGCAACGGTTATCTTTCGGGGAAGCGCATATTAGTGACTGGTGCATCATCCGGCATCGGCAGGCAGGTTGCGCTCGTGCTTTCCGCTTGTGGTGCAAAAATTTGCGTAACGGGACGCGATCTTGAACGCTTGCATTCGGTGGAGAAGGATTTATACGGTGAAGGTCATTCTGTTCTGTGTCTGGACTTGAATGGATCGGATGCTGTGACAGATGCTATCCGAAATGATGCTGAGGTTTCGGGTGCATTTTGGGGTGTTTTCCACGGTGCAGGCATCAGCATGGTCAGGCCTGCAAAGTTATGTAAAGAAAAACAGTTTCATGATGTTTTCTCTAGCAGTGTTCAGTCTGCCATGGCTATTGCACGGGCTGTATCTTTACGTGGCGTGCTAGAAGATGGTGGTGCATTAGTCCTGATGTCTTCTGTGGCATCTCTTCGTGGTCAGGCAGGCATGGCATTATATTCCGCAGCTAAATCCGCGATTGATGGAATGACGCGGTCGCTCGCAGTTGAATTTGCCCCGAGACGTATCCGAGTGAATTCATTGTGCGCCGGTGCGGTGCATACACCGATGCACGAAAAACTGGTGAGCTCACTCAGTGCAGAGTCTGTCAAAGAATACGAAGACAAGCATTTGCTCGGTTTTGGCGTGCCTGATGATGTTGCAAATACGGTTGCGTTTTTAATCGGTGAGGGCGGACGCTGGATTACAGGGACGTCGATTGTAGTTGATGGCGGCTATACCGTCAGGTAAGGGTATATGAAACAAATTGTGGTCGTTGGTGGCGGGGGGATGGCCCGCGAAGTCATCGCCTTGATGAATCCGGTGATTCAGAGTGGTCAGGTGAGGATTCGCGGTGTCATTGATGATACATTGCCTTTGGGTGAGGATTTTTTCCCTGGATATCCGTATCCGGTCCTCGGGAATATCGCTACTTTCAAACCGCAGGAAAGCGATTTATTGTTGCTGGCCATCGGCGATCCGGCTGCAAGGCTGAAGCTGGGCCGGGAATTGAGTACACGCGGTTGCCGTTTCTTTAGCTTTATTCATCCAACCGCCATAGTTGCTCCTGATGCGAAGCTGGGGGCCGGAGTCGTCATTTATCCGTATTCACTGGTTTCGGCGAATACCAGACTGGGTGATTTTGTGCTGATTAATGTGCATTCTGGTGCGGGACATGATGTTGTGATTGGTGACGGCAGTGTTATTTGTGCGCACGTTGACTTAACAGGTTTTGTGCAGGTTGGTGAAGCAGTTCTGATCGGGTCTCATGCTTCTGTGCTTCCCAAAGTACGTATCGGAGACTGCGCAAAGATTGGCGCGGGTTCTATTGTTGTACGAAGCGTCAGAGCACATGCAACGGTTTTTGCCCAGCCTGCGCGTACCTTAAAACAGGCAGAAGAATAATGAATCGTTTTTTGCGTGACAGTTACTGGCATTTGCTGTGTCACCGCACTGAGCTTCCGGAAAGTGGTGACTACCTTCGCTTACAGTGGCTGGGTGAAGATGTTGTCGTGGCCAATGATCAGGGAGACCTGATCGTATTTGATAATGTTTGTCCCCATCGTGGAGCGCGTTTCTTTTCGAATGACTCCGGTAATGGACCTGTCAGTTGCCCGTATCACGGCTGGACATTTCGTGGCGGCGAGTTGCATATTCCGTGTCGCCACAAATTTCGTGAGCAAGAGCTTAACGGATTGCATATCGGTTCGCTGAATCTCGCGTGGTGTGGCGATTTTTTGTTTGCTTCGGTGAAGCCGCTTAAGTCACTGGAGAGTCAACTGGCAGGCATGTTTGACAGGCTTGCAGCAATCTCAATGGACATTTACGGACGTCACGACTGGAATGCTTACACTTACAACTGTGACTGGAAAATCGCAATTGAGAATGGCCTTGATTCGCTGCACACACCATTCGTTCATACGAACTCTCTTGGGCGTTTGCACTTGTCTGATCCTGTCAACTATTATGAAGCTGCAAACTCACTTGCATGCTTCGAAATCGCTGACCCACAAATGTTGCGGCGCCTGAAGACTGTCGGAAAACTGTTCCAGCTATCGGAACAGTTTCAAGGTTATATGAGCATGTTCATATTCCCGTTTACGATGCTGACATCAACTTTTGGCTATTCTTATTCGTTGCAGCACTTTTTTCCCGCGAAGGAATCCGGCCAGACCGGGTTTTACAGTCGTTTACTAAAGGGAGTATTGCGCCCAGGCTTGGATGCTGCAGCCTTGCAGCATTTTTTTGACTCAACGGCGCAAGTTAACCGGATGGTATTTGAGGAAGATCACGCTGTTTGCCGTCAGATAGATTTTTCCCGCTACGACTGGCGTGACTTATCCCGATTGTCTGAGGATGAAGAAAAAATCGCCCATTTCCGTCGCAGTTTGCAAGCTATAGCGCCGAATTGAGGCAACTGATTAAGGCGCAGGTTTCCGGATGTACGGGAACTGCGCTTGCATTTCGGTAGTTTTGGCAAACTGGACGGGTAGTGTGTTTCGCTGCCCCGGAAGACGAACATGCAGCGAGCCCCCCGCAGGATTCTCCAGCCAAATATCCAATACTTCGAGAGCATTTTCAGGTGATTCTGCCTGTATGCAGTTAATCAGAAGTTCAGTATCCCTATCGTCCAGCAGGCACAGTTTGTTCTCACCGGTAAGGTAAAAACGTTGTTGTTCATCGATCAGAACGGCTGATATCGAGGTGAGTGCCGCACCGGTATGCAGACGAATCCCTTCAGGAGTCAGGCTGCAAATCCACGGGCACACTTCCAGTTCTACGAATACACGCTGTGGACCGTTCTGAAAGTACCAGTTTCCCGCCTCATCAGACTGGTAATTACGTCCGATAAAGGCCTGCAATGCCGGGTTACGGATAATGTCTCCGGCGCCGCCCGTTCTCTGACATGCCTCATCCCGCATTCGCCACTGTCCACGGGCATCTAGTGCCAGCCAGCCGTAACAGTCAGGTACGTCCGGCCATTTCAGCATGGCAGCTTTGACGATGTCATCCATGTCAGGACTCCAGAAAAGACAGAATTTTTTGTGGCAGCCAGTCCAGATTACCCGGGAGGAATCCAGTGCCGAATCCGACGTGTCCTCCATGATCCGGATATTCCAGTGTGACGGAATCAGAGCATGCTGCCGGTAAATGGATGCCGGGGAGAAACGGATCATTGCGGGCGTTTAACACAAGCGTCCGCACACGTATATCTGGCAGGATGTGGCAGGCACTGGCACGATGCCAGTAATCGTCGGTATTTTTATAGCCATGCAACGGCGCAGTAACGACGTTGTCGAATTCGTAAAGATTGCGTGCGCTCAGCATTCGGTCGCGGGGGAATAATTCCGGATACTGGTGAAGTTTCTTCAGACATTTTGGCTTCAGTGTATTCAGAAACATCCGGGTATAAATCCGGTTTAATCCTCGCGACAATGCAGCGCCGCCTGCGCTGAGATTCAACGGAGCTGAGACTGCGCAGGCCGCATCAATGTAGCTCGCTTCGCTGCCAGATTCACCCAGATAACGCAGTAAAGCGTTGCCGCCAAGTGAAACACCGCAGACAAAAAAACGCCGGTGCTGTTCTGCAGGAAACTGTGTACGTAACTTCTGCAATATCCAGCCAACTTCCTGAGAGTCCCCGGAATGATAAAAGCGCGGCGCAAGATTCAGCTCACCGGAGCACCCCCGGAAATGCGGGATAACACCGTGCCAGCCCAGCGACTGCACCTGCGCCATCAATGCACGGGCGTAATGACTGTTACTCGAACCTTCAAGGCCGTGAAATAAAATCAGTACAGGCTTGCCAGCCTGCCCATCGACAAAATCCAGATCGATAAAATCCTGATCCGGTGTTTGCCAGCGTTCTCTGCGGAAAGCAACAGCGGGGCGGGGACTGAGCAGGGCTGGAAGAATGGTCTGCAGATGTCCGCCGGGCATCCAGAACGGTGATCGGTACTCAGACATCAGTGCAAAACGCTTGCTTTGAATAAATCGAGCGGAGCTTTACCTGCGGCCACAGAAGCATGGTGCATGGCGATGCGCCAGCCGTGCGGGGTTTTGACAAACACATTCGTTGCAATGATGTGGATGTCAGGTAAGTCGTCATTCTGACGGGAAACATGCTCAACCACACTGTGTATTGAGCTCATCAGTTGCTGCACTGAGTGAAGCTGCGTGGCTTGTATGCTGACCGTGCCGCGTTCAAAAATTGCCTCGTAGGATGCGCGGATCGCAGTATGGCCGATCAGGCGTGGTGCGCCGGGATGTATGCAGACGATCTCTTCGTCATCAGCCCACAGCGCCATCAGGGCGTCAATGTCCGCTTTGCTGATGGCTTCATAAAAAGCGGCTTCGGCCTCGTCGGGCGTACTGTTGAGTTGCTTTTTATCCGGCATGATCGGCATTCGGAGATCAGTGGCCTTTGATAACGGTGCCCGGCGCAAGCTGATACTGTGTGCCGCAGTAAGGGCAGGTCGCTTTGCCACCGTGAGACATATCCAGGAAAACTTTCGGGTGTGATGACCAGAGCGGCATGTTCGGATTAGGGCAATATGCCGGCAGATCTTCTGCTTTGAGCTCGACTGGCGCCTGTGCGTTATTGGTGGTCATAAAAAACTCCGCATTGTTAGATTGAAACAATAAACCGCGATTTTAGCGGATTTGACTGTTTCCCGGCAGTATCCGGCAAGGAAAAGCGAATCTGGGTACAATATGTGCTGTTTTCCGCATGGCAAAAACGGCGACCACCCCGGACGCCCGCAGAACAACTGGACTTCCAGAAGCCCCTGTGCAGTTTGCCGCATTTTCCGTAAAAAACAGGCTCCAGACAGGTTTCCGGTCTGTCCTACTCCTCTATGTCGTTTCAAACTGAAAAAGAAGCAGTGCAGCATGCACTGAAAGCCGGTGCTCCCACCTTGTTCGGGATCGGAGCCTGGGGATTGGTTGTTGGCGTTGCCATGATCAAGGCAGGGCTGTCCGTCCCGCAGGCGCTGGGTATGACTTTGCTGGTTTTTGCCGGATCAGCACAACTTGCGTCCTTGCCCTTGATCGCCGCGCACGCACCGCTCTGGGTAATTTTTGCCACAGCGCTCGTGGTGAATTTAAGGTTTGTCATTTTTTCGGCAATTCTCGCCCCGCACTTCGCGCATTTGCCGTTACGGACACGGGCATGGCTGGGCTTTCTGACCGGCGACGTTTCCGTTAGTTTGTTTGTTCAGCAATATCCTGAACTGGAGAACGGGAAATACAAATTATCGTATCTGAAAGCCCTTGTTTTTCCCAACTGGACTGCCTGGCAGATTGGTTCTGTTGCGGGAATTCTTGCAGGCAGTCAGGTGCCGGAAAACTGGGGACTGGGATTCGCCGGAACGCTGGCAATCTTGTGTGTCATGTTGCCGCTGATGATTGGACGTATCGCTGCCGCCGGTGTTCTGGTCGCAGGCGTTGTGAGTCTGACCTTACATGCATTGCCTTACAAGCTGGGTTTATTGTGTGCGGTGTTAGCGGGTGTGGTGGTTGCAATGATGCTGGAAAAAAAGGGAGCGAACCGTGAGTGATCTTGAAATATGGAGCGCCATCATTCTGCTGACTCTCGCGACTTTTATTGCGCGCAGCGGCTTCTGGCTCGCGGGTGCACGCGTACGCTTGCCGGAAACTTTGCAAGGAGCACTGCGTTATGCTCCGGCTTGCGCGCTGGCAGCGATTATTTTTCCCGATCTGATTCTTGTGCAGGGTCAGCCCGAGCTAAGTTTGCATAATCCCCGTTTGCTGGCGGGGATAGTTGCGGCAGTTTTTTTTCAGTGGCGAAAGAATATGCTGCAGACCATTCTGTTCGGTATGCTGGTATTCACAGTGCTGCGCTTGCTGATGCAGGCTGGTGTGCTTCCGCACTGAGAAAGACGGTTTTTTCCTGCTGCTGAGTTGTCGCTGCACAGGAAAGTGGTATCTGCATAAGAAACCCTTGGGGCGGCAGCGTTTGCTTTGGTAAAATATCGCGCTATTAACCTCCTGGGTATATTGAAATATTGCTCACCCTTGCAGGTCGCAGATTTTACTAACTTATCAATAGACAACGATGCAATTCAATCGACTCAGCGACCTGGTCGCAGCTAATCAGCTTCAGGGTAAACGTGTTTTCATTCGTGCAGATCTGAATGTTCCTCAGGATGACGCCGGCAATATCACCGAAGATACCCGTATCCGTGCTTCTGTTCCTGCGATTCAGCAAGCACTGAAAGCTGGCGCTGCGGTGATGGTGACTTCACACCTCGGACGTCCGACTGAAGGTGAATTTAAAGCAGAGGATTCTCTGGCACCGGTTGCTGTACGTCTTGCTGAGTTACTGGGTGCACCGGTTGAGTTGCGCCAGAACTGGCTGGAGGGTGTTGATGTTGCGCCTGGTCAGGTTGTATTGCTGGAAAACTGCCGCGTCAACAAAGGTGAAAAAAAGAATGACGACGCGCTGGCGCAGAAAATGGCGGCGCTGTGTGACGTGTATGTGAACGACGCTTTCGGTACCGCGCATCGCGCAGAAGCGACAACCCACGGCATCGCAAAATTCGCAAAAATCGCTTGTGCGGGTCCGTTGCTGGCAGCGGAGCTGGATGCTCTCGGAAAAGCACTGGGACAACCGGCACGCCCTCTGGTTGCGATTGTTGCCGGTTCCAAAGTATCCACAAAACTGACGATCCTGAAATCCCTGGCAGACAAAGTCGATCATCTGATCGTTGGTGGCGGCATTGCAAATACATTTATGCTGGCATCCGGCCTGAAAATCGGTAAATCCCTGGCTGAAGCGGATCTGGTCAGCGACGCAAAGGCGATTATCGATATGATGGCAAGCCGTGGTGCGGTCGTTCCGATTCCTGAAGATGTTGTCTGTGCGAAAGAATTTTCCCCGACCGCGACGGCAACCGTGAAGGCAGTGGCAGACGTTGCAGAAGACGACATGATTCTTGATATCGGTCCTGTGACCGCTGCAAAACTGGCGGAGCAACTGAAAAAAGCCGGCACGATCGTCTGGAACGGCCCGGTTGGTGTATTTGAATTCGATCAGTTCGCTAACGGCACAAAAACACTGGCAGCAGCAATTGCTGAGTCGCCTGCATTCTCGATCGCCGGTGGTGGTGATACGCTCGCTGCAATCGCAAAATATAAGATCGCTGAACAAGTCGGATACATTTCCACCGGTGGCGGCGCCTTCCTGGAGTTCCTGGAAGGCAAAACCTTGCCTGCAGTTGAAGTCCTTTTGCAACGCGCAGCGCAGTAATTTTCATCGTACTTAAACCATAACAACAGGAGACCCGATGTCACGCGCCACAAAAATTGTTGCAACGATAGGTCCGGCATCCAGTGATCCGGAAATCGTTAAACGAATGATCATGGCAGGCGTTAGCGTAGTACGTCTGAATTTTTCCCATGGAAAAGCACAGGATCATATTGATCGTGCAACGATGGTTCGTCAGACAGCAACGGAATGTGGTCGTGAGATCGCCATCATGGCGGATCTGCAGGGTCCTAAAATCCGGATCGGAAAGTTTGAAAATTCGCGCATTCAGCTTGCTAACGGTGATAAGTTTGTACTCGATGCAGACTGTCAGCTTGGCAATCAGGAGCGCGTTGGTCTGGATTACAAAGCATTGCCGCGTGACGTAAAAGCCGGTGATGTCTTGTTACTCAATGATGGCCTGATTGTTATGGTGGTTGAAGAGGTCAAAGGTAACGAGATACATACTGTTGTAAAAATTGGCGGTGAATTGTCGAACAATAAAGGCATCAATCGCCAGGGTGGTGGCCTGTCGGCGCCTGCGCTGACAGCCAAAGACATGGAAGACATCAAAACAGCGATGTCGTTTCAGGCGGATTATGTTGCCGTATCGTTCCCGAAAAATGCGACTGATATGGAAATGGCACGTCAACTGGCGAATATTGCCGGCGAGCCATATAACCATCGCCCGATGATGATTGCAAAGATTGAGCGCGCCGAAGCAATTCCGGTGTTGCAGGATATCCTGAATGCGTCTGATGGCATTATGGTGGCACGCGGTGATCTGGCTGTTGAAGTTGGTGTTGCCGCTGTTCCGGCATTGCAAAAACGTATGATCAGCATGGCGCGTGCGTCCAACAAAGTCGCCATCACTGCAACGCAGATGATGGAGTCGATGATCGTTAATGCTGTGCCTACGCGCGCGGAAGTTTCAGATGTTGCAAACGCTGTACTGGATGGAACGGACGCCGTGATGACCTCTGCCGAAACAGCGTCCGGCAAATATCCTGTCGAGACAGTAGAGGCCATGGCGGCAATCTGTCTGGAAGCTGAAAAATTTCAGGAGTCCCGGCTGGATGCGGATTTCATGAATCAGACGTTTACCCGCATTGACCAGTCGATTGCTTATGGAGCACTGTTTACGGCGCATCATCTGCGCGTAAAAGCGATCGTCGCACTGACAGAGTCCGGCTCAACAGCCCTGTGGATGAGTCGCCATGATATTAACGTTCCCTTATTCGCGCTGACCCCGAGCAATGCGACACGACGTAAAGCGGCACTGTACCGCAACGTGACAACTTTCGATTTGCCGCAATCCACGGATCGTGATTTCGTTTTGCGTGAAGCAGAAAGTGTTTTGCTGGCGAAAGGCGTGGTAGTGCGTGGCGATATGATCGTGATGACCTGGGGCGAGCCGATGGGCCAAATTGGCGGCACTAATGCACTGAAGATCGTCAGAGTTGGTGAGTAAGCCGTTACCCGTGAGTTTTCCGGGTGCTGAAGTTGCTGATTGCTGAAAAAGTTTTTATTTTTTATTTTATATTTGGAGTTATATATGCCACTCGTTTCCATGCGCCAGTTGCTGGACCATGCTGCTGAAAATGGTTATGGTTTGCCAGCGTTTAACGTCAACAACCTGGAACAGGTTACAGCCATTATGGAAGCAGCCGATGAAGTCGGCGCTCCAGTCATCATGCAGGCATCCGCTGGTGCACGTAAATATGCTGGCGAAGCATTCCTGCGTCACCTGATTGAGGCTGCGGTCGAGGCATATCCTCATATTCCTGTGGTGATGCACCAGGATCACGGTCAGTCTCCTGCAGTTTGTATGGCTGCGATCAAATCCGGCTTCACATCTGTCATGATGGACGGCTCTCTGATGGAAGACGGTAAATCTGTCGCCAGCTATGAATACAACGTTGAAGTTTCCCGTAAAGTCGTTGAGTTTTCTCACGCAATCGGCGTGACAGTAGAAGCAGAGCTCGGCGTTCTTGGTTCGCTGGAAACGATGATGGGTGATAAAGAAGATGGTCACGGTGCAGAAGGTAAAATGACCCGTGAACAATTGCTGACGGACGTCAATCAGGCCGCTGACTTTGTGAAAGCAACTCAGTGTGATGCGCTGGCGATTGCTATCGGTACTTCCCACGGTGCTTACAAATTCTCCCGTAAGCCAACCGGCGATATTCTGGCGATCGACCGCATTAAAGAAATCCATGCACGTATTCCGAATACGCATCTGGTCATGCACGGTTCCTCTTCCGTTCCACAAGAGCTGCTGGAAGAAATTCGCCAGTTCGGTGGTGACATGAAAGAAACCTATGGTGTACCGGTTGAAGAAATCGTGACTGGTATTAAGCACGGTGTGCGTAAAATCAATATTGATACCGATATTCGTCTGGCAATGACCGGTGCAATCCGCCGCTTCATGTTCGAAAATCCGGGCAAGTTTGATCCGCGTGAATACATGAAACCTGCACGTGCAGCAGCGAAAGAAGTTTGTAAAGCACGCTATCTGTCCTTTGGTTGCGAAGGTCAGGCTTACAAGATCAAACCGGTTTCGCTGGAAAAAGTCGCAGAACAGTACAAAAAAGGTTTGTTGTCACAGATCGTGAACTAATCAGCAAAAACAGCACAGGGCGCGTCATGCGCCCTGTGTGCTTATGATGCCGACATTTGCAGTAATAAATTGATATTTTTATGACTACCCTGATTCAATCCTCTTTGCATTCCCTGCCGTTGCTGGGCCGTGGAAAAGTTCGTGATAACTACGCGGTTGGCGATGATAAATTACTCATCGTTACCAGTGACCGCCTGTCTGCGTTTGATGTCATCATGTCAGAGCCAATTCCTGATAAAGGTAAGGTGCTGAACCAGATGGCTAATTTCTGGTTCACCAGACTGGCACACATTGTTCCGAATCACACAACTGGTATGGCACCGGAATCTGTTGTGTCAGCAGACGAAGCAGAGCAAGTCAAAGGACGTGGTGTAGTAGTGAAGCGCCTGAAACCGATTATGGTGGAAGCGGTTGTGCGCGGTTACATCATTGGTTCCGGCTGGAAGGACTATCAGGAAACTGGTGCTGTTTGCGGAATTACCTTGCCACAAGGTTTGAAGCAGGCTGAAAAACTGCCGGAGCCAATCTTTACGCCTGCTGCCAAAGCAGATGTCGGCGAACACGATGAGAACATCAGTTTTGCGGATATGGAAAGCCGTATTGGTAAGGAACTCGCGGAAAAAATTCGTGAAATCTCGATCCGTTTGTACAAAGAAGCATCTGAATATGCTGCAACACGCGGCATCATCATCGCGGATACTAAGTTTGAATTCGGTCTGGATGATCAGGGTGTATTGCATCTGATGGACGAAGCGCTGACTGCGGATTCTTCCCGGTTCTGGCCAGCGGATTCTTACGCAGTGGGTATTTCTCCGCCATCGTTTGACAAGCAATTCGTTCGTGACTATCTGGAAACAATTACGGAGTGGAACAAAACGGCACCTGCTCCTGCACTGCCGGATGAAGTCGTGCAAAAAACTGCAGCGAAATATCGCGAGGCACTGGAGCGCCTGACTGGTGAAACTCTGAAGGATGCACAATGAATTCGAGCACACCGGTTGTAGGCGTAGTCATGGGCTCATCTTCGGATTGGGACGTGATGCAGAATGCGGTCAGCGTTCTGAAAGAGTTTGGTATCCCGTTTGAGGCTCAAGTAGTTTCTGCGCACCGTATGCCGGATGAAATGTTTGATTACGCGGAAACAGCGCGCAGCCGTGGTATCCGTGCGATTATCGCCGGTGCGGGCGGTGCGGCGCATTTGCCTGGCATGATAGCTGCGAAAACGATTGTTCCGGTATTTGGTGTTCCTGTGCCTTCACGCTATCTGCGCGGAGAGGATTCATTGTTATCCATCGTGCAAATGCCAAAGGGTATTCCTGTCGCAACATTTGCAATTGGTGAGGCTGGAGCAGCAAATGCTGCGTTATCAGCAATTGCGATGCTGGCAACGACCGATGAAACTCTGGCAGAAAAGCTGGAAGCATTCCGTGTAAAGCAGACACAGGCTGCACGTGACATGACGTTACCTGTTTAATTTTCAGAAGAGCAGGTAACACCGAAAGCCGGACTTGCTCCGGCTTTCTGGTTTCCGCTATCAGAAAAATAGACTATGGTGTAATTCCGCGAATTAGCGAAAGTTTGACAAATTATGACGATAGAAAAACAGGTATTGCCACGCAAGCCGCTGTTGCCGAACCAGCCCGGAGCATGGCTGGGCATGATGGGTGGCGGTCAGCTCGGGCGTATGTTTACCCAGGCGGCAAATGCCATGGGTTATCAGGTTGCGGTGCTTGAACCTGAACAAGGGTGTCCTGCGGCACAAATTGCGCAGCATCATGTCAGTGCGGCCTACACCAGTAAGGATGGATTGCGCGAGCTGGTCAAATATGCGCGGCATTTTACGACTGAATTTGAAAATGTACCGGCTGAAAGCCTGAAGTTATTGGGCTATGAAGGCCCCGTAGCACCTTCCGCAGCATGCGTTTCGGTTGCTCAGGATCGTCTGGCTGAGAAGCACTTTTTCACCCGTTGCGGCACAAACACCGGTGTTTATCCGGCACCGCACTGGGGCATTTCCAATGCCAAGGATATTGCAGCGGTAAAAGATGAGTTACTGCCAGGTATTCTGAAAACTGTCCGGATGGGTTACGACGGTAAAGGGCAGATTCGTGTGAATACACGCGAAGAGTTATCTGCAGCGTTTGATACGTTAAAGCATCAGACCTGCGTACTCGAGAAAATGCTCCCGCTGGCTTACGAAGTTTCGGTGCTGGTTGCACGCGGAGTCGACGGTGAGTCTGTTGTGTATCCGATCGCGGAAAATATGCATCGCGATGGTATTTTGTTTGTCACGCTGGCACCAAGCCCGAATGTGACTGCTGATGTTGCGAAGAAAGCGCAGGAAGCAGCGCTGCATATCATCAGTGAGCTCGGTTATGTCGGTGTTCTGTGTATCGAATTTTTCGTCCTGAAAGATGGTTCACTCGTCGTGAACGAGATGGCTCCACGTCCGCATAACAGTGGTCACTATACAATTGACGCTTGCGTCACCAGCCAGTTTGAACAGCAGGTTCGTGCTACGGCACAATTGCCGCTGGGCAGTACGGCACAGCATATGCCGGCAGTGATGCTGAATATTCTTGGTGATATCTGGTTCCGTCTTTCGGATACCGAGCCTGTCGATCCTCCGTGGGATCAGATACTCGCTTTGCCGGGGGCAAAATTGCATCTGTACGGTAAGGCAGAGGCGCGCCACGGACGTAAAATGGGACATATTACGTTTGTTGCACCTGAGCTTGCACAGGCACAAAAACATCTGGTTGAAGCATGCAGAATTCTGGGTATTCAGGAGCCGGAGTGGGTATGAGGGCAGCAGACTGTACACCATGTAATCTTGCAGAGGCTTCAGAAGCGCTGGAATCAGGTTTGCTGGTCGCATTTCCGACGGAAACTGTGTACGGCCTCGGCGCTGATGCTGAAAATCCGGCAGCAGTTGCCCGTATCTACGAAGCAAAGGGGCGTCCTTCAGATCATCCGGTGATCGTGCATCTTGCTCCGGGTGCTGATCTGTCTTACTGGGCGAAAGATATTCCTGAAGCTGCGCATTTGCTTGTCAAAGCATTCTGGCCGGGTCCGCTGACATTAATACTGAAACGTGCAGACCACATTCCCGATGCCGTGTCCGGCGGACAGGATACGGTAGGCTTACGTTGCCCTTCGCATCCGGTTGCACAGGAGCTGCTGAAAAGCTTTAAAGCCGGACGCGGCGGCATTGCTGCACCATCAGCAAATAAATTCGGACGAGTCAGCCCGACAAAAGCAGAGCATGTGATTGAAGAGTTTGAGCAGGAACTCGGTCCGGGCGGGCTGATAGCCAGCGTACTGGATGGTGGACAGAGCGATGTGGGTATTGAATCTACTATCATCGACCTGAGCCGGTTGGCAACACACGGACCAGTGTTACTGCGTCCTGGCCATATTTCAGTAGATCAACTGAGTGCAGTGCTCGGTGTTGTTCCGGCAACGCCGGATGCCGCTGCGCCGCGTGCGTCAGGTACGCTGGAGTCGCATTATGCACCGCGTACTCCAGTTATTCTGGTCAATCCTGATGAGCTGGATCAGGTTGTAGCGGTATTGGAAAATAAGGGTAAAACGATCGCGCTGATGAGTTGCCAGTCGCATCCTGAATTGCAGGCAAAAGCCTGGACGCAATTGCCAACCGATCCGGCAGGCTATGCGTTCGGATTGTATGCGGGTTTGCGTGAGCTCGATCAGGTTGCGGCTGATTTGATTCTGGTTGAGCAATTACCGTCTGATCCGGCATGGCAGGGTGTGAATGACCGCTTGCGTCGTGCTGCTTTTGATTCCAGGCATGTACTCGGAGAGTGGCTTTCGTGATGGTGTGCTGACGAAAGCCATTCCGTCCATTTGCAGTATTATTTATAGACGATCTTCATCAGTAGGATGAAGATCGTCAGAAATAGTGTGATTACATTGGCAATGATGACGGGCCAGGCCGAAAGCATGATGCCGTAAGTCAGCCACAGAATAACTCCGGTGATCAGAATCACATACATACTCAGAGAAACGCCTTCTGCCCGTTTGTTTTTCCAGGTCATCAGGGCTTGCGGTATAAATGCGCTGGTGGTCAGTGTGGCGGCGATGTAGCCGACCAGATCGCTGTTCAGCCAGTTCATTGCTGGCCTGCCTGAATAAACTGACCGGAGTGATATACCATGGCGTTTTTCGGGTCTGCGAAACAGTGGGTAACTTCACCGACAAAAATAACGTGATCGCCCTCCGGGTACTGGCTGCGGTTTTGACACTCAAACCAGGCTGAAACACCGTCCAGCACCGGTAAGCCGTTTGGTGACAGACTGAAGCTGATGCCTTCAAACCGGTTTTCACGTTTGCTGGCAAATTGCTGGGCAATCCATTCTTGTCCTGCCGACAGCACATTAATCGCATAGTGACTGCACGATGCAAACACCGGCATGCTGTTTGCACGGCTGCCGAGACTCCAGAGTACCAGCGGCGGGGCCAGTGAAACGGAGTTAAACGAACTTGCGGTCAGTCCGATGTAATGTTCATCAGCGATGCGTGCGGTAATCACCGTGACGCCGGTAGCAAACTGCGACAAAGCTTTGCGGAAATAACTTTCGTCAAACGGACTGAGTTCGGTAAGTATGTGTTTGTTTTGCATCATGAAATAGCGTTTTTTTCGCCATTATCCCAGAAAATACCCGCGAATTTGATCCGTGGATTGGAAATCTGTTTGCCGTGCAGCTCTGTGTTAAACTTGCTGCCTTTCATCTGGCGGTTTTAAGTAATTGATTCTTCACATATTTTTTGTTTGACAGGGGCAGGGATGCATATGTTTCGCAAGTTATGCCAATTGGTCATATTTCTGTTGTTTGCACAAATGCAATCGCTGAGCTTTGCGCAGGTCGCCGCAGACAGGCAGTTTCCGCAAGGTACACAGCGCGGCAAGCTGGACATGTCTGCTTACCCGGACGTAAGGCTGAATGGCAAAGCCGTCTACCTCGCTCCGTCCTGCAGAATCTTTAATGCAGAGAATATGTTTGTCGTACCTGCTTCGCTGGATGAGAAAGAAATTATCGTCAATTACACGCTGAATGTTATGGGTGATGTTGACCGTATCTGGATACTGACACGCTCGGAAATCGGCAAGCAATTGCCGGTGGAGCAAGTATTTCAGCCCGTGCCGTATAAGAATACCGAAATTAAATAATTAAGTAGTCAGTCAGAGAAATGCAAAAGAAAGTCTTTATTAAAACATTTGGTTGCCAGATGAATGAGTATGACTCAGACAAAATGGCAGATGTTCTGAATATATCCGAAGGTCTGGTGAAAACCGACACGCCGGAAGATGCCGACGTGATCCTGCTGAATACCTGCAGTGTGCGCGAAAAAGCGTCGGAAAAAGTATTCTCTGATCTCGGACGTATCCGTGAGCTGAAGCGTAAAAATCCGGATTTGCTGATCGGGGTTGGTGGTTGTGTCGCTTCACAGGAAGGTGAAGCCATTATCAAACGTGCGCCGTATGTGGACGTGGTATTCGGCCCGCAAACCCTGCATCGCTTGCCAAAGCTGATGGACGCGCGTCGTACTACCGGCCGTCCGCAAGTGGATATCAGTTTCCCTGAAATTGAAAAGTTTGATCATTTGCCACCGGCAAAAGTAGAAGGTGCAACTGCCTACGTTTCGATTATGGAAGGCTGTAGCAAATACTGCAGTTATTGCGTAGTACCATACACTCGCGGTGAAGAAGTCTCACGTAAGTTTGAAGACGTACTCGCAGAAGTTGCAGGACTGGCCGAGCAGGGCGTCAAAGAGATTACCCTGCTGGGACAGAATGTAAATGCGTATCGCGGACAAATGGCGGATGGCGAAATCGCCGACTTTGCGTTGCTGATTGAATACATCGCAGAGTTTCCGCAGATTGAGCGTATCCGTTTTGTAACCAGCCATCCGAAAGAATTTACCCAGCGTCTGATCGATTGCTACGCCAAAGTACCTAAGCTGGTCAGCCATTTATATCTGCCGGCGCAGCATGGTTCAGACCGTATTCTGTCTGCGATGAAGCGTGGCTATACGGCGATTGAATACAAATCGGTAATCCGTAAGCTGCGTCAGATTCGTCCTGATGTTCTGGTCTCGTCAGATTTTATCGTGGGCTTCCCGGGCGAAACCGATGAAGATTTCCGTGCCCTGATGAAACTGGTCGAAGATGTCGGTTTCGACAACAGCTACAGCTTTATTTTCAGTCCGCGCCCCGGCACACCTGCGGCAAATCTGACTGACGATACAGAGCCGGAAATCAAACTGCGCCGCTTACAAACCCTGCAGGCAGCGATCGATGAAAACACCCGCAAATACAGTCAGCAAATGCTGGGAACCGTACAGCGAATTCTGGTTGATGGTCCGTCGGCACGTAATCCTGCTGAATTGCAGGGACGTACGGAAAATAACCGCGTAGTCAATTTTGTCGGCCCTGAATCGCTGATCGGACAGTTCGCGCACACCAGAATTACCGAGGTTTATAACTACTCGCTGCGTGGCGAACTGATTGAGGAAACCTCCGCATCATGATCAAAACGCCGGTTCCTGTGCTGCACTTTGTCCCGCAACCGCTGGACAATAATCGCTTGGCAAACCTGTGCGGCCCGCTGGATGAAAATTTGCGTCAGATTTCAGCAGCGCTGGATGTGACTATTTTTCGCCGCGGTGAAAAATTCATTATCAGCGGACATCAGTGCGCGCGTGCACTGGAGTTACTCGAACAGTTTTACGCAGTCGCGAAGAAACCGGTATCGGTCGATGAAGTACAGCTGGCACTGGTTGAGCAGCGTGCGCACCAGGGGGTATCAGCAGGTGCTGCTAATGAAATTCCGGGTGCTGCGCCCGTTGTTGCAGAGGTAGATGAAGTCGCTGCGGATGATTCTGATTCTGCTGAAAGCCCGCTGCTGAAAACACGGCGCAGTGATTTACGTGGCAGAACCCCGCATCAGATTAAGTACCTGCGCGCCATTATTGAGCATGATGTGACCTTCGGTCTGGGACCTGCTGGAACCGGTAAAACGTATCTGGCAGTTGCCTGTGCTGTAGATGCGCTGGAACGGGATCAGGTCAAGCGCATTATTCTGACGCGCCCGGCGGTGGAAGCTGGCGAGCGGCTGGGTTTCCTGCCCGGTGATTTATCGCAAAAAGTCGATCCGTATCTGCGCCCTTTATACGATGCGCTGTACGACTTACTTGGTTTCGATAAGACACAGAAACTGTTCGAGAAACAGGTAATCGAAATTGCGCCGCTCGCATACATGCGTGGTCGCACACTGAATCATGCATTCATTATTCTGGATGAGGCGCAGAACACCACGCCGGAACAAATGAAAATGTTCCTGACACGGATTGGTTTCGGCAGTAAAGCAGTGGTAACAGGTGATGCAACGCAGGTCGATTTGCCGCGCGGACAACGCAGTGGTTTGACCGATGCGGTGCAGGTGCTGAAAGATGTGCGCGGTATTGCATTCTCCCGTTTCACCAGCGCTGACGTGGTGCGTCATCCCCTGGTTGGCCGTATCGTGGATGCTTACGAGCAAAGCGCCAGACTGAATGAAAACACGGAACCGGCAAAAAGCCTGATCAGTAAACGATTTGAGCAATTACATCATGGCAGAAAATAAAGCAGTCAAACCAAAACTCAGCCTGTCGGTACAGTATGCGGATACACGCTTGCAGGATCAGCTGACACGTCCGCTGATTCGCAAAACTGTTCAGGCTGCATTGTTATTTCCGGCAGAAATTACGCTGCGGATTGTCGATGCGGAAGAAGGTCAGCAGTTGAATCACGAATATCGTGGCAAAGACTACGCGACCAACGTGCTGACTTTCGCCTATACCGAAGACGAAGAAGCGGAAGTCACGCAGGCCGACATTATTCTGTGTACCGATGTGCTGTTACGCGAAGCCGCCGAGCAAAATAAAACGGTGATTGCCCATGCGCAGCATCTGATTGTGCACGGTGTTCTGCACGCGCAGGGTTACGATCATCTGGATGATGACGAGGCCGATGAAATGGAAGCGCTGGAAGCGGAAATGCTGGCTACGCTGGGTGTAGCAAATCCTTATCTGGAACAGTGAGGCCAGATTTGCTGAACCGGCAACGCGGCAGGCGGGTGCGAGTCAGAGACCGTGAAATCATGGTCTTCGGGCTTGAACACCCTATCTGGCAGGATGTGTATTACTACGCGCTGACCTCCAGCTGGCCAGCTTTTTTTGTTGTTGTCGGTATCGTATTTCTGATTTTTAATCTGGTCTTCGCCACGCTCTATGTGCTGGGCGCTGCGCCGATTGCCAATATGGCGCCGGATAACTTTCTCGGTGCTTTCTTTTTCAGTGTCGAAACACTGGCGACAGTGGGTTACGGGGATATGCATCCTCAGACCATGTATGCCCACGTTGTTGCCACCATCGAGATTTTTGTCGGAATGGCCAGCGTTGCGCTGGCAACCGGTGTGGTGTTTGCACGTTTTTCCCGCCCTCGCTCCAGTGTTATTTTCGCGCGCCATCCCGTTTGCTATCAGGCTAAAAACCGCCGGTTGCTGATGATCCGTCTGGCAAATGCGAGGCTGAATGTGATTTCGCAAGCCAACGCCAGTCTGTATCTGATGTTGAATGAAAAGACGGAGGACATGGGCTTATTCCGGCGGATTTATGATCTGAAGCTGGAGCGCTCGGTGCATCCGGATTTCATGCTGGGCTGGACGCTGATCCATGTACTCGATGACGATAGTCCGCTGGCACGCCTGAGTCCTGAAGCACTGGAAAGTGCCGGTGCTGCACTGATCGTGACTATTAATGGCCTGGATGATGCCACCGCTTTGGTGCAGCATGCGCGTCACCATTATCCGGTGACGGATATCAAATGGGGTTACCGGTATAAGGACATCATGTCTGGTCTGATGCACACACCGCATTTGCATTACAAACATTTTCATGAAGTGGAACTGGTGGAACCCGTTGCGGAGAAGCATTCTGCGATGACACCCTGATGACATCAGGGCACTGACTGCCGGATTTGTTGTCAGTCAGAACACCGGCTGGTGGCGGTTTGGGATTCTGTCTGATTTGTTGTATCCTGTAGGATTCCAACTACGGCTTTAAAGCCCGCTATGCAAGAGCACTCGCGCAGGGTCAGACCGGCTGACCTTAAACCTCCGCGGACATTGTTTGAAAAACTGACCGCACTGATCTCTCCGGAACCGGAAAACCGGGCAGAACTCCTTGAAATCCTGACTGAAGCACAAGAACGCAATCTGATCGATGCCGATGCACTGGCAATGATCGAAGGCGTATTTCAGGTATCCGATTTATGCGCTCGCGACATCATGGTGCCGCTTGCACAGATGGATGTGATTGATATTTCACGTCCGATTGAAGAATGGATGCATCAGGTCCTCGATACCGCACATTCCCGCTTTCCTGCGATTGATGATGATCCGGACAAGATCGTCGGCGTGCTGCTGGCCAAAGATTTGCTGCGCTATTACGCCGGTGAAACGTTTGAGCTGAAATCAATGCTGCGTCCTGTCACCTATATTCCCGAATCCAAACGCCTGAACGTGTTGCTGCGTGATTTCCGCGCAAACCGCAATCATATGGCGATGGTGGTGGATGAATACGGTGCCGTTGCTGGCCTGATCACCATCGAAGACGTACTCGAACAAATTGTCGGTGATATTGATGATGAGTACGATTCAGAGGAAGAAGATCACGTCATTGCGCTGGATTACAAAGGTAATGCCAAGCGCTGGCGCGTGAAAGGCACAACCACGCTGGCGCAATTCTACGAAGAAACCGGCGAGCTGTTAAAAGAAGCCAGCGACCGTACGCTGGGTGAGTTTGTCGTCTCACATCTCGGTGAAATTCCGCACAAAGGCGATGAATTTGACTGGGAAGATTTGCATATCGAAGTACTGCGGGCCGATGCTACCGAAGTGCAGCTTTTGCAAATTGAGCAGATTATCCCTGAAGAGCGTGACAGTGAAGACTGAGCTGGGTATAGGGCAAAAACTCCAGCAACTCTCGCTTCCGAAAACACTGCTGCTGGCGCTGGCAGCCGGTAGCAGCGCTGTGTTTTCTTTCGCGCCGTTTTACGTCTGGCCGGTACAGGTCGTCAGTATGGCAATACTGTTTGCACAGTTGCTGAGCATGACGGAAAGCACGGAAAAGAAACGCCCGTTTCTGACCGGTGCGGCATTCGGTTTCGGCTGGATGCTGTGCACAATCGCCTGGCTGGTGATTGCGATGTCGCGTTACGGCGGCATGCCCGTGGTGCTGGCGGTGCTGGCGCTGGTGGTATTGTGTGCTTTCCTTGCTTTGTATGCCGGTCTGGCTGCATTACTGATTCATCAGCTGCGTCTGCGGTTTCGTATCCCGCTTGCACCCGCGCTGCTATTACTGACACCGCCTGTCTGGATGTTGTCCGAATGGTTGCGCGGCTGGTTGCTGACCGGTTTCCCGTGGGCGATTTCCGGTTATGCACACAGTCAGAGTGTATTTGCAGGCTTCGCACCGGTCGCCGGTGTGTACGGACTGAGTCTGATCGCGGCATTTGCCGCCGCGGTGCTGGCGCTGTTCCTGATCGGTGATGCACCTGCGCGCTGTCGTCAGGGCGCGGTAGCTGCCTTGTGTGTCTTGTCGCTGTCGGGCAGTGCTTTGCGCCATCAGCACTGGACGCAGGCCAGCGGGCAACCGTTGCAAGTACGTTTATTGCAGGGCAATGTGGATCAGACGATTAAGTTTGATCAGCAGCATGTGAATGATTCACTGGCGTTGTATCACCAGATGGCGACCGCCAAAGCAACAGATCTGGTTGCCATGCCTGAAACGGCGCTGCCGGTATTGTCATCGATGCTGCCGCCGGATTATCTGTCTTCGGTGCGCCAGTTTTCTGAACGCAGCGGAACCGCCGTATTGCTGGGGCTGGGCATGCACGACGGCCCGCAAAAATATGCAAACAGTCTGATCGGCTACGGTCCCGCCATTGCAGCGAACAGCTATTACCGTTACGACAAACATCATTTACTGCCGTTTGGTGAGTTTGTGCCTGCCGGATTCGGCTGGTTCGTCAGGATGATGCAAATTCCTATCGGTGACTTTACCGGTGCCGGTGAATTGCAGATGGCGATGCCGGTCAAAGAGCAGTGGGTGATGCCGAATATTTGCTATGAAAGTCTGTTCGGTGAGGAAATCGCTCACCAGATTCGCCATCAGATACAAACCGGCGCTCCCGCCGCGACCATTCTTCTGAATGCTTCCAATCTGGCATGGTACGGCGATTCGATTGCGATGCCCCAGCATTTGCAGTTTGCACAGATGCGGGTACTGGAAACCGGCCGCCCGATGATCAGCACCACCAATACCGGTGCAACGGTCGCGATTAATGCGGACGGCAAAGTCTATGCGCAACTACCTTACCTGACGCAGGGCGTGCTGGAAACCAGCGTGCAGGGCTACAGCGGCGCCACGCCGTATATCCGTTTCGGTAATCTGATTGCGCTGATGGTCAGCGTGCTGATGCTGGCAGCGGCGATTCTGCGCTTCAGAAATCAGGGCATTTCAGTCTGAGATCTGGTTTCACAACGCAGTCCTTCGTAGTAACAGAAAAAGCCACACCAGTTTCCGGTGTGGCTTTTTGCTTTTCGTACTGGATGTACGCAGCCAAAGCTGCTGTCCGTCAGCATCCAATGCGAGGCGTAAAAGCCCATGCTTGTGCAGATATCCGCATCTGCCATTTTCGGAGAGCCAGACTTTCTGCCGACGACCGCCGGGGTGCTGTGCCAAAGTCCGCATTTGAGGCAAAAAAGGGCAGTTTTCGGCGTTTGCGGGCATCCCGCTGGCAGTGCAGCGGTGATTCACAGGCAGTGCCAATGACTTATCCGGCGCATATGTGCTGAGCTGCTTGCAGTGAGGGTGATACGGGAGAGGGGAGGGCGATGCAGAGGTGGTGCAGGCGGGACGAGCCCGCCGTGCGGGTCAGACCATGCCGGCGTCGGTCAGGATTTCCAGTGCCTTGTCGGTCACTTTCCAGTTGTTTTCTTCATCGCGGCAGATCATGGATTTGCGCGACAAATAATCGCGGATTTCCGGTGTCAGTTGTACCGGCTTGCCATCTCTGAGGTCTTTCAGTGCGGTCAGGCACAAATCGGCAAAAATTGCCTGTTCGCCCTGTGCAGTCAGTTCGGCGCTGCCGTCGCGGCGGAAGATGATCAGCTTCTGGGCTGCCAGTTTCTTATACTGGATGTGCATGCCGCTGGGCGCTTTGGCTTTGCGGCCTGCGGCGTAGATGCGGCGGAGTATCCGGAACTCGTCCTGATTCAGTTTGAAATTCATAAGTGGTGGGTGAGTGAAGCTGTATTGCGGAGGACGGAGCATATCACATGCAGCGAGTGAATCCTCGCTTTCTGCTGTTCAGTTGATGCTGCGCACCGGTACGACCGGCCGACTGGTATTCATCGGTTTGGTAGTTAAACTACATAAGGTAGTTGAGTTACATTTGTGCATCGAAATGAGGCTTGGTGCTGAAAAAGTGTGCGTAAAAAAGACGACACTGCACAATAAACGTACATATTTATGTAGTTTTTTGTAGTTGAGGTTTGACTGAGAATCTAGTTTTAGTACAAAATTCTTCTTGGGACGCAGGGGTCTTGCAGTTCTGAACAGGTAGATATGTAGCTTTAGTAGCAGTCAAACAAGATCGAGGGGACAGCAATGAAACAAACTACAGAAGGTGTGATGTGCGGTGCTGCACATCAGCAGAAAGTGTTTCGACTCAATCCGGTAGCGATGGGTTGCGCAATTCTGATGATGACAACATCTGCAGCCGCATTTGCACAGGAAGCGAAAGAAACAAAAGAAACGAATACCGTGGTCGTGACCGGTATCCGTAAGGGTATTGAAGACGCGATCAGCGCGAAAAAGAATGCCAACGCCATCGTTGAAACTATTTCTGCAGAAGATATCGGCAAACTGCCGGATACCAGTATTGCAGAATCGATTGCACGTCTGCCGGGTTTGTCCGCGCAGCGCGTGAATGGTCAGGCGCAACAAATCAGTATCCGTGGTACTTCCGGCGATCTGTCTACTGTGACGCTGAACGGCCGTGAACAAGCCAGTACCAGCGCAAGCCGTGTTGTGGAATACGATCAGTATCCGTCTGAGCTGATCAGCAATGTGACTGTGTACAAAACAGGTGATTCTTCTCTGGTCGGACAAGGTTTGTCCGGTACAGTAGATCTGCAAACCGTGAAGCCGCTGGCGTTTCCGGGTCGTACCATCGCTGTGAATGTACGCGGCGAACGTAACTCTTACGGCAGCGAAAGCGTTGGTGCGCCAGGTACAGGTAATCGCATCAGTGCATCGTATATTGATCAGTTTGCTGACCGCACCGTCGGTGTGGCACTGGGTTTCGCCCACAGCGACAAACCGAACGTGAATAATTTCTTTGAAACCTGGAACTGGGTTGAAGGTAACAAAGGCGTGCCAGCGGGCGTGAAAGCACCGCAGGGTATCAAAGCGCTGGCAATCACCGGTAATTCTCAGCGTGATGGTCTGATTGGTGTGGTGGAATGGAAACCAGCCAAAAACTTCACATCGACCGTTGATGCTTATTATTCCAAACTGAAACAGGATGAAGTACGCCGCGGCTTTGAAGTGCCGTTTGAATCGTGGTCTGACGCGAACTTCACCAATCTGACGATTGCGAACGGTATGGCACTGGCAGGCACGGTTAACGCCAGCCCTGTGATCCGTAATAACTGGTTCACTAAAGAAAGCGAAATCACTGCAATCGGCTGGAACAATAAATACAAGCTGGATGCATGGACGCTGGCCGCAGATCTGAGCCACTCCAAAGCAAAAATCCGCGAACGTCTGGTGGAAATTAACTCCAGCCGTGGCGCAATGGATATCGGCTTTAACTACCTGAACGGTAATCCGATTCCGACCTTCACATTTGCGAACAGTCTGGCGGATGCTTCCGCGATCAAAATTGGCGGTAAGTTCGGTGACGGTTATGTGAACCAGCCTTCGCTGGATGACAAACTGAATGCGATTCGCCTGAGCGCAGTGCGTGAATTTTCTGACGGCATGTTCTCCAGTCTGGAATTCGGCGTGAACTACGCGAAACGCGATAAAACCAAAGAACATCTGGAAACCGGTTTCGATAAAAAAGGCGATGGTTCTTTCTCTCCAACGGTCATTTACGGTACACAGAGTCTGTCGTTTATCAATATGCCGGGTACGCTGGCATGGGATATCCCTGGCGTTCTGGCTGCGAACTTTGGCCCGTTCACACCGGTGTTGCTGAACCCTTGGGGTGCAACGAAGAACTGGACACTGACTGAAAAAGTCACTACCGGTTATTCTAAACTGAATATTGATACGAATGTGTCCGGCGTACCTGTGACAGGTAATGTTGGTCTGCAAGTGATCCGTACCGATCAGTCTTCCACATCGAATGCCTTGCTGGCATGGCCAATCGCTGCACTGGTACCGGTCACAGACGGCAAGGTGTACACCGATGTCTTGCCGAGCGTGAATCTGGCAGCCACGCTGTCGAACGAACAAATCGTTCGTCTGGGCTTCGGTAAATCGCTGGCACGTGCCAAGCTGGATGAACTGAATGCAGCACGTGAAGTTGGCTTGTCTAACGGTAAAACCGGTACACCAAGTGGTAACGGCGGCAATGCGCAGCTCGATCCGTGGCGTGCAGATTATGTCGATCTGTCTTACGAAAAATACTTCGGTAAAAAGGCTTACGTTGCAGCGGCGATTTTCCACAAGCAACTGAAATCTTATATCTATCGTCAGACCACACCATACGATTTCTCATCGATGGCAATTCCGGGCGCAACAACCAATACAGGTACATTCACTCAGCCAGTCAATGGTCAGGGTGGTAAGTTGCAGGGTCTGGAACTGGCGGCATCGCTGCCACTGGATCTGGCAACACCGGTACTCAGTGGCTTTGGTGTGACCGCGAATCTGGCGCTGACCAACAGCTCGATCGCGATTAAAGACCAGCGCTTCGGCAGCATGAATGTGCCGTTGCCGGGTCTGTCGAAAAATGTACTGAATATAACCGCCTACTATGAAAAAGACGGTTTCTCTGCGCGTATCAGCCAGCGTCGCCGTTCTGACTTCGTGGGTGAAATCGGTGGTCCGGGTGGACAAAACGAACTGACCTTCGTGAAATCTGACCGCGTCGTCGACATGCAACTGGGTTACGACTTTAACTCTGGCTGGGCAAAAGGGATGTCCGTGCTGTTCCAGGTAAATAACCTGACTGACACTGCATTCCAGACTTACTCCGGTTCTCCTGATCGTCCACGTGGCTATCAGCAATACGGACGTCAGATGTTTGTTGGCCTGAACTACAAAATGTAATTCACTCCAGTGTGTCCTTTGACCCTTCTCTGACCCAGTCTGAGGAGGGTTTTTTGTTGGCATGCAGCAGAAACAATGGCTGCCGGAACAGCAAACAGCAGGTATTCTGATGTTGTCCGGCAGACCTCAGTCGTGCAGACTGACACCACAAAAAGACCGCATGGCGGTGATCGCTGCCTGGCAGTTTGCGAAACAGGCGGGAATCCTTGGAGACGGTAGAGATGCAAAATTCAATTCAGAAACCAAAACTGACGTTCTGGCAGTTATGGAATATGAGCTTTGGTTTTTTCGGCATTCAGTTTGGTTTTGCTTTGCAAAATGCGAACACCAGCCGGATTTTTTCGACGCTGGGCGCCAGCCCGGATGATTTGCCACTGTTCTGGCTGGCGGCACCGGTTACCGGTTTGCTGGTGCAGCCGGTGATTGGCTATCTCAGCGACCATACCTGGCATCCGCGCTGGGGACGCCGTCGTCCGTTTTTCTTTATCGGTGCTTTACTGGCCAGCATCGCGATGTTCCTGATGCCGAACGCTTCTGCCGTCTGGATGGCGGTACTGGTGTTATGGATGATGGATGCCGCGATTAATGTGTCGATGGAACCTTTCCGTGCTTTCGTCGGCGATAAGCTGGACAGTTCGCAGCAAACAGCCGGTTATGCCATGCAGACATTTTTCATCGGCTGCGGCGCGGTGATTGCTTCGTTACTGCCGGAATTTTTTACCAATGTCATGTACGTCAGTAATGTACCGGTGAACGGTGGCATTCCCGACAGTGTGCGCTTTGCGTTTTACACCGGCGGCGCTATTTATTTTTCTGCAGTGATGTGGACAGTGCTGACTTCTCAGGAAGCGCCACCAGCTGATATGCAGGCATTTGAACGTAATCGTCAGCAGGCCGGGTCGGTGTCGCACGCAGTAAAAGAAATCGTTGCAGGCTTACTCAGTATGCCAAAGCTGATGCGTCAGCTGGCGGTGGTACAGTTTTTTACCTGGATCGCATTGTTTGCGATGTGGATTTATACAACGACAGCGATCGCGGATCATTTATTTCACGTAACTGACGCTGGCTCACAAAGCTTTCAGGATGCTGCAAACCGCGTTGGTAACATGTTCGCTGTGTATAACGGTGTTTCTGCAATTGCTGCATTCCTGTTGCCATTGCTCGCGAAGTTTATCGCTAAGCGTCTGGTTCATGCATTGTGTCTGATGGCAGGTGGACTTGGCCTGATGAGTTTATATCTGATTGGCGCAGCAGATTTTCTGTGGGTACCAATGGTAGCGGTCGGTCTGGCTTGGGCCAGCATTCTGACCATGCCTTACGCTATGCTGGCATCGGTTCTGCCTGCAGACCGTATGGGTTATTACATGGGCGTGTTTAACTTCTTCATCGTCATTCCGCAAATCCTGAGCGGTTTGCTGCTGGGCTGGGTGACCAGACACTGGTTTGCCGGACAAACGATTAAAACGCTGGTGCTTGGCGGCGGCTGCATGCTGATTGCTGGTCTGATCAGTGCGCTGATCACGGAGCCGGAACAAAACTGAACCAGCTTGTGTAATGCGGTGATCTGCGGATCACCGTTTCTTTTTGGATGATGCAATGATGTTCAATCGAGTCTGGCTGAAACAGCCACTGCGGGCGATTGCGCTTGCGCTCTTGCTGTCGCATTCCGCCGCTTTTTCTGCGCCCGTCGCCGCTTCTGTTAATACCGGAAGCATGGAGATAAATACCGATGCAGACTGGTGGAAACACGGTACGGTGTATTTTGTACTGACGGACCGTTTTGTTAACGGTGATAAAAGTAATGATGCCGCATATGGCCGGCAAAAAGACGGCGCACCGTTACGCTACTTCATGGGCGGTGACTTCGCCGGGCTGACAAAAAAAATCCGCGAAGGTTACTTTAATGCGCTTGGCGTTACTGCATTATGGGTTACGCCGCCAGTCGAGCAGATCCACGGTTATACCGATGAAGGTACGGGGAAATCGTATGGCTTTCATGGTTACTGGGCCCGTGACTTCACCACAACCGATCGTGCGCTCGGTAGCGAGGAAGCATTCCGTGAAATGGTTGATGCTGCGCATGAAAAAGGGATCAGGGTATTACTGGACGTGGTGATGAACCATGTCGGGCCGGTCACAACGCAGGACAGCGCCTGGCCGCAGGAGTGGGTCAGGGATGAACCGGTTTGCAGCTACCGTGATATTCCGACCACGGTGTCATGCGCACTGGTGAAAGGCTTACCCGACATCCGTACAGAAATGCTGACCAATGTCGCCCTGCCGCCTTTTCTGCTGAAAAAATGGCAGGAAGAGGGACGTTTGCAGCAGCAAATGCAGAGTCTCGATGCTTTTTTTCAGCGCTACCAGTTTGCCCGTGCACCGCGCTATTACCTGATGAGCTGGCATGCGGACTGGGTTCGCCGTTTTGGTATCGACGGTTTTCGTGCTGATACGGTCAAGCATGTAGAACCGGAATTGTGGGCGGAATTGAAGCGGGTAGCCAGTGATGCGTATGCTGAATGGAAAAAGAATAATCCGCAAAAAGTCCGCTTCGGGACACCGTTTTACATGGTTGGTGAAGCTTACGGCTATGGCATTCAGCAAAGGAAATTATTTCAAATGGATGGTGGCAGCAAGCTGGCATTGTTTGATGCCGGATTTGATGCATTGATTAACTTTTCGTTCCGCAGTGATATCAGCAAAGACGCCGAAGTTCAGTTTTCTGAATATCAACAATTCTTATCAAAGGATTTGCAGGGCGTCTCGGTTCTGAATTATCTCGCATCGCATGATGATGAACATTCGTTTGATCGTCAGCGCAAGTTTCCTCTCATGGCAGCGGAACGGCTGCTGCTCAGCCCCGGTGCTGCACAAATTTATTATGGTGATGAGTCAGGCCGCAATATGGACGATCCGGAAGCAATCGGCGATGCAAAACTGCGCTCGCCGATGAACTGGGATGATCTGACGCAGAAAACCAGAATTGCCGGCATACCTGCACCGCAAATACTCAAGCACTGGCAGTTGCTGGGGCAATTCCGCCAGCGTCATCCGGCAATCGGGGCTGGCGTGCATCAGCAAATTTCTTCTTTGCCGTATGTGTTCAGCAGACGTCTGAGCACGATAAATACGAAAGATGCGGTAGTGATCGCATTGGATGTAAATGCAGGTCAGCGCATTTTTGTCGGAGATGTTTTTCCGGCAGCGCAAAGATTAAAGGATTTTTACAGCAAACAATTACTACCGGTAAAAGATGGTTACCTTACTGTGCTATCCGCCAGTCGTGCTGTGTTGCTGGAAGGAGTGAATGAATGAAAGAATTTGTATTACTGAGTATCGCGGGACTGGCAATCTGCACAACAGCAGTTGCGGATGATCAGGTTCTGCAGGATTTTGCTCTGAAAAATAATGTGCTGTCTTTGCAGACGCAAAAAGGCAGTATTGAGATACGCATGTTACGCCAGGATATTCTGGAAAACCGGTTTGTTCCGAAAGGCAAATTCACATCCGTCGCACAGCCTTCACACGCAGTGCAACTGAGTACCGCGCTCAGTGGTATGCAGTTACGCCAGGACGCCGCCGTACTTCGCTTAAGTGCAGGACAAATGACGGTGGAAGTGCAGAAAGCACCGCTGCGTTTGCGTTATTACGCGCAGGGAAGATTTTTGTTTGAAGATATGGTCTCAGACCGTAGCGAAGAGGGGATGCCTGTCACTGAACTGATGGTACGTCCGGATGAGGTATTGTACGGTGGTGGGGCGCGCGCACTTGGCATGAACCGGCGCGGACATCGTCTGCCTTTATACAATAAAGCTCACTACGGCTACGAAGAGCATTCGCTGCAAATGAATTTTGCGATGCCTTTATTTTTGTCATCACAAAAATATGCAGTGCATTTCGACAATCCGGCAACTGGCTTTCTGGATCTGGATAGCAAGAAAGATAATCGTGTTTCATACGCTGCCAGCGGAGATGTCAGAACATATCAGGTTATCGCCGCTGAGCAATGGCCGCAATTGATGGAGGCATACACCGCCCTGACCGGCCGCCAGCCGTTGCCTGCACGCTGGACGCTGGGCAATTTTGCGAGCCGTTTCGGATATCACTCGGCTGAAGAAGCCTTGCGTACAGTGGCTTTGTTCCGTGCAGAGAAAATTCCGCTGGATGCGATAGTGTTTGATCTGTTCTGGTTTGGTAAAGAAGTGAAGGGGACAATGGGGAATCTGGCATTTGACCCGGATAACTTTCCTGATCCTGCCGGCATGATGGCGAAGCTGAAAAAACAGCAGGTACGTACCGTGCTGATTACAGAACCATTTATTCTGACCTCATCAAAGCGCTGGGAGGAAGCGAAGCAGAACGCTATTCTCGCAACAGGCAAAGATGGTAAGCCATACGAATATGATTTTTATTTCGGACATACCGGCCTGATCGATATCACAAAACCTGCAGCGCGCGACTGGTTCTGGCAGCGCTACGCGGAGTTAAAAAAACTCGGTGCCGATGGCTGGTGGGGCGATCTTGGCGAGCCCGAAGTACATCCTGATGATATTCAGCATGCAGGCGG
Source organism: Cognatundibacterium luofuense (assembly GCF_018139685.1). Taxonomy (GTDB): domain Bacteria; phylum Pseudomonadota; class Gammaproteobacteria; order Burkholderiales; family Burkholderiaceae_D; genus Undibacterium; species Undibacterium luofuense. The sequence goes on from NZ_JAGSPN010000001.1 coordinate 773,518, forward strand.
CTCTGCAGCACAGATACACAATATCTACGGCCATGAATGGGCGAAGCTGATTGCAGAAAAAACCGCGCAGTCTGAGCCGAAAGAACGTCCGTTTATTTTAATGCGTGCGGGCTATTCCGGTTCGCAGCGCTTTGGCATGATTCCTTGGTCAGGCGATGTGAATCGCAGCTGGGGAGGATTGCGTTCTCAGCCGGAAATTGCTTTGCAAATGGGGATGCAGGGTATGGCTTATATGCATTCGGATCTCGGTGGTTTTGCCGGTGCTACAGATGATGACGAACTGTATACGCGCTGGCTGCAGTACGGCGTTTTTCAGCCGGTATTCCGTCCTCATGCTCAGGAAGAGGTTCCTGCGGAACCGGTGTACCGTCGTGATGCAGCTAAAGCGCTTGCAAAGTCTGCTATCGAACTGCGTTACCGCTTGCTGCCGTACAACTATACGCTGGCATTTGAAAATCATCGCAGCGGTATGCCGCTGATGCGACCACTGTTCTTTACCGAAGCTGGCAGTGCCACGACGCAGATCACTGCCAGTGCGTATTTCTGGGGTAATGATTTTCTCGTTTTTCCTGTTCTGAACGCAGGTCAGAAAACGATGCAGGTTAGCTTTCCCCAAGGTCATGACTGGATAGATTTTTACAGCGGTGTTCGTTACAAGGGCGGTAGTCAGCATGAGCTGACACTGAATACGGATACCATTCCGGTATTCGTGAAATCCGGTGCAATGATACCGATGGCAGAAGGATTGCAGAGTACAGAAGATTTTCGTGTTGCGGATCTTAACTGGCATATTTACCCTGTGGCCGCCGGTCAGGTGCAAGCAGCCACAAGTCAGTTCTATGACGACGATGGTAAAACCAGAATGGCTTGGGAGCAGCAGGCATATGCGCTGACGCATGTTATCCAACAACTGACAGCAGAGGGTGTGGTGCTGTCAGTATCTGAAAAGGCCGGGAAGCGCTACCGCTCTGTTCCCCGCAAGTGGACCATGTATCTGCACGGTGTGACGCAACCGCCACGGGCAGTCTACGTTGATCAAAAGTCTCAGCCGTTCAGTTACGACAAAGAAAAGAAAACGCTGCGTTTTACGCTGACTTTTGCACCCGGTAGTCAGCATCAGATCCGGTTGCCTGGTCTGCAGCAGGCGCGGGGTTGATAGGCATGCTGGCAGCACTGTGGTAAATTGCTGCCAGTTTTCATTCCGGCAAGTTGTCCGGCACATCTCAGTTTCATCAGGGCCGTTGTATGACCGAACATCAGAATCCGCTTTTACCAGTAGTTGCTTTATCCGGTGGCCCTCGGCTGATTGCCGATATCGGCGCTACCCATGCGCGCTTTGCGCTGGAAACTTCGGTCGGTCATTTCGAACATGTGCAGGTGCTGCCTTGCGCGGACTATGCAGGCATTGTTCCGCTGATTAAATCGTATTTATTACAGGTGCCGAACGTCAAAATTCAGCACGCCGCTTTCGCGATTGCGAATCCGGTGGATGGCGACGCGGTACAAATGACAAACCGTGACTGGCGTTTCTCGATTGAATCCGTGCGCCGTGAATTCGGGCTGTATACGCTGTTGATTGTGAATGATTTCACGGCGCTGGCAATGGCGCTGCCTCAGCTGCGAGCCAACGACATTTTGCAGATTGGTGGCGAAGCACCCGTGGCAAAATCGGTGATCGGCGTGCTCGGGCCCGGAACCGGACTCGGGGTATCCGGCTTAATTCCGACAGCGGACGGTTTTGTCACGCTGGGTTCGGAAGGTGGTCACGTTAATTTTGCTCCATGTGACGAACGTGAATACGGGGTGTTGCGATTTGCATGGAAGGAATGGCAGCACGTTTCGGCTGAACGTTTGATTTCAGGTCCCGGGATAGAGCTGATTTATCGTGCGCTTGCGCAATTACAGGGGCAACCGGATGTCGCAATCTCTTCGCGCGATATCGTTGAAAAAGCCGTGCACGATCAGGATGCTTTGTGCATGGAAGTGATCGAGGTTTTCTGCGGTATGCTTGGCAGTTTTGCTGCAAATCTTGCGGTGACGCTTGGTGCACTTGGCGGTATCTATATTGGTGGCGGCATCGTACCCCGCATTTTGTCGCTGTTTAAACAATCCCAGTTCCGGCAGCGGTTTGAAGCCAAAGGGCGTTTCAGCCAGTATCTGCGCCAGATTCCGGTGTATGTGATTACTACACAAATCCCGGCGTTTTACGGGGTATCAGCGATTCTGTCTGAGCATTTGCGTGGTAAATCCGGTGATAACGGTTTGCTGGACCGGATTCAGCAAATTTTGCCGGAACTGACGCCGGCAGAGAAAAGAGTTGCGTCACTCGTGCTCGATAATCCGCGTACCGTGCTGAACGAAGCGATTGCTGAGATTGCACGTCTGGCGGATGTCAGTCAGCCCACAGTAATCCGTTTTTGCCGCTCCTTAGGGTTTGCGGGTCTGGCAGACTTTAAACTGAAATTCGCCAGCAGCCTGACAGGCACGATTCCGGTTCGTCACAGTCAGGTAAGGCGCAGTGACAGTACCCATGATCTAAGCGCGAAAGTTATTGATAATACGGTTTCCGCCATTCTGAGTTTTCGCGATCAGCTGGAAGTGCACGCGATAGAGCATGCGTTGTCTCTGCTGCGTCAGGCGCGCAAAATCGAATTTTATGCGATGGGAAATGCGCGTGCCGTCGCTCTTGACGGGCAGCATAAATTTTTCCGTTTCCGGATTCCGACTGCTAATTATGGTGACGCGCATTTGTTCATGATGGCCGCGGAGATACTTGGTCCCGGAGATGTTGTCATCGCCGTATCTAATTCAGGTAAATTACCCGAAATCGTCAAAGCAGCAGAAGTTGCGCTGAAATCAGGTGCCAGCGTAATTGCGATCGCGCCGCAGCAATCACCTCTGGGAAAGCTGGCGACGGTATGTCTGGCAGTGAATCATACAGAAGATAATGCCACTTTCCTTTCAATGATTTCACGGATATTACAACTACTGCTGATTGATATTCTGGCGGTTGGCTTATCGATGGATAATGCATCCGCAAATGTTGTCGCAGAGAGTGGCCGTATCAGCCAGCTGTTGATTTCACATCTGGATAACTGACGCGAATGCGTTAGTGGCATACAATGACGCACTTTTATCTGATCTGACGATTATGCGTCTTCCACGATTTATCCAGGCGCTGTTAGGAAAACAGCGCAGCGAATCCGGCCCTGCAAGCCAGCACATCAGCCAGTCAGTTTGCCATCAGGCAGGCGACCCCTTATTGCTGGAAATGTTACGTACTGCACTGACTGCACAAGGCGATTCTGTAACGCTGGCGGATGGATTCCTGACGGCGTCCAATCAGGTTTCGGTCAGTATGCTGGCAAAGGAATCGGTCGCACTTGGTGCAGACCGGTATCGCACTGCGATTCGTGTAACTGTATCGCATCCACAGTGGTTTCCTGATGGGTTGACCGAATATCAGCATGCGCTGGGTAAAACAGAAGCAGACGCTTTCGCCGCCTGCATTCAGCAATGGCTGGCGCAGGACTGGATCGTTATCGCTGATGCAGTGCGTGAGACGCCAGGAGATTGTGCGGTGATTGAATTACCAGTCAGCGGATCGACAGAGGGGCAGATTGCCGGATATCGTCAGATATTGCTGGGACCGGTCGCACATTTGGTTCAAAAGCCATCCGGAAAAAAAGAAGCGCATCCGTTTTGTCCCTGCTGTTTTATGACAGAAGCCATGGACCATCTGCACAAAGAGTTGCAGAGTCAGACAACGATTGAAATACGTTTTTTTGTTTCGCGTGATCAGAGTGGAAAACTGGCGGTAGACTGTCGCGCAAACGGTGAAAATCTGGATGCGCTGGTGCCAGCGTTGACCACATATGCTGAAGGCTGGCCGCAACAGGGGCTTGAATTTCGTAAGCAATTTGTGGTGATTCGTACGTCCGCACTCAGCTCGAAAACTGCTGAACATCCTGCGGCAAAATGAATAAAGTAAATCTCTTGTTGATGCGCTTTGTGATCCTCGCTGTATCAGCATTCGTCGCAGTGTTGCTTGCGCTTCTGCCTTCTTTGTTTGTGCAGTATGCGTTGCCGTTCGCCGATCAATGGTACAGCGGCCTTTCGCATGAGCGGCAAGAGACGATATTGTGGCTTCTGCGTGTGCTGATTCCTTCACTCGGTATTTTTGCGGTGCTAGCCGGGCTTTTTCAGATCATCAGCAGTGTAAAGCGCAAGAAAAACAATGCAGATTATCTAACTCCGTAGTTGTGTTTGCATCAGGTATCGAGAGTAGGAAGTTTGTTAAGAATTGCAGGCAATAAAAAAGGCAGAGTAAAAACTCTGCCTTTTTTATTGTGTCGCCTGAAATGGTTTATTTCAGGAACTGCTCATTACCCACCATACCGATCTTGGTTACACCCAGACGCTGTGCCGAGGCCATCACCGCAGCAACCGATTTGTACTCTACGACCGCATTCGGGCGCAGATGCACTTCCGGCTGATTCGGCTGCGCTGCTACTTCACTCAGCTTCGCTTCCAGTTCACCACGGGTCGGTACTGCTGCTCCGTTCCACAACACCGTGCCGTCAAAGTCCACGTCGATGTTAATCACGACTGGTTCTGTGGTCGGCGGGCTCGATGGTCCGGTCGGCAGATTCAGGTTGATCGAGTGGTTCTGAATCGGGATCGTAATGATGAACATGA
>NZ_JAGSPN010000077.1 GCF_018139685.1 Cognatundibacterium luofuense
TAACTGTGATCGTAACTGACTTATGTCCTCAGAGCGGGTCTGACAGGCATCGCTGAATGCTTGTGAAAAACTCTCCATCCATTGCAAGTGTGCTTCGGCACTTTCCCAGTTACTAGAAATACCGGAATACGCTAAGCCAAGCAATTCCCTCCCTACTTCTTTGTGTTCTGCGAGATATTGATCTTCTTCATTTAATTTTTTCAATACTAGCAAGAACCTATCAACGTCACCAGAATCAAGTCGCGTCCCTTGTAGATGAAATGCTTTTATCTGAGTTGTTATTTTTCGCTTGGAAAACCAGCTTTTCAACATCCATTCTTGATTAGCACTCCTCCACTGTATCTGCAAATCTTGCGCATTCAGATTGCTGACGTCCGACAAATACTGATCAGAGAGCCCAGACCATGCTTCGTTTCTGGCGCGTCCATGAGAAATCAACAGCTGTAAGCGTTGCCGTGCTTCTTTGAGATGTGCATGACTGACAGATTGAGCTGGTACCTCACATGCTTGCATCAATGTTGCAGCTAGCCGGTCCAAAGCTGCCAAGTCGAATAGGCTCAAGGCTGTTGGGTCAAT
>NZ_JAGSPN010000078.1 GCF_018139685.1 Cognatundibacterium luofuense
AATAATTTGTTTAAAGGAAGCACCATAATGAAAACCCGTTTCTCCGCATTCCTGGCTGCCGCCGTTCTGGCCCTGACCGCAGCTGTTGCCGCTCCAGCCTTCGCAGAAGAAGCTTCTGCCACTGCTGCCTCTGCCGCCCCAGCCACTTCCGCACCAGCCGCTGACGCCGCAGCACCTGCTGCTGCACCAGCCGCCGCTGAAGCCGGCCCAGCCAAAGAAGTCATCGAAAACCCATACGGCTTAGACGCACTCTGGAAAACCGGTGACTTCGTCGCCAAAGGCACACTGATCATCATGGTCATCATGTCCATGGGCTCCTGGTACATCCTGATCACCAAAATCGTCGACCAGATCAAACTGTCTGGCCAGGCAACAGATGCCCGCGCTAAATTCTGGAAATCTGCCTCGGTACAAGCAGGTGCAGCTTCCCTCAAAGAAGGCAGCCCATTCCGCTTCATCGCTGACTCCGGCATCAAAGCCACCGAGCACCATGAAGGCGCCCTGCTGGAACAAATCGACCTGAACACCTGGGTCTCCATGTCCATCCAACGCGCAGTCGACAAAGTACAAAGCC
>NZ_JAGSPN010000079.1 GCF_018139685.1 Cognatundibacterium luofuense
GCAACCGACAAAGAAAAATTCAATCGCTTCTTCCATCTGATGCTGGACGAAGGCGTGTATCTGGCACCATCCGCTTTTGAAGCAGGCTTTGTCTCCATCCAGCATGACAGCAGCATCATTGCAGCCACACTGGAAGCAGCACAGCGCGCGTTCGGCCAACTCTGATGCCAGTAAGCAGGCAGAATGGACGCCCATGGGGGATGACCGTTCTGCCTCATATCAGATCAGGCATTATCCCAAACGAAAATTCACAGACTGTGGTCTGCCGTCCAGACTGAGCTGCGCAATCGGTGCGGCAGTCTGGCTGATAACACGGCCACGTCGCACCACATAACGTCTGACCGGACGCAAACGTAGAGCCTCAACCGGGTCACGTGCATCCAGAATCACAAAGTCGGCGTGACAGCCTGGCTCCAACCCATACCCCTGCAAACCCAGTATCTGCGCGGGGTTGTGTGTGACCGCATCAAAGCACTGATGCATGGCGGCCTGCGACGTCATCTGCGCGACGTGTAAGCCCATAGACGCCACCTCCAGCATATCGCCTGCCCCCATGCTATACCAG
>NZ_JAGSPN010000080.1 GCF_018139685.1 Cognatundibacterium luofuense
TACCTCTGCTCCACCCCTTAGCCACAGTGAGAGAGGAATGGAAAGAAAGAAGCCAAAGAGCCTCTGCTAGGGAAAGCTGCCCAGACGTGTGGTAAGTATGGTCCAGCTGTGGCTGGAGTGACAGCCACAGGCCCCTCCCTATAAATGAAGTGCCTGCAGCCACAGCTGAGGGAGAGGCCTACTTGTAGAAGGAAGGGTCAGTTCAGCACCGGGCCACAGGGCAGGATCTCTGACTCCTAGCCAAGGAATGGACTAAAAACAGAGGTCAGGAAGGCAGAAACATGCTGGAAGAAGGAGGCTTTGGTCCCAGGGTTTTTGTTGGTCCAGTTTTGATGGTTGTGGGGGAAGGAATGCATTAGTAAGCCCAGAGAGAGAGAGAGAGAGAGAGAGACAGAGAGAGAGAGGCAATTATCAGGCACTGCCAGAGGTAACAAGATAGGTTGGACCCACCCTGGCAGAGGGGAGCTTAGCAAGCCAGGGGCTCTCAGGGAATGTCTGCTAAAACATATATATACATATATATTAACCATTCATAGAGGGCAGGGGAAGAGGAGGGTCTGATC
>NZ_JAGSPN010000081.1 GCF_018139685.1 Cognatundibacterium luofuense
CCATTCATCTTCGCTGTACCGATCAGGCTATGCATGGCAGCAGCTCGCTCACCACCGCTGTCCGACCCAAGAAACAGGAAGTTCTTGCGGCCCAGGCAGCAACCCCGTAACGCATTCTCGGCAATGTTGTTATCGATCTCGGCCACGCCATCTTCACAGTAATAGTTCAACGCATGCCACTGGTTGAGCATGTAGTTGATGGCCTTGGTGGTCTCGGATTGTGTCGATAGTGTCAGCAGTCTGTTGCGCAGCCAAACTTCCAGTTCAACCAGAAGTGGTTTGGCCTGTCGCTGCCGAATACGCTGACGTTCAGTTTGTGGCTGTCCGCGAATTTGCGCTTCAATACCATAGAGTTCGCCAATCCGGCGCAGAATCTCGGTGGTCGTTGGCGTGGCCTTTTTTGCGTGTAAATCATAGACCTTGCGTCTGGCATGCGCCCAACAGGCGGCTTCAATCACGCTGCCATCAGTATAGAGCTTGTCATAACCACCGTACGCATCCGCTTGCAACACACCGGTGAATCCCTCCAGGTGCGTCTGCGGGTGTAGACCCTGTCG
>NZ_JAGSPN010000020.1 GCF_018139685.1 Cognatundibacterium luofuense
TGGCGCCGGGATTAGGGCGTTTGATGGCGCCGTTCGAGAAATGCTGCACCTTCAGGCCAACGTCCAGCCCGTTGTCGAACACATAGCCGACACCGAGGTGATCGCCAAACTGGAACGCCGTTGAAAAACGGCGGCCGTTATTGTTATACACATGGCTGAACAAATGGACGCCAACGGCGGCTTCGCCGTACAGACTTTGCCATTGTTTTGCTGACTGACTCAGTACACCTGAGCTGCGTCAGTAATGCGGTTTGCTTGCTAAATGGCACAGCATAAAAGCTCACTGCCGAGGAATGAAAAGTGCTGAACGAACAGCACAGGAGTATGAAGGAATCAAAGAATCAAGACGATAACCTGTTACCGGATAATCGAAATACACGTACCAAAAACAAACCCGGCTAAAACCGGGTTTGTTTTACTCATCCTGATTCAGTACTCAGCAGATCAGGCTGTGCCTTCCCAGTAACGACGCGCTTTGGCAAATGCCTGAGCGCCGGTTTTTTTACCGATATCTTTACCTGCATTATTACCGTCGGCGAAGTGAATGCCGCCGTATAAGCGTGACATGCCGGCTTCTTCGGTGGCTTCCGTAAATGTTGCCCAGCTCAGTGTCAGCGGTGCAGCGGGTAAGCTGCTGTCGGCGATCAGTGAACGCGCCGGAGCCAGTTATTTTTTTGCTTTCGTCATTTGGAATTTAATAAACATCCTGGATGTTTAAATATATTTTTGTAAATCCTGTTGCAAATAAATTACTTTTTTCGCGAGCGTCGTGTATTCAATAATGAAATTGCTAAAATGAAATTTTCTTCTTAAATTATTAGCCTCGCAGAAGAGTCAGAAGATGAGTGGCGAAAATTGCCTGACAAATGGTGAAATTAGGCATAGCAAGATAAATTAAACTATGGATGTTGATCTCGGGAAAATGTAATTGGCTATGATGAATCGATCTCATGGATTTTCACTTATTGAAGTGCTGATTGCCGTATTCGTCGTTGCCATGGGCATCGTAGGCGCGGCAGGTTTGCAGCTTGCATCAATCCGAACCTCTCAGCAGAGTGGGTATCAATCAGCTGCAGTAGCCTTGGCAAATGAGCTTGCGGATAAAATGCGGGCAAATGATGCGCAAATGAGGCTAAGTGATTCTCAGAATCCGTTTTTGAAAATCAACTATAACAAAGCAACAGATCCAGCGCCGACAAAGCCAACACTCTGTTACACGGCAACTGCCAGTTGTGATGCAACTGCACTGGCAAACGCTGAAATTTACGAGTGGCTTATGCGTATGCGTGAAGCCTTGCCTGAGGGGCGGGTTGTAGTTTGTCGTGATTCTGCGCCATTTGACAGTACAAAGAAAATGCTGACGTGGACTTGCACTGCAGATACAAAAGCGGGCATCACGATAAAGATTGGCTGGAAAAGTAAAAATCCTGATGGTAGTTTCGTTCTTTCAGGTACTTCTGCTCCACCCGGAGTAGCCATTACTGTTGAGTCATATGTTCAATGAGTAGCGACATGACAAGTATTATTTTAAGGGTTCGTACCCAACAAGGCGTAACCATCGTTGAATTGCTGGTGTCAATTGCAATTGGGCTTCTTGTGGTTTTGTCGGCAACGGGTCTTGTTGCATCCACTAAGACACTATTTCAGGCACAAACTGAGGGAAAAGAAACGCAGGACACAGCACGCTTTGCGCTGGACAATATTGCGGCTTCTATTCGTCAGGCTGGCTATGTGAATTATGACTTTAATAATTCACCTCAAATTACACCTTCGACAGCAAGTGCAGATATTGCTGGCTTTGATGCAAACAGTGTATCCGCAACTTCGACGGATATTTCAACTCCGCTCGGAACTGCTGTGAACTTCAGTGATGTGCTCGCAGTTCGTTTTTTTGGGTCCGGTACCGGAGCCGGTGACGGTGTTGTGACTAATTGCGCGGGATTCCCAGTTCCTGCTCCGACATCAGCCAGTACAGCAGATCAGGACCGTGGCTGGAGTATTTATTATGTAGCAAATGATGCTAATGGTGAGCCGGAGTTGCTCTGTAAATATTACAACCCTGTTTCCGGGAAGTGGAGTGCACAATCCATTGTAAAGGGAGTGGAATCGTTTCAAGTCTTGTATGGAATTGATCGTAGCGATCCACCAGACGGAACCGTTAATCAGTATTTAAATGCAACTGCATTAAATGCACTGGATGCGGGAATTGTGCTTTCCGGAACGAATGCACAGGAGCGAGCGCAGGATCTGAATCGCAAGACTTTCTGGAAAAAAGTATCCACGATCAAAATCGCAATGTTAGTGCGCGGTAGTCAGAATGCTCGTACAGATACAACGTCTTCAAAATACGACCTGTTTGGTACGGACTACGCAAGTGTTAATGGTGGAAATGATAAAGGAACGACGATCCAGGAATCACAACTGCCAGCTCAAACACTAAATCGAATCAGAAAAATTTATGCGGCCACAGTGCAGGTTCGGAATCTTTGCTATATCGATAGTACTCGCGGAACTTGTGTTCCACCTCCCTGAAGAATGGTGAAACAGTGAAAAATATAATGAATCCGGTTTATATAGTTAAGCGTCGGCAACAAGGTGCCGCGTTGATCGTTTCTTTGATGATGCTGATTGTTGTATTAATTTTGAGTATTGCACTTGCGACGGTATCTTTGCAGGGTGAAAAAGCCTCACGCAGCGATCGTGACAGACAGATTGCTTTGATGGCAGCAGAGGCAGCTTTAAAAGATGCTGAAATGGATATCGACCCACAGGTTGCATTGGCAAACGGACGTGCAAATTTATTCGACCCAACATCAAACTTATACTTTGAAGCTGCTTGCGCGAGTGGTGATGGTAATGTCTATCAGGGATTATGTTTACCTTCATTAGCGGGACAAACTCCTGTCTGGTTTATTGCGAATATAGCTTCCGACGATTCGAGTTCGCCTTCAGTGAAGTTTGGTCGGTTTACCGGCCAGACAATGGTTACAGGGAAGGGATCTTTTCCTGCAAAACTTCCACGCTACATTATTGAGGCTGTTCAGGATCTTGAGGCAGGTCGCAAAGCTGACGAACAAACTAAATATTTATTTCGTATCACTGCCATAGGATTTGGGGCAAACGCAGATACACAAGTTGTCCTTCAGTCCTTTTACAGAAAAGCGGAACGGTCATGAGAACTATTTTGAAACGAACCACTGGTATTTTGGCTGGATTCATTATCGGCGGAATACATCTACTCTCCGCAGCGGCTCCACCGACCGTCAATTTAGCAACGACTCCTCTGTATTCGGGAGGTGGTAATGTCCGCCCCAATTTATTGCTTGATTTATCCGTCGAGTTTCCTACCGTAAAAGCGGCATACACGAATTCCAATGACTATAGTAAGCAGATTGAATATATTGGATACTTTAATACAAAAAAATGCTACCTGAACGGCACTTTCAAAACGTTCACAAAGGATAAAAGCGGGAATGCCATTACTGCGAAAACGGTAAGTGTCTCTGATATGAGCAATGGGTATTTTTATATATATAAAGATGCCGATGCGAACTACGAGTGTGGTGGCGATTCGTTTAGCGGCAATTTTTTAAACTGGGCATCATCCTCAGCTATTGACATGCTGCGCCTCGCCTTAACTGGCGGTGACAGAATTGTCGATACTGCGACTCAGACAGTTTTGCAGCGGGCATTTCTTTATAGTAGTTTCTATAATTCCGGTGGTTATTTCCCACGTAAGGTCGTGACCGCATCAGGAACCATGAGTGCGCCCAGCGCTGTTACACCTTATAACGTAACAACACTGTATGTGTTGAATTGTGATAATAAAATTTTATTTACTGATGTGAATAAAACTGGCAACTGTGGCACTCAGAGAACATATCCGTCTAATAATGCCACTTCAGACAGTTGGCTGGATATTTCAACTGACCGCGTACTTGGCGAGTTTCTTGTGCGCGTACAGGTATGTGATAGCAAAGAAAATAAAACCCGTACTGATTTATGTTTGCAATATCCTAATGGTAACTATAAACCAGTGGGTCAGATGCAGCGGAATCAGAACACTGTCCGTTACGGTGCATTCGGATATTTGATGGATAATGTGAATACCCGCTATGGTGGTGTTCTCCGTGCTCCGTTAAAGTATGTCGGGAATAAACAGTATCGTTCTTCGAACGGATTTGTTGAGGAAGTCAACGACCGGCCTGAATGGAATGAGAATACTGGAGTCTATGTCGATAATCCGGAGGGGGATAGTACCGGTAATAGTGGTGTTATTAACTACCTTAATAAATTCGGACGCACAGGAACTGCAGGCGTATATAAATCCTACGATCCTCTGAGCGAGCTGTTTTATGAAAGCATCCGCTATTTGCAAGGAAAAGCCCCAACGAGTAACGCAACTTCCGGTATGACGACGGCAATGCAGGATAATTTCCAGGTTATTCAGAGCTGGACAGATCCCATCGAAGCCTCATGCCAGAAAAATTATGTTATTGCTATTGGCGACGCTAATACGCACCAGGATACCTACATACCGGGTACAGCACGGACGGGGGCAGGGCGTGTGTTGCGCGCTGCTGAGGTCGCAACGTCACAGTGGCCGGCATTTGATGTTAGAGCTGCTACCCAAACAATTGCAGACATGGAGTCAAGTAGTGCTTCCGGAAACTCTGCGCCGGTTGCAAGTTTGGCGAATATGGCGACTGCTGGCACAGGATCCGGTGGTAGCGCCACTTTCTACATGGCTGGTGCCGCGTATTGGGCGCATGTCAATGACATCCGGTTTGATAAGCCAGTCAGAGTGAAGACTTTTACGATCGACGTCGATGAAAATGGTAATGGCTCGATTGATAATGCTACCCGGAGTGCAACCGCTCCACGCTTATCGCAACTGTATTTAACGGCAAAATACGGTGGTTTTGGTGACTTAAATCTGGATGGCAACCCATTCAAAACCTTTGATACCGACGGAAAGACGGTTATCGCGAACAACAAAGAGTGGGCTGCAGGTAACAACACCGATCCGGATAATTTCTTCCTTGCCAGCAATCCAAAGAAAATGATTGCTGCAATTACTGCTATTTTTCAGAACGTGACTTCGGCTGGTGGTACGGTTGCCGGTGTCGGTATCAGCTCAACCAGTGCCAGCGATAATCCATTTGTCTATGAGCCTGGATTCCGCTCTGATAAATGGTCCGGTAGTTTGCGCAAGCAGTCCGCTACAATTGCAAACCCCCCAACGATCTGGGACGCTGGCGTCATTTTGACGGGTGATCCGGTAACGAAAACGTCGCCTAGTCCGTTACCAGTGGATCGAAAGATTTATACGTCAAAAATTTCAACCGACGGATCTTTGAGTTTGCTGCCTTTCAACTGGTCTGGTGGTGCAAACTTCAGCTCAGTACACCAGACGGCGCTGAATACTGATCCGCACACAGGAAATCTTGATAATTTTGCTGCCGATCGTATCGCATATTTGCGTGGTGACCGGACACAGGAAATTACCAAAGATGGTGCGGGAGTTACACAAGGTAAATTCCGTCCTAGGGACAGCGTACTTGGTGATATTGTTAATAGCGCGCCTGTCTATTACGGCGCTCCTGCTAAGAATGTTTCTGGCGCCGGCTACTCGACTTTCTACGAAGCAAATAAAAGCCGTAAAAAAGCAGTTTATGTCGGAGCAAATGACGGCATGTTGCACGCATTTGATGCGGACAGTGGTGTTGAGTTATTTGCTTATGTTCCTAACACACTCTTATCTAAAATTTCTAATCTGACCGATCCGTACTACAGCCATCAGTCTTTCGTAGATGGACGTATTTCTATCCGCGAGGCGCAGGTTCGTGGAGTGTGGAAAACGTTGCTGGTTTCGGGATTTGGGCCAGGCGCAAAAGGTGTTTTTGCACTCGATGTTACCAATCCGGATAATTTTTCCGGTGGACTTGGTGCGCTGTGGGAATTTAATGAAAAAATCGATAAAGATATGGGGTATGTCGTCGCACCGCCGCTAATTGCCAAATTCAGAACCGGTGGTACGACAGCGAACCCTCAATTTACCAATTTCGTTGTAATTTCGAGCGGCTATAACAACTATGACTCAGATGCAACTGCAACAGGGGCGCAGGCATTATTCTTGCTTTCTCTGGATAAGCGATCATCCGATCCTTGGGTACTTGGAACAAATTACTTTAAGCTCGTAACACCGATTAAAGATACGACCAAGAAAAATGGTCTTGGTGCACCAAATGTTGTGTATGGGCCGAATGGCGCTGTTTCATATGCATATGCAGGTGACCTGCAAGGGAATATGTGGCGTTTTGACTTTACGTCCGGTAATCTGAGTACGGCAATCACTTCGAATAAACCTGTATTTACCGCTAAGACTTCAGGAGGTGTAACCCAGCCGATTACCGTGCAGCCGCAGATTGTATTTGCACCTGGTGGTGGTTATATTTTGCTGTTCGGAACGGGCAAGTATTTGGAGAGCTTTGACGCCACGCCTGCGAATTACATCACCAATTCGTATTATGCAATTCTGGATACAACATACGATGCTGATGCGGTAGCGAGCCGGTCTGAGCTGGAGGCGAGGACACCGACAACGTCCGGTAACGGCTTCCAGATCAGCGGTGCTAACTTTACTTACGGTGTGGGGGCCGGTACGAAAAAAGGCTGGTATATGGATTTTTATAATTCCCAGTCTACCGGCGAGAGGGTGCATCACACCCTGACAAGCGCACTCGCAGGAAATTACCTGTTCTTTAATACATTGATTCTCAGTAATGACCCATGTTCCGGAGGCAGCGGGCGCAAGTATGCTGTTGATGTGCTGACGGGACTGAATTCAGACGTGACTGGCACTCTGTCGACGATCGGCTTACTTACATCCCCAATCGTCATTAATATCAGTACAAGCGCCGCAAGCAGGAACAGCACCGGTGCCCGAAAAGTAACTACAAAAATCTCGGTGCGGACAGCCGGTACAGGAAATTCTTCCGGTACGACCAGTGAAAATTCTTCAGCGGCTGACGCTGTAACGCGTGCAGGCCGAATCAGTTGGCAGGAAATTCGTAACTGGCAGGAATTGAAAAAAACAATGACCAGCACATCCGGTACCTGATATACAAAGGATAAAAAGAGATGAAAAAACAGTTGGGCTTCACAATGATTGAGTTGATGATCGTGTTGGTGGTGATCTCAATTCTGGCTGCATTTGCGTTTCCGTCATATCGGGATAGTGTGCGTAAATCAAATCGTGCTCAGGCAAAAACGGCGCTCATGCGCTTGATGCAGCAGCAGGAGCAGTACTTTACGCAAAACAATTCCTATATTGTGTTCTCGCAGTCATCGACAGACGCGGCAGAAAAGAAATTTAACTGGTTCTCTGGAGATACTGCAGGCACCAGCTATTACGAAATCAAAGGAGAGGCTTGTACCGGTGACACGATCCAGAATTGCGTGATGCTGACAGCAACGCCGGGGACTGCAAATGTGATGTCCGGATACACTGATCCGGTCTGCGGTAACCTTACACTGACCAGCACCGGCATAAAGGGATACAGCAGTACTTCAGGTTCGAAAGAGCTGTGCTGGTAATACGATGAAAAAGGTAAAGCATATGCGTGAGCGCGGCTTTTCAATGGTTGAGCTGATGGTGGTGGTAGCTATCTCTGGCATTCTGATGGCGCTGGCGATGCCTGCTTACCGGGATTTTATTGACCGTCAGCAAATGCAGGCTGCTGCCCTGGAATTTTATGCTGCAGTGAATCTGACACGTGCCGAAGCAATCAAGCGTGGTGACCAGGTAACGATGACAGCAGCTGATGGAGCTGACTGGAAGTCGGGCTGGATGATCTTTCTGGATGCCAATAACAATTTGAGGCGTGACGGAGGTGAGCAGATTATTATGACGCATGATGCACTGCCGACTAAGCTTACGGTTGCAAGTGCATTTACAGATACGGCAGCACCCTATATTTCCTATACTGGTAATGGTCGCAGCCGGACCAAAGCAAGTGTAATGCAGCCACAGGCAGGAACAGTCAGTTTCACTGCGGTAAATATGACCCGCCGAATAAAAGTAAACTTTCTCGGGCGCGCGAGGATGTGTGATCCTGATAAAGATTTAACCTGTGATGCAACAGCATCGGGTGGGTAAATCCTGTTTTTACTACCTTTTCTGGTAAAATTTCGCCTTATTGAAAAAATAACCAATTTGTCATCGGTCAGGCATTTGCTGCCATGCTGGACAAAATATTGTTGTTTTCAAATCCAAATAAACGTGATTGTCAGGCATTAGCATATAAATGCAATACGGGTATGTTTTTTCGTTGCATTGTCATATGATTTCCCTATGATAGAAACGTTCAACTGATAGACAGAAGGCAAACGGCACAGCTGCAATGGTATGTGCCCCGTTCTGTGAAGTATGCGCCGGAACAGGACGAAATTGAAACAGAGATTATGATTGAAAAATTAAAAAAAGCAGGTGAGGCTTCCGTTCCTAAGCACATCGCTATCATCATGGATGGAAACGGGCGATGGGCAACCAAGCGGTTCCTGCCTCGTTTTGCCGGTCATGCGAAAGGTGTCAAATCTGTACATCGCGTCGTGGAAGCCTGCGTTAATCGTGGCGTCCAGTACCTGACTTTGTTTGCGTTCAGCTCAGAAAACTGGAAGCGTCCGGAAGAAGAAGTCTCTTTACTGATGCAATTGTTTCGTAAAGTACTCGTCAACGAAATTCGCAAGATGAATGAAAACAACATTCGTCTCAAGGTGATCGGTGACTTATCGCGCTTTGACAAAGACCTGCAGGCGCTGGTTGATATGGCTGAGTCGCAGACAGCGTCGAATACCGGCCTTACCCTGACGATTTGCGCTAATTACGGTGGTCGCTGGGATATGGCGAATGCTTGCCGTCGCCTGATGAATGAAGGCTACCGTCCTGAAGATATAACGGAAGAGTTATTGTCCAGCCGGCTCGCAATGGCGTACGCGCCTGATCCGGATATGCTGATCAGAACCGGCGGCGAAGCCCGTATTTCGAATTTCCTGTTGTGGCAGGCTGCTTACTCAGAGTTTTACTTTACTGAAACCTACTGGCCGGATTTTGACGGTGATGCACTGGATGAGGCGATCGCTTCATTCCAGAAACGTGAGCGTCGTTTTGGTAAAACAAGTGAACAAGTAAAAGCTTCCTGAGGAGAATGCCTTGAAGGTCGTGGTTCCTGTGATTTTGTCAGGTGGATCGGGAACGCGGCTGTGGCCACTGTCCCGCGCCGGTTTTCCTAAGCAGTTTCTGAGTTTCGACGGAACGTTCAGCTTGTTTCAGCTGGCCGTGAAACGTTTGTGTGCCATCAGTATGGATGGCGTCCGCATTGCGGATCCGGTGATTGTGGCTAATGAAGAACATCGTTTCATCATTCAGGATCAGCTGAAAGCGATTGGTGTTGAGCGCTTTGATATTATTCCCGAGCCAGCCGGCAGAAATACCGCGCCTGCATTAACGCTGGCAACGCTGCGCGCCGCGCAGGGTGAGGCAGATCCACTGTGTTTTGCCGTTCCTGCTGATCAGCAAATTCCTGATCAGCAAGCATTCCAGTCAGCGGTTCACGCTGCAATATCGGCAACAGATCAGTTTTCCATCATGACATTGGGCATTCGTCCCGACAGGCCGGAAACCGGATTTGGTTACATCCGGTTTGTGCCGGAATCCGGCGATCAGCCACTGCATGCATCCGCTGTGAGTCAGTTTGTCGAAAAGCCTGACCAGACAACGGCAGAAGCCTATGTACAAAGCGGGCATTATCTCTGGAACAGCGGCATGTTCATTCTCCGTGCCGGCAAGTGGCTGGATGCACTGAAACGTTTCCGCCCTGATATTGCTGAGGCAGTTGTCAAATCCTGGGATGCGCATACACAGGATGGCTGCTTTTTACGCCCGGATGCTGCGTTGTTCAGGCAGTGTCCGTCAGAGTCGATTGATTATGCGGTCATCGAGCCATGCGCTGCTGCCGGTGATTCGATAGGTGTGGTTCCGCTGGATGCCGGCTGGAGTGATCTGGGCGCCTGGAATGCCGTATGGCAAACCGGCAATCAGGATGCGCAGCGCAATGTTTGCCGGGGCGATGTGATTGCACTGGATACGACAGGCTCTTTGCTGCATTCGACTGGCCGTATGCTGGCTGTCGTTGGTTTGCGGGATATGGTTGTCGTTGAAACGCCGGATGCGGTACTGGTTGCGCCGCTGGAAAAAAGTCAGGCGGTCAAAGATGTGGTCAGTATTCTGCAGCAGCAACAACGGCCGGAAGCTGTCACGCAGCGTCAGGTACACCGTCCGTGGGGCTGGTATATGTCCGTGGATGAAGATAGCCGCTTCAAGGTGAAGCGCATCATGGTGAAACCAGGTGCCAGTCTGAGTCTGCAAATGCATCATCACCGTGCAGAGCACTGGATTGTGGTGAAGGGAACCGCAGAAATTACCTGTGGCGAGCAGGTTTCATTGTTCACCGAAAATCAGTCAACCTATATTCCACTGGGAATGAAGCACCGTTTGCGTAATCCGGGTACGATCTCTTTGGAGATCATCGAAGTACAATCCGGCAGTTATCTGGGTGAAGATGATATTGTCCGTTTTGAAGACACATATGGCCGCGCACAGTAAAATCGCGTAGTGTGCGGATTCCGCGAAGAAGCAGAGCCTCCTGACCAGGAGGCTTTTTTCTGTCCGGTATTCTGATGCTTGTTGTGCAGATATTTTTTAGGAAGCTGGTCTGAATTGAGAAATATTATTTATCTGGTTATCGTGCAAGGGGCGATTTATCTGGCGCCGTTGCTGATGTTGCCGTACCTTACCCGCTTACTGCCAGTTGCAGATTTTGCGGCGATGTTTGCGGCACAAGCGTTCGTACAGTATTTTGTGCTGGTGACGGATTATGGCTTTACGATTACTGCAACACGCAACATTGTCTTTGCCAGAGATGATCAGCAACAGATTTCGCGAATTTACTCGGCAACGATGTCAGCGAAAATGCTGCTGGCTGCAGGTAGTATGCTGGTATGCCTGTTGCTGACACTGCTGGTTCCGGCATTGCGACTGAATCCTGTGATTACGATCGCATGCATGATCGGCATTCTGGGAAATGCCTTGTTTCCGATGTGGCTGTTACAGGGACTGGAGAGAATGAAGCATCTGGCGTTGATTACCGCAGTGTCCAGATTTCTGCCATTACCAGTTTTGTTACTGCTGGTGACCCGTCCTGATCAAGTCGTTCTTGCTGCTCTGGTGGTAAACAGTCCGGCAGCGATCGGGGCAGTTTTCGGTTTGCTGTATGTGCGCAAGCACAGACTCGCGGTCTGGCATCGTGTGGAATGGGCAGCTATCCGGCATCAGCTAACGGAGGGCTGGGCGGCGTTTATCGGTGGCATGGCAACCAGCTTTTACACGACCATGAATGTATTGCTGCTGAATGGCTTCAGCACGCCGCAACAAGTCAGTTACTTCAATGCCAGCGACAAAATCCGCTCAGCGGCACAGGGCTTTATTCAGCCTGTGGCAGCAGCCTTGTTCCCGAAATTTTCGTTGCTTGCTCAGAAACCTGATACAGCCCAGCTGCGTAAGTTAATGATCATGGGTAGCGTTGTGATGTTGCTGTTGCAACTGGCGGGCGGACTGGTGATGTATTTTGGCGCAGAGCTTATTGCCCGCTATTATCTGGGGCCCGGTTTTGTTGATGCCGCATGGTATCTGCGTTCACTGGCTTTCCTGCCGCTGGTAATTGCTGTTGCAACGATATTGTCGCAATGGCGTTTGCTGGCCTGCGGCGAGAGCAAAGCCCTGAGCAAGATCTATATTCTGGCAGGGCCTCTGCATTTGTTGTACGCGGCATGGATGACCCGTGAATGGGGCGCGCCCGGACTGGTGCTGAGTTTGTTCATCACAGAGGTTGGCATAACGCTGGCGATGTTTGTGCTGACCCGATATAAGCGGATACCGCTGTACTGATGTAAAAGAAGGTGTTTTGTGAAAAAAACAATTGATATTGCGCTGGCCAGTTATAACGGTGCTTCCTACATTCGTGAACAACTGGAATCCATTCTTCGGATGGAAACCGGCAGTGACGCCTGCACACTCCGATACATCATTGTGTCCGATAATGGATCACGTGACGAAACAGCCGCAATCGTCACAGAAATGGCTGCCATCTATCCGCAAATCAGATTGGTGACTGAGCAGCGCAAAGGCGTGATCGCCAATTTTAATCGTGCAATCAGTGAGTCTGATGCTGACTACGTCATGCTGTCTGATCAGGATGATGTCTGGCTGCCGGAAAAACTGACCGTAACAATAAACCAGATGCTGAATCAGGAAAAACAGTCGCCCGGCTTGCCGGTACTGGTGTTCACCGATTTGCGTGTGGTTGATGCAGCGTTGAATACGATAGCACCGTCGTTTTTCGGGTTTCAGAAAGTTAGTCCGGCTGATTATGCGAAACCTGAACGCATGGCTGTTTATAACATCGCGCCGGGTTGCACCATGATGCTCAATCGTGCCTTACTGCAAACGGCGATGCCTGTGCCGGAAACTTGTTATATGCATGACTGGTGGTTTGTACATGCTGCGGCAATTTATGGGCGTCTGGCCTGGCTGGATCAGCAAACCATGCTGTACCGTCAGCATGCCAATAATCAGGTCGGTGCAAGGCATTCCGGTTTCTGGGAAAAATTCTTCTCACCGGTTGCCAAATTTCGCGAAGCACATAAGAATTTTTCGAATGCATCACGACATTGTGCTGAACTGAAAAAACGATATCCCGGTATGCCGGAGCCATTCCGAACATCAGTATTTTTTGTCGCGGATTTCTTTCAGTTAACGCGCTGGGATCGTTTGCAAGGTCTGCGCAGACGCTTTGCGCAGGCGCCAACGAAGGGTGGTGCGTTGTTACTGCTTCTGGTGGCGTTGCTGGGCTGAGTGAATTCTGTTGATTGTGCCGATTTGTAAAATCAGGCACTCCAGAGCGCCACTGTTTTCGCGGACAACCCTGATTTTTTCTGCGGATTTCGTCATTTCAGCCGTTTTTTGACGTTTTCCGGCATTCTGTGTATCTGCGCAGCGCAAGCTGACATTGCTGTGACAATTACTAAGGGCATGGCTGGAGCCGGAAAGTCTGATTTACGTTAGACTTGCGGGATTCGATGGAGAACCGCATGAGAATCACAGAAGACCTAATCCGCCAGACCCTTTCCGCTCAGATTGATCCGAATACCGGAACTGACTACGTATCCGCAAAAAATGTCCGCCAGATCAGCGTGACAGCCGATGGCGATATCAGCGTCCGCATCGTGCTGGGCTATCCGGCAAACAGCCAGCTCGTACCCTTATCCGAGCAAATTCGCTCCGCACTGGCTGCATTGCCAGGTGCTGGCAAAGTAGATGTGCAGATGACATTTGAAGTCGTTGCGCACGTGGTGCAGCGCGGCGTGAAAGTTATGCCGAATGTGAAAAATATTATTGCTGTCGCCTCCGGTAAGGGCGGAGTCGGCAAATCCACCACCGCCGCCAATCTGGCGCTGGCACTGGCTGCCGAAGGTGCAGCGGTTGGTTTGCTGGATGCCGATATTTACGGCCCTTCCCAGCCGATGATGATGGGTATCAGCGGACAGCCGGAAACCACGGACGGCAAAACCATGGAACCGATGGAAAACCACGGCATTCAGGTCTCGTCGATCGGCTTTATGATTGATCCGGATGAGCCTATGGTCTGGCGCGGTCCGCTGGTACAGCAAGCCTTGCAGCAATTGCTGACACAAACGAACTGGCGCAATCTGGATTACCTGATTATTGATATGCCGCCAGGCACCGGCGATGTGCAACTGACCCTGTCGCAAAAAGTGCCGGTTACCGGTGCGGTGATCGTGACCACACCGCAGGATGTGGCTTTGCTGGATGCGCGTAAAGGCTTGCGCATGTTTGAGAAAGTCGATATCCCGATTCTCGGCGTGGTCGAAAACATGAGCATGCATATCTGCAGCAATTGCGGCCATGCGGAACATATTTTCGGTCAGGGCGGCGCAGAAAAAATGTGCGCAGATTTCGGTGTGGACTTCCTCGGCTCGCTGCCACTGAATCTGCAAATTCGTGAACAGGCCGATGCAGGCAAGCCGACGGTTGTTGCGGAACCGGATGGTCAGGTCGCGGCGATTTATAAAGCGATTGCCAGAAAAGTAGCAGTACGTGTCGCGCAAAAAGCGAAAGACATGTCACTGAAATTCCCGACCATCACCGTGCAGAATACCTGATGACAGAACAGGATCAACACTGGCTGCAGCATGCAGTCAGGCTGGCGGAGCGGGCAGGGATCGAAACTTCGCCGAATCCGCGCGTCGGCTGCGTGATCGTCCGGCAGGGACAAGTCCTGGGCGAAGGCTGGACGCAGCCTGTCGGGCAGGCGCATGCCGAAGTGCAGGCTTTACGCGATGCGCAGCAGCATGGACATGATGTGCGCGGCGCGACTGCCTACGTTTCGCTGGAGCCTTGCAGTCATTTCGGGCGAACACCGCCCTGTGCATTCGGTTTGCGCGATGCCGGTATCGCAAGGGTGGTGGCTGCTGCCGGCGATGCGAATCCGCTGGTATCCGGCAAAGGATTTGCCATTCTGCGCGATGCCGGTATCGATGTACTGGCTGAGCCTGATCCGGCGCTCGCGCAGCAGGTCAGAGAAATGAATATCGGTTTTTTTCACCGGATGAAAACCGGCTTACCCTGGGTTCGTTTAAAGATGGCAGCCAGTCTGGATGGTCGCACGGCTTTACCAAACGGACAAAGTCAGTGGATTACCAGTCCGGCGGCACGGGAAGACGGGCACCGCTGGCGTGCGCGTGCTGACGTGATACTGACCGGTATCGGCACGGTGCTTGCGGATAACCCGCAACTGAATGTGCGCGGCATCGATATTCCTCGCCAGCCGCCAAAATGGGTGATCGATTCCGGGTTCCGCACACCATTGCAGGCCGGTGTGATGCAGGGTGCTGCGCTGACGGTGGTCGGTGCATCAGATAATCCGCAGCGACTTGCACTGCAGAATGCGGGTGTGCAGACTTTGCTGATGCCCGGTGCCGCTGGCAAAGTCGATTTGCAGGAAGTGATTCAGGTGCTGGGAAGTCAGCAATGCAATGAGGTGCATGTGGAGGCGGGCGCTGCACTGTCCGGCGCGCTTGTACATGAAGGGCTGGTTAATGAAATCCTGTTGTACATGGCTCCCAAATTTCTCGGTGCCGGAGCTGGTGTGCTGGCATTGCCGGAAATGCAGCATGTGAATCAGGCCAGAATGTGGCAGATACACGATACGCTGCAGATCGGTCGGGATATCCGCTTGTGCCTGCGGTGAAAGTCAGCCGCGAAACATACATAAAAAAGCAGACAGTTTTCCGGTCTGCTTTTTTATTTTGTGTGCTATGAAGGAGTAATTCGTCTGAATGGCATGAGGGCACGAGTGGCCAAGATAGTTAGGCTACGTATTTGCGTGCGCATAAAAGGAAAAAGGCCTCATTGCGAACAATGAGGCCTTATTCTGGTCGGAGTACAAGGATTCGAACCTTGGACCCTCTGCTCCCAAAGCAGATGCGCTACCGGGCTGCGCTACACTCCGAAAAACTGTCATTCACTGTTTGTTTTCACATTCAGTTATTGCTTATGACTAAGCAGGTATTCTGGTCGGAGTACAAGGATTCGAACCTTGGACCCTCTGCTCCCAAAGCAGATGCGCTACCGGGCTGCGCTACACTCCGAAGACCGAAATAATATCCCTATAGGGGGTTGATGTCAATAGTTGCTGTGTTTTCTGCATTTTGCTGCGGTAGAAAAAGTTGCTGATCTGAATGAAATTCGCGTAAATCCCCATTCAGCGGATCGGTAAAGCGTATGGTTTTCGCCAGCAACTGCAGCGGCTTCGCAAAATCATCGCTGCCTGCGGGTAAGGGCGATGGATAAAAACCATCATGCAGAATCGGGCAGCCCAGCGCATTCATATGTACCCTGAGCTGGTGGCGTTTGCCCGTTACCGGGGACAGTTCGTAAATAGCCCATTTGTCATCATGGCCCAGCGTACGCAAATGCGTTTCTGTATTCGGCTCGCCTTCGGTTTCTTCCATAACAAAAAAGCGCGGACTTTCCACGATGCGGCTGCGGCGTATGCAGGGCGTTTCCAGTACCGGAAGATAGCGGGCGACTGCATGGTAAGTCTTTTGCATAGTTTTCGCCTGAAACATGGCCTGATATTTGCCGCGCGTGTCCGGATTGACCGAAAACAGGATCACGCCGGCGGTTTCGCGGTCCAGCCGGTGTAAAGGCGTGAGCTGGCTGAGCCCGGTGCGCTGTTTCAGTCTGACCAGCAGGGTTTCGCGCAGGTACTGGCCGCCCGGTGTGACCGGCAGGAAATGCGGTTTATCGGCGACCAGTAAATGTTCATCCTGATACAGAATCTGTTCCTGAAAAGGAATGTGTGGCTCCGCGGGAACTTCGCGGTAGTAAAAAATACACATGCCACGCCGGACGATGCTGTCAGCTTGCAATTTGTCACCGGTTTGGGTGACGACTTCCTGCTTCGCCAGTCTTTCCTGCCAGATGCCGGCCGGAACGTCCGGAAATTGCTGTGCCAGAAACTGGTGCAGCGGGAGCGGGGCGATTTCCGGTATCCAGATATAACTGGGGGAAACGCCGTCACGGTCGGGAAGCGGGGCGGGCAGGGCTTGCATACGATCAGTCAGAATTCGGAGTCGGTGCTGATGTTAACACGGCGCGCCGCTTCATCGTTGCCGCGCGGCTGTGTTGTCGTGGTATGCGCTGATCGAACGCGGTAAAATGGCAGCTTTCATTGATACTTTGGCGGCAGCAGGAAACTGACTGTCGTTTTCACAGATATGACAGTTCGTACCCGTTTTGCTCCTAGTCCCACCGGTTATCTGCACATTGGTGGCGCCCGCACAGCCCTTTTCAGCTGGGCGCTTGCGCGTCATTTTGGCGGCACTTTCGTTTTGCGTATTGAAGATACCGATCTGGAGCGTTCCACGCCGGAAGCGGTGCAGGCGATTCTGGACGGCATGAACTGGCTGGGTTTGCAGCATGACGAAGGTCCTTTCTACCAGATGCAGCGCATGGATCGTTATCGCGAAGTGCTGGCGCAGATGCTGGAAAAAGGTCAGGCTTACTACTGCTATTCTTCGCCGGAAGAAGTGGAAGCGATGCGTGAGCGTCAGCGTGCCGCCGGTGAAAAGCCGCGTTACGACGGCACCTGGCGTCCGGAAGAGGGTAAGACTCTGTCACCGGTGCCTGCTGACCGCAAGCCGGTGATCCGCTTTAAAAATCCGCTGGATGGCGATGTGACCTGGAATGATCTGGTCAAAGGCCCGATCACGATCAGTAACCGCGAGCTGGATGATCTGGTGATTGCGCGTCCTGACGGTACGCCAACCTACAATTTCTGCGTGGCGATTGATGACTGGGATATGGAAATCACCCATGTGCTGCGTGGTGATGATCACGTCAACAATACACCGCGTCAGCTGAATATTCTGAATGCACTCGGTGCCAAACTGCCGCTGTATGGTCACGTACCGATGATTCTGGGCCCGGATGGTCAGAAGTTGTCCAAGCGCCGCAATGCGGTCAGTGTCATGGATTATGCTGACAAAGGTTATCTGCCGGAAGCGATGCTGAACTATCTGGCACGTTTGGGCTGGAGTCATGGAGATGATGAGATTTTCTCAATGGAGCAAATGTGCAGCTGGTTCGATATGACGCATTTGTCCGGCTCGGCATCGCAATTCAATCCGGAAAAACTGGACTGGGTGAATAATCATTACATCAAGGCGGCGGACAATGCACGTCTGGCAGATCTGATTCGTCCGAATATGCTGGCAGCAGGTGCGCAGTTCGATGGCGCGCCGGATCTGGCACAAGTCATCGCATTGCTGAAAGACCGCACCAATACGCTGGTGGAACTGGCAGATGCAGCGATGCTGTTCTACCGCACACCAGCTGCGGAAGCGGAATTGCTGAATCAGCATCTGACCGATGCGATTAAACCGGCGCTGGCGGCGTATGTGGAAGCACTGCGTACCGTCGAGTGGGATAAAGCGGCGATTTCTGCTGCGATGAAGGCCGTGCTGGCAGCGCATTCGCTGAAAATGCCACAGCTGGCGATGCCGATGCGTTTGCTGCTGACTGGTCAGCTGCAAACGCCGTCGATCGATGCGGTGATTGCATTGTTTGGTCGCGAATGCGTACTGGCGCGCCTGACTGCGTATTAAGAACTGCTGAGATCTGCAGGCGCAGGACTTTACAAAACAGCGTTTGGTCTCTATAATCTCGTTTCTGTTCTGCACGGGGGTATAGCTCAGCTGGGAGAGCGCTTGCATGGCATGCAAGAGGTCAGCGGTTCGATCCCGCTTACCTCCACCAACAGAATAGAGTAAGTCCTGAGTCCCCATCGTCTAGAGGCCTAGGACACCACCCTTTCACGGTGGGTACAGGGGTTCGAATCCCCTTGGGGACGCCAGTTAAATGGTCAGATTCAGGATTTTATAGGTCAGTAGTAACGGACAGATTTTATGTCCCCATCGTCTAGAGGCCTAGGACACCACCCTTTCACGGTGGGTACAGGGGTTCGAATCCCCTTGGGGACGCCAGTAAAAAGCGTTTGTTATACTTAGTCGGACAGACGTTTCTGTCCCCATCGTCTAGAGGCCTAGGACACCACCCTTTCACGGTGGGTACAGGGGTTCGAATCCCCTTGGGGACGCCAAATAAAAAAGCCTGCACTTGTTGCAGGCTTTTTGCTTTTCTGTTGCTGTTTCCTTCGCTTTTTGCTCCGGTTTTTTTGCCTTTTTCTGACGCTTGGGTTTCGTGCATGATCCCGGCATATTCCGGTAGATTCCCGCCTTTGCTCGTCGTTATGCGGGCGGATTTTTTTAATGCTGCTGATCTGCCTGATCACGGCTGCACCGCATGATCTGCTTCAGGAAGTTTTTGCATGATTTCTTGTGGCTACCAGTGGTTTGCCATGCTGGCAATCGTACGCAACACCGCTGAAACGGATATTTGCTGCCGTGCTGACTTCAGTCTGTTAACTTTTATCAGTTATCAGGCATCAGATATCGACGGACATCTCTCTTTTATCAGACCACTTTTTCTGAAGCATCCGGCTTGCGCAATTCCGGTTGTTCTGAGCGGTTCGCTGACGCTGACATGATGCAGAAATCCGCATCCGGCATTTTTGCAGGCCCTGACTTTTCGCCGACGACCGCAAGGGTGCTGTGCTGAACACCGCATTTGAGCCTAATTTTGGCCTTTGACGGCATTCAGGCGGACTGCAATCGTTCAGCAGAGGAAATGGAGCCGGGAGTGGCGGGGGAAGTGCTGCAGAACTTACAGAAGAAAGTGCAGAAAAAAGTGCAGAAGAATGCGCAGCAAAATCCTGTACGCCTGAAATCTGTATTTATGCAAAACAGAAGCAGCTTATTTCAAGAAGGCAGATGCCAGCCGGTCGCGGCTGGCGACCGGACTCAGGAACTGCTGCCGCAACTACTGCCACAGCTGCTACCACAGCTACTTCCGCAACTGCTGATACTGCTGCTGGTATCGGCGCAGTGTGCATCACTGCTGCCTGCATCTATGGGTTTGCAATGCGTATCGTCGGTGATCGCTGTGCCTGCACCTGCGCCGCTACCGAACGCCAGCGGTGCGGCCAGATCGGATGACCCCGTGTCATGGCGGCGTCGCTGTTCATCCCGCGCTTTCTGATGATCATCTGCGCTGATCCAGCCTTGCTGAAAATACCAGTCATGTGTCAGTGTTTCCGGCTTGCGCGGCATGCCGCCGGAGCAACCGTAAGCGTCGATTGCCTGCCAGTACACTGCACCCTGACTGGCGTAGTAAGCGTAGCCACCGGGCATATTCAGCCGCTGGTCCAGCGTGAATAAGCCAGGAATACGTGCAGACCATGCGGGCATGCCTTCCAGATGCCGCGCTGCCAATAGCGTGGCGGCCACCGCGGCATCGATACCGCCGGGCATGTTGTCATCGGCGATATGCGGGATATCGCGTCCGTACCAGTTAGCGCAGAACTGTTGCAGTTGCATTGGTGAGAAGCGCAGCCAGGCATGCCAGACCGAATCAGCGGCGCGTGAAGGCAGGGCGCAGGCGTGCGGACTGTGGCGTACGCAGGCGAAAAATTGCAGCAAGCCTTCCGCCGCCTGCCAGAAAAAATGCGGGTCTTGCGGAATGCCGGGAAATTCGTGATGCGCGGTATCGGTCCAGTATTGCAGCAGACCGGTGGGCAGAGTGCGCAATTGCGGACGGTAGCGCGAATTGCGTAAAAACTTCCGGGCGCGGTACTGTTGAATGCGAGCCCTGAAGGCTTGAATCAGCATAGTGTCTCCTCGTGGGAAGTCATTGTGAATGCTGAAACCAGTATAACGAAGGACTTTTTTCTTGCTATGACGGAAACTACTTATGCCTGTCGCCAGTTCGCGACAGGCAGGCAAATTTGCCGCAGACAGTGGCGATCTGTTTTCGCCTCAGGTCAGGCAGGGCGGATGGTTCAGGCCGTATTCCAGCCGCTCTAAAAACTGATGAATATGGTAGGCATCTGCCAGTCCGTGATGCGCAAAGGTGGCGACTGGCAGAACCAGTTTGCCATCGCGCTGATGCAGTTTGCCAACTGATACTTTCGGTACGCTGTCCGGAAAACCGCTGTGATGGGCATGGGTCAGACCTTCAAATGCCACCCACGGAATCGCAGAAAAATGAATCACATCCTGCCGCTGGCATTCTTCATTGAAGCATAAACCGCTGGCGCTGATCACGGCTTGCATGGCCGGTTCTGCATTGGCGCGGAATTTCTGAAAATCCGGATCAAACTGCACAGGGCAAAAACCAAAACTGTGATCCGGCCTGCCTATGGTGGTGTTGGCATGGATACGGTCATATTGCACGACCTGATCGCCTTCGATACGGTAACGCAGGTTGTCACAGGCATTTACCGCAATCAGGGTTTGATGCAGATAGTGCAGAAAAAAGGAAATGCCGTGTTCGCGGCAATAACGATAGGCGGGTTCGCAGGGAACCTGTGTCGTCAGGCTGTGCATCGGGCTGGACATGCGGCCGAAAAAAGCAAAATGTTCGCGCCGTGCCCACGCGTCTTGTTGTATCAGGGTTTTCATAAAAAAGGGGAGTGCAACACACTCCCCGGATGATACTGCAGTGCAGCCTGCCTGGTTTAAGGCAAATCAGCGTAATGCGGCAATCATTTGTTCCAGCTTGCGGGTATCTGCGCAGAAAGCACGGATACCTTCGGACAGTTTTTCAGTCGCCATTGCATCTTCATTCAGCGCAAAGCGGAAAGCGGCTTCACTGACGTCGATGCGGCTGATGTCGGCGGCCTGTGCATTGGCGGCGTTCAGGCGTGGTGTGACTTCCGATTCGGTATCCGCCAGTTTTTGCAGCAGATCCGGGCTGATGGTCAGCAGATCGCAACCGGCCAGTTCCAGAATTTGTGATGTGTTACGGAAACTTGCACCCATGACTTCGGTTTTGTAGCCGAATTTGCGGTAGTAGTTGTAAATACGGCTCACAGACTGCACGCCCGGATCATCGGAACCGGTATATTCCTGACCGGTTTTGGCTTTGTACCAGTCGTAAATGCGGCCCACAAACGGAGAAATCAGTTGCGCACCGGCTTCCGCGCAGGCGACGGCCTGTGCCAGACAGAACAACAGCGTCATGTTGCAGCGGATACCTTCTTTTTCCAGAATTTCCGCAGCACGGATGCCTTCCCATGTCGAGGCGATTTTGATCAGCACTTTTTCACGTGGAATACCGGCGGCTTCGTACAGCGCGATCAGCTGGCGGCCTTTGGCAACGGTCGCTTCGGTATCGAACGACAGGCGTGCATCGGTTTCGGTGGAAACGCGGCCCGGGATTTCCTGCAGAATGCGCTGACCGAAAGCCACCAGCAAATGATCGATGATTTCTTCGGTGCTGGCGCCCGCGTGTTCACGCACAGCCTGTTCCAGCAAATGCTGGTATTCCGGTTTTTGTACGGCTTTCAGAATCAGCGACGGATTGGTCGTTGCATCACGCGGTGTATAGGCTTTAATCGCTTGAAAATCACCGGTATCCGCGACGACGATGGTATGTTGTTTGAGTTGTTCGAGTTGATTCATATTAACGTCCAAGTGAGGAAGGCAGAACCCGTACAGCGGGTTCCCCGGATGTCAGCGCACCGATCACGGTGGCATGGCTGAAACCTTGTTGATGAAATAATGCTAACACATCCTGCGTTGCTTCCGGCGCACAACTGACCAGTAAGCCGCCGGAAGTCTGCGGATCGGTCAGAATTGCCCGTTGGGCCGCGCTGATGAGCTCGTTGAGTTGCACCTGATGGCCGTAAGCCTGCCAGTTACGACCGGAAGCGCCGGTCACAATGCCTTGTTCAGCAAACGCGGCGATGCCGGGCAATAAAGGCAACGCATCAAAGGCAATATCTGCCGCCAGACCGGAGCCACGGCAAATTTCGAGTAAGTGCCCGCACAGGCCGAAACCGGTCACATCGGTGAGTGCATGCACACCGGACAGGTCGGATAAATGCTGGCCCGGACGGTTTAACTGGGTAGTAGTCGCGATCATTGCGGCATAACTGGCATCGTCCAGCATTTGTTTTTTCAGCGCAGCGGACAAAATACCGACACCCAGCGGTTTGCTGAGGATTAACTGATCACCGGCTCTGGCATCGGCATTGCGGCGTATGTGGTCAGGATGGGCAATTCCCATCACCACCAGACCGTAAATCGGTTCGACCGAATCAATGGTATGACCACCGGCAATCGGAATGCCCGCATCGGCGCAGACAGTTTGTCCGCCGCGCAGAATCTCACCGATCATTTCATGCGGTAACTGGTTGACCGGCATGCCGACAATCGCCAGCGCCATGATCGGTGTGCCGCCCATCGCATACACATCGGAAATGGCATTGGTGGCGGCGATACGACCGAAATCAAACGGGTCGTCCACCACCGGCATAAAGAAGTCAGTGGTCGCTATCAGTGCCTGCTCATCATTTAAACGGTACACCGCTGCGTCATCGCTGGTTTCGATGCCAACCATCAGTTGCGGCGGCACCGGAAACTGGCCGGATTTTTTCAGAATATCGGACAACACGCCGGGTGCAATTTTGCAGCCGCAACCGCCGCCGTGCGACAGCGACGTCAGGCGAACCGGATAACTGGCAGTGAGTGTGCTCATAGTCTGTTGTTCTTGCAGAAAAAAGAATCCCGATTATACGCTTCGCCTGTGACAGCTATTTCACAAAACGCCGGATGATGTCCCGAAAATCATGTGGTCTTGCCACTAAACCGTGTTGAAGCTTACTGATCAGTGCAGGGGAAGCTTTCCAGTATAAAAAAAGCAGCGCGGGGGAAGTTCGGGAAATGCTGATATGCAGTATTCGTCAGACCCTATGTCCGGAGCGCCAGCGTTTCTGCGGACGTCCGTGATTTTCTGTGCCGTAGTCCGCATTTGAGGCAGTTCGGGAGCGTCAGGCAACAAAAAAGCGGCCCGCAGGCCGCTTTTGAGGAGACTGGTGAAGATCCTGCGTCAGGATATCACCGTGTCAGCAATTACTCACCGCTGAAACGACGCTGGGAGTCGCGACGCTGACCGTAGCCACCGTTGCCGCCCTCACGACGCTGGCCGTAAGCGCTGCCACCTTCGCGGCGCTGACCACCAAAGCTGCTGCCGCCTTCACGACGCTGACCGTAGCCTGCGCGTTCACCGCGTTCGCTGCGTTCCTGACCGCCGCCGAAGCCGCGCTGACCACCGTTACCGGCAGCTGCTGCGCCTGCACCGGCACCGAAAGAACGCTGACCACCGTAAGAGCTGCCATTGCCCGCACCGGCGCCTGCGCCGAACGAACGCTGACCGCTACGGCCACCGGAAGAACTGCCGCTGCGTGGCTTACCCCGGCCTTCGCCTGGTTTCCAGCCTGGTTTGCGGTTGCCGCGTGCGGCTGCCGGTGCGCGTTGTGGCTCGTAGCCTTCAATCACATCGACCGGAATGGTTTGTTTTGTGAAACGCTCGATACGGCGTACATGCAGACTTTCTGCGTGGTTCACCAGAGAAACCGCGATACCTTTACGGCCTGCACGACCGGTACGGCCGATACGGTGAACGTAGTCTTCTGCAAATTTCGGCAGATCGTAGTTGAATACGTGGGTGATGCCCGGAACGTCGATACCACGGGCTGCAACGTCAGTTGCTACCAGTACACGTACCTGACCATTGCGCATTGCAGACAGGGTACGGTTACGTGCGCCCTGATGCATGTCGCCATGCAGTGCTGCAGCAGCGAAACCAGCGATGTTCAGACGGTCAGCGATACCATCGGCATCACGTTTAGTCGCGGTGAACACCACAGCCTGATCAATTGCTGTATCACGCAGCAGATGGTCCAGCATACGGTTTTTGTGCAGCAGATCGTCCACATAGTGCACGCGCTGTTCAATGTTTTCGTGTTTGGTTGCAGAGCTGGCGATCTGAATGATCAGCGGCTCATTGGTAATACGTTTTGCCATGTTACCGACTACGCCGTCCAGTGTTGCGGAGAACAGCATGGTCTGACGTGTTGTTGGTGTAGCTGCAACGATTTTTTCGATATCGTCGATGAAACCCATGTCCAGCATACGGTCTGCTTCGTCCAGAACCAGCATTTGCAGTTCGGAGAAGTCGATTTTGCCGGATTCCATATGGTCGATCAGACGACCCGGTGTTGCCACCAGAATTTCAGGATTGCGTGACAGCAATTGCATTTGTTTCGGGTAAGGCATACCACCCAGAATCGATACAGCGCGCAGACGGCGTGTGTGGGCACTGTATTTATCGGTTGCAGTTGTTACTTGCAGCGCCAGTTCACGTGTTGGTGTCAGCACCAGCATTTTTGGTTTTGCTGCAGTAAAGCGTGGGCGGTCACCGCGAGCGCGCGCAGCCTGACGTTCCTGATTCGGGGTACGTGGAGCCGGTGCAACTTCAGCAGTTGCCAGTTTGTGCAGAGCAGGCAGCATGAATGCTGCGGTTTTACCGGAACCAGTCTGGGAAGAAACCATCAGGTCACGGCCTTCAATCGCGGCCGGAATCGCTTGTTGCTGTACCGGGGTAGGCTGGGTGTAGCCAGCGTCAGTCAGGGCGCGAATGATGTTCGCGTGCAAACCAAGTGCTTCAAAACTCATGAAAAACTTTCAAAAAATAATTTAACGCAATGCCGTCGGACACGCGCAAACATGCAGCGTCAAGCAAACGAAATGACCAAAGAAAGTTCCACTGGAACGACAATGAATTTCGGCACAAAAGCTTTGCGCCGGGAAGATGTCTACAGCAAAAATGCTGACATGCAGGGCGGAGGGCTTTTAGGTTGCGCCACCAGCTAGGCGGGCGAGGGCTTGCGATGCTACTGATTTATGCAAACTGCTTTATTGCAGTGCAAAAACGGAATAATACAGCATTTCCCTGATTTTCGCAGGAAAATTTCAGGAGAAGCGCAAAATAAGGCATTATCCTTCGCGCTTACACTGGCGCTGCCAGACAAATTCTGCTTTGCCTTGCGGATTGAAGCGGAATTGCTGCTGCAAAAATCCCTGACCGAACAGACTCAGTACCTGATCGTAGTAGGCGTCTGGTCGTATGCCCTGCGCCTGTATGCGCAGCATTTGCTGGCGCAGCACACTCTGATGTCCGCCGGCTTTCAGAAACGGCAGCAGTGCCGCAGAAAATCCTGTTGAACCTGCGCCTTTCGGTTCTCCGCTGTGAACATCAACATATTCCGGCGGATAGCCGAGTTTGCCGGTCAGTTCTGCCATCGGTTGCCATAATTTGAGCAGACGGCTGCGGTCAGTATCCTGTTCATGCAGCATACCGGCCCATAAATACACGCGGATCGCGTTATAGCCGCCCATGCCTTTTTCCGCGCCTTGTAAGTCAGGGCTGAAACTGGCGGTTTGCTGCGCTGTGGTCTGATAAATTACCCAGTCCGGACTGAAACCGCGCGGCGCGGTTTGCAGTAACAATAAGCGCGACGCGTTCAGCATGTGCTGCCAGCGCGTATCGCCGGTGCTGATCGCCAGCCAGCGCAATAATTGCAAGGGCACATAGCTGGGATTCAGTTTCCAGCGTTGTTCAACCAGATCGAAACCCAGCGGCGCGGGTAACAGACTCAGCCCCAGCCCCGGCAGTTCGCGGCTTTCTTCACGCAAAATACGCTGTGCCAGCAATTGTCCGGCTGCGTTATATGCGGGTTGCTGCCAGACTTCGCCGGCCAGTATCAGTGTGTAGGCGATCCATACATCGGCATCGGACGCCGCGTTCGGATCGATCACCCCCCAGCTCTGATCGGCGCGCTGACCCCATTGCCATGCAGGCAGATGCAAAGTCAGATCACCACCTGCCAGATTGTTGGCCGTCCAGCGCAGTAATTTTGCGAAGCTGTCTTTATCGTTGGCAGCCAGCGCAAAAAACATCGCATAGGCTTGCCCTTCGGATACGGTGTGATGCACCGGCGTGCTGTGATCAACAACGCGCCCGTCGTCGCTGACAAAGGTCTGACGGAACTGTTCCCATTGCGGCCAGTTGCATTGCGCATGCGCAGCGGGGATGACAGTCAGACTGATCAGTGCGCCGCAAATGCAGCGTAACAGGCGTTTCTTGGTAAGCATCAGGATTTTCAGAGTCCGGTTTGTAAGCGCGGGTGAAGACTGTTAGCATTTCTGAATGTCGCTAACGCTGGCATTGTACTGTAATCTTTTGCAACTGAACGCTGTTCTGACACCGGAAAACCTTATGAAGAAATCTCACTGGCTGGCTACTGCGATGCTGGCTTTCACATATTCAGCATCCCATGCCGCGAGCTTATCGGTTGCCGTCGCCGCCAATGTACAGTTTGTGTTTGAAGACATTAAAACCGCGTTTAAGCAGGAAAGCGGACACGATCTGCAAGCCAGTGTAAATTCCTCCGGCAAGCTGACCACGCAAATCATGAACGGTGCACCGTTTCACGTATTTTTGTCTGCTGATACCGAGTTTCCTGAAAAACTGGTGAAAGAAGGTTTTGCTGCCAGCGAACCGAAAGTGTATGCCTATGGCGCACTGGTGTTGTGGAGTATGAAAAATACGGAACTGACAAACTGGCAGAGTGCATTACAGCAAGCCAGTGTCAGCAAAATTGCGATCGCCAATCCTAAGACCGCGCCGTATGGCCGCGAAACCATGAAAGTGCTGGCTGCTGCAGGACTGGATAAAACACTGGCGCCGAAAATGGTGTTTGCCGAAAGTATTGCGCAAACCAATCAGTACATTCATTCAGGCGTTGCGGATATCGGCTTTACCGCTAAGTCTGTGGTGCTGGCGCCGGAAATGAAAGGACAGGGTAAGTGGATAGAAATTCCGCATCAGCTATATCAGCCGATTGCGCAAAGTGCGGTGATTCTGAAGGCAGGAAAAGAGCAGCAGGCACAGGCTGCACAACAGTTTTTTGATTTTTTATATTCGGCCAGAGGCCGCGCTATTTTTGAAAAATACGGTTATCTGTTACCGGAAAAGAAATGAATATTCTGCAAGGAGAAATCATTGCACGTGAAGCACACGGCAGCGTTTGTTTGCTGACAGTGCAGGCCGGTGGTGTGCAACTGAGCGCCAGTCTGCTGGCTCAGCCTGCGGTCTGGCAACAATGGGAATGCGGGCGCGCGGTCAGCCTGCAAGTGCCGGAAATGGAAGTGGCGATTGCCAAGGATTTTCATGGTAGTTGCAGCATTCGTAATTGCCTGCCGGCACAGATCACTGGCATTGAATCCGGGCAAATCTTAAGCCGGATATTATTATCTCTGACGCCGCAGCAACAGACTTTAGCCGCAGTGATTACAACCCGTGCCGTACAGCAAATGCAATTGCAGGTCGGCGACGCCGTGCAGGCCATGATCAAGTCCAGCGCGTTTTGTGTGCTGGATCAGCGCACAGCAGCGGAGCCGGTATGAGCTGGCTGCAACTGGACTGGCAACCGGTCTGGCTGACCTTGCAGCTGGCGGCTATCACCACCGTCATTCTGCTGGTGCTGGGCGTGCCGCTCGCTTACCGCATTGCACACAGCCGCAGCCGGTTTAAACCGGTATGGGAAAGCCTGGTCAGTATGCCGCTGGTGCTGCCGCCTTCCGTGCTGGGATTTTATCTGTTACTGATGTTCAGTCCGCGCTATGCCTTCGGTCAGTGGCTGGAGCAGGTTTTGCATATCAAAATTGTATTCAGTTTCAGCGGACTGGTGATCGGTTCAGTGCTGTTCAGCTTGCCGTTTATGGTGCAGCCGGTGCAGGCAGCATTTCAGAATTTACCGCGTAGTTTGCTGGAAGCCTCGCGCACGCTGGGTAAATCCGATACGGAAAGTTTTTTCCGCGTACTGTTGCCATCGGTGCGTCCTGCTTTGCTCAGCGGCACGGTACTGGCGTTCGCGCATACGATTGGTGAATTCGGTGTGGTACTGATGATAGGCGGGAATATTCCGGGGCAGACCCGACTGGCTTCGATGGCGATTTATAACGAAGTTGAAAGTCTGAATTACGCTGCCGCCCATGCGTATGCTGCCGTATTGTTTGTGATCAGTTTTGCGATTCTGCTGACCGTATACATCGTGCAGCGCCGCAGTACGGCGGGCGGGGTGCTGCGATGATAGAACTCCGCATACAACATCCGCTGACCTCCGCTGACGGTGCGGACATGCTGGATATCAGTCTGCAGATCGCTGCACAGCAAACTGCTTGTCTCAGTGGCGCGTCCGGTGCGGGTAAAACCACCTTGCTGCGTATCATGGCGGGTCTGATCACGCCGCAGCATGGCTTTCTGCGCGTTGGTGACCAGATCTGGCTGGATACCGAACGCGGCATTTGCCTGCCGCCGCAACAGCGCAGTGTCGGTCTGGTGTTTCAGGATTACGCATTGTTTCCGCATATGACGGTGCAGGCCAATATCGCCTACGCCCTCCAAACCGCGCAACCGGATCTGGTGCAATATTTACTGACGCTGACGGGTTTGCAGCCGCTGGCGCAGCGCAAACCGGCGCAGTTGTCCGGTGGTCAGCAGCAGCGGGTGGCACTGGCGCGTGCGCTGGCGCGCATTTGGGGTCAGCCAGGCAGCGTATTGCTGCTGGATGAGCCTTTGTCGGCGCTGGATGCAGCGATGCGCAGTCAGTTGCAAACGGCTTTGCAGCAAGCCATGCAGCAAAGCGCATGCACCAGCTTGCTGGTGTCGCATGATATGGCGGAAATTTTCCGTTTATGTCAGCAAGTGTTTGTGCTGGAGCATGGGCGTATTGCACGCAGCGGATCGCCGGAACAGGTATTTTTACAAGGCGGACAAGCAGGTCAGCTGACTTTGCAGGCACAGGTGCTGGCAGTGCGGCGCGAAGAAGTGGTGTATGTGTTGTCGTTGCTGATCGGGCAGGAAGTGACGGAAGTGTTTGCCAGTGCAGAGCAGGCGGCTGGTTTGCAGCCGGGTGACCGGATTGCCGTGGCAGCACGCAGTATCACACCGCTTGGCAGGGCTGGCTGAAGGTTTGAATGTCGCCAGTTGTCTCAGATAGCGGAGCAGAGCAGGAAATAAAAATGGCGCTTATTCAGCGCCATTTTTTACAACATCACCATCCGCAGATCAGCGATTGTAAGTGTCTGCATTCAGACCCATGATGTGGGAGAAGCCACCGTCAACATAAGTGATTTCGCCAGTGATGCCGTTCGACAATTCAGACAGCAGGAAGGCTGCAGTATTGCCGACGTCTTCAATCGTCACGTTACGGCGCAGTGGTGCGTGATCAGCAACGAAGCCCAGCAGTTTGCCGAAGTCTTTAATGCCGCTGGCTGCCAGCGTTTTGATCGGACCAGCAGAGATACCATTGACGCGGATACCTTTTTTGCCCAGATCTTCTGCCAGATAACGTACCGATGCTTCCAGCGATGCTTTGGCCAGACCCATGGTGTTGTAGTGCGGAATCGCGCGGATTGCGCCCAGATACGACAGGGTCAGCAGGGCGGATTTGTCACGCAGCATCGGCAGTGCTGCTTTTGCCAGTGCAGGGAAAGAATAAGCAGAAATGTCGTGCGCAATGCGGAAAGATTCGCGGGACAGACCGTCCAGGAATTCACCGGCAATCGCTTCGCGTGGTGCAAAGCCGATCGCATGTACCAGACCATCCAGCTGATCCCAGCTTTGGCCCAGATCACGGAACAGGGCTTCGATTTGTTCATCGCTGCTGACGTCGCATTCAAAAATCAGCTTGCTGTCGAATTCTGCTGCGAATTCTGTGATGCGGTCTTTGAAACGTTCACCGACATAAGTGAATGCGAGTTCTGCACCTTCACGTTTACAAGCTTGCGCAATACCGTAAGCAATCGAACGGTTTGACAGCAAACCTGTGATCAGAATTTTTTTACCTTGCAGAAATGCCATGTTGACTCCAGATGGTTTCCGGCTGCGCTTTTCAGTCCTGTCGTTATTATTCGGGACCAGCCAGCCGGGCATGGGTTTTCGGAAACGAGTACCGGAATTTTTGTCCGGTATTGATCCCTGTCAGAAACAGGGAATTCATAACAGGGTCGAATTGTAGTGGCTTCCCTCGAATCGGGCAAATATTCGATCATTCGCCCGGTATCACGGATTTCGCATACCGGCCCGCTTGAAACTTGCTGACCGGAAAATAATGCAGCGAATTTTGCGCGCTAACCGTCTTGCGCAGGCCGTACATCTCCCTTAATTCATATTTACGTCAGTGAAATTCTGACAGCGCTACCCGCGTCGTCCCTGATTTCAACTTCCGCCTTACACTGCCAGCCAGACTGTCAGTTCACATACTTTGTGCAGATATCCGCATTCATCATTTCCGGACGGCCAGACTTTCTGCCGACGACCGGCAGATCGCTATGCAAAAATCCGCATTTGAGGCTTTTTCAACCGGTTTTCAGCCGGTTGTCGTCGCCTGCAGCGATCCGGTCAGATCTGCGCGGTCTCTCCGGGCTGTCCGTGTTGTGCGTTGTATCCGCGCGGTACCGCCGCCAGCAGCTTGCGGGTGTATTCGTGCTGCGGACTGGCATACAGCGCATCCGCATTGCCGCATTCGATTTGTTTGCCATGCTGCATGACCAGCACCTGATCGGAAATGTATTTGACTACCGCCAGATCATGTGAAATAAACAGATAAGCTAAACCGAACTCATCCTGTAAATCCTGCAGCAGATTCAGCACCTGCGCCTGCACCGATACATCCAGCGCAGAAACCGATTCGTCGCAGATCAGAATTTCCGGTTTCATACTCAGGCAGCGCGCAATCGCAATCCGCTGGCGCTGGCCGCCGGAAAACTCATGCGGATAACGTTGCAAAGCACTGGCGGGCAGGCTGACTTTATCCAGCAGCGCCGTTGCCATCTTCAGCCGTTCCGCATCGTTGTTGCCGATCTGATGCAGATGCATCGGTTCGGTCAGAATCTGACCTATCGTAAAGCGCGGATTCAGCGAGGCATACGGATTCTGAAAAATGATCTGGATTTTCGGTTTCAGCGGGTGAAACGCTTTTTCCGGCATGCTCAGAATATTCTGACCTTTGTACCAGGCTTCGCCACCCGTGGCCTGATGCAGGCGCATCAGCGTCAGTCCGACCGTTGTTTTGCCGGAACCGGATTCGCCGACGATACCCAGCGTTTTTCCTTTCGCCAGTTCAAACGACACATTATCAACAGCACGCACGGTTTTGCTGCGGAACAGACCGTCCGGCATGCTGAAATGTTTACTCAGATTGCTGACTTTCAGAATGATCTCATCCTCGCTGTTCCAGCCGCGCTGGCGTTCCGT
Organism: Cognatundibacterium luofuense; assembly: GCF_018139685.1. Classification (GTDB taxonomy): domain Bacteria; phylum Pseudomonadota; class Gammaproteobacteria; order Burkholderiales; family Burkholderiaceae_D; genus Undibacterium; species Undibacterium luofuense. The sequence goes on from NZ_JAGSPN010000020.1 coordinate 31,928, forward strand.
GGTGCTGGGTGGCGGCGCTGTCTGTTGCATAAAATCGGCGATGACCGGCAGGCGCATAGGCCGATGGCTGACATCCGGACGACAATGCAGCAGAGCACGCGTGTACTGATCTTGTGGCGCAGTAAAAATCTGACTGGCCTCGCCTTGTTCGCGGATTTCACCGTGCCGCATCACGATGACCTGATCCGCTACTTCACCGACCAGTGCCAGATCATGCGTAATAAACAGCACGGCCATCTGATGCTTTTGCTGCAGCGATTTGATCAGATCAATAATCTGCTTTTGTATCGTTACATCCAGCGCAGTTGTCGGTTCATCCGCAATCAGCAGGCGCGGTTCGCAGGCAATCGCCATCGCAATCATCACGCGCTGCTGCTGGCCGCCGGACATCTGGCAGGGATAGCTGTCGACTTTGCTGGCCGGATCGGGAATGCCGACTTCTTCCAGCAAGGCAATTGCACGTGCACGCGCCTGCTTGCGATTCATACCCTGATGCAGACGCAGCACTTCGCCAATCTGGTAACCGACGGTCAGCACCGGATTCAGAGAACTCATTGGCTCCTGAAAAATCATCGCGATGTCTTTGCCGCATAAAGCGCGTCGTTCGCCGGGCGACAGCTTCAGTAAGTTCAAGCCATTGAACACGATTTCACTGTCTGCTGCGATACGGCTGGTGTCAGTTGGCAGCAAGCCCATTACTGCCAGCGAACTGACGGATTTGCCGCTGCCGGATTCGCCGACCAGTGCCACCGTCTGATTCGCGGGAATACTGAAGCTGACGTTTTTTACGGCTTCGTGCCAGCTGTGTTTGCCATTTTTAAAGCTGATATTCAGATTGCGGATCTGCAACAGGGCATCAGAGTTTTTTTCGGTATGCATAGCAAGCTCAGCGCAGTTTCGGGTCCAGCGCATCGCGCAGGGCATCAGTAAATAAAGAGAATGCGGTTACCAGTGTTGCCATCGCAACGGTGGCCGCAGTCAGTTGCCACCATTTGCCGAGTATCAGCTCATTCTGCGCCTCGTTCAGCATGCTGCCCCACGAGACAGTGCCAACCGGAACGCCGAAACCGAGGAAACTCAGGATCACTTCCGATTTAATAAAACCCACCACCAGAATCGAAATTTGCACCAGCGCGACATGGCTGACATTCGGGAAAATATGGACTGCCATTTTGCGCCAGTGCGAAGCGCCGATGGCTTGTGCAGCCCACACATATTCGCGGTTTTTATGTTTCAGATACTCTGCACGCATCAGACGGAACGGGCCAGTCCAGCCGGTCAGCGCCAGAATCAGAATGATGGTGCTGACGCCTTTTTGCTGCAGGACTGCGGCGACTGCCAGAATCAGCAGCAGATACGGAATCGCGGTAAAGATACTGTAAAACCAGTTGAAAAAATCATCGGTACGACCACCGAAATATCCGGCCAGTGCGCCGAATACCGTGCCAAGCACGGTCGCCAGCACGGCTGCAACAATGCCAACCACAATCGAGGTTTCTGCGCCTTTGACGGTTTTTTTCAGAATATCGTGCCCCCATTTATCAGCACCAAACGGCAGGCTTTCTTTTTTGCCGCTTTCCTGCACCGCACCTTGCTTCGCCAGATCGCTGTAAATCGCCTGTATATCCGCCGCCAGCGGATCTTGTACGCCATACCAGTCGACTTGTGGTGCTGCACCTTTTAACTGTTGCCGAATTTGCTGTATATCCTCGCGCAGCGGATCATAGGGGTTATCCGGAATGTTCTGATCTTCCGTTTTATCGGTTTCTGCTGAAACAGTGACGGCTTTACTCCAGCCCGGCGGCGCATAGCTAACCGCGACTTCGGCATCCCAGTCAGTGGCGATTAGTCCGGCAGCGGATAGGCTGATAATCAGTAAAAACAGCGCAACAATACTCAGGCTGATCATTGCCGCGGCATCAGCTTTCAGTCTGCGCCAGGCCAGCAACCACAGGCCGGGAGAAGTAGGTTCTTGTAAAGACATGGAAACCGGATTCATTTGAGTTGTACCCTGGGGTCGACTGCCTGATACAGTAAATCAGTCAGCAGGTTAAACAGCATGGTGGCCGCGGCCACGCAAACAGTAATGGCTTTGATGACGGGAAAATCGCTGCGCTCAACTGCCAGAATGACTTCGCGTCCTATGCCCGGAATTGAAAAGAAGCGTTCAATCAGGAAGGCGCCAATCAGTAAGGCAGGCAGATTCGACATCACATGCGTCAGTATCGGAATGGCTGCATTCCGCAGCACATGCACCCAGCGTATGCGATGTTCCGACAGCCCTTTGGCGCGCGCTGTACGCACATAATCCTGATTCACTTCATCCAGCACAAAGGTACGGAACAAACGCAGATTCGGCGCCAGACCAACCATCAACGCAATCAGGATCGGCAGTGCTGCGTAACGAATCAGATTTTCTGAAAATGCATTACCCCAGCCTTGTACCGGAAACCAGCCAAGCTGATAAGCGAAAAAATATTGACCGAGAATGATATACACCAGAATACTGACCGACATACCGGCAGTGCAGGCAATCATTACAGCGCGGTCGGTAAGGCTGCCACGGCGGAATGCAATGACCAGTGCCAGCGCAACAGCCAGCAGCGTTTCCAGAATCGTCAGCGGAATTAATACGGTCAGCGAAGGGCCCAGCCGGGTCGCAATTAAATGCGAGACAGCTTCGCCGGTACTCCAGCTGTTACCGAAATCCAGATGCACAATTTGCTGAATAAAAATCCAGAGCTGAATATAGTAGGGCTGATCTACGCCGAGCTGACGGCGGATATTCGCAATTTGTTCGGGACTGGAAATTTTTCCGGCCAGAATATACGCCGGATCACCACCAACCCAGTTGAACAGGAAAAACACCAGCAGGATTACGCCCAGCATGGTGGGAATCATTTGCCATATCCGGCGCAGCAGGTAAGCACTCATATATGTATGAAGAAAAATATTAAGCCGGGGTTGAGTGAGAATGAAACCGGAATGTCGTCACAACATCACTGTCATCAGCGTTTGGTATCCAGATCCAGATCCAGATACGGCCACTCTATATGCATGACCGGATGTTTCTGATAACCAATGACGCGCGGCTGAGCCAGCATATTAAAGTAACGTGCAAATCCTATGCGCTGTGCTGAGTAAGCTTCCATCAGCCGTGCCATTTTGTGATACAGCGCATCACGCTCCGGCCCGGCTGGTAAGCGCTGGCTTTGCTCATACAGTTTGTCAAACTCCGGAAGGCTGACACAGCCATTGTTATTCAGATGAATATTTTTTCCATAAAACAATTGCATGAAATTGTCGCCATCCGGATAGTCTGCCATCCACGGGGAAATGCGTTGCTTCAGCTGACACTGCTTTTCGGCTTTCAGAATTTCACTGAACGGACGGAAATCAGTCTCCATGCGAATGCTTAGTCTGTCATAAGTTTTTTTCCAGACTTCCGCCTGCAAATGTCCACGGGATTCAGTTTGTGAAGTAAAACGGATCACAAGCGGACTGCCATCCGGCAAGGTACGGTAACCATCAGCCCCTTTTTTGTAGCCGAAGCGATCAAGCAGCGCATTGGCGGCAGCCGGATTGTACTGAATGCTGCTTTTGTATTGCGGATCATGTCCTACAACGCCGGGCGGAACAGGGAATTGCAGCGGAATGGCCTGACCGTTATCGACGATACGGATTTCTTCTTCCACCTGATGCGCCATCGCAATTGCACGGCGCAGCGCGATCTTTTCTTTACTCAGGCCACCCAGCACCGGATCCTGCATATTCCAGTAATAAATGGTCAGTTCCGGTGAAATAATGCGCGATAACTGTACGCCTTTGCTGGCAAATTCCGGTTTCAGTTTGCCATCCTGCAGCACTTGCGGTGCGAGGCCGCCATACAACTGAAATAAGTCCGTTTCATCTTTTTGAAATGCCAGCAGGCGTGACTGATCCTCCAGTATGACTTGCACAATGACTTTACCAATCTGCGGTATCCGTTTGCCTTTCATCTGGCGCGCAATTTTTTGTTTTTCAGGGTCAGCGCCGGGATCGGAGTCCCAGTAGTGCTCGCGATAGCCGGGATTGGCTTCCAGCACCATACGGCTGCCGCGCACCCATTCGGTCAGACGGTAAGGGCCGCTGCCTACCGGATTCGCCATGACCTGACCTTGCCCGTCGCGGTATTTCTCGACCACTTCACGCGCAACTGCGGAAGTCGCGGTGTATGCCAGAATCATCGGCAGATTGTAGTCAGGACGATGCAAGCGAATTTTCAGCGTGTAAGGATCGGAGGCTTGCAAACCGGGAACAATGGCGTCGTAATCAAACTTCCCGGTTTTACGTGCTTTTTCTGCCAGCTCATCCAGACCAATAATTTTGCCCTCCAGCAGCCAGCGATGCGAGGACGCGATCGCCGGATCCATTAATCGCATCAGTGAATAGATGAAATCCTTTGCCTGCAGTTCGCGTTCTTTACCTTTGAATGCGGGGTCCGGCGTGAAGTGCAGTCCTTTACGTAAGCGTATGGTGTAGGTAAGTCCATCGTCACTGATTTCCGGTAAAGCGGCGGCAGCTTCAGGAATGATGCGTGCAGGGGATGCAAGGTAGTCGTAGCCATAAAGACGTTCAAACACAGCTTCTATAATCGCATTCGAATACAGATCGCGTGCTGCTGCAGGATCAAAACCTGTTTCTGCCACTGGGAACACGGTGCGAAGCACCTTCGCCGGATCAGCAAAGCGGTCTTGCGCTGCCATACTTTGTACCGGAGTGCCGCAGGCCAGAATCAGCGTGCCGAGTAATAACAGGGTTTGACGTCGTAACACGGGCACGGCGGACAGAGGCAATTTCATGGGCAGCACTTTCAGTGGTGTCAGGCGAATGATTTGTAACTGTTTGTGTGCTCTCTGGATGGATCAGATCCCAAAGGATGCGGTGATCGTCACCAGTCTGAGCGGAAAGGCATAAACATAGCCTAACTGTCGGTGCTTGCAAAACGGCTTTGGCGGAGGCAGGGATGCCAGGATGTGCACCGGTGGTGCGGTCATGCCAGTTTGATGCACGGAACGGGTGCAGAGTGTTGTTTTTTAATGTTAGTTTTGTTGTAATGCATTAAAACCACGCTGCAGCACACCCTAATTTTTGTGCGATTTTCGGCTGAAAATCAGGCTTGGCGGGAATTTTATTTTGTTGCTTGATGTTAATTTCGAATAATTACTCAATCTGCGGACCGGCACTTGCTGGTGCACCAAAAAAATGCTGCAAAGCACAAAATTATAGGTTTCCGTTTCAGGATTTTTTTTGGCAAAATGCCTCCCTGTTGTTTTTACGGGAAATGCGGCGTGTTTAGAGTTGACAGTCACAGACTGGAAATGATTCTATGCGCCTTCCGAAAAAAAGCTGTGTTACTTGATTTGCCGGATCTGTGTCATTTTTTATAAATGTTACATCCGGTAACATGCTTTTCCTGCGATTTTTCACTTTCCTGGCACGACGTTTGCTCAACGTCAGGCTAAGTTTGCAGTGCCTACCGGCCTGTTCGCGTTCACGCCAGATTCCGGGCTGCTGAAATTATTCAGTGTTCCGCCAGCCTTAGTACGCGAAATCCGGATTTCCGGTGCCGGTGTGTCTGTGACCCTGTTTTCCAAGAATACTTTGCGTGGAACCCGAATTTTCAGGCCCGCTACGCTTTGTAATCTTTTTTTGTGTGAGCGGTTCTGATCCAGATCAGACAGCAGATCTAGTGGTTTTGGAGGAGTATTAATGGATTTTTCAAATCGCCAGCAAGAGCCGGGCAAGAAGTTTCTCGGCATAGGGCTGGTCATCGCATTTCACGCGATACTTGTGTACGCGTTACTGAACGGTCTCGGACATAAAATCGTCCAGATC
>NZ_JAGSPN010000082.1 GCF_018139685.1 Cognatundibacterium luofuense
GTTTTGTTATCTGTCAAACCGTCAACTTTAGTGGAGCCAATATCAGCACCAACATAGATTGGATTTGCTGTCTGAGCCTGAGCAGAGATAGACAGAACTGCGATAGCAGCTGCAATACTCAATTTTTTCAACATTTTTTATCCTAATAATTATTAATAATACAATCATTTAAAAATGACAGGCGCTGATTCTACAGCCAAAGTATGCATAAAGTCACAATTTTCAACAATTTTACGTTGTTTTATTTGCACATCCACTTCTCTTGCCGCATCGTCCTCCCCAGTCTGTCAGACTGAAATGCTTTAGCGCTTACCGTTGAGCGCAGTTTCACGCGATATAATGGACGCATGAAACTCAAATTCACGAAAATGCATGGTGCAGGCAACGACTTTGTCGTCATCGATGCCATCAACCAAAACATCCAGCTGAGCACAGAGCTATGCCGGCATATCGGCGATCGTCGCTTTGGCATTGGTGCGGACCAAATTCTGGTGGTCGAAGCCAGCGTAACACCAGATGTCGATTTTCGCTATCGCATATTTAATGCCGACGGTGGC
>NZ_JAGSPN010000083.1 GCF_018139685.1 Cognatundibacterium luofuense
GTAATAAAGGTCTGGCGAGCGCCTGGCCTATCCATAAAAAACTGGGGCAGCTTGAATTACAGGATCAGCTTGATGGTCTGGAATGGCTGCGTCAGCAAGGATGGGCAGATATGGAACGCGTTGCGCTGAATGGCTGGAGTTATGGCGGTTATATGACCTCGTATGCCATGACGCATAGCAAGGCATGGAAGCTGGGGTTTGTCGGTGCACCTGTGACCGACTGGCATCTGTACGACAGCGTTTATACCGAACGCTACATGGGCCTGCCATCAGAGAATAAAGAAGGCTATGACAAGGGCAGTGTGCTCAAAGCCGCCAAGGATCTGCACGGTAAAATCCTGATCATGCATGGCACCATGGATGACAATGTTCATCCACAAAACGCCATCATGCTGATTGATGCGCTGATACAGAACGGCAAAGACTACAGCCTGCAACTCTACCCAGGCCAGGGCCATGGCCCACGCGGCGATTGGACGGTCTGGTCCTTGCAGAAAGCGAAATGGGAATTTTTGAAGAATAATTTGTAAGTCAGAGGCAATTTCAACGAGTCT
>NZ_JAGSPN010000084.1 GCF_018139685.1 Cognatundibacterium luofuense
TGCAGCATTTTTCATATAGTCTTTGACGTAGGAATTAGCCAGGATAGACCTACGTGTCATTTCCAGCTGTTCCTTCACTTCCGGTGTCTTATCGATACCTTTGTTGACCGCTTCCTGCGCTACGATGATTTGCATCGCGAGGTTGTCGATCACCATTTTGCGTGTTTCCGCATTGTCAGGCAGACCTTGTGCAGCTTGCTGCAACATGATCTGATCCAGTTGTTTTTTGCCGATAGGTGCGCCGTTGACGGTCGCAGCCACAGCATCCTTCTCTGCAGATGCAGAGGCAGCTTTATCTTTATCATTGCAAGCGCTCAGCGCGAACAGCGCAATGGCACTACCCAGAACGACGCGGGATTTGATCGACATGAATATTTCCTTAAAGTTGAACTGCTGTGCAGCGGATAAGCATTTTTGCATGAGCAACAGGCTCATGCATTCAAATTAATTTGACGCTGAATTCTACCTGTGAATTTGCCAAGTATTCACGCTTCCTTACTATTTGTAGCGAAAAAATCAGCAAAATCTGCGTAGATCAGGGTTTTCAC
>NZ_JAGSPN010000085.1 GCF_018139685.1 Cognatundibacterium luofuense
TAAGGCATTAGCGGCAGCCGGATTGTATTGAATCATGCTGCGGTATTGCGGATCATGACCGACCACACCGGGTGGAATCGGGAATTGCAGCGGGATTGCCTCACCATTATCGACGATACGGATTTCATCTTCGACTTTGTGGGCCATCGCAATCGCACGACGCAGTGCAATTTTTTCTTTGCTAAGTCCGCCAAACACCGGGTCTTGCATATTCCAATAGTAAATCGCGAGTTCGGGATCGATGATGCGTGATAACTGCACGCCTTTTTTCTGAAATTCCGGTTTGAGTTTTCCATCCTTTAATACTTGCGGCGCAAGTCCGCCATACAGTTGGAATAAATCGGCTTCATCCTTTTGGAAGGCCAGCAGGCGTGACTGATCTTCCAGTATCACATTGACGATCACGCGGCCTATCTGGGGTAGACGCTTACCCTGCATGGCTTTCGCGATACCTTTATCTTCAGGTGACTGATTCGCTGCAAAATCCCAGTACACCGGCCGATAGTCAGGATTGGCATCTAATATCATCTTAGAACCGCGTACCC
>NZ_JAGSPN010000021.1 GCF_018139685.1 Cognatundibacterium luofuense
TATTGCAGAGGTTCAGGAGCATGCGACAGCATGGCTATGGTTTTACAATAACGAACGTCCGAACAAAGCAGTTGGTGGCGTACCACCGAAATATAAAAAGACTTTAACAACCCCGTCTTCTACTTCTGTCGCCCATTAAAACCGCCACGTGTTCAGGCTTTGCCTTTTGTAGCTACAGCACCCAACAATCGTTGGGCGACTGAAATGTGTCGCGTCTGGGCTGACCGCGATGGCGGGGCAGTCCTTGCCCTCGTGATTGACTGTCATATCCGTGAATTACTGGGCCAGCATCTATTTCGTTCGGGCAAGGGCAAGGCCAAGACCGCAGAGGCAGCCCTGGAGCAGGTCCTCATTGGTCGCTACGGCACTTTGGCAAAGGTAACGACGCCGTTCCTGGGTCGGATAACGGCCAGTTTTCATCAGCCGCAGCTACACGAAGTTAGTGCGGAGCCATGGCCTACGGCAGGAGTTCATCACGCCGCACTGCCCTGAGCAGAACGGCATTGTGGAGCGCGTCATGCGAACATTGAAGGAACGATGAATACATCGGCACCGCTTTGAGAGTTTACAAAATGACAGCCGGGTCATTGCCGACTAGATTGTCTTCTACAACTCCCGGTGCCCACATCAGGCGCTGGGTATGAAAACACCCGCTCAGGCATTTGCATTAGGGGCTTGAGTTGAGTAGGAATCGCTGGGTCATTACATCAGCATAGCTCTGGTAGATGTTGCTGCGCTGTCGCATGCGTGGGCTGCTCTGCGCTTGTGCAGTCAGCATGTTCGTGTAATCTGCGCTGAAAACCTTCATGATCTCGCAGCCGCTGTCTCCGAAAGCGCAGCCACGATTTGCTTGACGGTATTTTCGACGGCGAATTCGCGTTCAAACAGGGCTGTACAGCGCGCCGATAAGGCCGAATCTGTTTCAATTTGATCCAGCAATTTTTCTGTCAGCAAAAGCAGTTCGTCAACCTGGTTGGTCTCGCATACCTGACCAACCCGTTCATCTCTGATCAGCTGAGCTAAATCATTGCCCGCATTGATATTAGCTAATACTGGTAGACCGCTTTGCATGTAAGTCAGAAACTTTCCAGGGATATTGTGCGACTTATGCCTTGGATCTAGGGCCACAATTCCCGCGTCGCATTGGGCGTAAAGGTCAGGAATTTCGTCGGGATATATCTCGTCAAAAAAGACCACGTTTTCGAGCTGCCTTGACTGAGCTACTGCTTTAAGCCGCGCCGAATCGCTACCACGCCCCACAAACAAGAAACCAACGTCTAGTCGACTGCGCAACCTTTCTGCCAAGTCCAACAAAATGTCCATGCCCTGAGCGACACCCATGTTGCCAGCGTAAACGAACACTTTACGACCCGCCAGGGCGATCTCATCGACCCGGATAGGGCACCGCGACTTCGCAGGTTTATCCAACCAGTTTTGCAGAACCTCCAACTTCCGGCCAGGCTGCCCCATCCATCGGTCGAAATATCTCTGGTTCCCAGGAGTTTGTACTCCGATGACATCAGCAACCGAGTATTGGTACCGCGCCACTGCATCAAAAAAACGATAGGGCAGGCCCCGCCCCATTAGCCCCATGTCCACTGCCCATTCAGGGAAGATGTCACGGATAACCAGGTAGCTCTTGCAACGACTGGATTTCGTTAGGGCCCTGACTAAGGGACCGTGAAAGATTGATGGAGCGTACCAAACAACGGCATCCGAGCGTTCTTTCGCCAACGGGCTCTTGCGTAAGTTTCGCAACATGACAAATGGCATGACCAACTCAGCCAGCGTGCGGCGAACATAGTCAATGTCTTTGGTTCGAGGGGCTTTCAGGCGCAGTACTTGGGCACCGTCGAATTCCTCAAGCTTCCAAGGCTGCCTTTGACCAGGTGCTGGCAACAGCACCAACACCGAGTGGCCTTGTCGCACAAACTCACGGGTCAGATCCCGCAGCTGAACCGCACCAGAAGTACGCAGTGGCGGGAAAGTGTCCGCAATCAGAGTGATCCTCATCAGCCTTGACTCAGTACTTTTTCCACACAACGCGGTTCACGTAATCGGTATAGCTATGAATGATGCGAAGAACCTTGTCGCTGACGTTGGGCATGCTGTAGTCAACCACTTGGCGCAAACCGCGTTCGGCGCCGCGTGGTTGACTTTCAAGAATGGCAAGCCCTTGCATAACGCGATCGACGTCCAATCCAACCATCATGACTGAAGCTTCTTCGAATGCCTCGTGGCGCTCCTGAGTTTCACGTAGGTTGAGCGCTGGAAAGTTCAGAATAGATGACTCTTCGCTGATCGTGCCACTGTCAGACAACACAGCTTTGGCTGAGGTTTGCAGGCGTACATAATCTGTAAACCCAAGGGGCTTTAACAATTTAACCTTCGTATGAAAGGATGCTCCCATAGCCTGCACACGCTTCTGCGTTCGCGGATGAGTAGAAACAATCACCGGCAACTGGTACTTCTCTGCAACCGAATTCAACAAGTTCACCAAGCGAGCGAAGCTGGTATCAGAGTCAACATTTTCTTCGCGATGCGAGCTAACAACGAAGTACTGACCCTCGTTCAGGCCAAAATTTTCCAGAATGCCAGAGCGATCAATATCTCCACGATAATAATCAAGTACTTCAGCCATGGGGCTTCCTGTCTTTATGACTAGGTCAGGGGACAAGCCTTCGCGCAACAGACACTCGCGGGCAATGTCACTGTACGTCAAATTGACGTCAGCTGTGTGGTCTACGATACGGCGGTTGGACTCTTCTGGCACCCGCATGTCAAAACACCTATTCCCTGCCTCCATATGAAAAATTGGAATTTTTCGGCGCTTTGCAGGAATGACAGACAGACAGCTGTTTGTATCACCAAGAACCAACAGAGCATCTGGTTCCTCTAACAACATATACTTGTCAATACTTCCTATCACGTTGCCAATCGTCTCGGCTGCATTTGCACCTGCAGCATTTAAAAAATGATCAGGCTTCCGAATTTTAAGATCATCAAAAAAAATCTGGTTTAACTCGTAGTCGTAATTTTGACCGGTATGCACAATCACATGATCACAGTGTGCATCCAGTTTGGCCATTACACGGGACAGACGGATGATTTCGGGCCTAGTGCCAACGACGGTCATTACTTTAATTTTTTTCATTTAAGTCACTCCTCCGGTTCGATATGATCACCCTTAACCAGAGCGTGGATGAATCGGAGTTTCATTAACAGCGCACGCATGCCTTCTACATCCAGGCGAGTAGTGTTGTGCGAGTTGTAGTCGGTAGACTCGGAAATTTTAATTTCGCCTTGTTCAACGAATTTGCCATAGTTTAGGTCGCGCAAATCGGGCGGCACTCGGTAGTATCCGCCCAAATCTTGGGCCGCCACCATTTCCTCACGACTCAGAAGCACTTCGTACAATTTTTCGCCATGGCGCGTACCAATAACATTGATCGGGTGATCGTGAACGCCCAACAGGCCAGTCAAGGCTTTGGCAAGAGTTTCAATCGTTGCAGCGGGAGCCTTTTGCACAAATATTTCCCCAGGATTACCGTGCTCAAATGCGTAAAGGACGAGATCAACCGCATCATCCAATGTCATCATGAAGCGAGTCATGTTGGGGTCGGTAATGGTAATCGGTTGCCCTTCACGAATTTGGTTCGTGAACAGTGGGATCACTGAGCCACGCGACGCCATCACATTGCCATAACGCGTGCCGCAAATTACGGTACTATTGGATGATCGCGACTTAGCCACTAGAACTTTCTCCATCATCGCCTTGCTGATACCCATGGCATTTATAGGGTATACCGCCTTGTCGGTGCTGAGACAAACTACTCGTTTAACTCCACAGTTGATTGCTGCCTCAAGCACATTCTCAGTGCCCATCACATTAGTTTTGACCGCTTCCATGGGGTGGAACTCGCAAGATGGCACCTGTTTCAATGCTGCTGCGTGGTATATAAAGTCCGAGCCACGGACAGCATTCAGTACAGAGTGATAATCACGCACGTCGCCAATGTAGAATTTGAGCTTAGGATTTTCATAGCGCTTCCGCATGTCATCCTGCTTTTTCTCGTCGCGACTAAAAATTCGAATTTCGCGCAGATTTGAATTTAAGAAGCGATTCAGCACGGCATTCCCAAAAGAACCTGTGCCACCCGTAATCATAAGGATTTTATTATCGAACATATTCATATCTATAAAACTCAAGAAAATTCCCGCATACTACGAATCAAGTCTGGCCATGCTTTTGGCACAAAACCCGTTGCTTCCCGAAAACGAGATGAATCCAGAGAACGGTCTATGACTATACCTTCATCAGGCTGAATATCAATTATCTTCCCGTACACTTCTGCTACCAAAGTCAGCAAGTCAAACTTATTGATCGGTTCAGCCGACACATGGTAGAGCCCATGAAGCTCGGGATGAGGAATGACATGATCCCTGATCAGGCGAGCGATTTCAACGGTTGGCAACCCGGAAAATATGGCCTTTGTGAACCCCCGTGTCTGCCCCTGCTGTGAAAGAAACCAGTTAATCAAACTACGAGAGCCTCCCAATTCATGGCCAATGATGGAGGTTCTTAACGTGATTGCATTTGGATAATCAACTTCTCCGAGGTATTTACTTCTGCCATACAGGTCATGCGCATCAGATATATCTTCTTCTGTGTACATACCCTTAATTCCGGAAAAAACACAATCAGTACTCATATGTACTAAACGTGCTCCTGCCACATCGCACAACCGTGCCAGCCGATGCGGCAGGAGGGAGTTAATAGGAATTGCAGACAGTACATCATCCGCCGCAGCCAACTGCTTTACCAATCCCACACAATTGATTACCACATTTGGCCTGGAAACTGAAAAAGCGGTGGCCAGACTATCAAAATTTTCAACATCCACACCATGGATCAAATTGGCCTGCACAGATTCAGGGAGTAATTTTGCTGAATGAGCAGATCGTACAGTACCATAGACCTGATAGGACTGACTCTCACCGAACAAACGTATCATTGTGCTACCCAACATACCTGTAGCACCTAGAACCAAAATTCGCGAAAACGTAATACTCATAAAGATTATTAAATACTCAATATTTATATGCCGAAAGAGTCAATTCAGCCTTTTGCTCTGGAGAGGGATAGCTGATAAGCACCGCGCGATATTGACCTTTGAAGACGAAGAAGCTTCCCGCCGATGCACCGACAACACCGCACTCCTTGATCAATGCATCGATGTCCTTCAATGAACCTGCGCCCCCCAGCACCGACAATGGAAGCCGGGTTGCCTCGCGAATTTTACGTGCCAGAGCCAGGTCGTAGCCTTTCATTTGACCGTCGCGGTCTATCGAGTTAATGACGATCTCTCCAGCGCCCAAGAGCTCAGCCTCCTTGGCGAGTTCGAGAGGAGTCTTACCGCTGTTCTTGCTACCGTTGTGTGTCCAGATTTCCTGCCTACCGAAAAGGCTGGTCTTGACGTCCAATACGACGACCACACTCTGGCTGCCAATCTCGGCCGCGATACGGGAAATCAGCGTCGGATCATCGACCGCAGCGGCACTCAACGCGACTTTCTCAACACCCAAACCTATGATTCGCTTAGCCTGCTCTACGGTTCGCACGCCACCACCGTAGCACAGTGGCATACGGCACTCGGCTGCGAACTGGGCAATCAGGCGGAAGTTTGGTTCGCGCCCCTTAACGGTAGCGTCAATGTCCAAGACGATCAGCTCATCCGCTTCCTTTTCGTTGAAGATCTTGACCGCATTGATTGGATCGCCGACGTACTTGGGATTCTTAAATTTGACTGTTTTAACTAGGCCATCGTCGTGGACCAGCAAGCAAGGAATGATACGTGGACGCAGCACGTTAGATCTCCGCGAAGTTTTTAAGAAGCTGGGCGCCGAAGTGATGACTCTTCTCCGGATGGAACTGAACGCCGTGGATGTGACCAGCGCTAATTGCACAGCTAAATTCTTTGCCATAGCTCGAAATTGCCGCGACATGCACCGGATCCGCGCACTCGAAGTAGAACGAATGCAGAAAGTAGAAGAGCCCGTTGGTTGCCAAATCGTTGAACAAGGGGTGCCCGGTAACCGGCTGGACGTCGTTCCAGCCCATGTGTGGCAGCAAAAGGTTAGGCTGGTTTAGACCTTTGAAACCCTTCACATAGCCTGGAATCCAGCCCAAGCCTGGCAGATTGCCCTCCTCGCTTCCCTCTGCCATCATCTGCATACCGACGCAGATGCCCAGGACCGGCATCTTCTCGCCTAGCACCAGCTCGTCTAAGCGGGCGCGCATCCCGGAACGACCAAGCTCTTCCATCGCATGATCGAAGGCGCCAACGCCGGGCAAAATTAGTCGCGTTGCTCCCTTTAGGTCGTCTATCGTCTTCGCTAGAGCTACCGGGATGTTGAGCCGCTTATAAATATTTTGGAAGGCCAAGATGTTGCCAAGGCCGTAATCTATGATCTTAATCATCGGATTATCGCTCGCTGAACGCCGACGGCGCGCATAACCTTGGTCCCTAAGTCGATCAGACCCTGGCGTGACTTGTAGTCTCGCCAACTCTTGTTCGGGCCGTCGTGCAGCGCACGCAGTTCCTCGACGGAGATGTCAAGCTTGGTAGCGATGTACTCGAAGTCCTGGGCGATCGTAGCCTCGTCATAGGCTGGCATGGCGATTTTCTCCAGTGCTTCGTCGCGCGTCATCTGGTTTGTCAGGATCAAGCTTGAGAAGTGCGCTCGACGCTTGTCATAGCCGAACTTGGTCGGTTGCCAGTAGCCCTCATAGAAGCGGGTGAAGCGGGACTCATAGTGCTTGTGCGCGTACTTCTGCCACCCGAACTTGTCAATTAACAACTGCATTGCCTCATCTTTAATGTATGGCAAACAGTTCAAAGGGCGCCACACCTGCACACCCTTGATATAGCGGTAGTACAGCTTGTAGGTGAAAATATCCGACAACGGAAATGTCTTCAGGGGACGTGTTCCGAATTTGCTGTGAATGTCTTTCAACTGCACTAGGTCGGAGGCGTGATACGCCCACTCAAGTGGCTCGCGAACGCACTCCGTCGAATAGTTGCCGCCGTTGAGGATGTACTTGATCTTGTGCTTGGCCGCGAAGTTATAGAGCGTTGCGAAGAAGGCGTGGTCTTGGGGTGTATCGAGATGGGGCACTTGAGCTTTGAAATAGGCCAGTTGCAAGTCCTTCATTTCTTGCCAATTGATCACTTCAGTGTGCAAGTTCAGTCCAAGGCCGTCAACTATGCATTCAATGTTGTGTACTGCCTGTTGCGAATTCCAGCCTGCGTCCACATGAAAGATAAGTGGGCGAAGACCAAATTTCTCCTTGGCTAGGTAAGCCAGGTAGGAGCTATCAACACCTCCGCTGATTCCGAGCAGACAGTCGTACTCGCGACCTTCGCCATCCTTTCTGATTTTGGCGACCATGGCCTTGATCTCAGCTTCACCACGCTCGTCCGTGTGCCAGTTCGGTAGGATGTTATCGTGGTAGTTATTGCAGTAATCACACCAACCGCGGGCATCGAAAGTTATTCCGGCATCACTAGTGTCCATGATGCAGTTATTACAGATTTGGTAAGGGCGCATGTTTCGAAGCCTTATTTCAATGTTTAAAAATTATCTTTTGAATAAGATCAGCATACTGCTGAGCCTGGGCCTTTCTTGACAGAGAGGCACTGAGCGGCGATACATTATCCGGTACACGTTCGTAGAATGAGGTTTTAGACATAACCGCGAGGAACAAATCGGATGATTGACCAACGATATGCTGATTATTGCATTTTTGCAATAGCCCCCCTGCCAAAGTATCCGGCGAAATATCGCCAAGGATCGGACGCCCAGAACCGATGTACTCGAAGAGCTTGGTTGGCAATATGCCCTGGGCGCTCAAGGTATTCGTCGACGATGTTTCCGAAAAAAGTAGATAGTCCGCTTCAACAATTTTTTGGAGTGATTCGAGATAGCGAACCGGGGAAAAAAAGCTGAATGCACTGGAGACTTCCGGATAGGTGGTTTTCAGAATTTCCTGAAGGGGCGATGCTGCGCCGAAGACTTCGAAACGCAGACGTTGGAACAGGTCAGGCTGCTTAGCTTGGAGTTCGACCAAGGCCTTCAGAACGTTGTGAGGAATCCGACCTGGCGAGACAATACCCATGTAACGGATGCGTACCATCCCGTCCTTAGAGATGACGCGCACGCCACGAGCATCATCCAAGATCTCGTGGTCGTATCCATTAAGAATAGTCTGAACGTTAGGAGTGAACGAGCGGTAGTAATGGCTCATCGGATCCGAAATGCACACCACGTGGTCCGCAGAGTTCGCAAGCCGTCTGTCAATGATTTTCTCCAACCACTTGGCTAAGCGACCGCCTGGCATTTCGTGGCACTCACTGAAATGATCGCGGTAGTCGAGGATGCAGCGTGCTCCGAAACGCAACTTGCACAGATAGGCTGCAAACAACATTGGCCACGGAGGCGTGGTACCGACCACGATGTCGGACTTGAGTATGGCCTCCTGAGCAGGCTTGGCGAACCAAGGCGAGAGAAATGCCAACGCAAAAGGCAATCGAGGATCCGGAATCTGTCCGAGAGCTGCCATAACGCGGTCCTTCAAACGCCGCTTCCACGAAGGTGCACCGGCATACATCGGCTCGAACGCTCCCTCTGCTTCGACAGAAGGTGCTTCCCGGCCTGCCCAATCCAGTTCGATGAGGCGAACCCCCTTTGGAACTGGTTCGGTGAACTCCCCATCAACTCGGCTTTTGCGTGTGGTGAGAACGGTAACCTCGTGCCCGAGTGCCGTGAAATACTTCGATAGGGATTCGGCCCGTTTCGCACCCGAACTGTTGATGGGAGGATAGTAGTGTGCAATCAAGACAATGCGCATAGATTCAAGCCTCAGCCTCTAGACGCGCCGCGAGATCTCGTGCGATCTTCTCCGCTGCATTTCCGTTGCCGTAGATACCTTCAGGCATGTCGCCAACCGTCGTCATGTCATCGAATGCCTTCACAATGCGAGCAGGATCCGTGCCTGTCAGTCTGTTGACCCCAGCCTCCACAAGTTCGATCCACTCCGTCTCGTCGCGCAATGTGATGCAGGCGCGCCCCAGGAAGTACGCTTCTTTCTGAAGCCCGCCAGAGTCGGTCAACACAAGACTGCAATCCTGTACTAAGCGGAGCATGTCGAGATACCCGACCGGATTGATGAGGCGGATGTTCGTAGGTATCTGTATTCCAAACTCAGATATCATCTTGGCGGTACGAGGGTGGACCAAAAACACCGTGGGTAGTACTGCGCTGCCGATGGCGCTAAGTACACGCTGCAGAATCGTTGGATCGTCGACGTTTTCCTTGCGGTGCAAGGTGAGGAGTTGGTACCCCAGCGGGTGCAAGCCAAGTCGATCAAGCACCAACGAGCGCTCCTTTGATAATGAACTGAAACGCAAAGCGACATCATGCATCACATCTCCAGCGTTGACGACCTTGCTACCCTGGATACCTTCTCTGGACAGGAGTTCCACCGCGCGGTGACTAGGAGCGTAGAGGATATCCGATACGTGATCGGTCAGCACTCGGTTGATCTCTTCAGGCATGGCGCGACGAAAAGAACGCAACCCCGCTTCTACGTGCACCAAGCGCAAACCAAGTTTGGATGCCGCGATCGCGGCAGCGAGGGTAGAGTCCGTGTCACCATAAACCAAGACCGCGTCCGGGCGTTGCTCCATAAGCACTTTTTCAAGTGCTTCGATCATTCGGCCAGTATTCTGTCCATGGGTTCCACCACCGATACCCAAATTCACAGCTGGACTGGGGATCCCCATTTCTTCGAAGAAGACGTCGGACATCGCGTGATCGAAGTGCTGCCCCGTGTGGACGATCGATTCCTCGATGATCCCGGTGGCAAGCAGGCTGGGGCTGACCGCAGCGGCCTTAACGAACTGTGGTCTAGCGCCGACGACAGTGACAACTTGAAACTTTTTATGCGTAGGGTTTTGTGACATGGTTACGGACTCTAATAAAAAGGGCATGAAGAATCATATAGGCCCAACCGTTGCTCAACAGCATTCCAATCAGAGGAGACGAAAACAACAAGAATGCGAATACAGACCACTGCGCCTGAAATGCTTTGTCATGGGACAAACGGAACCAACGGAACACCTGACCGACAAGAAAGCTAAAAATAATAATTCCTGGCCAGCCAAAGTTGACGAAGGCATCAACAATGAATACAGAGTTAGAGTTCGCAATCTCGTTCCAACCTCCAAATTGATGCTCAAAAACAAAGCGTTCAAGGTTGATGCGTTCAAGGCCAGTCATGCTTGCAATTAAACTACTGGTCGCCCCCATCAAGAGACGACCTCCAAACTGCTCTTCATGCACCACGAGCGTGTCTGTCGCGGTAAAAATAGGGACACCAACCGAACGCCACAAAAAGAACGTTAAGGGGTCGGATGGAGCGTAAAGCGCTGTAAAAAAGTCACCGTTGCTCGCTACTGCTGTTTCACCCCGCAATGAAAGAGCGGTCATACCAATTAGTAACAGAATGGAGCCCACAACGAGGTAGGAAACAGCTTTCCCGCGCAAATGTTGCTTAATCGACAACAAAGCCAAAATAGGCAAGATCATATTAAGAAACAGCGCCTTTGCCATGAAACTGATGGCATAAAAAAAGAATACTATAGCTGCAAGGTGGCGCATCTTCGCATGCCTATCATATAAGAGGACGATGGAATATGGGACAACTGTGTTCATGAATGTACTGATGTACAACAGAACAATTCCTGCTCCTTCTCTTCCCTTGAGAAAATCCCCTCGTTGCTGACTCAGATCATTCGCGTCCGCACCCGCGAATGCACTGAACAGAGGTATGGTTTGGGCGGTCGAGAATGTAATTAGAATAAAAAACAAGAATATTGCCCAAACGATGCCAACAAACCCTGTAGTTGACACTCCGAAACGCGGAGAAGAGGGTCGAAAGCGGCGATCAAATATCGACACTCGGTTCCCGCCCCACATTGCTAGAACACTCAGTGCAGTGATGGCCGCAAGAAGTCCGAAGAATCTCCCTTCTGGCACGATTAACGAAACACCAAGTGGAATAATGCAATAAGCTGTGCCGATGGCGATTAAAAAAACAGTAAATCCACTGTTTGGGTGAAATACTCTCTCAAACAAATTAGAGGAATAAAGCGGCGCAAACCGACTATGTCCGCTTAATATTTTGGTGCTAGTACCGCCATACAAACTCATAGCTTTCTACCCCCTCTTGCGACTTGGTATTGCATAACACTGTGCAACATGTAGGCCAGAGCAAATATGATCGAGTGGAAAAATACAGACGTTTTAAAATCTGCAAATAAAATGAATCCGACGTATATACCAGCCGCAGACAGTAGCAAACGCACGAGTTGCCACGCGAGGTCGCCCCGATACTCTGACGAGAGATAAACAGTCTGGCTGAGGGGTGACGAGACCGTCTGGAAGAATGCAATGATGCCCAAGCTTACTGCAAGTTGCCCTGCTTCATTCCATGCATCTCCGAACATCAAAGAGAATGCAGTCGGCGCAGCGGTCACGATGGCAAGGGCAAAGACAAAGGCGAGAATAGAGAGCCTCAGTTTAGTCTTTAGGAACAAATCTAGGCAGTTGCCCTCACGCTGGAATATCTGCGCCGCAGACTGACGAAAGACCTCGCCAACAGAGTTTGCCACCACCGCACAGGGAATGAGGGTCATTCGTTCAGCAAAGGCATATAGCCCTGCCTCACGTGAACCATAAAGAGTTGCAAGCATTATGACTGGCAGTTGGCTAGAAACAACGTTAGCCAGATGCCCGATTACCAGAAATTTCGGCATATTGGCAAACCGCTTAGCAGCGGCAAACAACCAACGCCGGTGCAACCTTGCAGAATTGACCTGTAAATCATTCCATCCCGAACGCGTAAGTCGCCACAGACTTACCGCAGCACCAATGATGTATCCTCCGATCAGACCTATGTCGCCAAGGCCCAGCAGCCCAGCGCCCAGTTGGCCACCTGTCATGGCAATTGCTTGGCTTGCCCTCGCCTCGGCGACAACTCCAAAGGCTTGTCGACGCGATTGCCAGTAGGTCAGAATCTGTATGCACGCTAACATCATGATGCAGATGGGTACAGCGACTACCCAAACCGTGGTTGAAAGGGCGGACCCAAGCAACTTAGGAGCCGACAGCGATAGAAAGGCAAGTCCCACTGAGGCCAGCACGGCAATAAACCCAGCACTCATACACGCAACCACCGCCACACCGAGTGCAGTAATGTTGCTCTTAGGAATGGGAATCGCCAACTCATACCGACCTGTTGCAGCAATTGCACCGATAGAGACAGCCGATACAAAGACGGCCATTTGTCCAAACATTTCAGGTGTGTAAATATGGGAAAGAAAAGGGCTTGCAACCAGTGGCACTGCCAATGCCACGGAAGTGCCTCCCAATAAAATCAGCACGCTGCTTGCAAAGCTTTTGCTAGTCGGCATTGCGATCTATATCCCCGCCGCTCTTAAGCTGTTGCTTTCTCACCGACTGTTCCCCCACCCTTCAGTGCTTGCACAATAGAAAGAACGTCATCCTTTGTCAGGTCCGCACTCATTGGCAAACTCATCACCTTCTTGGCCATGTCCTTCGCTACCGGCGTGCAGTCTGGGCAACATAAATGTTTGTAGGCTGGTTGCTCGTTCAGCGGCACCGGGTAGTGCACGGCAGTGGGTATGCCCGCTTCGCCTAGGCGTTTTTGCAGGATTTCGCGCTCGGATGTAACGATGGTGTATTGCGCAAAAACGCTAGTGCGGCCTAGCCGCTGTTGTATGCGAGCAACATCCACTTCGTCAATGAGTTGGTTGTATCGCTGGCCAATGTCCAAGCGTTGTTTCACCTCCCGATCAAAGCGCTCCAGCTTGGCCAACACAATAGCGCATTGAATGGTGTCCATACGCCCACCCACGCCCACTCGGGTATGCACATAGCGCTGACTTTGGCCGTGTACTCTGATTTCCTTGCAGGCTTGGGCTAAAGAATCGTTGTTGGTAAAGATGGCACCGCCATCGCCATAGCAGCCCAACGGCTTGCTAGGGAAGAAACTGGTGCAGCCTAAAGTGCTGAGGTTGCAGCTTTTGCGCCCTTTGTAGGTAGCACCAAAGCTTTGTGCGGCATCTTCAATGACGGGCAGGTTACCGTGGCGCGCGGCAATCGCGTTGATCTCGTCCATGTCTGCAGGCTGACCGTACAGGCTCACCGGCATGATAGCTCTGGTATTCGGGGTGATGGCCGCTTCTATCAGGTTAGCGTTGATGTTGCCTGTGTCGGGCTCCACATCCACAAAAACTGGTTTGGCACCAAGTAGCACAATGACCTCTGCCGTAGCCACAAATGTGAAGGGAGTGGTGATGATTTCATCGCCTGGTTGGATATTTAGCGCCATCAAGCTAATCAACAAAGCCTCTGTACCACTGGCCACGGTGATGCAATGTTTAGCGCCGGTATAGTTAGCCAGCTTGTCCTCCAACTCTTTCACTTCGGGACCCATGATGTATTGGCCATGCTCCAGCACGGCGTTGATGCGCGCATGGATCTGCGACTTGAGCTCCTGATATTGGAATTTGAGGTCGATGAAAGGAATGCTCATGTACTGACTCGTTTCAGGTTGTCGTTTTCTAAAATGTATTGCTGGCCGTTGTGGGGGCAGGTGTAGCTGCCCTCGCCCGTTAGTGGCAGTGGGATTTGCTCACCAAACTCGCTCATCCAGCCGATTTGTTTGGCAGGCACCCCTATCATTAGGGCATAAGCCTTGACGTCTTTATTAATCACTGCACCGGCTCCGATGAAAGCAAATTCACCGATTGTGACGCCACACACGATGGTGCAATTTGCCCCCAAGGTGGCGCCTTTTTGGACCAACGTATTACGGTACTCGTTCTTGCGCTCGATGAGCGAACGCGGGTTGTAAACATTTGTGAACACCATACTGGGGCCGCAGAAGACACCGTCTTCGAGGGTGACATTGTCGTAAACAGAGACATTGTTCTGGATCTTGCAATGATCACCAATAGTGACTTTATTTCCGATGAAGACGTTTTGACCGAGGGAGGCACCTTTGCCGATCTTGGCTCCGCTGCATATGTGAACCCAGTGCCAGACACGGCTGCCGTCGCCGATTTGCGCGCCATCATCAACAATGGCAGTGGGATGGATGGTTATGTTGGTCATGATTCCTCAATAAATAGCGTGACTAACTTTGTCCGCCAGGGCCATGGAAGTAGTCCACTTGCCACCTAGTACGGTGACAAGCTTGCCTGTGCGGTGGAGGGCATATTCGCGCGTAGCCTTGCTGGGGTCTTCGGCGCTGCGGAGCAGGGGTCGGAGTCCTGCGAAGGTGTCGATGACGTTGGGCAGGGCATCTGGAAAGTAATGCGACCATGCATTCAGCAGATAGCTTCGTTCTTCCGGGCTACACGCGATGGGTTTGTTTAGCGTCTGCCGGACCTCTGTTGTTCCTACAAGTGTGTTTCCCTGCCAAGGCAGGACGAAGAATATTCGGCGATCGTTGGGAGCCTCCAGTAGGTAGGCCTGTTTGCAAGGGGCTTGGAGGATCAAATGACTGCCGCGCACCAAATCTAGTTGATAAGGTGAATCAAGCGCGCTTGCTTGCAACAGGCGTTGCGCCCATGGGCCTGCGACGTTGATAAGCCGATCGTGCACATGCACTGCACCATTCGCGGTAGTGACTTTGCCGTCTTGGGTCAATTCGACGATTTCTGTGTGTTCGGTAATACTCACACCTGCTTGCCTTGCTTGCTCCGCCACCCACAAACCCAAGGCATGGTCATCCATCTGGCCATCTGAGAATTCGTATCCGCCTTGTAGTCCCTCGCTTTTCAGGAGGGGATCGCGGCGGATCACTTCTTGTGCAGTCAAGCGTTTGGCTTTGGGGAGCTGACTCTTGCCTGCGAGGTGGTCATAGAGAAATAACCCCAAGGCGATCATCCAACCCGGTCGCCTTGATTTTTGGTAGATGGGCATCACTAATCGCAAGGGCTGGGCGAGGTGAGGCGCGCGTTTGATCCAAGCATCTCGTTCGCGCAGGGCTTCTCGGACAAGACGAAACTCGCGGTTTTCCAGATAGCGAAGACCGCCGTGCAGCAGTTTGGAGGAGGCGCAGCTGGTGGCACTCATGAGCGCGTCGCGCTCATAAAGCTGAACTTGATGACCTTGCTTGGCGAGTTGCCAAGCACAGCACAGACCATTAATGCCGCCGCCGATGATACCAATATCCACGTTTCTCAGTATTCCAGCGGAAGCGAAACGGTTTTCCCGTCCCGTGCGGACAAATAGGCAGCAATCAGCAGCTCGAGCGATTTCAGCCCTTCGCGACCATCGGTTTCTGGTTCCGCGTTACCACGCAAAACGTCGATGACGTTCTTGTAGTAGAGCGGGTGCCCAAAACCATACACCGAGGTAGTTTCGTAGTTAGCGCTCTGGATTTGTTGGTCGTAATCCCGAGGTTCTTCAAATTGCCAGAGCTGGATGTCGTTGACAGCCACACCACCGATCCGCACGGTCCCCTTTTCACCAAGTATGGTGATGCTGCCTTCCAAATTCTTCGGGTAGGTAAGCATGGTAACGCTCATGGATCCCAGTGCGCCGTTACGCCATTTGACGTTAAGCACGCCAGTGTCCTCAACTTCGATGTCGAGCGTAGTGCTCATCATGGCTTGGACTTTTTCAACTGGCCCGATAAGCCAGTCGAGCAGGTCAACATAATGACTAGCTTGATTCATAAAGGCACCACCATCGAACTCCCAAGTACCACGCCAGCCATTTCCTTGGTCGTAATAGGACTGTGGACGAGTCCAGAAGACGTTTAGATGCACCATGTGAATCTTGCCAAAGCGTTTTTCGGTGACAGCGCGCTTAAGCATTTGCAGAGTAGTGTTGCGACGGTTTTGCTTGACCACAAACAAACGAACCCCGGCTTCATCACAGGCTTTGACCATACGCACACCGTCGCTCCAGCGGGTGGCCATGGGCTTTTCGGTCATGACATTGACTTTATGCTTTGCCGCCAGAACCGCCTGATCGGGGTGACAGCCGCTGGGTGTGCAGAGGACAACCAGATCCAGCTGCTCTTTTTCTAGCATTTCCTCCATGTCGCGATAGGCAGGCACTTTATATTTCTCTGCATGCTCAGCAAGTACTGCTGACTCGATATCGCAAACGGCTGCCAACTCCACCTCGTCGCTG
Organism: Cognatundibacterium luofuense; assembly: GCF_018139685.1. Classification (GTDB taxonomy): domain Bacteria; phylum Pseudomonadota; class Gammaproteobacteria; order Burkholderiales; family Burkholderiaceae_D; genus Undibacterium; species Undibacterium luofuense. The sequence continues at coordinate 16,297 of NZ_JAGSPN010000021.1, forward strand.
TGTTGCTCAATTGATCCAAAGTGATTTTTTGATATACGGCCACAGCCGACTATAGCGATTTTAATTTTATGGCCCGTGATGGAAGGGTAGTGCTGCATGAATATACCTGTAAAGTTGTGTTCGCGGCTAAGTTAAAAACGGAAAACCGTGAAACCGGCATCGGTCGCATCATGGCGATCGTATAGAGCCTTGATGTCAGCCAGCACCGGCCTTTCTGTTCTACACAGCACCTTGAGTTCACTGGGCTTCATTGTGCGGAATTCATTATGACCTACTGCAACCACCAGTGAGTCAACCTTGGCTGAGGAATCGATATTACCGAGTTGGATGCCATATTCATGTGCAACCTCTTCACGATTTGCCCAAGGGTCAGCAACTACAACATTCACCCCCCAGCTTTCTAGTTCTTTGACCAGATCGGCCACTTTGCTGTTGCGGATGTCTGGACAGTTTTCCTTGAAGGTGATGCCCATCACCCCCACGGTGCTGCGGGCCACATCAATACCATTCTTGAGCATCAGCCTAATCAAATTGCGCGCTGCGTAGCGAGCCATATTGTCGTTGATGCGTCGGCCAGCCAGGATCACTTGCGGGTGGTAGCCAACCTCCTCTGCCTTGTGAGTCAGGTAATAGGGGTCGACTCCAATGCAGTGACCGCCCACCATGCCCGGACGGAAAGGTAGAAAGTTCCATTTACTACCGGCAGCCTCCAACACTTCGATAGTATCTATACCCAGACGATCAAAAATAACTGACAGTTCGTTGACAAAAGCAATATTTAGATCTCGCTGGCTGTTTTCGATTACTTTTGCTGCCTCGGCCACTTTGACGCTACTGGCCTTCCAAGTTCCAGCCTTGATGATGCTCTTGTAAAGAGCATCAACCACTTCAGCCACCTCGGGCGTACTGCCACTGGTTATTTTCTTGATTGTAGTAAGCGTGTTAACCTTATCACCGGGGTTGATGCGCTCCGGACTATAGCCACAGAAAAAGCTTTCATTGAACTTAAGGCCCGACTCTTTTTCCAAGATCGGCACACAGACCTCTTCGGTGCAACCGGGATAAACCGTGGATTCATAAATCACGATTGCCCCAGCCTTCATCGCTTTGCCGACTGTTTCACTGGCCTTAATGAGAGGCGTTAGATCCGGACGGTTGGCGGTATCTATCGGCGTTGGCACTGTTACTATGAAAATCCCACACTCTTCAAGCTTAATTCGGTCGCTGCTATACTCAAGTTGCTTAGCGGCTACCAGCTCTTCTGGGCCAACCTCCAAGGTACTGTCTTTACCAGCTCGCAATTCGGCAATGCGCGCACTGTTGATATCAAATCCGAGTACGGGCCTCACCTTTCCAAACTCCACCGCCAACGGAAGACCCACATAGCCCAATCCGATTAATGCTATTTTTTGGTTACCAATATCCACTTTATTAAGCTCCGAGCAGGTCAATATCTGTCTTTATTGCGGTTTCATGCCTTATTGGGCGCATCACAAGATGGTTTTCGGCCTCTGCTTTGAGAAGCTCAATCTCCACTTTCAGCGCGTCGTACTCTTCCATCTTGCGTTTCAGAAACCGACTGGTCAGCGCCACCTTTTCGGAAATGCCCTGAGGAGTGAGCAGGTAGATGTACTTGAACTTGTTCTTGCTCTTAGAAAAGTTTCCCATTTTCACAAAACCCTTATCGATGAGGGCATTAAGACAGTAGTTCACACCTCCAACACTCATACCAAGCTTATCGGCCAGCTCGCGCTGGGTCAGGTCTGGGCTGTCTTGCAAGATGCGCATGATCCGAAAATGGGTATCCTCTGGAATCTTCACTTGACGACTGGTCATATTTTACGGCTCTTTATTGAGTTGCCTTAGGAGCCAATGGGCTCTGGGTACGCTACCGCCATGCCGTGTCACGATCGGCTAGCGCAGTCTAGATAGCAAAAATTAAACTTTAGCCATGCTACCGCAAAACCAACGTCCGTTCAACAGTTGAACGAAACTATTTTTGAGGCTGGTCGTCAATAATGGTGTCTAACTGGCCACGCCGAATTCAAACTGGCATTGTATTTTGCATGCAAGCGGCTGGAGATAAATATCCAAGCCGCTTCTGTTTGCGCAGACGATTATAAAAAATTTTGAACCGTACCGGTTTTTTGAGAGGCTCTTTTGTGTGAGTCAGACCGGTATGGCCTGACCAGAAAGTTGTTGATAATAATTCATTTCCGCTTCCGCCGGTGGCATGTGACCTATCTACCCCATTAAACGATGATGATTGAACCACGACACCCATTCCAGCGTCGCCAGCTCCACTGCTTCCCGCGTCTTCCACGGCCCGCGCTTTTTGATCAGTTCCGTCTTGTATAAACCATTGATGATCTCCGCTAAAGCATTGTCATAGCTGTCTCCGCGACTCTCGACTGATG
>NZ_JAGSPN010000086.1 GCF_018139685.1 Cognatundibacterium luofuense
TCTGGTGGTGCGCTTAAAGGGTGGAGACCCTATGTTATTCGGTCGCGCTGATGAAGAAATCCGTGCGCTGGAAGCAGCTGGTATCAGTTATGAAATCGTACCCGGCATCACCACCGCTTTGGCTGCGGCCGCCAGCGTGCGTCAGCCTCTGACCAAGCGCGGTATTGCGCGCAGTGTGGCGCTATTCACCTCCAGCACCGCGCCTGGCGAAGCAGCGGATACCCGCATCCCGGAATGCGACACGTTGGTGCAATACATGGGCGGACGCGAAGCCATGCTGACGGCACATCGTATGCTGGATGCCGGTCATCCCGAAACGCATCCTGTTGTGGTGGTAGAAAACTGCAGTCGTGCCGACGAAGTCATTACCCACATGACGCTGCAGGATTTAGCACAGGGCTTGCACACTTCGTCCGGACCGGTACTGGTGATGATGGGCGAAGCCATGCGTCAGCGCCGACTTTAAGCTGCGCAGAGCACCCGGACCGCATACTCTGCCTGATGAATTATATCTGCGTCACGCAATAATCACGTATTGCCATT
>NZ_JAGSPN010000087.1 GCF_018139685.1 Cognatundibacterium luofuense
ATCGAGCGTGCCAAAAAAGATAAGAAAACCGTGGTCGAACTGGAGAGCATGGAATTTCAGGCCCAGGTACTCGGTGGACTCAGCGATGAAGAAGGCGATGCCATGCTGGCACAAACCCTGAGCGCGATGAAAAACGGTGAAGCCCTGCGCGATACCCAGTTCATGATCGACGCGTGGAAACGTGGTGATGCCGAGACCCTGGCCACTATCATGGAAGACATCGCGAATAAAGACGAAGGCTCGCGCAAAACCATGAAGTCCTTGCTCGACGACAGAAACCTGCCCATGGTTGAAAAAATCCTGAGCATGATGGACAGTGGAAAACGCCTGTTCATCGTCGTTGGCGCCGGCCACCTGTCCGGCAAAAACAGCCTGACCGATTTACTGCGTCAACGTGGGGTGCAGGTGAGGCAGATTAAGTAGGCAGATGGTACTTTTGAAGGGGGCTTACGTTTGTAAACATTATTCTCAGCATGAATATTCCACGATCAGAGAGAAAGTCCGAGATGTTCATAGGAGAGTGTGACGTTCAAACTTGGT
>NZ_JAGSPN010000088.1 GCF_018139685.1 Cognatundibacterium luofuense
CAATATTTCCGGATGGATTCATCACAATTGTGTTGCATCCAGCCATCATTATTGCGGGCAACAGCAGTATTCCGCGACGAGCTAATTGAGAAAACATACAGGAAAAGTCCAGTCTGAACGTAAATATGTGGTAATGTACTCTCACTGATAAGCATTAGCGATTGGACGTTTTGTCCTACCCTTTCTGCCTGCATGGGAAAAGCTGCCGACTGCGTCCATCGACATAACAACGATGACGGAGACGACTATGCCTAACATCAGCAGCCACAATGGCGCACTGTACGCCAACCACCCTTCTGCCCACGGCAGTACCCCCAAACGTGGTGATCATGCGGATACCTCTGTCGACCCCGGCGAAATCGCGATCGGGGTCATTATAGGTCGCACATCTGAGTATTTCGATTTTTTCGTCTATGCCATTGCTTCGGTACTGGTATTCCCTTCAGTATTTTTTCCCTTCGAAGATCGCCTCGAAGGCACGCTGTACGCGTTTACCATTTTCTCCTTTGCTTTTTTAGCACGCCCGATAGGCACCAT
>NZ_JAGSPN010000089.1 GCF_018139685.1 Cognatundibacterium luofuense
GACGGGCTGGCCACCGGTCATCGCAACCGCATCGTTATACAAAATCTTGTAAGTGATATTCACTTTGGCCGCCGCCGCCGCGCGTATGGCCAGATAACCGGAATGGAAATAAGTACCGTCACCCAGGTTCTGGAACACATGCGGCAATTTGGAAAAAGCCGCCTGACCTATCCACGGTGCGCCCTCACCACCCATGTGGGTGGTGAGCTTATTGTGTTCAGGATAAATCGCGGTCGCCATCACATGGCAACCGATACCGGCCAGCGCCAGACTGCCTTCCGGTACCTTGGTCGAGGTATTGTGCGGACAGCCCGAGCAATAGTAAGCCGGACGGGCCGGAGTATTGACCTGCTTGGTCAACACCACGTCTTTCGCTTCGAGGAAGGCCAGGCGCGCCTTGATCAGGTCGCTGGTGTGGAAGCGCGCAATCCGTGAAGAAATCACACGCGCAATCTGTGCCACAGAAAAATCTGCCTTCGACGTCAGCAACCACTCGCCACGCGGATGTACCCATTCGCCTTTTTCATCGAACTT
>NZ_JAGSPN010000090.1 GCF_018139685.1 Cognatundibacterium luofuense
CGCCTGTGTGAATGTGGGCGTACAACTGATCAGCCTGACCCAACTGACGATTACGTGTGAAGCGACGAAAGAAAGCCGTACGCTGAACTGGACTGACGCAGATCTGAAAGCTGCTCTGACTGCAGCACAAAACTGAGGCAGATAAAAAACGCTGGCGAGCGACTAGTGTGCTCAGCCAGCGTTTTAAAGTTCATTCCGGCACGGAGCAGGAAGCATGACAGGCAACCTGTTTCTCTGCCGATGACTCATTTCTTCGTCGGTTTCTTCGCCTGCGTCTTTGTCTTGAGCGGCAAGCTGGTTTTCATCTGCGTACTGGCAGCAGGGCGGCTCTGCGTTTTTTTCGACGCAACGGTACCGGCCTTACTGGCTGAAACCGGCTTTGCCGGGTTGGCTTGACCAGCTTTGGCAGGCGTAGCCGTTTTACCCGCAACGGGTCGGGCTGCACTCCCGCGCTTCGTGCCGGCTGGTTTGTTGCTGGCCCGTGCTGCGGGTGATTTTTTTTCGGGTGCTGCCGGTGCAACCGCAGTTGGGGTT
>NZ_JAGSPN010000022.1 GCF_018139685.1 Cognatundibacterium luofuense
TGGATGACCGATTACAACGAGCAATGCCCGCATGATTCACTCAACGGGATGACACCTGTTGAATACCGACTGTTCCATCAGCCTCAAAACTCTGGTAATACCTGGCACTGATTAGGGGAGGTTTACACAAACCCGCCAGCTTGAGCAGGCTTTGGATGAAGCCGATGGTCTGGCTCAACGCCAGTCCAAACAGGTTTTTGATGGTCAGGCAGAATTGAATGGCGGCATCGCTATAGGTTTGCGTCCGTCCGCGCGTACCGCGTGGAGTTGCCTGCCATGACATGTTTGTGTCCAGCCAGACGGACAGAGAGCCACGTTGGATCTGTAGGCTTGCCAGTTGGTAGTGCGGTAACGTTTCGGAGCGGGCTTGGTCATGCCACTATCTTACCAAGCCTCGCTGGGGAAGCATTTGTGCAACAGCGCCGCCTGGTGCCGATCGAGCGACAATCGGGTTGATTACTACTCGAGCGCACTAAATGGCCGCAATCGTCGCCACCAAGTACCCCCCCACATCATAGCTTTGTTTGAGCGTTTACTTGCACGAGGTAAGAGTAAAAGCGCTCGGTGCCTGCATGCGTAAACTGATTCACATGCGCTTCGGCGTACTGAAAACGCAAAAAGTATCAAGGTGGGAGTATCAAAAAACTTAACCGGAAAGGCGGCATCTACAATTCACCTGACGGTGAACTAAATATCGAGGGAAACTCATTAAGAAAAGATCTTGATGAACAATTACAGACCCTTTAGCAAAGGGAAATCAACCTCGATATCTACACCAATCCGCGTATAGGTAGCGAGGAAGCTGGCCGCAACTCACTAGTAGTACCATCGAGTAAGATTACCACTCGCTCGGCAGCATTAATGGTCTCAGGGCGATGAGCAACCATAATTCTAGTAAGTTGTAGTTTTTTTAATGCATCATTCACTTTGCTTTCGTTGTCTACATCAAGATGGCTTGTTGCCTCATCCAAAGCGAGGATTTTTGGTTTTTTATACAAAGCGCGAGCTAACAATAAACGTTGTTTTTGACCACCAGACAAACTACTCCCCATATCGCCAACCAAGGTTTGATAGCCCATAGGCATTTTGATGATATCGTGGTGTATCGCGGCTAGTTGCGCACATCTTTCCACTTCAGATTGATTATTATGTGCATCAAAGAAAGCAATATTATCTTTGATGGAACCAGCCAACAATACATCATCCTGCATTACTGTTCCTACTAACTGACGATAGGCTTTTAACCCTAACTGTTGAATAGGGATATCATCAATCAGTACGTCCCCCTCGGTAGCCTTCAGCAATCCCAATATTATTTTGCACAACGTCGTTTTTCCGCAACCACTCGGCCCTACAATAGCTACGCTCTGTCCGGACTGAATTGTTAAATTAATGCCATTTAATATCCAAGGTTCGCCCTCACTATACCGAAATTTAACATTTTTCAGAGTTATGTTTGAATTAATACGAGATAAATCTGTCTCAATTGCAGAATCCACTTCTGCATCCTCTAACACAATATCCGCCAAACGCTCGCTATGTAACACAAGCATTTTTAGGTTTACTGCCAAATCAATTAAATTAAAAACACGCCCCGAAAACGTACTCGAATAACTAGAGAAAGCCATCAACATGCCAACCGATAGCGTTTTCGACATCACTTGTCCGGCACCAACATAAAACAAGGCTAGTCCCTGGATACCAAATAATGTAGTATTAACAATCTTAAAAAGAATAGCCATTTTTTGTGTTTTAATGTCGCGATTCTGCACGTCCATCTTTAGATTCAGCCAGCGAGCGCGGCGCTCATCTTCCCGTCCGAATAGTTTCAATGGAGATATTGCACGAACAGTTTCTAAAAAATGACTACTTTCTTTCGAGGAGAGGATGAGCCGCTCTTGGGATGCTTCTCTGAAAGGATGATATGATATCAAACGTATTAAAACATAAATAAAAACTACCACTAACACTAATAAGGAGAGCTTAAAGCTGTACACCAACATCATCCCAAGTGCAAGCAAAGCCATTAAGCCATCTAAAACACTCTCAACACACAAACTCGTCAAAGTATTTTGAATCACACCAATACTACCAAAACGAGATACGATATCTCCCAGATGTCGCTTCTCAAAAAATGAGACGGGCAAATGCGTTAAATGAGCAAAAACCCGCGCGCTCCATTGAAAACTAATGTCCATACTCCAACGCATCAAGAACCAGCTACGTGCCAAATTAATAGCTGTCTGCGTAATCATCAATAACCCAAAACCAAAGACCAAAACAGTCAATAGCTCTTTATCACCACTAACAATCACCTCATCAACAACAAATTGATTAAACAAGGGGGAAAAGACGGAGAAAATTTCCAATGCGAGCGCTAATAATATCACTTGCCCAATTGCTGGACGCAAGCCCACTATATGACCTGTCAACTCACTAATTTCGACTTTTTTACGTTCGCTCTTTTTCTGAAATTTAGCACTAGGAAATAACTCTAAAGCAATGCCGGTGAAATGAGCAGAAGCCTCTTGCAAGGTTACTTGACGCTCGCCTACGGCAGGATCAAGTAAAACTAAGAGAACTTTTCCGCGCCAACTTTTAACTACTTTTTTTAAAACTACAAAGTGATTTAAATTCCAATGTAAAATACTGGGAGTCTGAAGTTTTGATACCTCATCTAATTCTAACCGTAGCGGACGAGTCGATAAGTGTAACGATGCAGCATGACGCATTAATTGCGCCAATGTTACTCCCTTAAGACTAATCGAAAACCTCCTACGCAATTCCGGAAGGTCTGAATAATAACCGTAGTAGGACGCCACCATTGCCAGACACGCCAAACCACATTCACTTGATTCATTTTGTAAAATAGTTTTCATAAATTATTTATAAAATAAATCGCCCAACAATGAAAATTCAATTATTGCTTTACAAACATATCAAAATTATTGATATACATGAAATATTTAAAAAATTGAATTTATTCGTTTAAAATAGAAATCCCAAAATCTTCAGGTCGAGAGTCTCCAAAGGACTCACATGCCTTCTTACGAGCCACCTCTTCACCGGAGCAAAAAAAGATTGATGCCTTACCGTGTTCAGTCTTAACCGGCTCACGTGTTATAAAGATCCCGCCCATGTTATTTTTAGCATCATACATTTTTTCCAACATTTTTTGTGGAAATTTCCCGTTACTCGCAGTCACTATCTTCTTTATTTGCTTGTCAGTATCACCGTAATCCACTTCTCCAGATGCCGTATGTCGAGTTGAATGAATCATTAAATATGTGGGTGTTTTAGTAAGAGATGGTAGTAGAGTCCTTTCTTTTCCCATCAAAAAAACAAACGCACACGCTGACGCGCACTGCCCTCTTGCAAAGGTTTTTATTTTCCTGCTTTCAATCAGCAATCCAAGCTCTCTTAATATAATTACCGCCGATGAACTTGCGCCTGAAGACTGCCGAAATTCAAGCTCGCTTAGATGCTGATTTGCCATCATCTTTTCTTTAAATAATTTCAACTCTTCCATAGTTATATCGCCATTCCAAATGTATCGACTATAATTCTCCACATTTGCAAAAGACGAATTACATACCAACAAAAGAAAAATTATTCTCAAAATAAACATCATATCCCCTCCTAAAAATACAGCAATAAATCGTAGACCATTCTATCGAATGGCCTACGATTAATTTCTAATAAATTATGGTTTTAATGCATATAAACCAACAATGCACGCAGGACTCCCTAAGGCGCAACTATCTATAATCCCTGCAATTGCCGCTGTTTCGTTATCGAATTCATCTTTTTGCTCTTGCGTCCACTTTCGTTCCGAAACTACAACAGTATGCAATTGTGGATCTATCATTGGCTCACTTGGACAATCCCCTGAACCGGTATAATTCCCCATCGGATCGTATTCAGCACAAGAGCCGCTATCAAGTAAGTCACCGCCCGCAATTAAATTTTGTTCAACTTCAGAAAGCAATCTCATATTCAAATTTCCCTTACATTAGTTGATTAAATTAAACTACATCTTTCGATATAGCCACATCAATCACCGTGCTGTTTGTCTATAACTTAGAACGGTGTTTTCGATCTACACAGAATTGATTCTACGGTTCTGAGCAGTGCACGAAATTTAATTTTTCATTCACATCAATAAAATCAGTTAATTCTATTTGCTACTGCTAGGGCTGGCTCTAATATCCACTCCCAAATTTTTCTACTGTCTTGCAATACATCTGCCTCTAACGTCATACCAGGCTTTAGGACCTGTTTATGTCCATATGTTTGAATATTCTGCTTTTCTAATTTCACTCTGATACGGTATAGCGCTTCGTTTCCATTGAACCCTTGGATGTTTTGCTGTGCATTACTGAGAATAGTGCTTGCAATATTTGGTGGTAATTCGCTCGGGGCAAGCGGAGTTTTACTGATATCGACGACTGTACCTTTTTGAAGCCCAAACTTTTGATAAGGAAATGCCTGATATCGAATCAAGACATTTTGCCCTGGACTAATGAATCCCGCTGCATGACTGGGCGCATACAATTGCGCTTCGAGTTCCGCTTGTTGAGGGATAAGAGTAGCAAGAGATTGCCCAACCGCAACCGCCTGTCCTAACTGAAAATTAATTGTTACTACTACACCAGCTTCTGATGCTGTAATAAAGTTAGTTTTGCGATTAATGTTTTCGGCGATTTCTTGTTTAAGACTAGCTATACTACGATCAAGCTGAGCTTGGTCGTTTACTAGACTGTTAGTGAGATCGTTGTATTCTGCCTTAATGGCTAATTGATTCGCTGTCAGTTGCAGCTTATTTCTTTTTAGAGATGATAGACGGACATCTATATCGATTAATTCTTCTTGCTTTTGCTGTGACTGCGCGTCTGAAACATAACCACCATCTTGCAATTTTTGAAATTTACTTAGACTCTCATCCGCTAACAACCGGCGACGGTGCGCCAAACTAATTTCCTGATCAAGCTGAGACAATTCGGTTTCGAGATTACTCAAATGCAATAAGATCGCTTGCTTCTTTTGATTTGTTTGCAAAATACGTTGTTTCTGCTCCACCTCCAAGCTTTGCTGGCGAAATTCCAGTTGTTTAGCAATTAATTCCGATAATTCGCCTTGTCCATTATTGCGCTCCATTGCCAGTTCGAATAATACCTGACCCGGCTGAACCACCTCCCCTTCCTTGATAAATTGCCGTTTGATTATTCCTGCATTTGCTGCAACAACTACAACACTTCCCCCCTTCGGAGACGTAATTCCGACAATACGGGCTTTCTTGCTCACATCTCCAAAGCAAATAAAAGCAATCAAACCTACAGTAATTAATGTTGTAATTATAACAATAATCCATCCAGAAATTGGCTGCGCTAAATGTATTGAGCCCATCCATTGCTGACCTTGTGATTCAGCAACTTCACTGCGAAACAAAATAGATTTCTCTTGCATTTATATGATATTAAAGATAATACGAAAATCATTTACTTAACATTTTTTACACATGTAATCTATCACAATATTTAATATATTTAACGAGAATTTCACATTTACAACAAATATGATTTTTTGGTAGGGATTTTTACAACTACAAGCGAGTCCTCACCAAAGCAAAGCATAAGAAAATATAAGCATGCTTGCTCGATACTTTGCCGCGTTCAATTTGCTCCTGATCTTAATGATGTGCAAAGGTAGCCAGCCGGTCATAGGGCCCAGTAAAACCAAGGCAAATAGTTCGGCATGCAGTTGCTTGATGGATCGTTGCGAATGCGACTTCTTACACTCGTTGGCTAGCCATTGTGCAAATTTGACGGCGTACTCATCAAGTTACTGGGCGAATGTCGAGGTAGGTAAATGGTTTCGACAATACCGAGCTTGAGATTCCGTAGAACTGTTTCTGGACGATCCGGTGCGCCGGGAAATCTGTGGTGGTCGAATATACTCGGACACTAATTTAGGCGAGAATACTCGCCATGGAGAGGTGTTTGACGAACAAGCAAAGACACACATTTTCTACTGAATTCAAACTGCAGGCAGCCTGTCTGGTACTGGATCAGGGATACAGCCACGTGAAGGCAATTCGGTCAGTCGGCATTGGTGAATCGGTGCTGCGACGCTGGCTACAGCAGTTGCAACTGGAGCGACAGGGGGTATCCCACCGGACAAGGCCATCAGACCAGATCAACAGCGAACACAGGAACTTGAGGCGCGCGTTGAGCGTCTTGAGCGAGAGAAGGCCATTTTAAAAAATGTATGGTCTGCCCCGGATTTTGCAAGCATGTTTTTGTTAAATTGAGAATAACGTTTTGCGTCAATGTATCCGGCCTATGTTTGGAAATGACTATTTCCTGGCCTTGATGGAATCCGCACGCACCTTTCCTCATAAAGCGTGCAGTCATTGAAGACTGCTTTTTTAGTCAGGCTTAAAGTACGTCGGTCAACGGTTTTGTCATCAACAATTACGGCTCGCAAAAACCAGAGGGTGTTACTACGGTACTGCAATAGTGCTTCGTTATGCGTTTACAGATTCATACGGGAATGGTCGATAGTTTTCGCCACCAGTAAGGACTTTCCTGCATATCCGTACGATCTTGTTTGCCAATGCAATCAACGCAACGTGGGGATGGCTACGCCTCTCAATCTCATAAAGCCACTGCCCCATTCGCGACTGATCGCGCTTCATATGAATCATAAGCGCTCGCGCGCCCTGGATCACCAGCATTCGCAGATATCCGTTGCCACGTTTGCTGATACTGCCAAGATTGGAATTGCCGCCAGTAGAATATTGTCGCGGAATCAGGCCTAGCCAGGCTGCCATATCGCTGGCCTTACCGAAAGCTTGACCACTTGTATCTTGTTCTTCGTGGCGGTTAGCTACTGCCGCACGAGGCGAAGTGAGTTTGGTTGACCACTTAAGGCATTGACCTTCCTTTGTAGATTAAACCCTTCGCCTCACTTCTTTCGCCAAATCTGACACTGAACGGTAGCCAAGCGCTTTGACCCTGTATGCACAAGGCAAGTGGGCGAATTAGGCTTTTTACAGGAAGAATTGTTTATGTTTTATCTCGGTATCGATGTCGCTAAAACTAAACTCGATTGCTATTTACTTACCCAGCTTGAACCACTCAAAGGCAAGGCCAAAGTCATCGACAATACAGCCCAAGGGCTCGCCGATTTATTGGCTTGGTTGACTAAAAATCATTTACCGCACCACCAGCTGCACGTCACGATGGAGGCCACTGGCGTGTATCACGAACTGGCCGCCACACTACTGCATGATGCTGGCGTTTGCGTCTCGATTGCCAATCCTGCGCAGGTAAAATATTTTGGCCAAGGCCTCGCAGTGCGCACCAAAACTGATGGCGTTGATAGCCAAGTTTTGGCGCGTTATTGTGCGATGATCAAGCCTGCTACGTGGATGCCACCACCGCCTGAAGCCCGCATTCTAAAAGGGCTTCTGGCTCGTCGAGAAGCGATTTTGCAAGACCTGTTCCGCGAACAAAATCGGCAAGAAAAGGTCGAATCTACGGTGACACCCGAGTTGATTCATCAATCCATTAACGACAGCATTGCCTTTTTAAATGCCCAGCTTACAAAGCTAAAAACCAAATTAACGACCATATCGACCGCTATCCTGGCCTGAAAAAAGATCCAGAACTCATTTCATAAATACCGTCGAAGCAAAATTATAGAGAAAGCCAGATGAACAAAGGCTGTGTATCGCTCTGCGCAATAGTCCCATTTGGTCAGTACCCTTTTGAATTTATTCAGCCAGGCAAACAAGCGTTCAATTTTCCAGCGGCGTTTATACCGGCGTAATGCACGACCGTCCTGTGTCGCAGCACGTTTTCGATTGCATTTGTGTGGCGCAATCAGTTCTATTCCCATTTGTGCCAGCTTTTGATCGAGCGGATCACTGTCGCAGGCACGATCCCCGACAAGTCGTTCGGGTCGTCCCAGCGTGATGGCTTCAGCGAGCGTAGCTTCGACAAGGGTGACTTCATGTGGGCTAGCAGAAGACGTGTACACGGCGAGTGGAAGACCATGAGCGTCTGCAATAACCATGAGCTTCGCACCTTTGCCCCGCTTGGTTTTTCCGATTTTTTGGCCCCTTTTTTTGCCAGCACAATGCGATTAATCACGGCTGATAGCTCATTGGTTCCATAGAACTCTTTATCCTGGCTATTTACATTCAACCCTTTATATCCCACTCAAACTCGACTCTCTTTGGCCAAACCTTGGTCGCCGATTTCTCAAGCTACTATTGCACAGGGGTGGAACTCCAGGACTTCAAACATTTACTTCTCAAAATCTCAGACATTTACTTCGGAGATCTATTGCAAACTTGGTGTTGATTTTCATATCATCATTTACCAAGGATAGATAATTTGACACTGTGTAAAACACCATACAATTCCATTAAAGCTGTAGATCATTCGCGTGAAGTTAGTCATCATGGTTGGAAGTAAATGTTGTACATGTGTGCGGTTTCAAGACTTCTCACATTTACTTCTCAAAATTTCAAACAATTACTTCGGGGGGCTGGAGAGCTTCTTTAGCGAGGAGGATTAACTTGAGTTGCAATGCTAACCCGGTATCATCGGATATATCTATTATTGCCGAACTGGCACAGAGACTACAAAACGAAGGGCAACCAAATCTTCGTTTGGAGCTCGCCCCAGAAGAATTGCCCGCAGATATAAATTTTCCAGTAGGTTGCCAGCTCGTAGATGGGGCAATTGTGTTTGAGTCGTTTGAAGTACGAAATACACTCATCGCGGTGGCCGCTTTTGACCGTTTGAGTATCTCATCTTGCATCGACTCGAGTGCACTCTTCGGTAAAGCCTACGAATTGTGGCGTCATGAGATCGGAAATAACGACAAGGCCGCAGGACGTTTGCTTGCACTTGCATCTAAAAGCATCGATATCCTCGCAGCTGGAGCAGCGCTGATTCGGTCGGGCTCAAATGTTTTCCAAATTCTGCGTCTTATAGAAGCGGCATTACCTTACTTGACCAACCTTGAACCGGCATCAATCATTGATTTGATTAATGCAAAATATGAGCCAACTAAGAGGGACATGGCGGCTGGGGTGATAAATGGCGCTCTAGAAGAGTGGTTAGAAAAAAATCCAACCATCGCATTTAGACTCCATACCAAAACTTTAGAAAATCTAATCGAGTCTAATTCAAGCTTACTTAGTAACGCTATTGTTGCGTTATCCAAGTCTAATTATGCAGCAGCTGTCGCAATGGCTAAAGTGGATGCGCAATCCGATGTTTTATTACAAGCAGAAAGTGGAACCTGGACACTTGGCCGCCTGCTCCTGAATGATCAAGCTGAGCCTAAAATTTTAAATGCTGCAGTAGAAACGGTGGCCAATTTAATCGAGAGTGAACAGCATGACATCAGATCCCAGGCGATTAGAGCTGCCGTGGGTGCAATGCATAAACTAGCTGCATTTGACTTAATTTTAGGGAACCTTGCAGAAAATGGAGACCAGGTCGTACTTTGTGCCACAGCTACGGCCATATTCCTAAAGAACGATGAGTTTCATGAGCGAGGAATAACAAAGTACTGGCTCCGGTTACTGCCAGCATTAAAGCCCGACTTCAAAGGTGCGATCCAAGAACTAGACTACGCGTTATCGAAGCTGCTCTCTGATCCAGAGTATGTCTCGACAGTCATAGCTTTACTGAACCAATGGGTTGCTAACCACGGACACCAAAGCGAGATTGGGACTAATTCAGCGGAACTCTTCAGTGATACTTTAAGTAAAATTATAACGCTCGAGGACGTGTGGCGAAATTTAGTGACTGATTGGTTACTAAGCGATAAAAAGGAGCATCCTAATGCATTAGCAGGGATTCTTATAAAATATAGTGATATTAAAATAAAAAACTTACGCTTTGATAAGGGACGCCTAGATGAACTCTCAACCAACGACCTCATGTTCCTTGCAAGACGAATGCTTGGATATGTCCATGATAGAGCACAAGTAACGTCACTAGCCATATCAATGCTTGAATCAAATAATGCAGACAGTCGCATTTACCCTTTACTGCGGACGTTGCTTGTCGATGAAATTGGCTACGACTATCCTCAAAGTACAGCCACTGCGCTTCTGGAGGCCGCTGAAGAGATGCTCTCAACAGACGATCGAGACTTCTTGCGAATGCTAGCAAAAATAATCAACCAAGCGACTGAAACGTTAGGTTCTTTACCCACAATCAGCGAACTTCAACCATCAACAAAGCTGCGCAGACTTTTTAGTATAGCGCGTACAAAGCAGATGAATGATTCATTCGAAGAAGCTAGCAAAAACTCAATTTTTCGAAAGATTGCTACTGAGATCCCCATTAAAGCGGGTATGGGAACATTCAGCTACTATGGCTCTAGCTACGGCCCTTCCATGAAGTTACATTCTATTTCTCATTCAGTTGAATTACCGAGGCGCGAGGTTTTCGACCCGATCGGTAACTCGATTCGTCGACTGGGATTCATACTTGCTAAGCGAGGTGAATCATGAGGCTAATCATTTCACAGTTTCTTCGCACATTACGAGAACGTGATGAGTTTGATCGCCTACTACCTGAACTGCTGTTAGAGATGGGCTACGTACCAATTGCAAAGTCCCAGACTGGTGTACGGCAGCACGGAGTCGATTTAGCAGCCATCGGAAAATCACCAGTCAGTGGAGAAGATGAGATGCTTTTGCTTGTCATTAAACAAGGAGACCTCGGGCGGCGCGATTGGGACAACGGCGAACCGACTTCAGTTCGACAAAGTATTAATGAATTGTTGGACATCTATCTAACCAAATTTGTCGCGCCAGAGCACAGTGGGCTTAAAAAGACCATCATCCTTGCGACAACCGGGGATTTAAAGCAGGACGTCGAAATAAATTGGACCGCATTCAAAGAGTCTAACGCGATGAATGCGGGGTTTGATTTTTGGGGGGCAGATCGTATCTCGGACCTGGTCGAGCGGTATCTTCTGAACGAGGCCATCTTTGATCTAACCGACAGGTCGGATCTCCGAAAGTCACTTGCGTTGGCAGCCGACCCTGAATACGATTTCCGTGATTTGAATCGTCTACTGCTTCGTCAATTTGGTTTGACACCAGATGGCAAGGCCGAAAACCCGGATATTAAACCTAAACATTTGCAAAAAGCGTTTCGACGCGCGCACCTCGCTGCGCAGCTCTGCGCGCACTGGGCTCAAGAAGATGGAGACTCACGGCAAGCGCTTTGGGTCAATGAACAAGTCCTTCTATGGGCGTGGCACAGAGTTCAGCTCATGAACTCAGAAGATAGGCCCAAGCTCTACCACGAGATTGCGGCGATGTGGCGCTCGTATTACGAGGCAGCCGCAAGGTATTTTGGAGTAATCAGCCCTCATCTTCATATTCAAGATGGTATGGCGGGATATGGTAGGGAGGGCGCTGAATTTGCGGTTGTCCTTTTCGAGCATATCGGGTTAATTGCTTCGATTGGCCTCGCCTATTGTCTAGGCCTTAGCAACAACGAAGAAGCAAAATCGGAGGCAGTAGCCAGTGTCGCGGCAGTGGCAGATGGTTTGTGTGCGTTAATTAAAAACCATGCGGCAAGTGCTTCACCTCGTCTTGATAGGCACATCATTGATATCACACTGGCGCTAACGTTTCTTGTTTTTGCGGGACGTCGTGACGAGGCGAAAAACTGGGTAGTAGAGATTGCCGTACGACTAGACTACTGCTTTAAGTCGAGGGCACGCTTCCCTATCTCTACAGATTCGCTTGAGGATCTAGTGGATTTTGAAGTCAACCCGACAGATAGGAAATTGGCTGAAAAATTAATGTCAACATCATGGTCCCTTGCGACAGTAGCAGCTTGGTGCCTGATTTTAGAATTGGATGAATATTACGCCCTGCTTTCGCGTGGAGCTTCTGATCCATATAAAAATGTTTGCGCTCAATTGTGGCACCCGACAAGTGGATGGCATACTTACTGGTACTTCACTGGATCTCTTAATCTGGGCGAATCCGAGGCACCGTACTTACTGCCTCCGTCCCCTGAAGAAATGCGTCAAAGAATGAACACGTTTATTAGCCTAGACAAATATGACTGGGTCAATTCCTCACCAAGTGTTGCAGTCAACACCTGGGCTATTGATTTTATTGCCTGCCGACATTTTCGAATTCCTGTTCCTGCATCGGCGTGGTATCGCCTCATGCCAACAGCGGATCACTGTCGTATGAACGATCCCCGATAGATCGTTCAGGTCGTAATAGGACAATGGTTTCAGCGGAGATTGCTCAGAAAAGTGGGGAACTCACGAATGCAACGCCTACTCGGCAAGAGGAAGATAATGAGCATCAGCAATAACCATTCGCTTTGTTCCCTTAACCCGCTTGCCGTGTCCAATTTTTAGGCATTTTTTCCAGAACAAAGGTCCTGTCGATAAAACAATCTTGCAGAAACCCACTGAAATCTGGCACTTCCCGGGAAACTGGAAGGCTTCAATATTTGAGAGTACGGCGCAATAAACAAATCAAAATATTCTCATTGTAACCCTCCCGTAAAATCGCACCATGCATAACCAGAGTTCATGAGGCAAACTGAGATGCCAAAGGAGAGCAAATATCGTAAGAGCCGGTTTACCGAAACACAAATCATCGGAATTCTAAAGTCTGTCGAAACTGGCCGTTTAGTGAAAGATGTTTGCCCTAAGCATAGCGTTTCCGAAGCTACGTACTAGCAGTGGAAATCGAAATATGGTGGTATGGAGGCAGCAGAAATCAAGCGTCTGAAAGACCTCGACGAGGAAAATCGCAAACTCAAAATGATGGTTGCTGACCTGTCACTGGAGAATCATGCATTTAAAGAGGTGATCGGTTTAAAGCGCTGACCCCGGACCAGAAGCAAGATTACGTCAGGCAGTTGCAGGAGGTTGGTTTGAGTCAGCGCCAGGCGTGTAAAGCGATGGTGCTCTCGCGCTCCACTTTGAATTACCAGCCGAAGTACGTGATGGATGACGACATCATCGCCGCTTTACAAGAGCTGGCCGAACGATTTCTTGAACGGTGATTCGGGAAGTACTTTCAATTACTCAGACGACGTGGTCATTGCTGGAATCATAAAAAGGTAAATCACGTATATCGCAAGCTAAAAATGAATCTCGGGCGCATTTGGAAGAAACGATTACCCAGCCGATACCACTAGCCACTAGCCACTAGCCACTAGCCACTAGCCACTAGCCACTAGCAGTATCTGACGAGATAAACAAAAGCTGGTCGATTGTTTTCATGAGCGATGCACTATGGTGCGGCAGACGCTTCCGTACGCTGAATGTGGTGGACGATTTTAATCGTGAAGTACTGGCGATTGAAATTGATCTGAATTTACCTGCATCGCGTGTGATTCGTGTG
>NZ_JAGSPN010000091.1 GCF_018139685.1 Cognatundibacterium luofuense
GTACGGTCTACGTGCCTGCAGCCCAGGTAGCGCCAGCACTGAAAACAGATGCCGGTAAACTCACTGAAACGGCACAATTGCAAGGCCCACAGGCTGAGCAAGACAAGGCAACTTACAAGGTCTGGCACAAGAATGATGCAGTAGACGGCCCTGCGGGCAAATACTTGGTCAACAACGAAGGTCAGGTGATGTATCTGGTTGACCCTGGCATCAACGGCACCTACAACAAACGGCCAGACGGCTCAGAAGTGAAGAAATACGATGCACCGAAAGCCGTGCTGATGTCCTACATCATTAAAGGCATCCTGGATCAGCAATTGCCATGGACGCTGGTACTGTTCGGCGTCATGATTGCGCTGGTACTGGAAATGGCAGGCATACCTTCGCTCGCATTTGCTGTTGGCGTGTATCTGCCTCTGTCGTCTTCTGCGCCCTTATTTGTAGGTGGCATGATACGCTGGCTGGTGGACCGACGTAACAGCAAACTGGATCAGTACAAAGATCTGAATGAAGAAGAAATGCAGGCTGCTGGT
>NZ_JAGSPN010000092.1 GCF_018139685.1 Cognatundibacterium luofuense
GATTAAATAAATCTGATATACGCAGTAAATATCAGGGTGACCTGGTGTTATTGAAGGGAGAACGTGTAGCGAGTTTCCTGATCGGTGACACGTATTATGCGGGTAACCTGCCGCTCTGGACCTGGATAAAATGGACCCTGTCCGGCCAGCCGGTATTGTTGATACTGTTCCTGATGCTGGCGTCTTTGATCGCGGCGACCTTGTTGTTCCGCTTTTTGAAGCGTAAAGCAGCGACACGTTTGCGTGATGTTGACGGCAGTGACGAATAATTAAGGCAAGACAGTAAAAACGACGCAGGCCATACTGTGCGACAGCGTAGTATGGCCTCAATGCCATATCAGGCAAGAATGATCAACGGATTAGGAATAGGGGAATGGCATGGTTTTGAATAAAAAAGCGGTGGTACTCGCGCTGTTTGCGATCCAGGGCTGCTACAGCTCCGCTTTTGCCAATTCTCCTTTGCATGAAAAACTGATAGAGACAGCTCAGTTCTGGGAACAGCGCGGCAAAGAAGATAATGCGATGGATGCCT
>NZ_JAGSPN010000093.1 GCF_018139685.1 Cognatundibacterium luofuense
CATGCTGGTCCACCTGATGCTGTTGGAAACCGGTGCTCCGCATCGTTTGCAGCTGGTCGACATCGATAAACAGCAGCAAAAAGATCCGGCCTACCTGCGACTGAATCCTTACGGTGTGGTACCGACTCTGGTGCTGGATGAACAGCCATATACCGAGGCGGCGGCGATCGCCATGCTACTCGCGGAGCATCACCCTGAAAGCGGTTTGGTACCGGCGCGCGACACAGTCGCCTATGATTTGTGGCGTCAGTGGATGCTGTCACTCAGCCATAATCTGCAAGCCAGTTTCCGGCTCTGGTTTTATCCGCAAGAGCTGGGCAATGTCAGCCATCCGGAAGCACTGAGTCAGGCTATACAACAAAAAATCGCGCGCATCTGGGATCAGCTCGACCGCCATTTGAGCCAGCAAGGTCCGTATTTACTTGGCGAGCAATTTAGCTGTGCCGATCTGTATCTGACCATGCTGATGCGCTGGTCGCGCAATATGCCGCGTCCTGCGACGGAATGGCCAGCTTTACGTGCGCTGACT
>NZ_JAGSPN010000094.1 GCF_018139685.1 Cognatundibacterium luofuense
CTAAACAGACGTGTACATCATGCGACACTGGCTGACGGGATGTCTTTTGCAGTTACTGACACTGAGTGTCATGGCAGCTGATGCCTTGCCCTCGGTGGTTAGCGGTCAGATTGAGCGTCTTTCTGCATTCAGTTCGCGCTATGTCGGCGCGCGTCATATTGATGTCTGGCTGCCGCCGGGTTATGACCGTCAACACCGTTACCCTGTGATTTACATGCACGATGGTCAGGCCTTATTCGATCCTGCTGTGAGCTGGAACAAGCAGGCATGGCAGGTGGATCGTGTGGCTGGCCAGCTGATACAGGATGCGCAAATCGAAGCGCCTATCATCGTCGGAATCTGGAATGCGGGCATCTTACGACCTGCTGAATACTTGCCCGAAAAAGCCATGCAATTCCTGAACCCGGATACCAGGGATGCGCCGATGAAGAGTAGGGGCTTGCCTGTACTGATGGCAGACCGCTACCTGAAATTTTTGACAGAAGAACTCAAGCCAGAAATTGACCGCCGTTATCCTACCCGCAGCGAT
>NZ_JAGSPN010000095.1 GCF_018139685.1 Cognatundibacterium luofuense
CATCCATGACCGGCATTTGTATGTCCATCAGTATGCAGTCTACGGCTCTGTCCACCAGGATATCCAACGCTTGTTGGCCATCACTTGCCAGTAATACCGTCAGATCGGCACTTTCCAGTAATTCTGAGGCGATCTGCTGATTGAACTGGTTGTCATCGACCACCAGCACCGTAATGCGTTCGCGCTCATTGACCAGCAAACGCAGCTTGGTGTTGCTCATATTTTCTTCCAGCGGTTCGGGCGGGGCGACCTCCTGTTTCGCTGCAGATAAATGCACAGTACACCAGAAGGTACTGCCCTTGCCGACTTCGCTGCTGACACCCACATCGCCACCCATCAGACGTGCCAGTTGTTTGCTAATCGCCAGCCCCAGTCCGGTACCACCGTATTTGCGCGTAGTGGAACTGTCGGCTTGTTCAAAAGAACGGAACAATTTGCTTTGCTGTTCCTCACTCATACCTATGCCAGAATCCTGCACTTCGAAACGCACTAGCCAGCCATCCGCCGCATCGTTCACTTTGCGCGCTCT
>NZ_JAGSPN010000096.1 GCF_018139685.1 Cognatundibacterium luofuense
TATACCGGTCATTATTTGCACCAGTAAAAATCAGGAAACTGACCGCATCTGGGGTTTGCGCCAGGGGGCGCGTGACTACCTGGTCAAACCGATAGACCCGCAGGAGTTACTGACCAAAATTGCTGCGCTCGGCTAAGCCGCTGGCGCACTGATCTCTGTTTCTTTCGATACTCCGGATAAGTTCATGACCCAAGCGTTGAGTGATGCTGCCACTCTGTCTGAAGTGGCAAAGCCTGACAATAGTGTCAGACGTACCCGCCTGCGCGAATTCCAGGCGCAGTTGGTTGACCGTATGCAGGCTGCCCAGCGCGGTGGTTTCACCCAGTTGAGTCAGTTAGGTGTGCTGATCGGCGGTGTGCATTATTTGCTGGATTTGCGCGAGGCTGGCGAAATTGTCAGCGTAGGTACGCTGACGGAAGTGCCGTTAACGCGTGACTGGTACAAGGGGGTGTCGAATATTCGCGGTAATCTGACCAGTGTCGTTGATTTGCCGCGCTTTCAGGGGAGTGAACCCACCCCGCTGGATGC
>NZ_JAGSPN010000097.1 GCF_018139685.1 Cognatundibacterium luofuense
GAGGATAGAAAATTAAGCTGGGCTCAGTGATGTCTATGCTGCGCGATACCCCGGCACCAGCATGATGCGTGAGCCGCATTTCTCCCTTGCGCAACACATGAAAAAATCCGCGTCCAACCTGTGCATCAAACTGCGTCAGACCACACAGCGCACCGGAAAAATACAGGTTCGCCGTGACTGGAAAATGTTCCAGTAAGGACGACAGACGGTCTAGTGCCGGTAAAGTTTGTTTCGGCATATCTGGATGATTAGATACATATTTAAGACGTAAGGATACCAATCATACACGTCAAACGCGCACACTGCGCTCTGTGCACTCAGCACTGTCTCATTTGACCGACGATCAATTCATCTACTGATTTTGCAAAGGAAAATATCATGTCTCACGTCGCTTTAATTCAATCCGCCACCACCACTGCACAACGTCAGGCACTGCTGGCTCCGATACAACAAGCCTTTGGCAGCACACCCAATATGTTCAGCGCGGTGGCCAATTCACCAGCAGCGCTGAGCAGCAT
>NZ_JAGSPN010000023.1 GCF_018139685.1 Cognatundibacterium luofuense
CCGGGAAGCTTAAAACATATGAAGTGCTCGCAAAAGAAACAAGATAAAGAAATTTATCTCGTCAGTATTTTGAGAGAGGTCTCGCAAGAGACAGTCGAAAGACACCAACAGAGATTGAACTGAAGAGTTTGATCCTGGCTCAGATTGAACGCTGGCGGCATGCCTTACACATGCAAGTCGAACGGCAGCACGGGTGCTTGCACCTGGTGGCGAGTGGCGAACGGGTGAGTAAAGTATCGGAACGTGCCTGGTAGTGGGGGATAACTAGTCGAAAGACTAGCTAATACCGCATACGATCTAAGGATGAAAGCAGGGGACCTTCGGGCCTTGTGCTATCAGAGCGGCCGATATCTGATTAGCTAGTTGGTGGGGTAAAAGCCCACCAAGGCGACGATCAGTAGCTGGTCTGAGAGGACGACCAGCCACACTGGAACTGAGACACGGTCCAGACTCCTACGGGAGGCAGCAGTGGGGAATTTTGGACAATGGGGGCAACCCTGATCCAGCAATGCCGCGTGAGTGAAGAAGGCCTTCGGGTTGTAAAGCTCTTTTGTCAGGGAAGAAAAGGTTCTGGCTAATATCCAGAGCTGCTGACGGTACCTGAAGAATAAGCACCGGCTAACTACGTGCCAGCAGCCGCGGTAATACGTAGGGTGCAAGCGTTAATCGGAATTACTGGGCGTAAAGCGTGCGCAGGCGGTTTTATAAGTCTGATGTGAAATCCCCGGGCTCAACCTGGGAACTGCATTGGAGACTGTAAGGCTAGAGTGTGTCAGAGGGGGGTAGAATTCCACGTGTAGCAGTGAAATGCGTAGATATGTGGAGGAATACCGATGGCGAAGGCAGCCCCCTGGGATAACACTGACGCTCATGCACGAAAGCGTGGGGAGCAAACAGGATTAGATACCCTGGTAGTCCACGCCCTAAACGATGTCAACTAGTTGTCGGGTCTTAATTGACTTGGTAACGCAGCTAACGCGTGAAGTTGACCGCCTGGGGAGTACGGTCGCAAGATTAAAACTCAAAGGAATTGACGGGGACCCGCACAAGCGGTGGATGATGTGGATTAATTCGATGCAACGCGAAAAACCTTACCTACCCTTGACATGGCAGGAATCCTGAAGAGATTTGGGAGTGCTCGCAAGAGAACCTGCACACAGGTGCTGCATGGCTGTCGTCAGCTCGTGTCGTGAGATGTTGGGTTAAGTCCCGCAACGAGCGCAACCCTTGTCATTAGTTGCTACGAAAGGGCACTCTAATGAGACTGCCGGTGACAAACCGGAGGAAGGTGGGGATGACGTCAAGTCCTCATGGCCCTTATGGGTAGGGCTTCACACGTCATACAATGGTACATACAGAGGGCTGCCAAACCGCGAGGTGGAGCTAATCCCAGAAAGTGTATCGTAGTCCGGATTGGAGTCTGCAACTCGACTCCATGAAGTTGGAATCGCTAGTAATCGCGGATCAGCATGTCGCGGTGAATACGTTCCCGGGTCTTGTACACACCGCCCGTCACACCATGGGAGCGGGTTCTGCCAGAAGTAGGTAGCTTAACCGTAAGGAGGGCGCTTACCACGGCAGGGTTCGTGACTGGGGTGAAGTCGTAACAAGGTAGCCGTATCGGAAGGTGCGGCTGGATCACCTCCTTTCTAGAGCGTCGCGCAAATTAAGTGTTCACGTTTATTGGCTGTTGCAGAGTAAGAGAACGGTTGTGTTCGGGAGGACAAAGACCGGACACGCTGAAGGAAAGCGGGTCTGTAGCTCAGCTGGTTAGAGCACCGTGTTGATAACGCGGGGGTCGTTGGTTCGAGCCCAACCAGACCCACCAATAAATCATTGGTGTAGTAGGAAACTGGGGGTTTAGCTCAGCTGGGAGAGCACCTGCTTTGCAAGCAGGGGGTCGTCGGTTCGATCCCGTCAACCTCCACCAAGTTCTGTAAAAGCACTGCTGAGAAATCAGTGATGCAAAAAAAGCAGACGAAAGGGCAAACGTAAGCGAAGAGAAGTGAAGACGCTTAGGTTTGGACTTTCAAAACGAAAGACAAGAAGTTCTCGATCTTTAACAATTCAGAAGACAAAGTAGTAATAATCATGAAATGAATCGGAGACTGGCGCAAGTCAGTCGAAGATAAACGGTAATGATTGTATCTTACAAACAAAGTAGTAAGAGTGATCCAAGCGAATCTCGCAAGAGATTCAGAATGCGACACTTGCGCTACGGCGAACAAGCTAAATCAAACTCATAGTCAAGAACTGTAACCGTGCTTTGAGCAATCAAAGACTAAAGTTATAGGGACAAGTGACTAAGTGCATATGGTGGATGCCTTGGCGATATCAGGCGATGAAGGACGTAGTAGCTTGCGATAAGCTGCGGGGAGTGAGCAAACACACATTGATCCGCAGATTTCCGAATGGGGAAACCCGGCCGTAAGGTCATCGTACACTGAATACATAGGTGTACGAAGCGAACGTGGCGAACTGAAACATCTAAGTAGCTACAGGAAAAGAAATCAACCGAGATTCCCAAAGTAGTGGCGAGCGAAATGGGAAGAGCCTGCAAGAATTAGCATCTGGGATAATAGAACGGAATGGAAAGTCCGGCCAAAGAGGGTGATAGCCCCGTATATGAAATTCCAGATGTGGTACTAAGCTTGCGACAAGTAGGGCGGGACACGTGAAATCCTGTCTGAACATGGGGGGACCATCCTCCAAGGCTAAATACTCGATATCGACCGATAGTGAACCAGTACCGTGAGGGAAAGGCGAAAAGAACCCCGGAAGGGGAGTGAAATAGAACCTGAAACCGTATGCATACAAACAGTAGGAGCCTCGCAAGGGGTGACTGCGTACCTTTTGTATAATGGGTCAGCGACTTACATTCAGTGGCAAGGTTAACCAAATAGGGGAGCCGCAGAGAAATCGAGTCCGAATAGGGCGAATCAGTCGCTGGGTGTAGACCCGAAACCAGATGATCTACCCATGGCCAGGTTGAAGGTGCGGTAACACGCACTGGAGGACCGAACCCACTAATGTTGAAAAATTAGGGGATGAGCTGTGGATAGGGGTGAAAGGCTAAACAAATCTGGAAATAGCTGGTTCTCTCCGAAAACTATTTAGGTAGTGCCTCATGTATCACCTTCGGGGGTAGAGCACTGTTATGGCTAGGGGGTCATCGCGACTTACCAAACCATTGCAAACTCCGAATACCGAAGAGTGCGAGCATGGGAGACAGACATCGGGTGCTAACGTCCGGTGTCAAGAGGGAAACAACCCAGACCGCCAGCTAAGGTCCCAAAGACGTGCTAAGTGGAAAACGAAGTGGGAAGGCTAAAACAGTCAGGAGGTTGGCTTAGAAGCAGCCACCCTTTAAAGAAAGCGTAATAGCTCACTGATCGAGTCGTCCTGCGCGGAAGATGTAACGGGGCTAAGCACGGCACCGAAGCTGCGGATATCCTTTAAGGATATGGTAGGAGAGCGTTCTGTAAGCCTGTGAAGGTGACTGGTAACGGTTGCTGGAGGTATCAGAAGTGCGAATGCTGACATGAGTAGCGATAATGGGGGTGAAAAGCCCCCACGCCGTAAGCCCAAGGTTTCCTGTTCAACGTTCATCGGAGCAGGGTGAGTCGGCCCCTAAGGCGAGGCAGAGATGCGTAGCTGATGGGAAGCAGGTTAATATTCCTGCACCGTCGTTAGATGCGATGGGGGGACGGATCGCGGAAGGTTGTCAGGCGGTTGGAAGAGCCTGTTCTTAACTTATAGAAGGTGCTTAGGCAAATCCGGGCACATAATTCAAGGGGTTGAGACGAGTGAATTTATTCACGAAGCAATCGGAAGTGGTTCCAAGAAAAGCCTCTAAGCTTCAGTCTAACGAGACCGTACCGCAAACCGACACAGGTGGGCGAGATGAGTATTCTAAGGCGCTTGAGAGAACTCGGGAGAAGGAACTCGGCAAATTGGTACCGTAACTTCGGGATAAGGTACGCCTTTGTAGCTTGACTGATTTACTTCAGGAGGGCGAAGAGGTTGCAATAAACTGGTGGCTGCGACTGTTTAATAAAAACACAGCACTCTGCAAACACGAAAGTGGACGTATAGGGTGTGACGCCTGCCCGGTGCTGGAAGATTAAATGATGGGGTGCAAGCTCTTGATTGAAGTCCCAGTAAACGGCGGCCGTAACTATAACGGTCCTAAGGTAGCGAAATTCCTTGTCGGGTAAGTTCCGACCTGCACGAATGGCGTAACGATGGCCACACTGTCTCCTCCCGAGACTCAGCGAAGTTGAAGTGTTTGTGATGATGCAATCTACCCGCGGCTAGACGGAAAGACCCCATGAACCTTTACTGTAGCTTTGCATTGGACTTTGAACCGGTCTGTGTAGGATAGGTGGGAGGCTTTGAAGCGAGGACGCCAGTTCTCGTGGAGCCATCCTTGAAATACCACCCTGGTTTGTTTGAGGTTCTAACCTTGGCCCGTTATCCGGGTCGGGGACAGTGCATGGTAGGCAGTTTGACTGGGGCGGTCTCCTCCCAAAGTGTAACGGAGGAGTTCGAAGGTACGCTAGGTACGGTCGGACATCGTGCTAATAGTGCAATGGCATAAGCGTGCTTAACTGCGAGACCGACAAGTCGAGCAGGTACGAAAGTAGGACATAGTGATCCGGTGGTTCTGTATGGAAGGGCCATCGCTCAACGGATAAAAGGTACTCTGGGGATAACAGGCTGATTCCTCCCAAGAGTTCATATCGACGGGGGAGTTTGGCACCTCGATGTCGGCTCATCACATCCTGGGGCTGTAGCCGGTCCCAAGGGTATGGCTGTTCGCCATTTAAAGTGGTACGTGAGCTGGGTTTAAAACGTCGTGAGACAGTTTGGTCCCTATCTGCCGTGGGCGTTGGATATTTGAAGGGGGCTGCTCCTAGTACGAGAGGACCGGAGTGGACGAACCTCTGGTGTACCGGTTGTCATGCCAATGGCATTGCCGGGTAGCTATGTTCGGAAGAGATAACCGCTGAAAGCATCTAAGCGGGAAACTCGCCTTAAGATGAGATATCCCGGAGCTTTAAGCTCCTTGAAGGGTCGTTCGAGACCAGGACGTTGATAGGCTGGGTGTGGAAGTGCAGTAATGCATTAAGCTAACCAGTACTAATTGCCCGTAAGGCTTGTCCCTATAACTTTAGTAGGTGACATGAGTGTAATTTAGCGAAGTAAGAACAAGAGTTACCGAAAAGATTAGAACGAAAAGTCTTCTGAGTTGGGCGCAACGAGCGAGTTGCGCTGACAGTTTAAGCCTGATGACCATAGCGAGTTGGTACCACCCCTTCCCATCCCGAACAGGACCGTGAAACGACTTAGCGCCGATGATAGTGCTGCAACCAGTGTGAAAGTAGGTCATCGTCAGGCTCCCTATAAGAAACCCCCGC
>NZ_JAGSPN010000098.1 GCF_018139685.1 Cognatundibacterium luofuense
GTCTACAACAGCATCTATAAGGAGGATCGAACTTTTTACAGCATCTCTACAGTGACCCCAGAAGAAAACAATCAAATGTCCAACCCCGCGCGGGCCGGAGCGGGGGGAACCCGCGGGCCCCCGGTGGGGGGGGGCCCGGACACCCGGGGGGGGCCGGCGGCGGCGGCGACTCTGGACGCGAGCCGGGCCCTTCCCGTGGATCGCCCCAGCTGCGGCGGGCGTCGCGGCCGCTCCCGGGGAGCCCGGCGGGTCGCCGGCGCGGGGTTTTCCTCCGGCCTCGTCCTCCCCCTTCCCCCTCCGCGGGGTCGGGGGTTCCCGGGGTTCGGGGTTCTCCTCCGCGTCGGCGGTTCCCCCGCCGGGTGCGCCCCCCGGGCCGCGGTTTCCCGCGCGGCGCCTCGCCTCGGCCGGCGCCTAGCAGCCGACTTAGAACTGGTGCGGACCAGGGGAATCCGACTGTTTAATTAAAACAAAGCATCGCGAAGGCCCGCGGCGGGTGTTGACGCGATGTGATTTCTGC
>NZ_JAGSPN010000099.1 GCF_018139685.1 Cognatundibacterium luofuense
GAAAGCATTTATTGATTTCTATAGCCTGTGCAGCTATGGCAATCATGCTGGCTCCGATGCGGCCGCTCTGAAACAATTAAAGCAGTTACTGTCTGCGTGTAAATAAACTGGATGTTATGTTGATCGCTCGCCCTTCCCTTCTCCTCACTGGCCTGACGCTGTTACTGGCTTGCTCCTTACATAACGGCGCTCTTGCCGCTGATAAAAAAGTTTCCAAAAAACCGGCCAAAGCCACGAGTAGCACGTCGAGCCAACAACAGGAAAATGTACACTTCGAACAGTGGAAGGAAGTGGAAGTTTTCATCAGCCAAATGGTGAATTTACATGGCTTCGAAGAAGAAAAATTAAGGCAGTTATTTTCTCAGGTCAGGCATGTGGAATCGGCCAGACAATTGATGAAGCCTGCGCCTCCCGGCAAGCCTAAAAATTGGAAGGTCTATCGCAGTCGCTTCGTTGAGCCTTATCGTATCGCAGCGGGCGTACAGTTTTGGAACCAGTATGCCGAAGCGCTGGACAG
>NZ_JAGSPN010000100.1 GCF_018139685.1 Cognatundibacterium luofuense
CATGGCTATCGTATTCGTTTCCTGTGTTTGCCAGTAAACACGTTGAATTCCGACAGCCTTGGCAGTGTCATACACAGCGTTTATCAGTGCTCTGCCAACCCCCATCCCTCTCGCATGATCCACTGTAAATAAGTCTTGCAGATAACATGCCGGCTTAATTTGAATAGTACTTCTGTGGTAGATGAAATGAACTAAACCGAGCAATTTTCCCGATCGTTCTGCAACCATTGCTTGCATCGGTTCGTGTTCATCAAAAAAGCGAGCCCAAGTTGACCTGGTAATTTCTGGATCTAACGCGGTTTCTCCATGTCGTCCATAAAATTTATTGTAACCTTCCCAAAGTGTTAGCCATTCAGGAAAGTCGTCTTTGCTAACACAACGGATCACAAGCTGATCACTCATCTTCATCCTTTCTAGTTTGGGGAGAATATCCCCAATAGGTCTCATAAAATATAAAGCAAATTTCCGGCTTGCCGATTGGGGGCAAACATCCAGTAACTCGCTTCAACACAACGG
>NZ_JAGSPN010000101.1 GCF_018139685.1 Cognatundibacterium luofuense
GGATGCCATGCTCTGCCATCAGTTTGCCCCAGGTGCTGTTAGCGAAAATCATCAGCTCAGCCACCATCTTATCAAGCGGCGCACCACGCTTACGGCGCACGATGCTGACCACATCATCTTCAACATAGAAGTTAAAATCGACGCGATTATTTTGTTCCGGCTTCATGCCGAAACTCTCACGCTTGGCCATACGACCCTGCTCCAGCACCAGCGCCCATTGCCAGATACGGGCGATTTCAGCTTTATGCGGATAATCACCGGCATCATTGGCGAGGTTTTCTTCCGTGACCAGCGCATCCAGATCGTTATGACGCAGGTTGGAAGCCATGGTGATCGCTTCCACTTTGGTCTCGGTACTAACTACACTCCAGTCCGCAGTATTCAGGGTCGCATACAGCGATAAAGCCGGACGGCTTTGCCCTGCACCCAGCGTGAATACATCCACCAACTCATCTGGCAGCATGGTGATTTTATCGCCGGGCATGTACACAGTAGACATGCGGCTGCGCGCGAGCT
>NZ_JAGSPN010000102.1 GCF_018139685.1 Cognatundibacterium luofuense
TCAGGTACGCAATCGAATATGAATGCGAATGAGGTGATCTCCAATCGCGCCATTGAATTAGCAGGTGGTGTGATGGGTAGTAAGCAGCCGGTGCATCCGAATGATCATGTCAATCGCGGACAATCGTCTAACGACACTTTTCCGACTGCCATGCATATCGCCGTGGTGTCTGAATTGTTTTCGCAGCTGTTCCCCGCCGTGACGCAATTACGAAATACGCTGGCGCAAAAAGCGCGGGATTACCATGATGTGGTCAAGACAGGACGCACCCATTTACAGGATGCGACACCGATTACCTTAGGGCAGGAAATTGGCGCCTGGGTGGCACAAATCGACTTTGGTCTGGCCGCAGTGCATGCTGCTTTGCCCGGCTTATACGATCTGGCAATCGGTGGTACGGCTGTCGGTACCGGCTTGAATGCGCATCCACAATTTGGTGATCTGGCGGCGAGCCGGATCGCGCAACTGACAGGGCAGCCATTTCGCTCTGCGTCCAATAAATTCTTTGCCTTGT
>NZ_JAGSPN010000103.1 GCF_018139685.1 Cognatundibacterium luofuense
GTACTGCTGTAGGTAAGTTTGGCGGTACGCTGGCCAAGATTCCCGCTGCCGAGCTCGGTGCTACTGTGATCAAAGGCTTGCTGGCGAAAACCGGTCTGAACGGCGCGCTGGTCAATGAAGTCTTGCTGGGTCAGGTTCTGACTGCAGGCGTAGGTCAGAACGCCGCGCGTCAGGCCGTCATCAAAGCCGGTTTGCCGGATGCAGTGCCAGCCATGACGATCAATAAAGTCTGCGGCAGTGGTCTGAAAGCCACCCACTTGGCAGCACAGGCGATTAAAGCCGGTGATGCCGACATCATCATCGCTGGCGGCCAGGAAAACATGAGCGCTTCACCCCACGTGCTGGCCGGTTCACGCGATGGTTTCCGTATGGGCGATGCCAAACTGGTCGACACCATGATCGTCGACGGTTTGTGGGATGTCTACAACCAGTATCACATGGGTGTGACCGCAGAAAACGTGGGGAAGAAATATGAAATCAGCCGTGAAGAACAGGATCAGTTCGCGCTGGCT
>NZ_JAGSPN010000024.1 GCF_018139685.1 Cognatundibacterium luofuense
GCTGTCCTTTTGACTCTTTTTGTCATTAAAGGACGTTGGAAGAGGCTTGCACCAAGGCTGTTTGCTTGTCCAGCCCTAGCTCTTTTCTTCTGCGCATGGGCCTCTTCGATGCTTGAAGCTTAGCGTCCCCCCATGAGTACGCGCTTCCTGCTTTCCCGTGCTTGCTTGCCTGTGCTCTCTGGGGCAGCTTTATGACAACCGTCCCGCGTGTCAGGCGTTCCCGATTTCCCCGTGGTGGTTGTCGTCCGTTGCCGGTAGGAGTCGTTGGTGCCGAGTGCGACTGGAAGGGTTTTCCCGTTTGGTGCTAGTGACCCCCTGGCGTGCTCCTCTGCGGCCGACCGGTTTTTTTTTTTGTTTTTTTTTTTTTTTGTTTTTTTTGTTTTTTTTTTTTTGTTTTTTGGAAGGAGGTCCCGAACCTCCGCTGCTTGGTGGTGTGTCCCTTTCTTTCCTGCTGTGTGCCTCCCGAGTTGCACCTTTTCTCCTTCGAAGGGGATTTTATTTTTTTATTTTTATTTTTTTTTTATTTTTATTTTTTTTGAAGGAGTTCCCGAACCTCCGCTGCCCGTTGAGTCCCGTTCTTCCACGCCACGTGCCTCCCGAGTGCAACGCTTCCTTTTTTTTCTCGCCCTCGAGAAGGGTAAATTTTTTTTTGTGTGTGTGTGGCAGTGTTAGCGACTTCTTCCCGTGCTCTCTCTCGCTCTTCTCGCTCGTATTCCCGTCCAGTGCGTGTTAGAAAGCTCTCACGCCCGTTGTTCCCGATGCATGGCGTGTCTCGCTCCCGTTGGATCGATGTGGTGCTGCCGCGTTCTCTTCGGGCCGGGGCCTAAGCCGCGCCAGGCGAGGGACGGACATTCATGGCGAATGGTCATTCAGCGCGAATGGCGACCGCTCTTCTCGTTCTGCCAGCGGGCCCCTCGTCTCTCCTCCCCATTCCTTTGCAGGGTGGTGTGTGGAAGTCAGGGGTGCGGCTGTCCGGCACGAGCGCTGACCCGCGCACACTTGTTGCTGTGGTTCGCGGTGTCCCTGTGGACGTGTCGGGGGCGCTTGCCCCCACGCCGTTCACTGCTTCGCGGCCCTCTTCCCCCGTGCCGGGGGAAGGTGGTAGACCCGCTGCGGTGCATACCCTTCCCGAATGGTGTGTGCACGCGCCCTGCTTTGTGTGAGCCTTGCGGTGCTCCTGGAGCGTTCCGGGCTTTGACCACCAAGGTGCCCGCTTCTGAGTTGGCGGTGGCGCTTCCCGCTCCCCGGCGTGCCTCCTGTGCTCCATGGTGCTTGTGCCTTTACGCTTTCCCTTGTCCTAGTTGCCGGCTTTCTGCACGGTGACAGAAAAGGGGGGGGGTCGAGGAGTTGAGTGTGCGGTTAAAAGGCTCCTTCCGTTGGGTGAGCGCCCACCCCGTGCCTATGTTTTTGGTGCCTTCACCCGCGGGCCCTGCGCGGTTAGGGTGGTGCTGAGCGGTCGCGGCTGGCCCTTTTTAAAGACCGGACTCCCTCAAGTCAAGGCTCCTCCTTTGTGTGCGCCTTGAAGAGGCCTGGCCCTCGGCGGGGACCTGTCGCAGGTCCCCCCGGTCCGCGAATGCTCAAGAAGACCCCGGAGAAAGAGACCTTTGCCGATACCGCAGACCCCCCACCAGCTGGCGCGTGGTCCTTCCCGTTCTGTCCCGCGCCTGTTGCTCGTTTCCCGTTGCGTGCACGGAGCCCTTGGCTGCTCGTCGGTGTTGGGTTCGTCCCGCCCTCAGTGAGGAATTTGCCTTCTCTAGCTATCTTCGGAAAGGGCTTTACGATCTCCGAGGGGCTTCTCCCGGATGGTCCCCTCGGCTGCCCGCCCTGACCTCAGCCTTCTGCGCGCAGCGTTTGCTCTCTCGCCTACCGCGACCCGCGCCTCCCCGCTCCGAGTACGAGGAGGGATCACGCGGGACGGGGCTCTGTCGACCTGCCGCTGTGCGGAGCTTGTGGGGGAGATTGGGTTTCTGGTGGCAGGTGGCGGGGAAGGGCCGTGCACACGCCCGCGTGCGCGGTACCCCCTCTCACCGCGAGGGGTCGTCGCGGGACGGGTGGGTTTGGAAGGGCGGCGCTGGGCTCCCGGTCCCACCCGCCTCCGTTTCCCCCGTGCCCTCCGTCGCGTGTGCGTCCCTCCCACGCGCGTCCACGTCCCGGCCACTCTCGCGGCGAGGTCGTGTCGCGTGTGGTGCGTGCCGCGTGCTCTCGGGCGTCTGCGGTTGCCGCCTCGTCCCCCCCTTCCACGGCAGCGTTCCCACGGCCGGTGGAGATCGCGGGAGCCGTCCTACCCCCCCTTCCCCCTCCGCGGGGCTCTCGAGGGTCCGTGAACCGCGGGGTTGGCCTCGCTCTCGGGGGCGGACTTCTTATTTGGGGGAACCGGCGGTCGGCCGCGTCCGGCGCGTCGTCGGACGTTGGGACCCGCTGCCACGCGGGGGTCTTCGTCGGTTGGCGTCGGCGTCTGCCTCGGTTCTCTCTCGCGTCGGCTGGCGTCTCCTCGGGCTCCCGGGGGTTGTCCGTTGGTTTCGGGTCGGCTCGGTGCCGCGGGCGTGGCGGGACTGCTCCGGGTTGGGTGCAGTGTGATTCCCGCCGGCTTGGCTCGCGTGCCCGGTCGCCGCCCGAGCGGCCTCCCGGTCCCTTGTGAGGCGTCTCCCGCGGGGGGTGCCGCTGCGGCCGGCCCTGCCGTCGACGGTCCTCGTTCTGCCGGTTCGCTCCCCCTCCCCGCCCGCCGGCGTTCCTTTCTCTCTCGCTCCTCGTCTGGCCGACCCGCGGCCGTGCTGCCGGGCCCCTCCTCAACGGGGGGGGCAGCCGGGCGCGCACGGGTCCCGGGGCGGTCGCGGGGTGCCTGGGGGGAAGGGCCGCCCGGCGGGCGGGAGGAAGTTGCGGTTTGAAGGGCGTCCCGGCCGCCGCGGCCGCGGCGGCGCGTCTCGCCTGGTCTCTTGGAGGCGTGTGCGGGGGGAAAGACGCCCCGCGAGGCGTAGAGGAGAAAGAGGCTTTAGTGGCTGTCGCCCACGCCGGTCCGTGGGGCCTGTTGGCTGAGGGTGCGTCTGCGCGGGGGCCCGTCCGGCCCCGCCGTCCTCTGGGAAGGCGTGCGTCGGGGGAAAGCTGCCGGGGTGCCAAGGTGGGCGCCTGGGCGTTGAGTCGAACCCGTGTGCGCGTCCCGGTGTGGCGGTGGGGGCTCCGGTCGGTGTCTCTCCCCCTCGCTGCCCCGAGGCCCGGCCTCCCTTCCGACGCGGGCTCGGCCCCCCTCTCTCCCCCCTCGCGGGGTCAAAGTCGCTCGTCGACCTCCTCCCCTCCTCCTCCACCTGTCCGCGCGAGGGCGTCGCCGCCGCGTGTCAGGCGTTGGGCCCGTCCTCATCCTCCGCTTCTCGCCGGGGGTCGGCCGCCGTCCGGTCTCCCGCCGCTCCCCGTTGGCGTGGTCTCCCTCCCGCCGGTTCACGGTCCTCCGACCCCGCCCGAGGGGGTCGGGGGTGGTTTCCCCGTCTCCCCGGCGTTGCGCCTCGCTTGCCCGTGTGCTTTGGGGGTGGGCCCGCTGCGGCCCCCGCCCGCCCGTGAGCCCCGGCCGCATCCGCCGGCGCGGCCGCGCCCGGTATGGTCCGCGGCGTGGGCCTCGTGTTGGGAGCGTGTCGTCCTCGCGGCGTCTCGGTACGGGTGTGTCGCCGGGTTCCGACGGGTGGCCTTCCCGGTTCTGCCCCCGCCGTCCCCCGCCCGTCCGTCCCGCGCCCCTCTTCCCGCTCTGAGGGGGTTCGGTCGTTCCCGCGGGTCGACCGTCGCCGGTCGCTTCTCTCTCCGCCTCCCTCAGCGCTCGTCCTCCCGCTCGCCCCGCGCCCGGTACGGCCGGCGCGTCCCGGCTCTTCCCGATGCCGCGGCGGGGGAGTAGGGGAGGTGGGGGGGGGGCAGGGAAAGGAGGAAGGGGAAAAAGGGGTTTGCCGTGGTGGCGGTGGTGTCGGGGGAGGAAGCGGCGCGTCGGTCGTGGGACCGGCGCGGCGGTCGCGGTGCTCTCTCGTGCGACGGGGTGCCTCTGCGCGCGCGCGGACGGGTGCCGGACCCCTCGTTCGGGGGGGTTCCCGGCCGCTCTCGCCTCCCGTTCGCGCGTCCCGCTCGTCCCCGTTCGCCCTCGCCTCCCGCCCGTGCACCGCCCGCTCCGTTCCCCGGGGGCCCGCCGCTCACCCGCGCCCCTACCCTCCCTCCCTCCCTCCCTCTCGCTCTCTCTCTCTCTCTCTCCCGCCTCCCGCCGCGTCTCGGCTTCGCTCGCGCTCCTTAC
>NZ_JAGSPN010000104.1 GCF_018139685.1 Cognatundibacterium luofuense
GAAGTCGTCTTCCCGTATCTGGCGCATGCCCCGATGGAACCGCTGAATTGCACCGTTGCGATCAAAGGTGACAGCGCTGAACTCTGGTGCGGCACCCAGATGGCCGGTATGGATGGACTGGCAGCCGCACGCACGCTGGGTTTGAAGCCAGAAAATATTCTGGTGCATACCCAGGCTGCAGGCGGTGGTTTTGGCCGCCGTGCAGTGCCCAGCAATGATTACGTGGTGGAAGCCTGTCAGGTCGCCAAAGCCGCGCTGGATGCGGGCTTGCAGGCACCGGTACGCACTGTCTGGAGCCGTGAAGATGATATCCGTGGTGGCTATTACCGCCCTATGCATCTGCACACTGCCCATATCGGCTTCGATGCACAAGGCAAAATCCTGGGCTGGGATCATGTGATCGTCGGTCAGTCTATCGTGGCCGGCACCCTGTTTGAAGGCATGATGATCAAGGATGGGATTGATGCGACTGCGGTAGAAGGCATGAAAGAACCGTATGCACTGCCG
>NZ_JAGSPN010000105.1 GCF_018139685.1 Cognatundibacterium luofuense
GGCGGCTTTCACGGTACCCGCTGCAGTCATCAGCATAGGCATAAAGCGTTGGTAAGTGTTCGCTGCCAGCATGACGGACTTATAGCCTGCGATGTTTGCCTGTGAAGACAAGACATCCAGCGATTGCGCGCGCGTAATGCGAGGGGCTGCCTCCAATGCGAAGGCAGACAAACCACTGGCTGCCATCGCGCTGATATTGTCTGCATCGAAAGGATTGAGCATCCCGACTAAGACGCTGCCAGATGCCATGAGCGCACGCTCACTGGCGTCCGGCGCCCGTACTTTGAGGACCAGTTCTGCGCCAAAAGCTTCTGCTGCGCTGCCTATCTGTGCGCCTGCCGCCTGAAAGGCTGCATCGGTAATACTGGCTGCTACTCCTGCGCCAGACTGCACGATGACCTGATGTTTTGCGGCAACGTACTTCTTAATGGTTTCGGGGGTGGCCGCAACGCGTGTTTCCCCCGGCCGGGTCTCGGCGGGAATGCCGATTTTCATAGATGTGC
>NZ_JAGSPN010000106.1 GCF_018139685.1 Cognatundibacterium luofuense
GTCGCGGTCTCGATACGGTCTGCAATCACGGCATGACTGGCGCCATGCAAGGCAGTAACCCCCTGAATCACCAGACGATCCGTACCTATACCTTCAATCTTTGCGCCCATGGCGACCAACAGATGGGCCAGATCGGTCACTTCAGGTTCACGTGCCGCATTTTCCAGCACGGTTTCACCTTCTGCAAGCGTTGCCGCCATCAGCAGATTTTCAGTACCGGTGACCGTAATCATATCGGTCACGATGCGCGCACCCTTGAGGCGTTTGGCTTTCGCATGGATATAACCCGCCTCGATGGTGATTTCAGCGCCCATCGCCTGCAAGCCCTTGATATGCTGATCCACAGGGCGTGAGCCTATCGCGCAGCCACCAGGCAGCGACACTTTAGCCTCACCGAAACGCGCCAGCAAAGGTCCCAGCACCAATATCGATGCACGCATGGTTTTCACCAGGTCGTAGGGCGCTTCCAGCTTGTCGATCTGCGCACCATTCAGTACGGTGAC
>NZ_JAGSPN010000107.1 GCF_018139685.1 Cognatundibacterium luofuense
GACTGAGCTGAGTGCCAGCGTCATTGTGAACAGAACGCTGGCTTGAAGCTGACGCAAGAGGGGGAGTGAAGGACTCATGCGAATTTCCTAATGTTGAAATGCAATCCGGGCCAGACTGCGCTGACCCGGACTTGTTATTCTGCTGTGACCTGTTCTAGTCGATAACCGTAACTATACACTGGTGCGAGCCTGTAACCATTTTCGGGACGTAATTCCAGCTTGCTACGTACCCGTGAAATATGGGTGTCCATCGTTCTGGATGGAATGTCGACATCACGTGACCACACGGCTTCCAGAATGTAAGCACGCGACAAAGGGCGTCCAAGATTGCGGAACAGTAATAATGCCAGATCGAATTCTTTCTGCGTCATTTCTACCGGTTCGTCATTAATCGTCACGCGACCAGCCCGGGTTTCAAATTTGTAAGCACCAAATTGCAAATGTTCCGACGCGGTTTGCGTCGGATAAGCGCGACGCAACAAGGCTTGCACGCGGGCTACCAG
>NZ_JAGSPN010000108.1 GCF_018139685.1 Cognatundibacterium luofuense
GGTGGCGATACGTTGTTTCATCCAACCTTCCCTTACCCGGTGCAATGCTTGAATTTGCTGGCTATCGCGACTTCGAATTGGTACAGCAGGAATGCTTTCTCGGCTTGCTGCTTCGCAAATTGCCGCCGCATTTCGGGCATCAGTTTCATTTCCTTGAACATAACGATCTTGTCGACACATGGAGAACAGCTGCAACTGCTGCACCAACGAAGGCAGTCATGCTATTTACTGATTGTATGGCCGAAAGCTAAAAGTTGTTTTTAGTACGGCTATACCAATTTCATTCCGGGATGTAATACCAATTTTTTTTAATATATTTGCAACATGGGTTCTGACTGTCCAATAGCTGATATTGAGTAGTTTTGCAATTACCTTGTCACCGTGCCCCTGCAACATCAGATAGCAAACGTCTCCTTCCCGGGCCGTCAGACTAAATTTGTATTGCAACCAAGCACTGGAACCAACTTCCTGCGGGATTAAACGGACAACGAAATTCGAGGTAT
>NZ_JAGSPN010000109.1 GCF_018139685.1 Cognatundibacterium luofuense
GTACATAGGTAATACGCATTTTGTCTATCGGCACCCCGAGCTCCTTGAGCGTCATATATTTGGCAATCGCATAATCCTCACAATCGCCACCGGCAGAGCCGACAAATTCCACCGGTGTGGCCCAGTAATCAGCCTGATTCCAGTGCTCCTGATCAGTGAAATACGGTACCCGGTTATAAAAATCATTCACGCGGCGCAGTATCGTCATGGCAGGCTGTACATCGCTGGCTTGCTGCAGGGTCTTGCTGAAGTCTTTGCCGGCAGTCGTACGAAATTGATGTACGGTGTGCTGCATCTGTAATAGGCGCTTGGGTGCTTCTGTTCCGAAACGCTGCCTGACATGCTCCAGCAAACCTTTGGAAAAATCGACCAGTCCCGGATAGCCGGGATAAGCAGGCATGCTCAGCACCAGCAGCATTGCGGCACACAACAGCCCGCCCACCAGTCCCGGCTTGCGCAGGCGCTGTGTTCGGGGAAGGTAGAAGTTCAGGGCTGCTGGCAT
>NZ_JAGSPN010000025.1 GCF_018139685.1 Cognatundibacterium luofuense
GGACTGATGTTCATCACGAACCGGATTCAACGCTGTGCCGGTGTGGTTGCCAAATGAAGCGGATCGGTGAGGACGTCTGCGAGAAACTCGATTACCAGCCCGGCGTATTCACAGTCGAGCGCCATGTGCGTGGGAAATGGGTGTGCCATCAATGCGAAACATTGATACAAGCGCCGGTACCGGCGCAGATTATCGACAAAGGCATCCCGACCTCCGGATTGCTGGCTCAGGTGCTGGTCGCTAAATATGCTGATCATTTGCCTCTGTACCGTCAAAGCGGCATCTTTGAACGGGCAGGATTCACCATTCCCGATTCCACGCTATCCGAATGGGTGGGCCGTTGCGGTGTTGCCTTACAGCCGTTAGTGGATGCGCTGAAGCGGGAATTACTGAATCAGCCGGTATTGCATGCCGATGAGACCCCGCTGCCCATGCTCAAACCCGGGAACGGCAAGACGCACCGGGCCTACCTGTGGAGTTATTGCAGCACACCTCTCAGTAGTATGAAGGCGGTGGTATTCGACTTTGCAGAAAGCCGGGGTGGTAAGCATGCAGAACAATTTCTGGACCGATGGCGGGGTACCCTCGTCTGCGATGACTTCCCAGGCTATAAGGCGCTGTTCAAATCCGGTATCACGGAGGCTGGATGTATGGCGCACGCCCGACGCAAATTCCATGAGCTGTGGGCAAACCACAGCAGCCAGATTGCTGGTGAGGCACTGGATTTATACGCCCGACTCTACGCAGTGGAACGTGAAGTCAGCTTGCTCACCCCGGGACAACGCCTGGCTATTCGTCAAATGCAAGCTAAGCCGGTTGCAGACGCACTACATCAATGGCTACTGGTTCAACGCCAGCGAGTTCCTGGCGGTGGCGCTACATTCAGGGCAATCGACTACAGTTTAAACCGCTGGTCGGCGTTCACCCATTACCTCAATGATCCTCAGGTGCCGATTGATAATAATTGGGTTGAGAACCAGATTCGTCCGGTGGCATTGGGACGAAAAAACTGGATGTTCGCCGGCAGTCTGCGCGCAGGCAAACGTGCGGCGGCGATCATGAGTCTGATTCATTCAGCCCGGCTCAACGGTCACGATCCTTACAGGTACATGAAAGACGTGCTGGAAAGACTACCATTACAGCCATTCAGCCGTATTGGCGAACTACTACCACACAACTGGAAGCCTGCTTAAATGAGGACTAGTCAACCTGTGTTGACCGGGTGCTTACCATCTTCAAGCTGATCATGCATAAAGTCCATCGACCAGCAATGATTGATGGCTTCAGGTACCACCAGTGCATCGGGCATTTTCCGATTCAAGCTCTTTCAGACGCGCCATCATGGAGGCGTCCATCCCGCCAAATCTGGCGCGCCATTTGTAAAAAGTGGCAGAGCTCATGCCATGTTCACGGCAAAGTTCAGGTACAGGTGCACCTGCTTCTGCCTGCTTTAAGATAGCCAGTATCTGGCTGTCACTGAATTTGGATGTTTTCATGAAGAATCTCCTGCGTTGATAGTACGAGAAAATTCTACTTTTAGCGCCTGTTAATTTTCGGGATGATTACCTTTCCAAAGTTTTGTTGATTTTACGTCACCTTTGGGGGAACTAAATTTCAGGGCAAGCTCAGATTATCACAGGATGCTAATGACTAGTAAAGTCAAAAAGTACTGCTTCATACACTTTCTAAACACTCTGCCAAGCATCTTAAGCCCCTTGACAAGTTAGTTCTTAAACTTAGTCGAAGTAAGGCTTCAAAAGATTATTCACTTGAAATCTGCTTCCAGCAACAGATAAATGATCATCATCTGCGTACAACAAAGACCCTTTCTCATCAAATATCAGGCATTTGTCACTTGGACAAAAGACAGGAAGGCTGTCTATATAGGTAACGTTTTTAAGATTAGAAAAACTCTTACGATACTCCTCTTGCCTGGCATAAACAGACTCTTTGGATACGGCACAACTTTTAGCAAGTACCTTAAATGGTCGTGTTAAACAAGAATCGGGGAGAAAGTTCAGCTCTGGATTCTCACTAACATAAAAAATAGTCTTATCCTTTGATTTAAGTCTATCGATTGAACGTTGAGCAGAATTAACAAATTGCATTAACGAAAAACTAGATACACCCAACTTCTTATCACCAGACAAAGGTTCAGTACCAGTTAAATAGATAGGGCCCCTAGTGAAAACAAATATTTTCTTAATATCTTTCTTGCTCTCAACAACCTTAAGCAACTGCTCTACTTGATTAGCACAAGCATCTAACTCATTCTGATTATTACCTGTCGGACTCTCTAAAAATGGTGGACAACCGCTATTGGCAAGAAGCACAGTATTCTTTCCACGTGATGCTAGGAATTCCGAAATTCCCGGATAAGCAACATGCGCGTGACTATCACCAATCACAGCGATTGTCTCATCAGAATTTACATTGGTAAAGCGACAATACGAAAATAATGGAGTTTTTAAATCAACGTATGACAAACAAGCTTCATCAGAAGCTGGTGTTCTTAAAAGTTCGTTCTTATTATTAACAAAACCTTTTATCGAATTTCTCGTGTCATAGCCATCTTTGATGTATGTGTGATAGCCAAGAACACCGAGAAGAGCCATTAGAACGAAAAATATAGAAACTTTAGCTTTTCCACCTTTACCCAGACGTACAGGACGTTCTACGAACTTATATGTAAGCCAAGCTAGTACTATAGAAAGTACAACAGCCGCCATACGTATATTACGACTTGGTACCTCACTCACAATAATACGAGCAAAAAACAGTATTGGCCAATGCCACAAGTAAAGCGGAAAACTGATTAAGCCAAACCAGACAGCAATCTTAGTGGAAAGTATCTTGCGATTAATCCATGCTTTTGGACCAGCCAAAATAATCAGCATAGCACCTAAAACTGGGATTGCTGCCCACTTGCCTGGAAAACTTACGTCCTTAGTAATTTGCCAAAATCCGTACGCAAGAAGCAAGCAGCCGACAAATGAAGCTACGTTGGACAGGATCTTTCTATCGATATCAACAACTTCTCGATAGATAAGCTTAGCTGGCCAGCCATCGATCTTTAACTTGTAGTTAGCGAACGCATCTTTTTTGTACAGAGCAAACCAAGCCAATATGCTTCCAGCCAGTAACTCCCAAAACCTAGTCTGCGGGGAGTAAAAGGTAGCGACAGCATCCTTCTTAATCCCCTTAAGGTTGAGGTAAAACGAGACTAAAGCTACAAGAACAGTAAGCGCAAAAAGATTAAATTTTGGCCTCCAAGCTAACCACAAAAAGAACGGCCAGGCTATATAGAACTGCTCCTCAATACCTAAGCTCCATAAATGAAGCAATGGTTTAGTTTCTACCGAATTGTCAAAATAGCCTACCTCACTCCAGAACACAAAATTAGAGACAAAGCCAGCTCCAGCCGCTATGTGTTTGCCCAACTGCTTGTACTCATCTGCAAGCAATGAGAACCACCCGAAAGTAAAACTAGCTAGTAGCACCAACAGCAAAGCTGGGAATATACGTCTAATGCGTCTTGCGTAGAATTCAGCGAAGCTGAATGTCCCCTTATCTAAGTTCTCATAGATGATTATCGAAATCAGAAATCCAGAAATAACAAAGAAGACATCAACACCGATAAAGCCACCCTTCATCCAAGCTGGGAAAGCGTGAAAGGCGACCACTGACAGCACAGCGATGGCTCTTAGGCCATCTATGTCGGGGCGATACTTAGGATGTGACAGATGTGGAGTCTGTGGTGTCATTTCAGCTTGACTCACTGTTGATAGCGCCTGCGCAGGCTCATCGACGGAGGTAGAATGTAAAAAACTCTAGAGATTATATCTTTAGAAGACCATCACCATCAACCAAGCAGAGGGTAATTATCCCCTTTTTAATGGACGATAGAAGTAGAAGACGGGGTTGTTAAAGTCTTTTTATATTTCGGTGGTACGCCACCAACTGCTTTGTTCGGACGTTCGTTATTGTAAAACCATAGCCATGCTGTCGCATGCTCCTGAACCTCTGCAATA
>NZ_JAGSPN010000110.1 GCF_018139685.1 Cognatundibacterium luofuense
GCATCTGGCTGGCTTTCAGTATCAGCCAGTGCAAACGCTCACGTTGAATCAGCGCAGAACCAACGTCATGCAGTTCCGCCAGTTTTGCGTTGGCAAATTTCAGACTGCGGCGCATCACAATACGGCGCAACTTCCAGACTGCCCACAATAAACACGCATAAGCCAGCGTCGCGAGCAGCGCATATAAGGCTGCATGCAACAGACTGCGCAGGTTGCGGCTTTCCTCATATTCGCTGATCGCCATTTGCAAAGCCTGCTGTGCTTGTCGGCTCACACTGTCCAGCGTTTCCTGCTGAAATGGATCGATATCTTCTGGTGCAATATAAAAGCTGCCGCTGCCATCAATCTGCACTAAAACGCCAGGCGGCACGTGGCTGAGACTGACTTCATGGCGCCCCGGTTTTTCCAGCTGCTGTTCAATTCGTGCGCGGGCACGTTGCACCCTGTCCTCCGGCACCATACCCAATACACTGGCTCTGAGTGTCAATATCTGACGGTT
>NZ_JAGSPN010000111.1 GCF_018139685.1 Cognatundibacterium luofuense
CGCCAAAACCAGCCATCACAACGCGTTCACGTAAGGCGGTTTGGCGACTGATATCGGTCAATAGTAAGGGAATAGAAGCGCTGGAAGTGTTACCGAAGCGCTGTAAATTCAAGGAAAACTGGTCTGCAGGAATTTTGAGTTTTTTTGCGATGTGCCTCAGCATGAAGGCATTTGCCTGATGAAACAGGAAATGCTCAGTACTTTCCAACGTTTGCCCTGAAAAACTCAGCAACTGTCTGACTAATGCCGGTACGCTGCTGATGGTGAAGTTAAATACTTGCGCGCCATCCATATACAAATAGTCGGGATTCAGCTGACTAAGACGTACATCCTCTTGTTGCTCTGCACGCACCGGGCTGCGTGGTACCATCAGATGACGTGCGCCGCCACCATCCGTACCAATCACGTAATACGCGGGCTGAGCTTGCTCGTTGTACTCCAGTGCAGTCGCAGTTCCGGCATCACCAAACAATAGAGCAGTCGCCCTGTCTTCTTTAT
>NZ_JAGSPN010000112.1 GCF_018139685.1 Cognatundibacterium luofuense
GCGGTATTTGCTTGCTGCAATTGCTGCTCCTGGCGCAATTGAGCCAATCGCTGCTGTTCTTGTTTTTCCTGTTTTTCCTGTTCCTGTTTTTTCAATTCCCGCAGTTCTGCTGCGCGCTTTTCCTGTTCTGCTTTTTCCTGCTCCTGACGGTCGGTCTCTGCCTGAGCAAGACGGAACTGCGCTATGTCGTTTTTCTGGTTTTGCTGAATCTGCCCCACCAAAGTTTGCTGACTGCGCATATCCGTGGTCTCGCTGATCTGAGCCGCAAACTGACGCTCACGCTCAGCCTGTTTGCGCTGACGTTTTTCTGTATCGGCCTGATAGCGCTCCGGCGCAACAGCGACAGGATCATCCTCTTTTTCTTCACCACTTTGACTGACAGGATCAGGAAAACGACGCCGCCCGGTTTCTTCCTCTGGCGTTTTTTTGACATCTTCCGGTGCCTGTGCCGCCACCACAAAGCTATCCAGTCTGAACTGATCCTGGGCGATAACTG
>NZ_JAGSPN010000113.1 GCF_018139685.1 Cognatundibacterium luofuense
ATACTGGAAAAGTCTTACTTGACCGCGAGATGGATCATCCTGTGGTCGACGAAATCAGAGATGTTGTCGAAAATCGAGATGACGCCGGCGGCACAAGAGTAACTGACTTGCATGTTTGGCGGGTTGGTGCACAAGTCTATTCGTGTGCAATGACCGTTGTTACGCAAGACCGGTTACTGACGACAAATGAGGTGCGTAAAAGGCTTTCCGTTCACGAAGAGATAGTTCACGCCACCATTGAATTGCACTACACGCAGGCCTAGAGCATGAGAGCAGAGCTTGATTGCTCTTTTTGATTGATGAATCCATCGCGCCAAAGCCGGGAAGTTGCCACATCTGGCGGACAGCTCTGAGACAAAGGAAGAGTAACTTCATGACAGAAATCAGACTTCAGGTAGAGACCAGCGCCACTTCAGCGCCGTATTCTGTTCGCTTTTGGCAGGCATTCACCTTTTGGCTGAAGCTGGGATTGATCAGCTTTGGCGGCCCGGCT
>NZ_JAGSPN010000114.1 GCF_018139685.1 Cognatundibacterium luofuense
GCTCTTCGGTCAGCTGTATCATGTTCTGATTTGCCTTCAGGTCAGGATAGGACTCCGACAGCGCGAACATCTTACCCAGCGAAGCCGT
Source organism: Cognatundibacterium luofuense (assembly GCF_018139685.1). Taxonomy (GTDB): domain Bacteria; phylum Pseudomonadota; class Gammaproteobacteria; order Burkholderiales; family Burkholderiaceae_D; genus Undibacterium; species Undibacterium luofuense. The sequence goes on from NZ_JAGSPN010000114.1 coordinate 89, forward strand.
GAGTGTGCCTTCCGCTGCCGCCAGTTGCTGTACCGAGGCGCCATCCGCCGGGTCCAGCACCGCTTTGCTGCTGGCGCTGACTGCCTGATTGCGCGCATGGATCACTGCTTCCAGGGTTTCACGCTCATGCTTCATATAGCCTTTAGCGACTTCGACCAGATTCGGAATCAGGTCATAGCGGCGCTTGAGTTGTACATCGATCTGGGCAAAACTATTTTTAAAGCGGTTACGCAAACCAACCAGGCGGTTGTAGACACCGATAGCCCAGAAAGCCAGTACAGCCAGGATCACAAGAATTACGATCAATGCAGTCATCATACACTCCATGCAAAAAGTAAAAACCGATGCGCTGGCATCGGTTCAGAAAACATTCAGTTGTTGGTCGTCGTGCTCGGATTGGTATTC
>NZ_JAGSPN010000115.1 GCF_018139685.1 Cognatundibacterium luofuense
TTCCAGTGCCTCGACAGTTTGATTACCTGATTTATTGATTTGCTCCAGGCTGGCATGAGAGTTGTTGATGGCAGTTTTGATCGCCGCAACAATCTGCTCGGTTCCGGCAGGAGCATCTTTCGTTACATCTTCCAACAGGCTGACTACTTTACGCTTATTTTCGTTGAGCTGTATTTCCGTTGCGCGGGAAAGCTCAGCCTGAGCAGATGACGCAATATTTCCCAGGTGGCGGCTGTAAGACAGGAATTTTTCTGCATTCGGTTGCAATTGTGCACTGCTGAGTTGTATGAATTCCTGTGCATCTTTTGCAGACAATAACTGGCGGGTTGTGGCAGTGGCTTCTTCCAGTGTACTTTTTACTGCATTCAAATTCAGCTCGGCCAGTTTTTCATCACTTTCGAGTGTTTTTGCACTGATGGTGGAGAATAATGCGAATTGTGCATCCAGATTTGCTTTAGTTGCCGCTGAGAATTGTTCAGGTACTGAAAACA
>NZ_JAGSPN010000116.1 GCF_018139685.1 Cognatundibacterium luofuense
CCGCCTTCAGCGTGCTTTTTCGCTTTCTTTACTTTCTTTGGTTTCGCTTCTGTTTTAGCTTCAGCCGCTTTCGTTTCTGTTGCAGCAGGCGTTGCCACTGGTTTCGGTTCTGCTTTCGCGCTGGCGGATGCAGGTGCTGCCGGTGTCGCAGGCGCTGCTGCTTTTGCGTCTGCCTTCACTTCAGCTACTTTGGTTTCTGCTTTTGCTGCTACTTTTGCAGTTTCTGCTTTTACTGCAGTCGTTGCTGTTGCAGCCGGTGTTTGTGCCATCGCGCTACCCATCATTACAACAGTCGCGATCATTGCAGTCATCAGTTTGTTCATGGCATTTCCTCTTTCAGGTTAGGTACGCTTCGGTTTTCGGTTTAGCGCAACTTTGTGTTGCTGCATGATCCTATAACGCGATGACTCTTTATCCGGTTGACGACTTTTTTGAATTTTTTAAATATTTTTTTGATTTTATTAATTTTAATATTTACTTTATTTTCAT
>NZ_JAGSPN010000117.1 GCF_018139685.1 Cognatundibacterium luofuense
TCTTGTGCCATCACAGGTGCGGCAACTGCTGCGGTCAGGGCCAGTACGGCGGCAGCCAGGAATGCGGAGAAACGGTTTTTCATTATGGTGCTTCCTTTAAACAAAATAAGGTTGGTAGTGCTTACTGGAACGTATTACGTCATCAGCAGGGAGATGCGTTGTGCGTCACAGGTGTGCCGGCAAGGCAAGTACTGCCGTCCATCGTGGTGCGATGGACAAAGTACTTAACGCAGTCCGGCGCGCCTGTGACGTGCAACCCGAAGGGAACGTCGCTGACTAACAAAGTCCGGCGATTTGATGCTCAAGTTCGCACTCCCTGAAGGTGATGTAATACGTTCCTTTTATCAGTTGGTCAGAACTGCCCCCTCCCGGGTGTTCTGTCTGACCGCCTTTGTTATGCGGGATCAGTCGAGTTTCCAGACGTAATCCACGTGCGTCCAGGTTTGTTGTGGCTTGCCATCCACCAGGCCCGGTTTGTTCCGGCAACTG
>NZ_JAGSPN010000118.1 GCF_018139685.1 Cognatundibacterium luofuense
CGCCAGCCGCTTCATGCCGCATCAGCTCATCTTTATTCAGATACAGCAGTTTGGGATTGCTGCTGGTCGCTTCTTTATGCCATTGTTCGAACAAGACCGCATTCCAGACATCGGCCGGCAGATGCTGATCGTAAAACGCCACGATTAACTCATCATCCACCAGCACGTCCAGCCTGCGCGACTTGTGCTCCAGATTTTCAATTTCGCGCACCAGTTTCTGGTTATAGGCAAAAAACGGCGCACGCGTATCGAATTCGCCACCGACCAGGGCTTCACGGATAAATATTTCGCGTGCTTCTGCCGGATGGTAGTGACCATACTGAATACGGCGCTGACTGTAGACTACCAGGCCGTATAAAGTAGCGCGCTCAAACGCACTGACCTGCCCGCTGCGCTTCTCCCAACGCGGCTCACCATAGGATTTTTTGAGCAAATGGCCACCGATTTTTTCCAGCCATTCCGGCTGTATCTGTGCGATGCAGCGGCCAT
>NZ_JAGSPN010000119.1 GCF_018139685.1 Cognatundibacterium luofuense
TGATTTATCCGGATAAAGATGCACCGCAGATCAATACCATTCAGGTTGGAAATCAGAGTCTGCCGACAGCCTTGATTACTGATTTTAACGTGATGGCACGCCGTGCCTTGAAAGATGAACTGCCAGGCATTTATACCCGTGCTGCAATCCGCGCGGCGGTGAAAGGTGTGGCGCAGGATCAGATCAATAAAAATTTTGGTGCCTTAGCCGGTTTGGCCGCCAATATCGCAGTTGCCGCGACGGAGAGCAATGCCGATGACCGCATGTGGCGCAGTCTGCCAGAGCGCGTATTCGTGGCACGTGCCTTCCTGCCGCCGGGTGATTACGACGTGAACTTCACTGGCCGTCCTGGCGAAACCAGTAAAATTTCAGTGGATGGCCGTTACATGGTGGTGCCGGTCCGTTTGTATCAAAACAAAACCTACCTGGGTGATCTGGCCAAATTTGGTACAGTAACGCCAGCGGCTCAGGTCGAGGATAAGCCTGCC
>NZ_JAGSPN010000120.1 GCF_018139685.1 Cognatundibacterium luofuense
CACCAGATTCAGACTCACTTCCACATTACCACGCGTCGCGTTGGAGTATGGGCAGACTTCATGTGCCTGGTGTATCAATGCTTCTGCGGCTTCTGTGTCCATACCAGGCAAGGAAATATTCAGCGTGACGGCGATACCAAAGCCGCCTTTGCCATTGGGGCCTATGCCAACAAGACCATTGACGGAGACATCCGCTGGTAATGCTTTTTTCTGGCTGGCTGCAACGAATTTCATGGCACCGATAAAGCAGGCGGAATAGCCAGCTGCAAATAATTGTTCAGGATTTGTGCCGGCACCGCCAGCGCCACCCAGCTCTTTTGGCGTCGTCAGTTGCACATTCAGGTGCTGGTCGTCAGAAGTAGCGCGGCCATCACGACCACCGGTTGCAGTTGCATTTGCTGTGTAAAGAATTTGCATGATCAGTTTCCTCAGTAAGGTTAGGGGAGAACTGGAGTGCCGATCTGCTATTGTTCCTTGTGCCGTCGAT
>NZ_JAGSPN010000121.1 GCF_018139685.1 Cognatundibacterium luofuense
CGCAAGAAAGAAATCTATGAGCTTGCAAGAAAATATGACTTCCTCATAATAGAAGACGATCCTTACTATTTTCTCCAGTTCACCAAGCCTTGGGAACCAACCTTTCTCTCCATGGATGTTGATGGGAGAGTTATCAGAGCTGACTCCCTTTCAAAAGTTATCTCCTCAGGGCTGAGAGTGGGGTTTATAACTGGCCCCAAGTCCTTGATACAGAGGATTGTTCTCCACACACAAATCTCATCACTGCATCCCTGTACTTTATCACAGCTCATGATATCGGAGCTTCTATACCAGTGGGGAGAAGAGGGTTTCCTGGCCCATGTTGACAGAGCTATTGATTTCTACAAGAACCAGAGGGATTTTATATTGGCAGCTGCAGACAAGTGGTTACGTGGTTTGGCAGAGTGGCATGTTCCCAAAGCTGGCATGTTTCTATGGATTAAAGTTAACGGAATCTCTGATGCAAAAAAACTAATTGAAGAAAAG
>NZ_JAGSPN010000026.1 GCF_018139685.1 Cognatundibacterium luofuense
ATCAGCATGCAGGTTCATCTTAAGCGCGAATTTCCCCGCACCTTGCAACGTGAACAGTGGTTGAATTATGGCGTGACGCTGCCAGCGTAGTTAAACGGCAGCAGGTCGTGCAAGTCTGCCCCCTCTGCGCGCAGCGGCAATTCGGTCAGCACGTGGCATAGATAGGCATACGGTTCAACGCCGCAAGCACGGCACGTCAGCATCAGGCTATAGATCACCGCACTGGCCTTCGCGCCGGCCACGGTGTCACTGAATAGCCAGTTTTTTCTGCCGGTGGTGAACGGACGGATGTCGCGCTCCACGGCGTTGTTATCGATGGGCGCATTGCCGTCATCCGTGTACCGGCTCAGGTAGCTCCATTGATTACGCGCATACGTAATCGCTTCGCCCAGCAAACTTTTTGGCAGGACTTGAGCTGCCTGTTGATCGAGCCATGTCCTGAGTACGCTGAGCACCGGCACGCTGTGCTGCTGGCGTAAGCGGTGGGTGTAGTCGGCACGGGTGTGGCCGGCCGGCAAGTCGCCCCTGGCCAGCGCTTCGACATGGTAAAGCCGGGCGATCATGTCGAGTGCCTGCCTGGCGCGCTTATCGGCCTTTCCCTGCGCCTTGGCCGCTTCATCAAAGTAACGCCTCGCGTGTGCCATGCAGCCCAGGTGCGTCACGCCCGTGAGCGTGCGCCAGGCGCTGTAGCCATCGGTCATCAGGGTGCCAGCGTAGCTCTGCAGGAAGGCTTGCGGATACTGCTGCCCGCGTCCCGGTTGGTACTCAAACAGCACCACCGGCGTAGTGCTCGATTCGGCGCTGCGATACACCCACATGTACGACTGGCTTTGCGCGCGCTTGCCCTCTTCATGCAGCACTTGTACCCGGGTCTCGTCGCCATGGATCAACGGTTGCGCCAGAAGGACGGCGTGCATCGCCTCATACAAACGCTGCAAATGACGCTGGCTGGCACCGATCATCCAGTGGCCCATGGTGCCGCGGCTCAGTGCGATCCCCACGCGTCCCAACACCGCTTCCATCCGGTACAGCGGCATGCCGTCGGCATACTTGCCGGTCATGACGGTAGCAATCGTGGCGGCGTCGGCCACGCTGCCCGGCAACGGTTGCGCCGGCATCGCGGCGCGCACTACCGGCGCACTGATTCCGTGTCGTTCGCAATGGCGGCAGCCGTACTTGAAGCGCACGTGTTGCCATACCCATGGGGTCTGGGGCGGAATGTGCAGCTGTTCGCTGATGTCTTCGCCGATGCGGTGCAGCGCGCTCTGGCAGCAGGTACAGATTTTTTGCTCTGGCGCCAGATCATATTCGATGCGCTTGCGCGGCAAATCCGCCGGCAGGGGTTTGCGGCCCCGCGTCTGCTGTGCTGGCGGCGCCAGTTCCGGCATGCCGGTCTCGGGCGGCGTCAGGGGAATGGTATCGCTGTCGAGCTCCGGGGCTGGATCGACTTGTTCGGCCTCGTTGAACACCCGGTCGCTACGTTTCTCGCTGCTAGGTGCATAGCGCATGAGTTGCGCCAGCCGGAATTGCTCTTCCACATAACGCACGCGTTCGGACAGCTCGGCATTGCGCGTTTCCAGGGCGCGGATATAGGCCTGGACTTCGGGCGGCAGGTCGGGGAAGGCGGCGAGTTTGTTCATGCCTGCCACGATACGGGTTTTGCGGCGCGAATAGGTTTACGTCGATTTGTAACAAGGGCGGCCAGCGTCGCATTGCCGCCACAGCGGAACCGGCTCAACCGGCATGCTGGTAGTGCCGGACCGGATGGCGCTGCACCGCCTCGATATCAATGCCGTCAAGCAGCCAGTGCAGCTGTTCCGCCGTCAATTCCATCACCGCTTGCGGGCGGCGCGGCCAGGCGAAACGGTCTTGTTCCAGGCGCTTGATCAGCAACCAGAAACCGGTACGATCATAGATCAGCAACTTGATGCGATTGCCGCCGCGGTTGCGAAAGGCATAGGCGGCGCGGGCGAAGGGATCCTGCCCCATCGATTGTTCGACCAATGTCGCCAGGCCGTTGATGCCTTTGCGGAAATCGATGGCTTCGCGGTGCAGGTACACCTTCAGATCAGCGTCGAGGCGAAACATCGCAGCGCCCCAGCGTTTCGATCATCCTCGACAGCCATGCCGCATCCCGCTCGGTACAGTCGAAATCGAGCGTGACGCCGTTGGGCAATTGTGCTCGCAGGCGCGGCGGCGGGGTCACTGACGCATTCATCGGGATGGCC
>NZ_JAGSPN010000122.1 GCF_018139685.1 Cognatundibacterium luofuense
GAATAATGCCAAATATATCAGTTTCATCCTGTTTCCAGGGATCATGCCCGATCAGGCCAGGAAACAAATAGACCATACCCAGCAGGAGTACTAAGGCGGCACCACGCTCCATACGCAGGAAACGCACATTCGTCAACGAACGGCAAATACCCGATACAGCAGTGTGTATCCAGACTATGGGACTCCATCGCGCGTCACTCTCAGCCATCATCTTTTGTTTGCCTATCCTAGCATCCAGGTTCAGGTGGCTGAAGGCACTCAAAAGTTAAGTAACGCTCCGCCAGTTAAAGTAACGGATTGTATCGGATTTGCGGCAGATGTTTCCAGTATTTTTGAGAAATATATTTAGTTTTTCCTATAAAATCATAGACTTATATTTCACAATTACAACTTCCTCCTCAATACCACGTATTCACATAGCTACTCTCACCCATCTTACTGGTAACAATGTTGTAACAACTACCAGGGAATGGGCATGACGCCAG
>NZ_JAGSPN010000123.1 GCF_018139685.1 Cognatundibacterium luofuense
TCATTTTTTGCAATATTTGAATAAAACTCAGACAAAATCTCATGACCCCACATACAAACAAGCTTGCAAAACTTTGATACACAGCAACAGTCACTCAGGCATAAGCTGAAAGTACATTCACTCAGCCGGAGATACGACGATGAAGCAAGGTAAATATGTATTGGCCACTTCTTTACTCGCAGCCTTGAGCGCCTGTGGCGGTGGCGGCGGCTCAACGACAGCAACGGATAATCCGCAAACACCGCCAAGTGCTGCAACCGCGGCACCGGTTTCCGTACCTATTGTCGTGAGTGACGCTTCATCGGAAAATTGGGCCGCAATCAATATCACCCTAGTTTCACTGACGCTGACGGACACCAATGGCAAACAAACTGCCAATTTATTGAGTACACCGTGGTCAGGAAATCTGGAACAATTAGATAACATTGCTTCCAGTTTGCAGGCTGCCACGCTAGTGTCAGGCAGCACCTATACCGGAGCCACGC
>NZ_JAGSPN010000124.1 GCF_018139685.1 Cognatundibacterium luofuense
GGGCATGCTCCTTGCTATGGCAGTTGTTCCTATTGGGGGAGTGAGAAGCGCGGCTATAACGATCATTTATTGAACCCGCTCGGACATGGCTGGCATTTAGACAGACGCAAATTCAATCAGTTTTTAGCAAGGCAGGCACAAATGCGTGGCGTAGATTTGCGCATCAATACTATGCTCAAAGAGGTGGTAACTACAGCATCCTCAGCTTATGAACTGCATTTAGCAACGCACACTGCTGGTATATCTGGTCACAGCCAGATCTATGCTGATTTTGTGATTGATGCGAGTGGATCACGCGCCGTGTTCGTGCGCAAATGCGGTATTCAGAAACTTAGGGCAGAGGCGTTGATTTGCTTAGCAAGGCGGTTTGCCATCAAGGATGCACAGCTTGAAAAAAATGGCCTGACACATCTCGAAGCTGTGCAGCATGGCTGGTGGTATGCTGCAAATTTGCCAGATAAAACCCTGCTGCTGGCCTTGTATAG
>NZ_JAGSPN010000125.1 GCF_018139685.1 Cognatundibacterium luofuense
TTGTGTTTCATGTCGATATCGATGCCTGCGTCTTCTGCATATTTGAGCAGTTTTTCGCGCGACAGCAAATCCCACTCACGCCAAGGCGCGATGATTTTCACGCCTGGCATCAGTGCATACGCACCGAGTTCAAAACGTACCTGATCATTGCCTTTGCCAGTCGCACCGTGCGAGATCGCATCGGCACCGGTTTCTTTCGCGATTTCGATCAGGCGTTTTGCGATCAGCGGACGTGCAATGGACGTGCCCAGCAGGTATTCGCCTTCATAAATGGTATTGGCGCGGAACATAGGGAAAACAAAGTCACGCACAAATTCTTCGCGTACATCGTCGATGTAGATGTTTTCCGGTTTGATACCGAATTTCAAGGCCTTGGCACGTGCCGGTTCCAGTTCTTCACCCTGACCCAAATCCGCAGTGAAGGTCACGATTTCACATTGGTAATTGTCTTGCAGCCATTTCAGGATAACGGAGGTATCCAG
>NZ_JAGSPN010000126.1 GCF_018139685.1 Cognatundibacterium luofuense
GGCACTCGATGGACAGCATAAATTCTTTCGCTTCCGTATTCCTACCGCTAGCTATGGCGATGCGCATTTGTTCAGCATGGCGGCAGAGTTGCTCAATCCTGGCGATGTGGTGATCGTCGTGTCAAATTCCGGTAAATTGCCAGAATTGCTGCATGCGACCGAAGCGGCTCTGGCTGCTGGCGCAGATGTGATTGCGATTGCACCACATCAGTCGCCTCTGGCACGCCTGGCCAGTGTTTGCCTGGCGGTCAATCATACCGAAGACAATGCGACCTTCCTGTCCATGATTTCCCGCATTTTGCAATTATTGTTGATCGACATTCTTGCTGTCGGTTTGTCTATGGATGCCGGTGTCAGCCCCTCTGAGAGTCGTGCGCGTGAGGCTTCGCGCCTGAGCCATTTGCTGATCTCTCACCTCGATAGCTGAACGCTGCTGTTCATTCACCGGCACAGACCTTACAATGCGGTCTGTCGCCGCATAT
>NZ_JAGSPN010000127.1 GCF_018139685.1 Cognatundibacterium luofuense
GTACCCAGGTATCGACTGCGCTGGCTTTACATGGCCTGTTTTTGGCAGAGCGTTTGCTGGAAGCGGCGACCATTACTGGTGCTTTGTCGGTCGATGCGGCTAAAGGCAGCGATGCGCCGTTTGATGCACGTATTCATACTAGCCGTGGCCAGCCTGGACAGATCGCGACTGCAGCGATTTATCGTTCGCTGCTGGCTGGCAGTGAAATCCGCCAGTCCCATCTGGTCAATGACGAGCGCGTGCAAGATCCATATTGCCTGCGCTGCCAGCCTCAGGTCATGGGTGCCTGTCTGGATATCATCAACAATGCAGCGCGTACTTTGCTAATTGAAGCCAATGCAGTGACCGACAACCCGCTGGTGTTTGTAGAAACCGGTGAAGTCATTTCCGGTGGTAATTTCCACGCTGAGCCAGTCGCGTTTGCGGCGGATACACTGGCACTCGCGATTGCGGAAATTGGCTCGATTTCTGACCGCCGTATT
>NZ_JAGSPN010000128.1 GCF_018139685.1 Cognatundibacterium luofuense
GCTTTTCGCATCATTTCTGAATTTTTATAAATAATATTTGAATTTTTTAAAATAATCTGGCGATAATTCAGCATTGCTGGTGAGAATATCTGTATTCGGACAGAAAAAAACACCTCTCTGACTTGATACGTTTCATTACTTTACATTTCAAATTAATGAAATTATATTTACATTTCCCTTACACTGGAAAAGCCAGCCATCATGAATCGTCCTGACAAGCAAGCCCTGGGTGGAACCGTCAATGCCCGCATCGGCAAGGTCTATATGAACCTGTCGAAAGCCCATAAAAAAGCCGCAGATTATGTGCTGACCAATGTGTTCCGCTCCGCCACAATGTCGATAGACGAACTGGCCAACGCCGTCGGCATTTCTGTTGCAACAGCAAATCGTTTTGCACGTGCACTGGGTTTCGAAGGCTATCCTCAGTTCCGTGCGGAGCTGGTGAGCGGTTTCGAAGCGATGCTGGTGCCGATTGATA
>NZ_JAGSPN010000129.1 GCF_018139685.1 Cognatundibacterium luofuense
TTGTGGATCGCCTCTAAATTCTGGGATTTTTTTTTTTTTTTTTTTTTTTTTTTTTTTTATTCAGCTGAAAGCAAGAGGGTTTATTGTACACGAGCTACACTTGGCCACAAGAGAACAGAGCTAGTCCAGAGTGCCGGGGGTCCAGGGCAGAGGGACTGTTTTGGTTGTAAGAAAGGCGGTCATTTCTCCAGGCGATCGCGGCGAGGTGACGTTCCAGGTCTACTGAGACTCATTACCGATGGCAGCACACAGTCCGATAGCTTGTCCCGGCCCTCAGCATCCCTCACTTCTGCTCCTGCAGGCTTCGTGGGTGCACAAGATGGTTTACTTGGACCTCTG
>NZ_JAGSPN010000130.1 GCF_018139685.1 Cognatundibacterium luofuense
GGCACAGATTTTTTTAGTGCGACACGGACAAGCTTCATTCGGCAGTGAAAATTATGATCAGCTGTCACCATTGGGCGCGGAGCAGGCACGTCATCTGGGACGCTGGTGGGCAGAGCGCGATATGCCGGTGGCGCGGGTCGTTACCGGAGCGATGCAACGCCATCATCAGACGGCAGCAGCTTGCCTGGCCAGCTGGCTGGATTTGCCGGAATCTGCACTGGATGCCAGTAACTGGCAGCAAGACGCACGTCTGAACGAGTATAACCATCACGAAGTGTTAGCACGCCACACGCCGGCATTTGATGACCCGCGCGCAGTGAAACGCTTTTTGATGGATACCCCGGATGGCAAACATGCTTTTCAACAGATATTTGCAGCCGCCATCACGCGTTGGATATCGGGTGAATATGACAGCGAATATACAGAAACCTGGCGCGCATTCCAGCTGCGTTGTGCGCAAGCCTTGCACGCG
>NZ_JAGSPN010000131.1 GCF_018139685.1 Cognatundibacterium luofuense
CATCCTGAATAATCAAGTCGTGAATGCGGTGGGCTTGGCGCAAACCCATGCAGAAATGCAGAGAGCAAACAGCGGTAAGCGTAAATTTTTCATACCGCATTTACTTGGCTTGTTTGTGACTGTTGCGCTGATGGCAAAAAATGATATAGCGAGTCTCAAGCTGGCCAAGAGTCAGATTGATGAAGGCATCAAAGCCCGCGAAGCGAACGCGTATTACATACTGCAGCCCTTCATCAATCATCTGGCGCAGGGTGTCATATTACCGGGGGTGCCGTTTGCAGTCCGGACGACCAATGATATTGATGCCTTGTTTGAGGCCTATGCGGCGCATTGGCAGGATGCACCGCCACATCCGCGACTGCATGGAAAATTGACAGAAATGCGTCTGCAGATGCAGCAGCGCGGCTATGTCTGGGTGGCTGCTGAAATTGATCGCTTGCTGGTCAAACAGTTTCAGGATGCCGGTGGTTTT
>NZ_JAGSPN010000132.1 GCF_018139685.1 Cognatundibacterium luofuense
CATAGGCACGCGACTCATAGGCATTGGCAGTCAATCCATCGTCGTCATACAGCATACCTTCGCTGAGTGTCTGCTCCTCGTCATAGTAGTAGTGCAAATCCAGTTTGCTCACATCAAATTGCGTCGTGTTTTGTAAGCCCTGTGCCTGCGGAATCCAGGCGCCGGCACGTACAAATACCGGTATCCGGTCCGCTTGCAAAGAGACTGCTGCACGACTGCCAGCTGCATAGCGCTGTCCTGTATGAAAATCCAGCCATGGCCCATTTTTGGGGAAATAGATTTCCGCCTGTTGCTGCCCTGACTGCAGCACCGGATGCACCAGGAAATCATTACCCCAGAAATAGCTGCTGGCATCAGCCAGCAAGGCTGGATTGGCTGGCTCCGCAAAAAATAAAGGACGCATCAGCGGCAGGCCGCGCTGATGATTCAAAAAACTCAGTGTGTAGTTATACGGCAGCAGTTGATAACGT
>NZ_JAGSPN010000133.1 GCF_018139685.1 Cognatundibacterium luofuense
GGTCCTTTCGTGAACATCACCGATATCGAAGCGCCAAATACCGCACCTAGCACCACCACCAATGGCGTGTGGACAGCCAAACGCGGCAATAATGCATTTGACGACACCAACGTTTACTTCCACCTGGATCAGAATCAGCGCTATATCCAGTCGCTGGGTTTCACCGGTTCCAAATCCATCATCAACCGTCCGCTGAATGTGGATACCGACGGTGTGAATGGTGATGACAATTCCCATTACCAGCCTGCGGCAGCCGGCAAGGATTACCTGGCCTTCGGTCATGGTTGTGTCAATGATAGCGAAGACGTGGGCGTGATCCTGCATGAATATGGTCACGGCATCCAGTACAACATCAACAATAGCTGGACCGGTGGTGATACCGGCGGTATGGGTGAAGGCTTTGGCGATTACTGGGCTGCTTCTTATTCTTACAGCACCGCCAATGGCAAAACCTTCCATCCGGAATG